>NZ_JBHYZO010000013.1:105481-187087 GCF_042753785.1 Streptomyces sp. NPDC059256 | reverse complement strand
GCCACAGCCCGCCGCATCCATGCGGCGGGCAGTGGCATACCCGGGGCCGGTCTCAGTTGGTGCGTCGTCGCTGTCGGGCGCGCTCCACGAGCAGGAGGCCCAGGACGCCCGCCATCGTCCACAGCACCAGGATCACCACACCTGAGGCCACTCCGTCGCCGTGGAAGTAGGCGAGGCCGTTGACGGCGCGTACGCCCACTCCCACGGGAAGGGCGGTGGAGAACGGTTGCAGCCAGTCCGGCAGGAACTGGGCCGGCAGACTGCCGCCGCTGGTGGCATTCCCGATGGTCATGAAGATGACGGCGGCAAGGCTCGACCCCACCACCCCCCAGCCCCGGACCAGCAACATCGTGGAGGCGCCGACGGCGAGCGCGACCAGGGCGACCAGGCCCGCCACTCCGAGGAAGGGGGCGGGTAGGGCCCCGAAGGCGGCGACGATGGAGGCCACCGCGACACCGCCCACACCGCCGAACGCGGCGAGACCGGCCAGCCGTCGGGCCGGTGATATCCCGGGCGCCAACTGGAACGTCATGATTCCGAAGAGATAGCCGGCGAGCACCAGGCCGAAGGTCGTGTAGAAGACGGAGAGCCCGCGGGTGTCATCGGCGGACGCCGGTACGAGATCGGTCGACTCCAGCTCCCGTCCGTCGTCCTCCGCCAACTGTCCGAAGGCATCGAGCAGTACCGAACCCACCGCGGGGCCGTGGGCGCCGGCATGGAGCAGTTGGGGCCCGCTGGATCCGGTGCCGGGAGCATGGGGCAGATAGGCGGCGAAGGTGTCGCCGTGTTCCACCGCGGCTCGTGCGGCGGCGGTGTCGGCCGTTCGCTCGATGTGGAAGCCACCCGGGCTCCTGGCATCGAGCCGGTCCTGCACGGTCTGGGCCGTCGCCGCGGTGCCGACCACGGTGACGGGCAGATCCCGCGGTACGGGGGCGTGGAAGGCGGACAGGTACACGCCGATGAAGACCGATCCGATCGCCACGGCCATGACGACCGGTAGCAGGAGCGCTGCGAGCGCCGACCGCTCCCGTGGCGGTGGAGGGGAGCCGCTCGCGGGGCGCAGGGCGCTGTGCGCTGTTTCGGTCATGTCTGCATTTCCTTGTCGATGCGGACTCGACGGTCCGAGGGGTCTGGGGGAGCGACTTCAGCCGTGCTCCGAGCGCCGTGTGAGGGCTGGGGAGGCTGACGAGGGGGCTGGAAGCAACCAGAGTCCAAACGGCCACAACCCTCAATATAATTAGTTCAGCAACTAACTATATTGAGGGTCTGTGCACCCCGTCAAACGTGGTGTGAAGGTGTCAGCCGACGCTCGCGCCCCTGAGCGTGGTGAGAGCCCGGGCGACCGGCACGACATCCGCCACGGCCATCTCGACGCGCTCGTAGACCTCGGGATTGAGGATGGTGGTGCCGTCGAAGTCCCCCGAGCTGAGGTACACGCCCGCGGGTGCGGTCCACGCCTGGAGGAATCCGAACAGGGGGCGCATGGCGTGCTCGATCACCAGGGCGTGTCGATCGCTGCCTCCGGTCGCGGCCAGCATCACGGGCTTCGCTGCCAGCGCGTACTGGTCGACCAGATCGAAGAAGTGCTTGAACAGGCCCGTGTACGAGCCTCGGAACACCGGCGTTGCCGCGATGACCAGATCGGCTTCCTCCACCGCCCTCAGTGCCTTCTCCACCTCGCCGCCGATGCCATCCCGCTCGGCCGCGTCGGTGAACCCGGGTCCCAGCGCGTGCAACTCGATGAGCTGCGACTCGATCTCGGTGTGCGATGCCAGGGTCTGGAGCATCAGCTCCACCAGTGAGGTGGTCTTCGACGGCGAGCGCACGCTGCCCACCACGGCCACCACCCGCAGGGCCGCGGTCATCGGGTCACCTCTCCGGCCGGTGCGAGGGGCCGGGTCGACTCCAGCGCCGCGATCTCCCGACGGACCACCGGTGCCACTTCGCTGCCCAGCAGCTCGATGGCCTGCATCATCTCCTTCTGCGGCACATCGCCGAAGCCCAACTGGATCATCATGCGGTCGTGCTGGAACAGCTCGTACTGCGCCATGATCTTGTCGATGATCTCCTGCGGACTGCCGAGGAAGAACGCGCCGGCGGGGGTCGACTGCGCCTCGTAGGCCATCTTCGGCATGGGGACGCCCTGTCCGCGCTGGTGGTGGTTGGCCATCCAGCCCGCCTGGAAGTACGGGTGGGAGACCTCGATGGCCTCACGGTGGGTGGGGGCCACGAAACCGGGCGAGTTGATCGACACCTTCAGCTGGGCGGGGTCGTGTCCCGCCTCGGCCGCCGTGGCCCGGTAGAGCTCGACGAACGGCGCGAACTGGCGGTAGCTGCCGCCGATGATCGCCAGCGACAGGGGCAGTCCCAGTCGGCCTGCGCGCACCACCGAAGCGGGCGTGCCGCCCACGGCGACCCAGACCGGCAGCTCGCGCTCCGGTCGCGGAGTGATGTCGCCCTCGGTCAGGGATGACCGCAGGGAGCCCTGCCAGGTGATCGGGTTCTCCTCGCGCAGTCGCAGCAGGAGGTCGAGCTTCTCCGCGAAGAGGTGCGCGTAGTCATTGAGGTCGTAGCCGAACAACGGGAACGACTCCACGTAGGAGCCGCGACCGGCGATGATCTCCGCCCGCCCACCGGAGAGCAGGTCGAGGGTGGCGAACTGCTGGAACACCCGGACCGGATCGTCCGAGCTCAGCACGGTCACGGCGCTCGACAGCCGGATCGTACGGGTGTGCTCGGCCATGGCGGCGAGAACCACGGCGGGGCTGGAGACGGCGAAGTCCGTACGGTGGTGCTCACCCACCGCGAACACGTCCAGCCCCGCCTCGTCGGCGGCCCGCGCCTGCTCCACCAGCTCCCGCAGGCGTACGCCCGGGGTGGGGGGCTGCTGGGTCGTAGGGTTCGGCGTGAGTTCGCCGAAGTGGTAGATGCCGAGTTCAAAGGCCATGAGGAACGCTCTCTCCGGGTCTTTTCGTTAGTTGCGCAACGAACAACCTGGCCATGGCTCGGCCTATTCCCCATGGCGCACCGGGCGCCGCCCTGGACCGGCACCCCAGCGCCGGTCGAACCCTCGGGGAGCCACCGTCGTCGTCTCGCGGCTCGGTCCTTGCCGGCCGATCCGCGACCCGTGGGGGCCGCCGCACTGGGCCAGCAGGGGAGACCTGGGGCTCGGTCGACGGATTGTCGGCGCGCCGACACGGCAAGCGGTGCGCCTCCTTATAGCTATATTGCGTGCCTTCTGTCCTCATTGTGGTGATCGTCGGCGGCAGCGGGCCGGGCTCCGGAGCCGTATGGCAGCGTTGATCCTCGCCCACTTCCTCGTCGCCGTCTGTGCGCGCCCCCTCGTGGCGCGGCTGGGAACCAGGGCGTTCTCCGTACTGGCGGTGCCGCCGGCCGTCGCCCTGGCATGGGCGATCACCCGCTGCGGCGATGCGGCGGCCGGCGGGTCCGGAACCTCCTCACTGCCCTGGCTTCCGGCCTACGACGTGTCGCTGGCGTTCCGTTGGGATGCACTCGGACTGCTCATGGTGGTGCTCGCCGCCGGGGTGGGGGCACTGGTACTGCTCTACTGCACGCGGTACTTCTCCGACGACACCCCCCTCCTGGGGCGCTTCGCGGGCAACCTCCTGGCGTTCGCCGGAGCCATGCTCGGACTCGTCCTCGCCGACGACCTGGTGGTGCTCTACGTCTTCTGGGAGCTGACCACCGTCTTCTCCTACCTGTTGATCGGCCACGGCAGCGAGCGCAAGCAGAACCGTCGATCGGCACTCCAAGCACTGACGGTCACCACCTTCGGCGGGCTCGCCATGCTCGTCGGCTTCCTGATGCTGGGCCACGCCGCCGGTACCTACCGCATCTCGGATCTCGTCGCCCACCCCCCGGAGCCGTCCGGGACCGTGTCGGCGGCGATCGTCCTCGTCCTCCTGGGCGCCCTGTCCAAATCAGCGGTCTGGCCCTTCAGCGTGTGGTTGCCCAACGCCATGGCCGCCCCCACCCCCGTGAGCGCCTATCTCCACGCCGCCGCGATGGTGAAGGCGGGCATCTATCTGATCGCACGGCTGGCACCCGCGTTCGCGGACACCCCGCCCTGGCGGCCCATGCTCCTGGTGCTGGGCTCCGCGACGATGCTCCTCGGCGGCTGGCGGGCCCTGCGGCTCAACGACCTCAAACTCGTCCTCGCCTACGGCACCGTCAGCCAACTGGGCTTCCTGACCGTGCTGGCCGGCGCCGGCTACCGTGACGCCGCACTCGCCGCCGCCACCATGATCGTGGCGCACGCCCTGTTCAAAGCGCCGCTGTTCCTGGTCACCGGAATCGTCGAACACGCAACGGGCACCCGAGACCTACGAGAACTCTCAGGAGTCGGGCGCGCGCTACCCGCCGTCGCCACGGTCGCCGTCATCGCCGGGGCCTCCATGGCCGGACTCCCACCCCTGCTGGGATTCGCCGCCAAAGAAGCGGCGTTCACCGCGCTGGAGAGCGGGAGCGCCGTCGACCGCTGGGCACTCGCCGCCGTGGTCATCGGCTCTGCGCTCACCTTCGGCTACACGCTCCGCTTCCTCTGGGGCGCCTTCGCACGCAAACCCGGACTCGCAACAACACCGGTACGACCGGTCGGCCCGGCCTTCCTCGGACCTCCCGCCCTGCTCGCCGCAGCCTGTGCGGTGCTCGGGCCCGGTGTCGTCTGGCTCGACCCGCTCACCGGCGCCTACGCCGCCGCCTTCCCCGCCCCTGCACACCCCTACCACCTCTCGCTCTGGCACGGACTCGGCATGGCCCTGCTGTTGTCGGGGGCCGCCTGGACGGGCGGCCTGGCGCTCTTCGTCCTGCGAACGCCCGTCGTGCGACTGGCCCGTCGGGTCGCCTGGCCGACCGCCGACCGGGCCTACGGTCTGGTCCTCCTGGGGCTGGAGCGACTCTCCCTCCAGGTCACCGGCTTCTTCCAACGCGGATCGCTCTCCGTCTACCTCGCCACCGTGCTGCTCGTGATGCTGGTGGGCCAACTCACCGTCCTCGCGGTGGACCAGCCGTGGACCGGCGCCGCACCCCCACGGCTGTGGGACGCCCCCGTACAGGCCGTGATCGCCCTCCTCACCTGCACCGCGGCGCTGTTGTGCCTGACCGTGCACCGACGGATGAAGGCCGTGGTCCTGGCCGGTATGACCGGATACGGCACCGCTTTGCTCTTCGTCGTCCACGGCGCACCCGACCTGGCGCTCACCCAGTTCTGTGTGGAGACGGTCTCCCTCCTGGTGTTCGTCCTCGTACTGCGCCGGATGCCGGTCTACTTCCAGGAGAACATCCCCCGTCGACGACTCCTGCTGCGCGTGCCCCTCTCCCTCGCCTCCGCGGCGACCATCTCGGTCGTCCTCTGGGTGGTGGCAGCCGCCCGTCGCGCCGACCCCGCGGGCGGAGCCCTCGTCCAGGCGACCGCCGAGCACGGGGTGAAGGACGTCGTGGCGACGATCCTCGTGGAGTTCAGGGCCTGGGACACCCTCGGTGAATCGGCCGTGCTCGCGGTCGCCGCGGTGGGTGTGACCAGCCTGGTCTACCTCCACCGGCGCACCGAGTCGCCCGACGACTTCGCCTACGAGGCACGCACCGGACCCGGAACGCCGGACGCTCCCAGCGCCTGGACGATCGGCTCCCGGATCATCACTCCCGAGCCCGACCCCGCCGACACCGCACCCGAGCGCACCTGGCTCGCCGCCGGACGCACCCTCTCGCCCGAGTACCGGTCCGTGGTCTTCGAGGTCGTCGCCCGACTGGTGTTCCACCCCATCCTCGTCCTCTCCCTCTACCTGCTGTTCTGCGCCGAGAACCTCCCGGGCGGCGGCTTCGTCGCCGGGCTCGTGGCGGGGGTGGCGATGATGGCCCGCTATCTCGCCGGCGGACGCCACGAACTCGCCGAAGCCGCCCCCGGCCACCCGGGGCTCCTCGCCGGGATCGGACTGCTGCTCTCCTCCGGAGTGGCCCTCCTCGGACTCGTCGACGGCACCGCGCTCCACCCGTTCTCGTACGAAGGGCACCTTCCGGTGTTCGGCCATTTCCACATCGGTACGCCCCTCTTCTTCGACGCCGGTGTCTACCTCCTGGTCCTCGGGGTGGTGCTGGACATCGTCAAGGCCCTCGGCGGTCGGGTCGATCGACAGATCGAGCGAGAGGCCGCGCTGCGTGCAGCCGCTAGTCCGGGAGAGGGCCGATGACCGTCAGCCTCACCCTCCTGATCACGGCAGGCGTGTTGTGCGCCGCGGGCGGAGTGCTGCTGCTGATGCGTGCCCTCAGCCGCATCCTCATCGGAGCCGTCATCCTCAGCAACGGCATCAACATCCTGATGCTCGCCGCCAGCGGGGCCGCCGGTCAGGCCCCCCTGCTCTACCGAAAGGTACCGCTGGCCGATGTCAGTGACCCGCTGCCGCAGGCGATCGCCCTCACCGCCATCGTCATCACACTCGCCACCACGGCGTTCCTGCTCTCGATGGCCTACCGCAGCCAGCGCGTCAGCGGCACGGACGAAGTCCAGGACGACATCGAGGACCGCCGTGTCGCACTCCGCGCCGAAGTGCAGGAGGAACGCGCGGCACTGAGGGAGCGCCATGGACCGCGAGGCCGTGGGCCCGAAGGCGATCGGGCCGAGTACCGCACCGAACGCCGCAGGCTACGAGGCGTACTGAGGGAGGACCGGGCCTTCCAGGCCAGAGCCCGGGACGCATCGGGCGACCTGTGGAACGACATCCTCGGTGAGGACCCGGTGGACCCGGAGCCTCCCCACCCCGCCGACGCCACCGCGGAGGGTCCCCGATGAACGCGCTCGTACCCCTGCCCGTACTCCTGCCACTGCTGGCCTCCGGCGGTGAACTGGCCCTCGGCATCCGCTTTCCCCGCGGTCAGCGGATCGTCAGCGTCGTCGTTCTCGCCATCGTCCTCGGCCTCTCCGTGACGCTGCTGATCGCAGCCGAGACCGACGGTCCGATCGTGGTGCACCTCGGCGACTTCGTGCCTCCCCTCGGCATCACCCTCGTCGCGGACAGGCTCTCCGGGCTGATGCTCACCGTGTCATCGGCCGTCACCCTCTGCGTCCTGCTCTACTCCCTGGGCCAGGGCATGGCCGACCGGGACGATCGCACCCCCCTCGCCGTCTTCCACCCCGCCTATCTGCTGCTGGTCGCCGGGGTCTCCTGCACCTTTCTCGCCGGTGACCTCGTCAACCTCTACGTCGGCTTCGAGATCATGTTGGTCGCGAGCTTCGTCCTGCTCACCATCGGCGGGACTGCCTCACGGGTCAGGGCAGGCTCCACCTATGTCGTGGTGTCGCTGATCTCCTCGATGATCTTCTTCACCGCGATCGCCCTGACCTACGCCGCAGCCGGCACGGTGAACCTCGCCCAACTCGCCGTACGGCTCGAAGACCTCTCCATCGGCGTGCGCACCCTGCTCGAAGCGATGCTGCTGACCGTCTTCGCCGTGAAGGCCGCGGTGTTCCCCCTCGGAGCCTGGTTGCCCGACTCGTACCCCACCGCCCCCGCCCCGGTGACCGCGGTCTTCGCCGGCCTGCTCACCAAGGTCGGCGTCTACTGCATGCTTCGTACCGAGACCCTGCTGTTCCCCGGCAACCGACTGGGCCACCTCCTGCTCGCCGCCGCGCTCGCCTCGCTGATCATCGGCATCCTCGGCGCGGTCGCCCAGACCGACCTCAAGCGAGTGCTGTCCTTCGTGCTGATCAGCCACATCGGCTACATGGTCTTCGGCATCGGCATCGGCTCCCGCGCCGGAATCGGCGGTGCGATCGTCTACGTCGTCCACCACATCACGGTGCAGACCGCGCTGTTCCTGGTCGCCGGACTCATCGAACGCCGCAGCGGAACCACCGAACTCACCCGCGTCGGCGGACTGGCCAAGGCCGCACCCGCGCTGGCCGCGCTGTTCTTCCTGCCCGCGCTCAACCTCGCCGGAATCCCACCGATGTCCGGGTTCATCGGCAAACTCCAACTCCTGCGGGCCGGTGTCGCAGCCGGGGGCCCATGGGCCTACACCCTGGTCGCCGCGGCCTCCGTGACGAGCCTGCTCACCCTCTATGTGATGGCGAAGGTCTGGAACCTCGCGTTCTGGCGTGCCGCACCACGCGACCATCCGGTGCGCGGCACGGTCCTCGAAGAACAGGACATCGCCGATGACCTCGGCGATGACGACACCGACAGCAACACCGACGCCGGGCCCATCGGGAGTGGCGGCACCACATCATCGGGGCCCGCCGGACAAGCGGTCACCGCGACCCTCTCCGGTCGAGCCATCACCACCACGACCGACCGGCTGCCCCGGACCATGACCTGGGCGACGGCAGCCCTGGTGCTGCTGTCCCTCGCGTACACCCTGCTCGGCGACCCGTTCACCTCACTCGCCGACCGCACGGCCGGCGAACTCCTCCAACGCTCCCCCTACATCGAGGCGGTCCTCGGCCGATGACGTCCGCATGATCTCCCTGTCCTTCCGCGACCCCGAACTGCCGCGGTTCAGCTGTGCGGTGGTGGGGCGTCGGCGCCGGGTGCTCGACCTACCGCTGATCGCCTGGCTCACCGTGGTCTGGACCCTACTGTGGGGCACGCTGACCTGGGCGAACCTGATCACAGGAGCTCTGGTGGCCGTGGTGGTGTGTCTGGTCTTCCCGCTCCCGGTGGTCAACATCGGCCTACGGTTGCATCCGTTGGGCATCGTGCGGCTGGTGATCCACCTGCTGTGGGACATGTACACCTCCGGGCTGCGCGTGGCCCGCCCCATGCTCGACAGCCGGCCCTATCGCGCCGCCGTACTGGCGATCCCGCTGCGCTGTCGCACCGATCTGATGCTGACCGCCACCGCGATCGCCGTTTCCAACGTTCCCGACGGCTCCGTGGTCGAGGTGCGCCGCTCCAACGCCACCCTGTTCGTCCACATCCTGGAGGCGGACCACACCGATGCCGCAGCCCGCGCCCGACGATCGGTGTGGCGCATGGAAGAGCTGATGGTCCGGGCGTTCGGAGACCGGGACGAGATCGACCGCGTACGGGAAGCACCGCCAGGACAGGAGGGTGACCGGTGAGCACGGCACAACACCTCGACCGGGCACTCCTCGTCGCCGCGGCAGTGATGATCCTCCTCGCCGGTGCCATGGTGCTGTTCCGGGTCTGGCGGGGACCCTCCATGCTGGACCGGGCGATGGCCCTGGACGTCTGTGCGGCGCTGATGATCGCGGGGATCGGCGTACGAGCCGCGCTCACCCGGGATTCCTACTACTTCCCGAGCATGCTGGTCCTCGCCTTCCTCGGGTTCACCGGCTCGGTCGGCATCGCGCGCTTCATCGCCGTCCGCGACCGGGCACCGGACCGGCCCCGATCAGGTGAGGAGAACCGGTGAGCGGCTGGGCACAGACCGCGGACACCGCGGGAGCGGTACTGCTCTTCGTCGGTGCCGCGTTCAACCTGGTGGGCGCCATCGGCATGCTGCGGTTGCCCGATGTGCTCTCCCGCACCCACGCGGCCACCTACCCCCAGGCGTTGGGGATGCTCCTGGTGTTGGTGGGGGTGGCACTGAGGCTGCGCAGCGGCATCGACCTCGGTACGTTGGGACTCATCGGCTTCTTCCAGCTGTTGACCGGGCCCGTCGCCGCCCATCTGGTGGCGCGGGTCGCCTACCGCACCGGCCATGTGGGCCGCGAGGGACTGCTCTACGACGAGTTGGACGAGCAACTGAGCAGACGGCCCCCCGACAGCCAGGCGTCGTCCTAGGTCGTGTTCGCCATGTCCCGTCCGCGGACACGACCCGGCCGTGTCCGCAGGGCCGCCTCGTCCACCGGACGCGACGATGGGTCGACCGACCTGGGCCGCCCGGCACGTCCCGGCGTCGGCGGAAGGGGTCCGTGCCGGGGAGCTGCCGAGCCGTTCGCGGATCAGGCGCCGGGTTCGGCGGGCGGTCGTCGTGTGGAGAAGTGACGGGCGCTGGGCACCAGGGCGGCGAGCGAGGGCGCCAGGAAGCAGATCAGTGCACAGACCGTCAGGACCGTTTCCGGGCCCCAGATGTCGATGGCGGGGGCGATCAGTGCGAGACCGATCGGCGCCAGCCCGTACGACAGCATGAAGTCCAGTGAGGAGACACGGGCGAGCTTGTCCGGATCCACTTCCCGTTGGGTCGCCGTGAACCAGGGCACGTTGAACAACTCGATGCCCAGTCCGGCCACGGCGTAGGCGGCGATCACCAGGGTCGGATGCACCGGGAAGACCAGACTCAGCGGAGCGAAACCGTAGGCCGAGAGTGCGGCCAGAGCCGTCCAGCCTTCGGCGCGGGGGCGCCAGCGGGCGATGAGGAGGGCGCCGCCGAGCGCACCTGCCGTGTACGCGGTGGTCGCCGCGGCGAGGAGGACACCGGAGTCGTAGCGGTCCCGGCTGATCAGAGGCAGCGCCACCCCCGTCGCCGAGTAGCCGGTTGCGATGATCGCCGTCAGCGCGGCGAGGGTGGCCAGGAACCATGGATGGGCACGTGCCTCCCGCACCCCCTCGACGAACTCCTTCGCAAAGGGCCTGGGAAGCGGAGCAGGGCCAGGGCGCAACCGCTGCCCGGGACCCGGTGTCAGTGCGGCGACCAGCCAGAGCAGACCGACCCCCAGCAGCAGGGCCCGACTGCCGAGCACCACGGCGAACAGGGCGGTCAGCGTGGGGCCCGCCAGGGTGGTGATCCGTACGGCCAGGGTCATCGCGGCATTGGCCTGCTGTCTGCGGTCGGCGTCCACGACCTCCGCGGTGAGGGCCTGGAAGGCGGGCCGGCAGGCTCCTTGACCGGCCCCTGCGAGTGCCGCGGCAGCGGCCATGAGCGGCAGGGACCGTTCCAGACCGACGGCGAGCAGAGGAGACGATGCGGCAGCGACCACCCCCGACCAGAAGACCACGGCTCGGCGGGAGTGCCGGTCGGCCAGTACACCACCGACGGGCACCGCACCGAGGAAGCCCACCGTGCGGAACGCGAGGAGCAGCCCCAACTCTCCCGCGGACAGTGCCCGGTCGAGGACGGCAAGACCGAGGACGAACGGCAGCGCCCAGGTGGCGAGACCCGAGGCGGTGGCCCCCAACCACAGACGGAGGAAGGCACCCTCACGCAGCACGGAGCGGGTCGGCGGTCCGGGCTCGGCGGTGGGGGCCGCCGGGGGTGTTGCTGTCATCGCCTGCCGCTCCTGTCATGGGGTGGTGTTCGGCTGTCGGCCGGTGCGGCAGCAAGGCGGGGCGTACGCGGTGACCCGGCTGCACAGGAGGGGAACTGATCCGGCGTTTGCACGTGCCGGACACCGGAAGCGCCGCGGTGTGGAGGGGCCGGATGAGAGGCGGTCCCCGGTCGGAATCCCTCGTGCGGTCCCACTCGCGCACCCTGACCCGTGCCGGGTCGAACCACGGTTTCAGCAGATGTCCCGGTACGGGAGGTCCGGCACATAGGCCCTCCACTCCTTGTGCGACAGACCGCCGCGCGCTCGTTCGCAGACGAGCTTGACGACCCGATCCGGTTTGATCGGATGGGTGCTGGGCGGACTGTGACTGCCCCTGACGGTCAGGGTTTCGCCCCGGGCGCCGAAGGTCAGGGACTGCACCGGGTCGCCCGCCGTCAACAGCGGAGTCCCCAGTGGCTCACCGGAGGCCGTGTCCCAGAGTCGGACGGACCCTCGGGCACCGCCTGATGCCAGGACACGACCGTCGGGGGAGTAGGCAAGGGCCGTGACCGCTTCGGTGTCCTTGGGCGATGAGCCTTTAGCGGTTGCCTGGAGCGTGGCGAAGCGCTGATCGTGCGCCCGGTCCCAGATGGTGACCCAACCCGTGGCGCTCCCGAGTGCCATGCGATCGGCCTTCCCCGGGGCGAAGGCCATCGCGGTGGGGAGCTCGGTGGACGGGTCCGCCGATTGGGCCGACTCCGTCGTGGTGCTGTCCGTCGGGTCCAGGGAGTGGCCGAGGACCAGGGTGCGGACGACCGGCTCGGAGCCCTCCTCGATGAAGCGGATCACCCGGTTCGACTGATCGAGACCCAGCGAATGCACCCGGTGTCTCAACGAGTACCGATAGACGGGTGCGGAGATGTTCGAGAGGCGCCAGACGAGGATCTCCTGGTTGTCGGCGGTGACGAGGAAGGCACCGTCGTCGCTCACCTGCACGTCGTTGAGCCCGGACAGCTTCAGTGAGCCCAGCGCTCTGCCCCGGGTCAGGTCCCAGATCTGCAACCGGGTGTCCGTGACCATGACCAGCCGGTTGACGGGTGACGGTACGAGGCTTCCCAGCGCCCCTGGGGCGCAGGCGCTGCGGGAGACGACTTCCGAACGGGGCAGTACGGTGCGGCGCAGCGGGCGTAGACGCCACGCCTCCAGGGTGCCGGATGGGGTGCAGAACAGGATGCTCTGACCGTCCTTGCTCAGGGTCGACCGCGGGATCTTCCCGCTGCGGTGGAACAACCGTCGCTGCCGAGGGACGTCCCAGACGCTGAGCGATGTGTTCGATCGGGTGGCGATCGTGTGGCGGTAGGGCCCGGTCACCGAGACGACGTCCTCGGTGGCGAAGGGCAGCCCCACCACCGTTCCCAGGGTGTTGTCCCGGTGTTTGACCCGCCCGTTCGCCGTGGACAGGAGCAGTTGGCGGCCGTCGGGCGAGTAGCCCATGACCTCCTCGGTGGCATCGAGGCGAAAGTGATGGGTCATGGTCTGCTTGACCGTGTCCCACACATGGACCCGGTCATTCTCATTGGTCAACAGGAAGCGGCTGTTGGGGCCGATCGGGACGATCACCTCATGCCCCTTCGGTATCTCGAAGATGTCCTGCTCGCGTTGGGTGGCCGCGCCGAAGAGGGCGCTCTTCGCCTCCGCGGTGGCACTGATGCGCCAGGCGGCGACGCTGAGTCGCATCGCCGTCTGGGGGTCGCTGTACCGGAGGTTCTGCACCTGCGAGGCGAGGCGTCGTGATGTCGACTCGGCATGGCGCTCGGCCCCCGCGCGGTCCCGCTGCCATGCGGTCATCATGGCCACCAGGGTCAGCACCACCAGCACGGACACCGCACCGATGAGGGCGCTCCTGCCCCTTCGCTGCCGCACCGCGGCCGATGTGCTCACCCGGAGGAAGTCACGTTCCAACTGGGTGAGTTCCGTGAACCGCTCACTGAAACGGAAGGATTCCTGCGCTTCAACGAGACGCAACCCACGGTAGAGAGCTCCCTCGTCGCGGTTCAACTCGTTCCAGGCCGCTGCTGCCTCGGTCAGTCGGCGATGGACCCGCAGCACTTGCCGCGCTTCACCGATCCATCCGTTGAGTCGGGGCCAGGCGGTGATCAGGGCTTCGTGCGCGAGATCGACGGTCTGTCCGTCGAGGGTGATCAAACGGGCCGCGGCCAGCCTTTCGAGGACGACGGCCGTGTCCTGGGGTTCCGCCGCCCGTGACCGGTTGCTCCTGGTTGGGGGAGCCCCCGTGTCCAGTTCGCTCCGCTGCACGGGATGACGGGTGTCGGGCGTGCCGTCGCCGGGGGTGATCAGTCGCAACAGAATGCGCCGGGCGACAGCGGCCTGGGCGGGGGAGAGTTGGGAGTAGGCGTTCTCTGCGGTGGTGGCGATCGCCGAGCGCACTCCCCCCACGGCGTCGTACGCGGACATCGTGAGCGTACGGCTCTTACGTCCGCGCCAGGTCTCCAGCAGCGCGTGGGACATCAAGGGCAGTCCGCCCGGCTCACCGGCGATCTCGTCGACGATCCGTGCCGTCAGTTCCCGCTCGACCGTGAGTCCGGCCGCCAGCGCTGGCCTGGTCACCGCCTCGCGTAGTTCGTCGGGGGTCATGGGGCCGATGAGCAGGGTCGCGACCCGGAGGGCGTCGGCGAGCGAACGATCGTCGGCGCAACGTCCGTAGAAGTCGGCGCGGACGGCGATGACGATCCGGAGCCTGCTCGTGGGTTCGAGCGCGGCCAGTAGCCGCTCGATGAAGCGCTTCCGTTCCTCGGCATCGAGACAGAGGGTGAAGAGCTCCTCGAACTGGTCGACGATGACGATCGTGTCCCCCGCGCCGTCGGCGGGCGTGAACACCTCTCCATGGGTGCGCATCGGCCGCCCGCCCGGGGCGAGGATCCTGATCGCCGCGGGGCGGTCCCCGTCATGGTCCGACGCCCGCAGTTGCGGGACGAGCCCTGCCCGGAGCAGCGATGACTTGCCGCTGCCCGAACTGCCGACGACCGCCACGATCCGGTGCGCGGCGACGAGGGCGACGAGATCGCGGGTCTGCGCGCTCCTCCCGAAGAACCGGTCCGCGTCATCCGGCTCGAAGCGTGCCAGACCGCGGTACGGCGGCTCGGACGAGGTGCTCGCCCCGATACGGAGAGCGGACTCCTCCTCCGCCGCCTCGCGCCAGCGGGCTTCCCACTGCACCGGATCCCCACCGCAGGCCCCCGCATAGGCCAGTGCCACCGGAAGCGAAGGCAACTGTTCGCCGGACGCCGCCCGGGACAGTGTGGTGACGGAGTATCCCGCGCTCTTCGCCATCACCCGGTACGTCAGACCTCCCGCTTCTCGGCGAAGCGCACGCAGTTGGGACGCGAACCGTGGAACGGGACCCAAGCCGGGGTCGATGGGTGCTTCCCGACGCCCTGCCATTCTCGCCCCCATGCCCGCGGTCCCGCCCTGGTCTGTGGTCACGCTAAGCGGAGGGGGATGGGCGATGAAAGATCACCCCCGGCCATTGTTTCGCTGCTGGAAGGGGGGTGCCTAACAATGCGAAAGCCGATGGAATCACAGGTGAGGGGCACACCCCGACTCCCTGCACTGCCGGCGCCCCAGCGGGCGTACGGCGGATGCAACGGCTTTGTTCCACCTCCTCAAGAGACCGTGTGAACCCTTTGCAGCACCGGCCGCGTGCTGTGGGGGCTTTCTGCGGGGCCATGGCCCGTGCCGTCGAATCGTCGGTACTTCGGGGCTGGGGCGAGGGGACGGAAACCGTTTCGGAGCGGGCGCACCTCACCGCCATTGCACCAACGTGACTCAGGGAGACACGGATATGAACCACCGCCAGTCGTACACCCGCTCGAACGGACACGTGCAGGACCCTGCCCAAGGCCACTGCCCGCTCAACTACTCCGCCGCTACTTCCGATGATGAGTGGGATCCCGGATTCGAGGGTTCCGGAGAGCCGTTCCGGTCGGCCGTGCGCTCCGCTCGGTAGTGGGTGACGTCCACGGGTGAATGATCCTGGGACCGTTCTGTTCCGGGCGGGTGGGGCTTCCGGAACAGAACGGTCCACCCGGTGCGACGGAGGGGGTCGCACCGGCTCGGCTCAGCGTGTTCGAAGCGCTTCCAAGATGCCCCTCAGCGCCCTCCCGGTGTCCTCCAGATCGCCGGGCCGACCGGATGAGGCGAGCCAGAGGGCCGCTTCGTTCATCGCGCCGGAGAGCAGATGGGTCAGCGGTGCGACCGGCTGGCGGGTGAGCACCCCGCGTTCGATCAGATCGGTCAGCGCCTCGGCCAGATGGCGCGCCGAGGAGCGTTCGTCGAGCGCCCGCCACTCGTTCCACCCCAGAACGGCCGGGCCGTCGATGAGCATGATCCGCTGGCGGTCGGGGTCGGTGGCAGCCTGGATGAACTCCTGACACCCGGCGACGAGGGCGGTCCAGGGGTCGTCCTCGGTGTCCGCTGCCTCGGCGACCCGCTGTCCCACTTCCTCCTGTACCTCTTCCAGAACGGCCCTGAACAGCTCGGCCTTGCTGGCGAAGTGGTGGTAGAGCGCGCCCTTGGTGACTCCCGCCGACTGAACGATCTCCGCCAGTCCCACCGCTCCGTAGCCCACCGTCGCGAACAGTCGGCGGCTCTCCCGGAGCAGGGTCGCGCGGGTCTGCTCCCGCTGCTGGGCCCTGGTCGTGTGCGGCATGGCGCTCCCATCATTTGACATACCGGAGGTACGCCAATAGCGTATCTCGCATACCGATGGAATGTGAACGAAGGGCAGCCGCCATGCTGAGCAGCTTCTACCCGGTGATCGCCACGGACCGCGTCCGCGAGACGATGGACTTCTACACCCAACTGATGGGCTTCGACATCACCTTCGAGGCCGACTGGTACGTCAGCCTGCGCCGTCGAGGAGACCTCCCCTACGAACTCGCGATCCTCGACCACACCCACCCCACCATCCCGGAGGGCTACCGCAACAAAGTCACGGGCCTCCTGCTGAACTTCGAGGTCGACGACGTCGACGCCGAATGGGAACGGCTCGTGGTCCGCGAGGGGCTCACTCCCACCCTGGAGATCCGCAGCGAGGACTTCGGCCAGCGCCACTTCATCATCACCGACCCCAGCGGCGTACTGATCGACGTGATCACCGAGATCCCGCCGGCAGAGCAGTACGCGGACCGCTTTGTGACCACCGGGTAGGCACGCGCTGGACTCGCAGCCCGCCGACGGCTGCGCGCTGCCCACCCGAACAGGGGAGCACAACGCGCGATCCCCGCCACGCCGGGGCTGCAATGGACGGGTGACCGCGCCCCCCGACGACTGTCTCGCGCGCAACGACTGGATCTGCGGCGAGTACCTCTCCACCCGCAGTCAGATCCTGTGGGACTCGGTGCAACAGCACCTCCAGCTCACGGGGGTCTCCGTACTGATCGCCCTGGCCCTCGCCGTGCCCCTGGCCCTCGCCGCCCGGCGCTGGAACTGGGCCGCAGGCCCGGTCCTCGGCGTGACGACGATCCTTTACACGATCCCCTCGCTGGCCATGTTCTCCCTGCTCCTCCCGGTCTACGGGCTCTCCGCCTCGCTGGTCGTCGCGGGTCTCGTCCTCTACTCCCTCACCCTGCTGGTGCGCAATATTCTCGCCGGGCTGCGCGCCGTCCCCGACGAGGCCCGACAAGCCGCACGCGGCATGGGCTACGGTCCCGTCCGACTGCTCCTCGCCGTCGAACTGCCCCTGGCACTGCCCGCAGCCATGGCCGGACTGCGCATCGCGACGGTCTCCGCGGTCTCCCTGGTCACGATCGGCGCCATCGTGGGACACGGTGGGCTCGGCAACCTCATCTACTCCGGAATGAACACCTACTTCAAGGCCCAGGTCCTCACCGCGTCCGTCCTCTGCGTCGTGATCGCCATCGCCGCGGATCTGCTGCTCCTGCTCATCCAGCGCTTCGCCACCCCCTGGACGCGGGCGGTGCGGTCATGAACACCGTCGCCGACACCTGGGACTGGCTCACCACCGCCTCCCACTGGTCCGGGGACAACGGCATCGGAAACCGTCTCCTCGAACACCTCTTCCTCACCGCGGTCTGCCTCGGGCTGAGCTGTCTGATCGCCCTGCCCGTGGCACTGGTCCTCGGCCATCTCGGCAAGGGCGGCGCACTCGCCGTGAACATCTCCAACATCGGCCGTGCCGTCCCGACCTTCGCGGTTCTCGTCCTCCTGCTGCTGAGCCCGATCGGAAGCTACGGTTCCTGGCCGACGATCATCGCCCTGGTGCTCTTCGCCGTACCGCCCCTGCTCACCAACGCCTATGTGGGAATGCGCGGAGTCGACCAGGACGTCGTCCGCGCCGCACGCGGGATGGGGATGACCGGCCGCCAGGTGCTGTGGGGCGTCGAAGTTCCCCTGGCGCTGCCCCTGGTGTTCACCGGCGTACGGATCGCAGCCGTGCAACTGGTCGCCACGGCAACCATCGCGGCACTCGCGGGCGGCGGCGGACTCGGGCGGATCATCACCGCCGGATTCAACCTCGCCTCCACCCCCATGGTGGTGGCCGGAGCCGTACTGGTCGCGCTCTTCGCCCTCATCGTCGAGGGGATCTGCGAACTAGGCCAGCGGCTCGCCCCCTCCTGGGCCCAGGACAGCACATGAGCCCAGGACAGCACATGACTCGCATCCATCGCGCACTCGTCCCCCTGCTGCTCGCCGCTCTCACCGTCCTCACCGCCTGTACGTCCGGCCCGTCCCTTGAGCACCAGGGGGACGTCACCGGATCTCCCGGCGACAGCAAGGAATTGACCATCGGCTCGGCCGGCTTCACCGAGAGCGACCTGCTCGCCCAGATGTACGGTCTGCTGCTGCGGCAGGCCGGCTACCGCACCGAGATCCTGTCCGTCACCAACCGGGAGATCTATGAGCCCGCACTGGAGAACGGCCAGATCGACGTCGTGCCCGAGTACGCGGCGACCTTCGCCGACTGGTTGAACGCCAAGGTCAACGGGGAGAAGGCGCCCCCCGTCGGGTCACCCGACCTCACCGCCACCATGACCGCCCTGCGGCGACTCGCCGCCCCCAGGGGCCTGGAGGTCCTCGCTCCGGGCAAGGCGGTCGACCAGAACGCCTTCGCCGTGTCCAAGAAGTACGCCAGGGAACACGGGCTGAAGACGCTCAGCGACCTGGGCCGATCCGGACTGCCCGTCCGACTCGCGGCGGGGGACGAATGCGTTCAGCGGCCCTACTGCGAACCCGGGCTCAAGAAGACCTATGGGATCAACATCACGGCCATCGACCCCAAGGGCGTCGGTACCACCCAGGCCAAACAGGCGGTCCAGAGCGGTCAGGACCAGATGGTGCTGACCACCACCACCGATGCGACGCTCAATGAGTTCGGACTGGTGATCCTGGCCGACGACAAGCACCTACAGAACGCCGACTACATCGTGCCCGTGGTCAATCGGGCCCGAGCCGGCAGCGCGGGCGTGACCGACGCCCTGGGCGCGGTGAACACCGTCCTGACCACGGCCGACCTCGCCTCCCTCAATGAACAGGTGGACAGTTGGCGCAGGCTGCCCGAAGACGTGGCCCGCACCTATCTGGAGTCGAAAGCACTCCTGCGCCAGGACTGACCATCGCCGCCGCGCGATGCCGGGGGACCCGGGCGACACAGGGGCGCCGTGACGCGGGCATGAGTCCGGCCCTATGCGGTCGAGTGGCCCGGGTGAAGGCCCTCCAGGCGCCGCTGAAGCACCCTGAGCGCACCACGCTGGCGCCCCGGCACCGCTCGGCGCAGCGCCACCAACCTCGGTGCGAGCTCCCGCGCCCGCGCCGGGTCCCCGATCTGCTCCCACTGGTGGTGGGCGCGGTCCACGGCCCCCTCGACATCCGATTCGTCCGCCGCCTGCTGCCGTGCGAGCCGAGCGTCGGCCACCGTCATCCACAACTCACAACTGAGTCCGGGCTGCTGCGCCAGCCGGGCCAGATCCGCACGGACCTCCAGCCAGTGGATGGCTTGGAGGGAGTGTGGCCCGTGCGTTCTGAGCTCCTGCTGCTCCCAGGCCGCTGCCGCCGCGGCTGCCTCACTGTGCCGTCCGGCCCGCGCGGCGGCGAGGATCGCCGGATGGGGGTCGTGTGTCTCCCGGGCCCGAGGTACGGGGGCCGCAGCCGTCCTCGGCAGTGGCGTTGCTCCGCCGGCGAGCGGTGTTGGGGGGACCCGAC
The DNA here is from genome assembly GCF_042753785.1 of Streptomyces sp. NPDC059256. Classification (NCBI taxonomy): domain Bacteria; kingdom Bacillati; phylum Actinomycetota; class Actinomycetes; order Kitasatosporales; family Streptomycetaceae; genus Streptomyces; species Streptomyces sp. NPDC059256. The sequence continues at coordinate 167,682 of NZ_JBHYZO010000013.1, read as the reverse complement.
GGGCCGGCGCGGAGGCCGTGCCGAAGACCGTTGCGGCCGTGGGGGGAGCAGGGGCCACCGAACCGGGCGGCGCCGTCTCCGGGCTCGTGGTCGACGCGGCGGGCGAACCGACCACAGGGGTGCCGCCCGGTACCGGGGGAGACACCGTCGGCGCGGGGGCGGTCGCCACGGGGGCGGCCGGGGCGGCTACGGGAACACCGGCCGGCCGCGCCTCGGACCTGACGATTCCCGCACCCTCGGCAGGGCCGACCGAGGGGACGTGCGCGAGCAGTAACACACCCTCCATCCCGGCCTGGATCGCGGCCTGTTCGTGCAGGGTCGCCAGATCCGGGCGTGAGCCGCCGCGCCAGACCGAGGCGTACGTCTTCAGATAGTTGGGCAGCGCCTGCTCCCGACGCGAGGACGGTGCCACCCTCCCGTACAGCCGCACTCCGGGCCCCAGACCGAAACCGGCCTCGGAGAGTTGACTCCAGGCATCGGGGTCGGCGACCAGATCGACGATGACGGTCGTCGCCCCCGGGGGTCTTCCGGCCAGTTCGGCCGCGAGCCAGTGCCAGGGCAGTCCCGTGTACCGCAGGGTCGACGGGGCGCTGCGGGCGAGTGCGAGATGCGGAAGCCGCTGCTTACGGTCGAGCTGCAACTGTCCGACGACATAGAGGAACAGGGGCCCGTCGACAGCCGCTGCCGCGCGGACGCGGGTCAGCACCGTCTGTGGATCGAGCGGGTCCGCCAATTCGATCACCGTGGCCACCCGAGTACCCGTCAAGGCGCTCGGGGGAACGGCGGCCAGCGCCGGCAGTACCGAACTCGCGTCCACCAGACGCCCCTTGCCCACCGGAGCGGCGGCGATCAGCAGCGCTGTTCCCAGCGCCCCCGTGTTTCCTCCCGTGATCAGCACACCTGCACCGTATCCGACCCGAGGGGCGTCGATCGCCCCGTACCGCGTCCCGGTGGTGTCCGTGCGACGTCCCTCAACTCGCCCTGCCACACGGCGCATTTGCCACCTGGCGAGCCGAAGGCGGGACCGCACCGGCGGGCTCCGCCGTGCCCCGCGCCGGGCGTGGCCGAACGCCGGCACCCTTCTCGTTACTCGTTACTCGTTACTCGTTACTCGTTACTGGTTACTCGTCACTCGCCCGATTCTGATTCCGCTCTCGATCCCGACTCCGGTCCCGCGCCCGCGGCCGGAACGGGGTTCCTTGCGGCTCGATGCCGGCGCTCTGCCCCGGGGACCGGCTCTCGACGTCCGATACGGGGGTCTCTAGACGTCCGATACGGAGGTGAAGTCCACCTCGTCCCGACCCACGCCGCGCTCGTCCGCGTCCACCGAGCGACGCAGCGCCTCATGGAGCTTCGCGGGCGTCAGGACGCCCACGAACTGGGATCCCTCGACCACCGCCACCCATCCGGCGTCGTACTGGAGCATCTCGCTGAACGCCTGCTTCAACGGCGCACCCAACGGAACCCATGCCTCCATACGACGGGCCAGATCTCCGACCGTTCCCTCCTTCCCGGCGATCGCCAGTGCCTCAGCCGACACCCAGCCGTGCAACTCACCGTCCGTGTCGGTGACGACCGCCCAACGGGCCCGTTCCTCCTTGAGCCGGGACGAAGCTGCCTGTGCGGACTCATCGAGACGCGCGAGCGGTGGTTGTTCGAGGTCCTCCTCCTCGATGGTGGTCACGGACAGTCGTTTCAGCCCCCGGTCCGAGCCCACGAACTGGGCCACGTAGGCCGTCGCGGGCGTGCCCAGCACGGCGGCCGGAGTGTCGAACTGCTCGATGTGCCCCTGGCCGTACACGGCGATGCGGTCGCCCATGCGGACCGCCTCCTCGATGTCGTGCGTGACGAACAGCACGGTCTTGCGCACATCGGCCTGGAGCTTCAGGAACTCGTTCTGGAGCCGTTCCCGCACCACCGGGTCGACCGCGCCGAACGGTTCGTCCATCAGCAGCACGGGTGGATCGGCGGCCAACGCACGCGCCACCCCCACCCGCTGCCGCTGGCCACCGGAGAGTTGCGAGGGATAGCGCGACCCGTACACGGAGGGATCCAGCCCGACGAGATCCAGCAGTTCGGCCGCTCGCGCCCGGGCCTTGGCGCGCTTCCAGCCCAGCAGCGCCGGAACCGTCGCTGTGTTGTCGAGGACGGTTCGGTGCGGGAACAGTCCTGCCTGCTGGATCACGTAACCCATGCGGCGGCGCAATTGCACCGGGTCGACGGTGGAGATGTCCTCGTCATCGACGAAGATCCGGCCGGCGGTCGGTTCGACCAGCCGATTGACCATCATCATCGTGGTCGTCTTGCCGCAGCCCGAGGGGCCGACCAGGGTGACCAGTTCGCCCTTCGCAACCTCGAAGGAGAGGCCGTCGACGGCGGTGGTGCCGTCCGGGTAGACCTTGCTGACCTGCTCGAACCGGATCATGCCCCCACGGTAGGAGTCCGGCAACCGAGCCGCACACGGGCAGCGACTGTACGAGTCACCGCTTCTTCCCGCACTCGTGCCGCGCTCGCGCCCGCCGGGCGGGCAGAGCGCTGATGGGAACGACGAGCGCCAGCACCCGTCCGGTGCCGACGACGGAACACGCGGCCCCGCAGCCTGCCTGACGCGCACGCTCCTGCTCCTGTCGGCGCCGTTCGCTCCTGAGGAGGCCGCCCGGCCCGGCTCCCGAGACACCATCGTCGCAAATCGGACCCTGTCTCTCCGGTCGTATGCGCCCATGTGATCCCATGGGCGGGCGCCATGCAGAGAACAGGAGTACCAGTGACCAGCTATCGCCAGCCCGGGGTCGTCCTCACGGACCGCCGCTTCACCGTGCCGCTCGACCACACCGATCCCGAGGGCGAACAGGTGGAGCTGTTCGGGCGCGAGGTGGTGGCCGGCTCACGGGCCGCCGACGCACTGCCCTGGCTCATCTATCTGGAGGGCGGCCCCGGATTCGGCGCCCGCCGCTTCACCGGTCGGGGCGCCTGGCTGGGGCGCGCCGTCCAGGATTACCGCGTACTCCTCCTCGACCAGCGCGGCACCGGACGCTCCACCCCGCAGAACCGTCAGACGCTCACAGCCCGCGGCGATGCCGTAGCCCAGGCTGCCCACCTCGTCCACTTCCGCGCCGACAGCATCGTGCGCGACTGCGAAGCCATCAGGCCCCATCTGACCGGTGGCGCCCCCTGGAGCGTGCTCGGCCAGAGCTTCGGGGGATTCTGCGCCACCCACTACCTGTCCAGCGCACCTGAGGGCCTGCGCGAGGTCTTCATCACCGGAGGGCTGCCCTCCCTCGACGGTCATGCCGACGACGTCTATCGCGCCGCCTACCCCCGTATCCAGCGGAAGGTGGAGGCCCACTACGCCCGCTATCCCCAGGACGTCCGTCGGGCGCGCCGCATCGCCGCCCATCTCGCCGAACACCGCCCCGTACTGCCCAACGGCTACACCCTCACCCCGGAGGCGTTCCAGTCCCTCGGCATCCTGCTCGGCGGCGGCGACGGCAGTCACCAGCTCCACTACCTGCTGGAAGGCGCCTTCGTCCGGGTCGGTGACCGGTACGAACTCTCCGACGCCTTCCAGGAAGCTGTCCTCGGCACGCTCTCCTTCGCCGGGCACCCCCTCTACGCCGTCCTCCACGAGGCGATCTACGGCCAGGGGAAGGAGCCGACCGGATGGGCGGCCGAACGCGTGAGGGGAGAGTTCCCGCAGTTCGACGCCTCCACCGCCCTCGCCGGTGACTCCCCACTCCTGTTCACCGGCGAGACCATCCACCCGTGGCACTTCGAGAGCGACCCGGCGTTGCGCCCCCTGCGCGAAACAGCCGAACTCCTCGCGGCCCGAACCGACTGGGGCCCGCTCTACGACGCGGATCGGCTGGCCACCAATGAGGTGCCGGTTGCGGCGGCCATCTACCACGACGACATGTACGTGGACACCGAGCACTCCCTGCGGACCGCCCGCACCATCAGGGGACTGCGCACCTTTGTCACCGACGAGTTCGAACACGACGGGCTGCGCGCGGGCGGACCCAAGGTCCTGGACCGGCTGATCGCCCTGGTCAGGGACGAGGTCTAGGAAGGCCGTGATACGGCGCCGAGCCCCGCGCGGCGCCGTATTCTGCGCGCATGACCGAGCTCGTGGACCACCCAGAGACCGACCAACTGCTCCCCATGCCGAAGGACTGGCAGCGCGCACTCGCCGTCGTCGCCCACCCCGACGACCTGGAGTACGGATGCGCCGCGGCCATCGCGGTGTGGACCGACGGCGGGCGAGACGTCTCCTATCTGTTGGCCAGCCGAGGCGAGGCGGGCATCGACACCCTCGCCCCCGCCGAGTGCGCGCCGCTGCGGGAACGGGAACAGCGGGCGAGTGCTGCGGTCGTCGGCGTGTCGACGGTGGAGTTCCTCGACCACCGGGACGGCGTGATCGAGTACGGCACCGCCCTGCGACGGGACATCGCCGCCGCCATCCGGCGCCACCGCCCCGAGTTGGTCATCACCCTGAACCACCGGGACACCTGGGGCGGCACGGCTTGGAACACGCCTGACCACCGTGCGGTGGGACGGGCCACGCTGGACGCCGCCGCGGACGCGGGCAACCGCTGGATCTTCCCCGAACTGATCACCGACCAGGGTCTCGAACCGTGGAACGGGGTCCGCTGGGTCGCGGTCGCCGGGTCCACCGACCCCACCCACGCGGTGGACGCCACCGACGGGTTGGAGCGCTCCGTCCGGTCCCTGCTGGAGCACCGGACCTACATCGACGTGCTCACGGACGAGGACCCCGAGGCGTACTGCCGCTCCTTCCTGATCGGTGCTGCCGAGGCCGCGGGAACGCGCTTCGGAGGGAGGCCCGCCGTCACCTTCGAGGTGTTCGGCCGCTGACCGGGGAGACCTCGGCGGCGTAGGCCGTGTCTGACGGCCCCGGGGGCAACCCCGGGGCCGCGTGCTGCTGCGGCCCCGCTCGGCGCTGCGGCCCCGCTCGGCGCGGCGACACCGGGCGGAACGGCAGTCAGGATCGGGCTGTGGGTGACTGGATTCCGGCTCTGTGGCACCCCGAGGACGGCGTCTTCCCGCTGCGGTGCTGGTCCATGGGAAGCCCTCGACCAGCCCTTGAGCAGCCTCCGACCGGATCCGATGTACCTGCCACACTTTTGTGTGCTGTTTAATTGCGAGCGCTTTGTAATAACAGCTGATCTTCAGTAGGGGTGGGAGTCATGTTCGCCCGACCGACGCGAGCGACCGGTCCAGTCAGGTCGACCCGACCGATACGCGGCCTGGCGGCCGTAGCCGCCGCCACCGCACTGACCGCCGTCGCAGCCTGCTCCAACCCGAGCAGCGGCACCGCAGGAGCCAAGGGAGCCGGAGAGTCGGCGGTCGTCGGCATCGCTTACGAACCCGAGAGCCTCAGCCCCCTCCTCGGCTTCGGCAAGGACGGCAACTCCAAGATCTTCGACGGGTTGCTCAGCTTCGACGCGGAGATGAAGCTCAAGCCGGCGCTGGCCTCGGCCCTCCCCACGATCAGCGCGGACGGACTGACCTACACCTACCCCCTGCGCAAGGGCGTGAAGTTCAGCGACGGCAAGCCCTTCACCGCCAAGGACGTCGTCTTCACCTACCGCACGATCCTCGACGCCAAGACCAACAACGCCTCCCGTTCGGAACTGGACGCGATCAAGGACGTCAAGGCGGTCGGCGACGACACCGTGGTCTTCACCCTGAAGTACCCCTATGCGCCGTTCGCCCAGCGCACCGTGCTCCCCATCGCACCCGAGCACATAGCCGGCCGTCAGGACGTCAACACCGGCCCCTTCACCACCAGGCCGATCGGAACCGGACCCTATGTCCTGACCAACTGGTCCAAGGGCGAGAAGATCCAGTTCAAGGCCAACCCCGGCTACTGGGGCGGCGCACCCAAGGTGAAGAAGTTCACCATGGCGATCATCAAGGACGACGACGTCCGCGCCACCCGACTCCGTGCCGGAGACCTCGACGGAGCCATCCTGCCGCCCAACCTCGCGGCCGGCTTCAAGGGCGACAAGGCGAAGAAGACCCACGCGGCCACCACGTACGACTACCGGACCGTCACCCTCCCCACGGGTAACAAGGTCGCCGGTGACACCGCGGTCCGACAGGCACTCGACATCGCTGTCGACCGTCAGACCATGGTCGACAAGATTCTCGAAGGCGCAGGAAAGCCCGCCTACGGCCCGGTGCCGACCGGTAGCGAGTGGTTCGCCCAGGGCACCGAACGCACCCATGACCTGACCCGTGCGAAGAAGATCCTCGACGACGCGGGCTGGAAGCCGGGCGGCGACGGCGTCCGCGTCAAGAACGGGGTACGGGCGGAGTTCCCGCTCTGGTACGTCTCCGGTGACAAGCTCCGCCAGGACCACGCCCTCGCCTACGCCTCCGACGCCAAGAAGGCAGGCATCTCGATCAAGACCCAGGCAGGCACCTGGGAGGTGATCGAGCCGAGGATGAAGCAGGACGCCGTGCTCGCGGGCGGTGGAGCCCCCGGTGACCCCGACTTCGACCAGTACCTGCTGCTCACCTCGTCACTCGCCGGCGATGGCTTCAACAACATGGCCTGGTACGACAACCCCGTCGTCGACAAGGCCCTCCAGGACGGCCGCAAGAGCGCGGACAAGTCCGTTCGGAAGGCCGCGTACGACACGGTCCAGCGGGAACTGGTGAAGAACCCCGGCTACACCTTCCTCACCCACATCGACCACCTCTACGTCGTCGACGACCAGTGGGAGGGGCTGACCAACCAGATCGAGCCCCACGACCACGGCCTCGCCTCCGGCCCCTGGTGGAACGTCGAGGACTGGACCCCGAAGAAGTGAAGTCCGCGCTCGTCGAGCAGGAGGCGGTGCCCGCGTCGGGACGCCGCCTCCCGTGGCTGGCGATGGCTCGGATGGCAGGGCGGCGCGCGCTCTTCGCCCTGCCCATCCTGATGGCGGTGACCTTCGGTGTGTTCGCGGTGGCCGCGGCCTCCCCGTTCGACCCGGTCAAGGCGTACACCGGCACCGCCGGACTCACCGCGAGCGAGCAGACGCTCGCCGAGATCCGGGCGAACCTCGGCGCGGACGAGCCCTTCGTCAACCGCTGGTGGAACTGGCTCATCAACGCGCTCCAAGGTGAGCTCGGAGACTCCAGCGTGATGCGTCAACCCGTCGTCGACGTCATCAGCGAACGCATCGGCTGGTCCGTGCTGCTGGCCGTCACCGCCTTCGCGATCGCCATCCTGCTCGGGACCACGCTCGGTGTCCTGGCCGGACGTCGCCCGGGAGGCTGGCTCGACCGCGGCGTCAGCTCGGCCGCCTACACCCTCGAAGCCGCGCCCGCCTTCTGGCTCGGGCTGCTGGCCATCTGGTTCTTCGCCCTCGAACTCGGCGTGCTACCGGCCGGCGGGCTCACCGACACCGCCAGCGACGTCGTCACCTTCGACCAGGTCGCCACCCATCTGGTGCTGCCGTCGGCCGTCCTCGGCGTGTCCCAGATGCCCTGGTTCTACCTCTACGTACGCCAAGGAGTCTCGGACGCGCTGGACGAGGACCCCGTCCGCGGCGCCCGCGCCCGTGGACTGAGCGAACGGACCGTGCTCCTCGGCCATGCCCTGCGCTCCGGCATGCTGCCCATGCTCACCCTCATCGGGTCCCGAGTGCCGGAGCTGATCACCGGGGCACTCCTGGTCGAGACGGTATTCAGCTGGCCCGGCATCGCCGCGGCCACCGTCACCGCCGCCACCTCCGTGGACTTCCCCCTGTTGGCCGCACTCACCGTACTGGCGACCACCGCGGTGCTCCTCGGCAACCTCCTGTCCGATCTGCTCTACGGACTAGCCGACCCGAGAGTGGGCTTCGATGGCTGACACCCTGCCCACCACCGCGTGGCGCTCACACGGTCGCACCCGCCGCTCCACCCGAACCGTTCGGCTCTGGTCCTCCGCGGTGATCGTCGCGCTGGTGACCCTCGCCGTGCTCCTGGTGCCGCCCATCGTCCAGCTCGACGAACAAGCGGTCGATTTGTCGATGAAGCTTCAGCCGCCATCCTGGGAGCATCCCTTCGGCACCGATGACGTGGGCCGCGACCTGCTCCTCCGCTGTATCTACGGACTGCGGATCTCCCTCCTCGTGGGTCTCGTCGCCGCCCTCGTCGCCACGGTCATCGGCACCCTCGTCGGCGCGGCGGCAGCAGCCTTCGGCGGTTGGACCGACCGTGTGGTGATGCGCCTGGTCGACACGTTCGCATCCGTACCGCACCTGCTCCTCGGCATCTTCATCGTGGCGATGTTCCGCCCCGGGGTGTGGCCAGTCGTCATCTCCGTCGCCCTCACCCACTGGCTCTCCACCGCCCGGATCGTGCGTTCCGAAGTGCTCTCACTGCGCTCCCGACCCCACATCGACGCGGCGATCTCCGGCGGCGCATCCCGACGCCGGGTGACCGTCCGCCATCTGCTCCCCAGCGTGCTGCCCCAAGCCGGACTCGCGGCCGTGCTGATGGTGCCCCACGCCATGTGGCACGAATCCGCGCTCTCCTTCCTCGGGCTCGGCCTCCCCACCCACCAAGCCAGCCTCGGCAATCTGGTGCAAACCGCGCGCAGTTCACTGCTGGCCGGCGACTGGTGGCCCACGCTCTTCCCCGGACTCTTCCTGATCGTTCCCACCCTCGCCATCGCCGGGCTCGCCGGCATCTGGCGGGACCGCATCAACCCACGTCGCCGATCGGAGCTGATGCTGTGAGCGCCGTACTGTCGGTACGTGACCTCTCCGTACGCTTCCGGATGCGCGGCGGCCGTCACATAGCCGCCGTCACCTCCGCCTCCTTCGACCTGGCACCGGGACAGTGTCTGGTCCTCGTCGGAGAGAGCGGCTGCGGAAAGTCCGTCCTGGCGTCCGCACTGCTCGGCCTGCTGCCCGGCAACGCCCAGACCGCAGGCACCGCGACCGTCGGTGGCATCGAACTGCTGGGCGCGGACGAACGAACCCTCGCCCGACGAGTACGCGGACGGCTCATCGGTCTCGTGCCGCAGAGCCCGGCCGCCCATCTCACCCCCGTACGGACCGTCGGCGCGCAGCTCGAAGAAACCCTGCGCGCCCTCACTGACACCCCTCGACGCGACCTGCGCTCCGCCGCCGTCACAGCCGCCGGACGCGCCGCTTTTCCGGTGAGCCACCTCGACCGGTACCCGCACGAACTCTCCGGAGGGCTGGCGCAACGCGCCGCCACCGCGCTCGCCCTCATCGGCGACGCGCCGCTCCTGCTCGCCGACGAACCGACGACCGGACTCGACCGGGACCTGGTGAACCGCACGGCGGACGAGCTGCGTCGCCACACCGACGACGGCCGCGCCCTCCTCATGATCACGCACGACCTTGCGGCGGCCGAACGCATCGCCGACCGGATCGCCGTCATGTACGCCGGAAGGATCGTCGAACTCGCCGACGCCACGACGTTCTTCGGGGCCCCGGGACCTCGTCACCCCTATGCGCGCGGGCTGCTCGCAGCCCTCCCGGAGCGGGACTTCACCGCGATCCCCGGAATGCCACCGGAACTCGGGGACCTCCCGGACGGCTGCGCATTCGCGGCACGCTGCGACCGTGCAACGGAACTCTGCGGAACACGCCCTGCGCTGACCGAACAGGTGGCCTGCCATCACCCCGTGATGTCGACGACGGAGCAGGAGTCGGCACATGCCTAGGGCGGTCGGTGGAAGTGGCGCTGTCCACCTGGTGGGCGGGGAGCAATTCTGGCGTGTCGTCGGCGTGACGCCCAACGGAGATGTGCGGCGTGTTGGCGGTCCGGCCCTGTCCCTGTCGAGCGTTCCTCGGGCGCGCCGTCCCGCCGAGGGAGCCGAACACGCCCTGCCCCAGGGCATCGGCCGCAGGGCCGCACACGACCCGGCCGCCCATGTACACCTCTCGTTCGCCGGTCAGGAGCCCCGCCGTGCTTGAACTCCACGAGATCACCGCTGGGTACGACCGCCGGGCACCCGCGGTACGGGGTGCGTCCCTCACCCTCGATCAGGGCGAGTCCATCGGACTGCTCGGTCCGAGCGGGTGCGGCAAATCGACCCTGGCGAAGGTCGCCGCGCTCCTTCACCGCCCGTACCAGGGCCACGTCCGCATCGACGGTCGACCGGTCCACGGCTGGCGACACTCCGCGCCTCAGGCGCAGCGCACCGCAATCGGCGTCGTGTTCCAACAACCGAGGCTCTCCGCAGACCCCCGACTCGCGCTCAAGGACCTCATGGCGGAACCCCTGCGGGCAACCGGCCGGCGCGCTGAGATCGTGCCGCGCATCAAGGAACTGTCCGCAGCGGTCGGGCTTACCGAGGAACTGCTCAACCGGCGCCCCCATGAGGTGAGCGACGGCCAACTGCAACGCGCCTGCCTCGCCCGCGCCCTGGTCCTGCGGCCACGATGGCTGGTGTGTGACGAGATGACCGCGATGCTGGATGCCTCGACCACGGCCGCGCTGGTCGCCGTTGTCGAGGAGTTCCGTCGCGAGAGCGGCGCCGGACTTCTCGCCGTCGGCCACGACCGGGTGTTGTTGGAACGCTGGTGTGATCGAACGATCCAATGGCCCGACATCGTCGACGGCGGCTGAACCGCTCCCGAGCAGTGGTGGATCCGGGCGGTCCAGTGGGTGCCACCGGCGGTGATTGCCGTGTTCCGGAAGATGACACCCCACCGGCAGTCCCGGTCGGTCGGTCCCTCTCGCGGCAGCCGTTCGTTCCACCGGCCTCGCAGGTGGGCGGCACGGGCCGTGGATCCGGGGGGACGACCTTGCTCACGGTACTGGTGTCCGACGGTGTGCTCTCGGCGGTGAAGCGGACCATCCGCCCCACGAAAATCCAGAGGCCGCACGACGACCGCAATCGATAGCTTCGTCCCATGCATGAAGACGACGGATACTTCGGAGAGTCGATCGCCGCCACCTACGACGATGCGCATACAAGCATGTTCGATTCGGTTGCCGTGGGCCCGACGGTCGACCTATTGGCCGAACTCGCCGGCGAAGGCCCGGCCCTGGAGTTCGGCATCGGTACCGGTCGGGTCGCACTTCCCTTGGCCGCCCGCGGGGTGACGGTCCATGGCATCGACCTTTCCCGGGCGATGGTCGACAGATTGAGTGCCAAACCGGGCGGGGACGCCATCGACATCACGCTGGGGGACTTCGCGACGACGCGGGTGGCGGGCGACTTCACCCTCGCCTACCTCGTCTTCAACACGATCAACAATCTGACCACCCAGGAAGCACAGGTGGCCTGCTTCCGCAATGCCGCCGCCCATCTGCGGCCGGGTGGCCGGTTCGTCATCGAAGTGGGGGTGCCGGCCCTACGCCTCCTACCGCCAGGACAGAGCGCCGTGCCGTTCCACATCAGCGCCACACGGTGGGCGTTCGACACGTACGACGTCGCCACCCAGGCGATGAGCTCCAACTACGTCACCGTGGGCGAGGGAGGGCAGGCCAAGCACACGTCCATCCCGTTCCGCTATGTATGGCCGGCAGAGTTGGACCTCATGGCCCAACTCGCCGGGCTGCGGCTGTGCGGCCGATGGGAGGGATGGTCACGGGAGCCGTTCACGAACGAGAGCCACCAGCACATCTCCGTCTGGGAGAAGCCGTCCATCTGAACAGGACGAGCGAGCGACCCCCATGGGCGAAAATCTGACGGATCATCGGATGAGTGTGAGAGGTGGGCCACGGCCGTGGCGGGGTGGTCCACCTCTGCGGCGATCCGACTCTCCGCCGTCGCCCGCACGACTCGGTCCGTCTCTCTGCTGCACCAGGGGCCGTCTTCCCAACACCTCGCAGGGCGTGGGTCGATCGCTTTCCCGGTACCCCGCCGTCCATCAGTTACCCGAGCGCGTTTGCCAACCACCCGTACGGCCGACACGCCACGGCCGCCCCAAGGCCACCTGCTACGCCAGACTGACGGCCGAATGCCGCAATTCCGGCACGGTACAGGAGGTTGGCGATGGCCATTTCGATCTCGGTAGTGCTGCTCTTGGTGGTGCTCGCGGCGGTCTTTCTCCGCAGCGGCGGGCTGAAGTTCTCCCACGCACTGGTCTGCGCGCTGCTCGGCTTCTTCCTCGCCAGCACCAGCATGGCCCCGACCATCTACGAAGGTGTCGCGGCCACCGCCGAGGTCGTGAGCAGCCTGCACCCTTAGGTCGTGCCTTCGAAGTGGCGTCGTACCGTGATGTAGTCCGTGCGCCAGGGCCGGGTGTCGCCCTGGAGGCCGTCAGGCTTCGTCGGTGTTGACCAGACGGGAGCGGATCAAGAACCTCACTCCCTCAGGTGCCTCCAGCGAGAACCCACTACCGCGACCTTCCACCACGTCGACGATGAGTCGAGTGTGGCTCCACAACTCGTACTGACTGCGTGACATCCAGAAGGGGACCGTTTCCGCCAATCCTTCTACCCGGAGGTCCTCCAGAAGGATGTCAGAGGCGCCGGTACGAAACTCTCCGCGCGGGAAGCACATGGGAGCGCTTCCGTCACAGCAGCCACCTGACTGATGGAACATCAAAGGACCGTGCGTCAGACTCAGCCGTCGCAGCAACGAGGCGGCGGACCCGGTCAGCTCCACGCGTGGACGTTTCGTCATCCCTCCAGCAGACCACTGCGGCGGTTGCAACACCGTTGCCGATCGCATCGATTGCCCACGGATCCCCATGCCTGGCCGGCGCGTCCGGGGCGGGCAAGACCAGCCCCTTCGTCTCCCGCTCCGGACCCTCGGGGCGGTCGGCTCATCGGACCTGATGATGATCGGCCGAACTCGGCCATCGGTGGGATTCCGCAGGGGAGGTGGAGCCGGGCGCACCTCGGCGCCGCGGAACCAACGCACCTCTCTGGCACGTTGGTTCCTTGACCGAGGCCCCCGGGCCGAGCACACGAGGACGGGATGGAAGACATGCCACTGGAGGGCGAGTACGAGCCGAGCCCGGAGAAGTGGGTCCGCGACCAGGTCGAGTTGTACGAGAGCTCCGGAGGCACCAAGGGGACGTCGATCCAGGGCATGGCGGTGGTCGTGCTCACTCATCGCGGAGCCAAGAGCGGAAAGCTCCGCAAGTCACCCGTGATGAGGGTCGAGCACGACGGCCGGTATGCGGCGGTCGCCTCCATCGGTGGCGCCCCCAAGAATCCGCTCTGGTACCACAATCTGCGCGTGAATCCGTTCCTGGAGCTCCAGGACGGACCGGTGCGACGGGACATGGTCGCTCGGGAGGTCACCGGTGCGGAAAAGGCCGAGTGGTGGGATCGCGCGGTGGCGGTGTTCCCGCACTACGCCCAGTATCAGGAGAAGACGGACCGGGAGATCCCCGTCTTCGTTCTGGAAGCGGTCTCGACGAGCGAATGATGTGGGTGGGCGCCGCTCGACGGCCGGCCTGGTGCGGGCCGGGACCCCGGAGCGGCGCCGACTCCGCTCCGAGGTCCTGGTCCGCCCACCCATGGGCATCCAGCCATCCACTGCCCATCGGTGGTCCCACCACTGTTCTCTGTGGTGGGTGGTTCACCTCAGCCGAACGCGCCGCACCTTAGGCCGTGATCACCCCCGCCATGCTGCTGACCGGCCAGGATGAGACGACAGCCCCTACGGTGGCGACGCTGTCCGACTGCTTGTGGATCATGATCGGCACACTACCGACGCAGGAATTCAGTCAACACCGCGGCACGTTGCGAGGAGGTTGCAAGGTCATTGGGGACGGCGGGGGACACGCTGATTTCGGCCCTCTTGCCCATGGTGGCGTCGACCCGGGAGTGCGCAGTCCGTGTTCGGGGCCGTTCACGTCCGTTCAGGTCCGTTCAGGTCTCTGTGGTTGTGAGGACACCGGTCTGATAGGCGCGTGCAACGAGGTGTGCCCGGTTTCTGGCATCGAGTCGGCGTTTGAGGGCCCCGAGCCGCAGTCGTACCGTCGACTCGCCCATGGCCAACTCCCGTGCCACCTGGGCGTCGGAGGCTCCGGCCGCCACCAGTTGGAGGATGGTCACCTCGTCTTCCGGCCAGCGTGAGGCATCGGCGGACTGGGAGGCGGGGCGTCGGGAGATCATCGCGATGAACTCCTGAGGATCTCCTGCGGAATCATGGGCCAGCGTGAGCAGGAGGGACACCGGCACGGGTGAGCCGTCCTGGGGGCGGATGAGTTCGGTGTCGACACGGTGCTGGGCGCGTCTACCGTCCAGCAGTTCCTGCAACACGGGCCGCACCCATGAGTCCGGCCCGTCCGCCGCGATGTCGATCAGGGTCATGCGTTGGAGTTCGGCCGCACCGGATTCCAGGAGGGCCGCGAACGCCGGATTGACCTCCGCCAGTGCACCCTCCAGGTCGATGACGGCGATGCCGACGGGCGAGCGCTCGAAGAGGGTCGCGAGTCGGGTCTCACGCTCCACCATCCGGTCCCGGACCGCCATCTCCTCCGTGAGGTCGACGAAGACGCCACCGACGGTGTCATCGCCCTGCTCCGACAGGGGGAACCGATAGCCGAACGCATGGCCGAGCGTTCCGTCGGCCCGGGTGAACCTGGCGCGGAAGGAACGGGGTCGGCCATCCGCGATGACGGCCGTTTCCTCGCCCTCCTCGTCGCTCTGAGGTGGTCCGGCGGACCGGAAGTCCTCGGTCCGACGTCCGATGATCTCGGAGAGTTCCCTGCCGGCGGCACGGAGGAAAGCGGGGTTGGCCCAGGTGTAACGGAGTTGGGAGTCCTTGGTGTAGGCCAGGGCGGGCAGGAGTTGCATAAAGGTGCGGAAGCGTTCCTCGGCTTCGGTCCAGGCGCGCTCGGCCTTCACCCGGGCTGTCATGTCGACGAACGTGCCGCCCACCAGGACGGTGCCGTCCGGTTGCGGTACGGGGAACTTGTGGCCGACGAGGAACATGGTGGAACCGTCGGCGAGCCGAACCGTCTGTTCCATGCTCAGCGCCTCGCCGGTGGCGATGACCTGCTCGGTGGAGGGGGAGAACTGCTCGGCCGTACCCGGGCCGTGCAGTTCGTCGGGATGGACGCCGAGCACCTCTTCGCGGGGTCGGTCCAGCCAGCGCAGGAAGGTCTCGTTGACCCACACGAGCCGGTCCTCGCGGTCCGCGAGGAAGGAGAAGGCGGGGCTGTAGTCCATGAAGAGGACGAACCGGCCGTCCGCGGCGGGTGCCTCGCCCCCGGCATGAGCACCGCCCTTGGATTCGTCCATGCGTGCCTTCCCGCGCCAGTCGGTCGCCGGGCGGCCAGACGTCCCGGTCTGGAGTGCGAAGCTTCACTCCATGGCGTTCATACACGTGGATTCTACTGCGAAGCTGTTGAAATCAGCCGAAACAGCCATTTCGCAGCGATAGGCGAACGCGTCCGAGTGGGGCCAGGTCTCGGTGGTGCGGGTGGCAACGGGCGCGATCAGACGGCTCCGGTCGCCGCGCTCACCGCCGCCTTGCGTACACGAAGACCTGCGGCTCGGTGATCGCTCCATCCGTCTCCGGAGTGAAGTCCAACTCTTCGGTGCGCAGGACCTGAAGGTCGGCAGCCTTCAGTAGTGCGGTGAATGCCTCCGCGGCGAAGCTCGTCACCTCGACCTCGTGTCCCATCCACTGCCCGGCAACGCCCTCCACGTCCAGGGGCACGGTCGCGGCCAGCAGATGACCGCCCGGGCGAAGCCAGCGGGCGATCTTGCGGATGAGGTCCTTCTGGTCGGACCGGGGCATCTGCAGGAACGGGTAGAAGGCGCAGACGGCATCCACGCTCGCGTCCGGCAGCTCCAGGGTTCGGGCGTCCTGGTGGCGGAAGGATGCATTCGGCACCTGTCGGCGGGCGATCTCCACCATGCCGGGGGAGATGTCCACGCCGAGGACGCGATGGCCCGCGTCGGCGAGTGTCTGTGCGGTGGGTCGCCCGGTTCCGCTCCCGATGTCGAGCACCTCGCTGGCCGGAGCGAGCTGCTCGGTCAGCCAGGTCAGCGCCGTTCGATGCGCTGGAGCGTTACCGAACGCCTGTTCGTACTTCAGTCCCAGTGCATCGAAGAGTTCTGCCGCGGGAGTCGGTCGCTGGGTCATCTCTACCTCCGGTGTTGATCGCCGCTGGGGTCCTTTCCCTGATTCGCCCCCGGAATGCCTGTCGACGGGGAACGGCTACCCGGGTGCCCTGCCGAGTGGACCACTGATGACCCCGCTGAGGCACCTAAAAATCCGGCAATGGGCCTTTTTGGTTCTTGTCAAGAGGAATCGCACTCTTTGCTTGGCGGATGCGCCATGAAGAGCGCTCCCGCGCCCTGTGATCGGCGTCGCTCTCCGGGGAGCCTGGCAGAAGCGGACCTCTCAGGTTCGTACCGACCCGGCCGACGGCCCCGGAGGGAGAGGAACCACCATGCTCGACGCCCACTTGGATCTCACTCCCCTCGACCGGGCTCCGCGCCACTCGAAGGGTGAGGCCGGTACGGCCCCGGGTGCCGTGATGACCTGCTTCCGTCGGAGGCCCTCACCCACCGTGCACATCGATGCACTGTGGGAGCCGAGCCCCGCCCGTCGGGCCGCCGTCGGTGCGGTCGACGTGCCGACGCCCCCCTCCGCCGTGGCCGTGTTCTCCTGGCACCTCGCCCCGGACCTCACGGCCGTCGCAACGGCCCGTCGACTCGTGCGGCTCCAGTTGACCAGCTGGAACCTGGACGACATGGACGAGGACGCCTGCCTGATCACCTCGGAACTGGTGACCAACGCCCTGTTGCACGCCCAGGGAACCGTCGTCCTCACCGTCAGGCTCGTCCAGGGGCACGGCCCCGAGGGAGCCGTCGTGCGGATCGAGGTCCAGGACCAGGGGCCGTGCGACGAGGCGAAGCAGAGCATGCCGTTGCCTCCCGCAACGCCGTCCGCCGACATGGACACGGGCGGCCGGGGACTGCATCTGGTGGCCCATCTGGCCGAGATCTGGGGGGAGTCCGGTACCCCGGAGGGCCATGTCGTCTGGGCCGACCTCCGTGGTTCCGGGCAGACCTGCTAGGACACGGCCGCCCGGAGTTCCCTTGGCGCCCTGCCGCTCATTCCTGAGACGAGATGAGACTCGATGAACGCAGCAGCCCCCTGTGCCCTGAGCCACAGGGGGCCGGTGCCCATGTCCTCGCTGCCGAGGGCGAGTCGCCGGGCGCCACGTAGGATCGCTGCGTGTTCGAAGCCCCACGGAAACCCACCAGTGCGATCCGAGCCTTCGTGGTCCTCGCCCTGATCGCGATCCTGCCCTTCGTCCTCGCCATCACCTCTCAGTCGTCGACCGTCGTCAACGGTGAACTGACCGACTACAGCTACCTCAATCTGACCGCACTGCTCGGCGGTGTCGCGGCTCTCTGGTACGCGATCAAGACCTTTGCCGCGGCGCGAACGGCCTCGACCCTGACCGTGACGCTCTCGGTGGCACTGGTTCTCGTCACCGTGGTGGCCCTGTTCCAGGTGGTGCGTGGCAGTGGGATGGTCCCGCGTGCCACCGAGTGCACGGCCTCACCCAGCTTCGACCTCTGTCGACCGAAGGCTTCCTGAGCGCCACTCGTCCTGGACTTCCGCGGGGCTCGCCTTCGTCGGGCTATGCGGCACGCGCTGAACGGCCGAGGAGGACCGGCAGGGTGGTGATGTCGTTGCCGATGAAGGAGTGGAGGTGCTCCAACTCCCGGGGAGGCGTCGCGAGCGTCAGTCCGGGGAACCGGGCGAAGAGCGCCGGGAGGGCCACGGAGGCTTCGAGGCGTGCCAACGGCGCGCCCAGACAGTAGTGAATGCCATGGCCGAAGGCGAGATGGGACTTCTCCTTCCGGCGGATGTCGAAGGTTTCGGGGTCGTCGTGGACCGAAGGGTCGCGACCATGGGCACCGAACCCGATGATCATGGGGTCCCCGGCCCGTATCACGACCCCTTCGCCCAGATCGATGTCCTCGGTCGCCCAGCGCATCGGCATGTGCATCACGGAGGGATGCAGTCGCAGGGTCTCTTCGATGACATCGGCCCAGGCGGACGCGTCGTTCAGCGCGATATCGAGCTGGCCCCGGTGGAGGAGGAGTTCCGTGACCGCGTGCCCGATGAGCGCGATGGCCGTGCCGCTGCCCGCCCCCAGCATCAGGATCAGCATGTCGATGAGTTCCTGCTCGCTCAGTCGGTCACCGCTCTCCTCGTGTGTGGCCAGGAGCAGACTCGTCATGTCCTCCCCGGGATGCCTGCGCTTGGTCTCGATGAGTTCGCGGATCGCGACTTCCAGAGCGCTGCTGACGGCGGCGGCTTCCTCCGCGGCCACCCCGGTGGACAGGACCGCGTTGAACAACTCCAACATCGCCGGGCGTTGGGGGCCGGGTACACCGAAGAGGTCGCATATCACCCGGGTGGGCAGGGCGTAGGCGAACGCGGCCCGCAGATCCACTGGCTCGTCACCGTCGTACGCCGCCAGGGCGTCGAGGAGATCGTGGACGACGGCCTCCACCCGAGGGCGCATCGCGTCGATGCGCCGGGGGGCGAAAACAGGCCCGACGAGCCGTCTGAGCCTGGTGTGGTCCCGGCCCTCGGCATTGAACATGCTCTCGGCGTCCACCCAGGGCACCAGCCAGGCCACGGCGCCCGGTTGATATCCGGGCTTGGACTGCTGCGCGTCCCGGGAGACCGCCGGGTGGGAGAGCAGCTTCTTGATCACGTCGCCACGGGTCACCGACCAGGCCACCACGTCCTCGGGCAGTCTGACGGGCACGGCGGGGCCGGCCTGGCGCAGAATTTCCGCCTGCTCGTGTAATGGGGGCCCGCCAGCGCTTTCCAAGGTGATGCCGGGACAGGGGTCGAGGTCGGTCATGGGGTGGTACCTCCCGGGCTGCGAAGAGAGACCTGCGGGGTCATGGCGCACCGGGGCATTGCCTCGCCCCGATGTGTACCGCTTTCCATCAAAGGGGACCGGCTGAGCTGGCGCCAGACCGCGCGAGTCCATGAGGCGGGACACCGCCGCCTCTCCCTTCTCACCTGTCCATCCCGCGCCAAGGAACCAGCCCTCCGACCGGCCGACGGGAACCGCGCTCCCACCTTCCTTGCGCCGTGCCGCGACGCCCTGCGCCCCGTCCCCCGTCTCGCGGGCGAATCTGTCGGGCCCGGTCATCCCGGTGTTCGGCCCAGGGGCTGACTCCGGAGCGGAGGTCGGCGGGCACCGGTCCTTTTGAGGCGCTGGTCGTACGCCCGAACCCCCCCTCAGCGCCACCCGACGGCCGATTGATCCCCGGACGCAAGGGAATGAATCAGGAAGGCTGAGGATTTCCGATGTCAGCCGTCTATTGGAGCCGGGGGTTCCGATAGAAAGGGGGGTGGCAACGGTGGATATTTCGGGGAAGCCGAGTGGCTCTGTTGCCTGTTGCGGCATGATGGGCGGGACTGGCAGAAGGTGGTCAAGTCCTTCTGGCCAATGGTTGCTATTTTCTGTGCTGTTCTGCGGTTTCTGGTGCGGGAATGAAACCGCTCACTCATATTCGATCACTGATCCTGTGCGGGGAGATCGAGGTACGGGAACGGAGGGTCGCCGGTGAGTGTGCGTGTGTTACGCCAGGCCAGGGGAGTGGCTGGAGGGATTGCCCTGCCCAGAGTCGTCCTGGCTGCTCTGGGTGCCGTCGTGGTCGGAGTCGCCGTTGGCCAGGGGCTCAGCGCGGAACGACTGGTCGAAGCCCCCTGGTATTTGTATCTGGCCGGCTTCCTGCTCGCGGTGGGGTTGTACGGAAGCACGCACGACATCGCTCTCGGGGAAATGCGCCGTGATCTTCGTGTCCTCGTTCTGGCGGTAACCCTGGGGGTCCTTCTCAAGGCCCTCTTGATCGCCGGAGTGATGGTCCTGGTCTTCGGGAAACCGGAGTATCTCGTTCTTGGTATTGCGGTCGCCCAGATCGACCCATTGTCCGTGGCGGCGATGAATAAGAGCCGGCGGATGTCTCCTCGGGCCAAGTCCCTGCTGGCAGCCTGGGCTTCATTCGACGATCCGATGACCGTGCTCCTCACGTTGTACTTCTCCGTGCTCGCCTTCCAGTTGTCGGACCGCTCGGGAGGACCGGCAGCCGGCACGGTCGGCGAAGGCTCCTCGGCCTTTCTGGCCGGCCTGGGCTGGAACCTCGTCCTGCTCCTCGCCGTCGCGGTGCTGTGGGGCGTACCCCGCTGGTGGCTGCGCAGGTCACGGCTCCGCCCGGGACCGCGGCCGACCGCTCGTACGGGGTCCGCACTGGCGGACGGCCTCAGCCTGGTGCTGGCCCTGGTGCTGATCGCCGTTGCGGCGGGTTGGATGTTGATGGCTGCGGTGGCCGTTGCCGGGCTCTTCCTCCGGGTGGGCCGGTACGGCCCCCTCGTCCAACGAGCCGTGTCCGTCGCCTTTGTGCTGGCTGCCGCGATCCTCGGCTTGCTACTCGCAGAGGGGATCGCTCCCTGGCGGGGCTTCGTGCTGGGTCTTGCTGCGTTCGGTGCTCAAGTGGTCATCGGCTTGTGGGTTGCGCCACGGCTGATCTCGGGCCTTGGGCGGAGCGATCGGGTCCAGTTGGGTCTCGGTCAGCAGAACGGCATCACGGCCATCATCTTGGCGCTCGCCCTGGAGCCCGACTTCCCCGGCACGGTGGCCATCGTCGGACCCGCGATCCTCACGGTCAACGCGCTGTACTACTTCACCAACGGAGCCTGGGCGGCATGGGAGGACCGTACTGGAGGTCGATACCACCAGGATCAGGAAGGCCCTTGCGGGCTGCTGCAGGAGCCGATGGAGAGTGCCGATACAGCCAAGCCCTAGGGCGAACGGGGGATACGGGTGAGATGCGGCATGTGGTTAAGGGGTTGGGCGCTTCTGTGGTGCCTCGGCGTACTTCTGTTGCTGTCGGCCTCCCGTTCGGTGGGGGACACCCTCGCGGTAGGGGAACGGGATGTCACGGCCGTGCCCGGTCCGACGGCTGCCACCCCCGCGGGGAACGCGGATACGGGCAAGGGAGCCGGTGTCGACGATGTCCACACGGTGTACTGCCTGGCCAAGGAGCGGCGCAAGGCCGTTGTGGACGCCGCGGTTCGACTCGGAGTCGCCACTGAGGCGAAGGGGAAGCCCGAACGGCTCCTTCCATCGCCACCGGGCCCCTCCCCGAAGGCCAGCGGGTCAAGGACGGTTCAGGAGTGGGCCGAGGACCGTCGGGATTCCTTTCGGCGGGTGTGCGCCGCGGTGATGGAGGCCGATGCCAACGCCTCGTCCGAACCGGGCTCATCGGGGCCGAGCCTGCTGGAGACGCTGGTGGCAGGTGCGCTGTTGGCCGTGCTCGGCGCGGGGCTCACCCTCCTGGGCGGAGCCAGCGAACGCTCCTCCGCTCGGCGCAGGGCACAGGCCGACGAGTTGGACGGGGCGACGATCCGTTTCGCGCTCGCAGCTGAAGGCTATCTGTCCGTGTGGGAGGGGGAGCGCGATGCCTCCTATACCGAACTCGACTCCACGCGGGGTGAGTTGGTGGTGGCCCTGCGGAGATTCGGAGTCGTGGGCTCCCGGCGTGTTGAGGCCCTCGCCCTCGCCGGTTCCCTTCCGTTCGGCGAGCCGCTGTCGGACCAGACCGCGGGCGGGCCGCAGGGAAACCGGCTCCTCAAGGAACACGAGAAGCAGGCGGAGGCGAATCGACAGCGGACCCTCCTCCAGTCCACGTTGTCGGATGTTGAACGACTCGTCTCGACCTCCCTGCTGAGGCATGTGCGGCGGGTGCTCCCGGGCCGGGCCCCGAGGGGCGGGCGCGTATGACCCCGGATGAGCCCGTCAACCCGTTCGGAATCCCGGCCCCCTTCGATGTCTTCGGATCCGGCGAGATCGTCAAGCCGATGGAGGACTGCCCGCTGGCCCCCTGGCGCATTCCCGGGCATCTCAACCTCTGGGTTCCGGTGGATCACACGGACGAATTGATCAGCTCATTCGCAGCCCGGGGCCCTCAGCCCATGAGAATCGTCTCCAGCGATCCGGGCACGGGATACGTCGTCGTCGTGAGCGGGTCGACCGGTTCCGGGAAGACGTCTCTGATCAATTGGTGTATTGACGATCTATCGCGCCGGGTTAATGACTACCTGGGGCGCTCCAGCGTGTTGGAGGGCGGACTGTGGGAGCCGCACAGTGGATATGAGGGGGTCCACGTCGTCACCATGCGAGGATTCCGCAACCAGGACAACGGATTCAGCCATGAGGACGGCATCACCCTCAGCGTCTCGGATCTGAACCGCAAGATCGCCCAAGAGGTGCTCCGCAAGTTGGTGCGGGCGAAGGTGCTGACGAAGGAGACGGAGAAGACCGCGCTGAGCTTTCGGTTCGTGTCCGACATATATGCCTTGATCAGCGAGGAACTCGGCATCAGGGACCATGTCCTCATGATCGTGGTGCCGCATGTGAACTGGCGAAACCCAAAAGCCAGTCAACAATTCCTGGGTAGCTGTCACAGTCATGCTAAAGCCGGTATCGTCTTCTTTTTGGAGAGTTCTGGAAGCAGCATCGGTCAGGATGTCGAAGTGGCCTTTCATCAGTATCAGTCGACGCATCTGATGCATCTGGAGATGGGGCAGATCAAGGCCGATGACTGGGCCAGCTTCATACGCCAACGGACGGCAGACGGCGGCCTTCCCGGTAAGGCCGTGAAAATTGCCGACGAAGTCATCTCCACTAGTCCAGAAGAGCATTTGTACAGCAATGTCAGAGAACTTCAGACATTTCTCTATGCGATCTCCCAGGAGGTCATCGCAGACGGACAAGAGGAGATCGACATGGACCGACTCAGCGCGTTCGCCCTCAACTTCGGTCCGCCTGACCTCGGCGACCTTGGATACTGACCGGCTCGACCTGCAACGCGAGGAGGGATCACCTCAGTGAGTCGTACGGATGACATCTTCCAGGCAGGCAATCCCTTTCCGTTCAGCCCCGTGGTGCAGCTGGGCGCGTTCACCGACGACGTACGGACCGGCTCGGAACCTGCGACCCGGCCCGAAACCGTGGCCACCGCGGCGCTCACCCGTGTGCAGGAACAGCTCGCCGATTACTTCGCCAGGCGCGAACTGGGAGGTGGGCGCGGGCGAGCGATAGCACTTGTCGGTGAGCTAGGGATGGGCAAGAGCCATCTGGCGCGTGAGGTCGCGGCGGAAGTCCGCTCCCGCAGTACGGTCGAGCCGTTCCCGCCGCCGCTCTGGGTGATCAATGAACCGAGCATCGCCATGGGCTCGATCTACCGCAACAGGATGATGAGCCTCCGGGACGACCGCAACCGTCGTACCGCCTTCGAACAGGTCGTCAGCCACTACCGTGCCGACGTCGCGGCGAACCTGGTGGAAGCGGACGAGTCGCGTCGCTTCGGCCATGCGCGGGAGCAACTCGTCACCGGGTTGCGTGACCGGTCGTTCGACCCGCAGAAGGTCGAGCAGGCCATCGACCTCGACCGCGAGCTGATCCACCGCAACCTCGTCGAGCACCTTCGGCTCGTCACCGACCACCGGGGTTTCGCCTCGGCCCTCGCACTGCTGCTGGAAGGGCCCTACAACCGGGAGGTGTGGGACTGGCTGACCGGCGACCCGCCCTCCCGGTCGCTGATCGAGCGCGGTGTGTTCTCGTCGATCGACGCCATCGAAGGGATCTTCGACGCGCTTGCGGTCTTCGGCTTCCTGCACGGTCGGGTGGGCAAGCCGTACGTCCTCGTCCTCGACGCACTGGAGTACGTCCTGGACTGGCCCCCCGACTCCTACAACGCCTTCATCAACGGCTTCGAGATGTTGGTCAACACCTATGTCAATCAGGGCGGTCTGCTGGTCTTCTGCATCCGCCCCGAGCCGTGGAGCAGGCTCCCGCGCAGTCTTCACGAGCGCGTGCTCCAGATCTGGCCCACCCGTTTGGAGCGGGCGGAATGCGGTCGGCTCGTTCGCGCCCACGTCCGTACGCTGCCCTCCGCCGCGCTCCGGGGCGCGGGACTGGACGAGGAGCAGCGCGCGACGTACGCACCCTTCGCCACCGGGGCGATCGACGCAGTGGCGGAGCTGTCCGACGGGGTGCCCCGGCAGGCGTTGCGTGTGTGTCACCAGTCCTGGAAGATCGCGGCGGCGTCCGATGAACGCATCGCCCACATCGACGCCGATCTGATCCGGGTGGCCGTTCGCCAACTGCATGAACACCGTGACATCGGGGAGGTCCTCCACTCCGTGGAGAAGACCCTCACGGACGGTCAGTGGCGCCGAGAGCTCCACCCGCCCGAACTGGCGGCCGTCACGGGCGACGAGGTGAACGCGATCGCCTACTGGCTGCGGGTCGACGTGACCTCCGCCATCGGCATCCTCCTGGTGTCGTCCGTACTGGCGGAAGCCGATGTCACCCGCATCACCCGGGTGACGCGCACGGTGAGACGCGCCTTCGGAGCGGGCAGTTGCGAAGTGCTGGTCATCTCCAACGGCCATGTACCCCGCACCATGCGCAACCGGGTCGCACAGGCCATCGGGACCTCGCCACTGGCGGTCGGCGACGCCAGTTTCAGCGAGCAGCTGGCGCGTGCCCTGGACGTTCTGGCCGCTCGGATGGCGACGGCACGGCAGCAGACCGCGTTGGACACCCTGCGGACCCGGCTGGGCACCATGGCGGTCCAACAGGGCGAGGTGCTGCAACGCATGGACCGGTTGGACGGCCAGGTGGAGCGATGGGGAGCAACGGCACAGCCCGTGGCCGTGTCGACTGCGTCCGGCGTCTCGGGGACAGCGGCCGTTTCACTGCCCGCATCGGTGGACCGGCTGTTCACCGTCGCGAGGGAGGCCCTCGATCTGCTGACCGGCGGTGAGAGCACCACCAGCCTGCGTCAGTCGCTCGGTGTCGACACGAGCGGGATGGCCACACCCGACGGCCGACCCCACCGTATGGCCTTCACCATGGAACAGTTCCAGACATTGGGCATCACCGCGCTGCTCAGACAGCTGCTGGACGGCTTCCGCGACGGCATTGCGGGCTGGCTGCGCACCGTGGCGGCCACGGCCGGTCCCGTGCCCACCGCCGCTCAGGAGAACAGCCTCTTCATCGTGTGCAGGAGCTTCGAGATCACCTTCGAAGTGCTGCCGCCGATTCGGGCCGAACTCCTTCCCGGTGCGCGCCCCACCCAGGAACAGGGCACCCGTGCCGTGCGGCGCACCCAGGTCGGCGATGTCTTCGGACGACTCGCCGAAGAGGTTCAGCGGGCCGTCCTACGTGAAGTCAGCGGCGAAGGCGGCGGGGCGAGGGGGGAGGCAGTTCGCTGAGCACCTCGCGCAACCGCCGCTCGGCATTGCCGACCTGGTGCTGGTCGAGGGTGACACCGAGCAGGAAGTCGCCGCTGCGCCCCCCGGGCACCCAGTGGATGTAGATGGCCCCCTCCTGGACATCGAGCACGAGACGATTGATCGGGTCCCGGGTGATGGACTGGAGGGCGTCCCGCAGCCGTGCGATGTCCGTACGGAGACCTCCCGCGATGTCGCGGTACCTCCGGCGCCGGGCGTCCGGCTCGATGGCGAGGAACCGCAGGCCCAGGCGCGGACTGTCGAACGCGTCCCCCACGCATATGAGGTCCCAGCCCCGGTAGTACGCGAGGTACTGGAGGTCGGTGTGGTTGAGGAAGCGGTGCCAGATTCCCCGCAGCCGTGCCTCCATCTGCTCGTCGACCGCATGGCCGGTGAGGAACTTGAGGCCCTCCGTCCCGTCCGGGACGACGTACGGCACGTTCACGCCGCCCAGGTACTCGTTCGGGAGGTTCATCATGGCGCGCAGCTTGGTCACCAGATGGTTGAGCTGGTCGTCCATCGCGTCGACCCGACCACCGTCCACGGTGATCCCGACGATGTGCTGATCCGCCTTCACCCGGCCGCAGTACAGTGCGCCCGTCGGGGTCGCCACGACCGTGCGCATCAGCTCGCCGGTCCGCAGGGGCGCGAGTGAGCGGTCGATGTCCTGCACACAGCGGACCAGCTGGTGTCCGGGCCGGCCCTCGGCGTCGATGCGGTGGTCGACCAGCGGGCCGCTGGGCAGCGGTTCCGCGTCGGGAGCGTGCACAACGAAGTCCAGGATGCCGTTGCTGTAGTGGGCGACCGACCGTATGGCCGGGCACTGGGCGACGTGTCGCTGACAGAGTTCGCTGATGTCCTCCTGGACCTTGGTGTTCCAGTGCTCCGCGTGCAACGCCACCGGGGCATCGGGTGGTCGTCGTTCCGCAGGGGTGTCGGTCATCTCCAGTGCACTCCTTCTCGCTGCCCTCGGCCCGCTCTCCGGCTGTCTCACACGGCCCCGGGCAGTTCCAGATCGATGTCCCCGCGGAGCGCGTCGCCTGCCCGGCTGTCCCCGCTCACCACCGCCAACAGATCCGACAGATTGCGGG
Organism: Streptomyces sp. NPDC059256; assembly: GCF_042753785.1. Taxonomy (NCBI): domain Bacteria; kingdom Bacillati; phylum Actinomycetota; class Actinomycetes; order Kitasatosporales; family Streptomycetaceae; genus Streptomyces; species Streptomyces sp. NPDC059256. The sequence goes on along the minus strand of NZ_JBHYZO010000013.1, from coordinate 141,351 downwards.
CGACGAGCTCACGGTACGGATGCTGGGTCAGACCGAGTTCGTCGAACCCCTCCAAGGTGGACTCCTCCAGGTCCGCGGCCTCCTCGAACTCTCCGCGCGCCGCGAGGGTGCCCGCGAGGCTGGACGCGGCGGCCAGCTTCCACGGGTGGGCGAAACCGAGCCGGGCCTCCAACTGCTCCAGTGCGGTGCGCCCTTCGTCCAGGGCTTCGTCCGGTCGACCGCTTCCGCGCAGATGTACGCCATGGCGCACCCGGCACAGCTGGGTGTAGGGATGATCGGTGCCCAAGGTGTCGCCGAGTGCCTGTAGACAGATCGCGGACTCCTGGAGTGCCGCCTCGTGCTTGCCCAACTCATAGAGGTCGATCGCGAGGCTGTAGCGGGTGCGCAGAGTGACGATGTGCCGCTCGCCGAGGTACCGCAGACAGTCCGCCAGCACCCGGCCGTCACGCTCATGGGCCCGTCCGATCCGCCCGAAGCGCCGCTCGCCCACCGCGAGCCCGTTCTCGGCGCGCAACTCATCGGCGTCCGGAGCCGACGAAGGGGACATCGCACTGCGGTACGCCAGGAACCCCCGCAGCAGAGTGGACGACTCCCGGTTCTGCCCGAGCGCTCGGTGGGTGCCCGCGAGGGTGTTGGCGATCTGCCAGGCGCGCGGGTCGTCCGGTCCTCCGATGGCCCGCCGGCGGTTGAACTGGTCCTGGAGCAACTGGAGGGCGGTCGGCGCATCGCCCGCCAATGCCTCGCTGAGCGCCAGATTGTGTTCGACCTGGTCCGTCGCACGGTGCTGGGGCCCCAACAGCGCCAAGAGGCCCCGGTGGACGTGGCGCCCTTCGAAGAGGGCGTCGGTGAAGTGTCCGTCCGCCCGCAGGATCGCACCGTACGCATCGGCACAGAGCAGGGTCCGCGGGTGGTGGGTGCCGAACGAGGCCCGGTATCCGCGGAGGGCGACCCGTGCGTGTCGGCTGGCCTCGGGATACTCCGAACTGTTGCGCAACGCACGGGCGAGCAGCGTCTGGAGCCTCAAGTACTCGGCGGAGTTGGGAGAGTCGGCCCAGGCCGACTCGGCCCGACGTCCCAACTCCAGCGCCTCGGCCAGCCGCAGTACGTCGTCGGAGCGAGTGAGCACCCCGAGGTGGTCGAGGAGCCAGCGCTGTACCGGCGGTCGCTGGTCCTCCCAGATCCTCAGCGCGGTCAGCTGTCCCGTCTGCGAGGCGCTCAGCTGTCGCTCGCCGCCCTGCCCTCCGCTGGTCGCCACGGCAGGGCCGCCGTCCTGCGCCGCGGTGGCGCCGGGGGAGTACCCGCCGACCACGGCCCGTAGCTCGCGCTCTCGGACCTTGCGCTCCGTGTCGCCCATGCGGGTCAACACCGCCTCGCGCAGTACCTGGTGCATCCGCACCGGGCGCCCCGGGCGGGCGAAGTCGACCTCGATCAGACCGAGGCCCGACAGCGCCCACAGTGCCACGTCCACCATGAGCTCATCGCTGACCATGGCGGCGGGCTCCGGTGGACCCAAGGCTCCTCCGGTGCGGTGCGCGAGTGCCCACAGCATTTGTGGGGAGCGCAGCAGGGCAAGATCGGCGCCGGCACCGGTCAGCAGGGCGCAGCACTCCAACACCCACCCCAGGGCTGTGGCGCCACCGTGCTCCTGCGCCCATGCCTGGGCTGCTTCGGTCAGTCCGATGGAGCGGATGGCCACCTCCAGCACCACCCGTGGCAGCGGCACCTTCCTCTCGTGCGCCAAGAGATCCGTCTGGGCGGTCGTGAACGCCTGGTCGAAGCGTTCGGCAGCCCGCAGGACGGCTTCGCTCCGCGAACGGTTCTCCGCCTCGTGACGGGCGGCGTCCATGTCGAGCCAGGCGGCGGCCAGCGCGACCGTCAGCGGTAGATGACCGACTGTCTGGCCGATCCGCTCGCACAGGTGGCTGGGTAGTTGGTCCACCGCCGACGTCAGCAGTGCACGGCTCTCCTCCGCGGAGAAGGGTGCCACCTCCACCACGTGCCCGGACGCGTCCTGATCACCGAGCCTGGCGGTGATCAGGACATGGCCCCCGCCCCGGCTGGTCGGGAGCAGGTTCTGCGCCGAAAGGGCCGCTGCGTCGCGCACGTCGTCGTACACCAGGAGCCAATCCCCGCTGCCCGGACTGCCGAGATGGGCCAGGACCCGGGGCACGGGGTCCCCGACCGTGGGCAGGCCCAGGCGTTCGGCCAGGGAGGTGAGCCCTCGGCGAACCGAAGCCGGGCCGTCGCCCGGCACCCACCACACCAGGTCGTAGTCGCCCCGGAAGCGATGGCAGAACTCCAGGGCGATCTGGCTCTTGCCGATGCCCGGCTGCCCGAGCAGCAGACCGCAACTGCGCGAGACGGCGGCTGCGGCCAAGGTCTCCCGCACTTCCTCGAAGAGGGCGTCCCGGCCGATAAAGGCGTTGTTGCGGGGCCACAGATTGTTGTCACGCGGCATCCGGGGAAAGCGGTGAACGGATTCGGACAGTGCGGGACCGGGCAGATGCAGACTCTCCCGGAGCGCGATCACGGCCTCCGCCTCCGAGACGTGCCGCAGCACGATCTGCTCGTGGTGAGAGAGCTCTCGCGGCAGGACTTCCTCATCGACGAGCACCATCCGTACATCCGGATGCGAGAGATCGGCCAACAACTCGGCCTTCGAGCTGGCCACCCCCAGTGGCGAGACGACGAGCAGCATCGACCCGGGCAGCGGAGGCTCTCCGATGAAGGGGGCGAACCCGCTCCGCGAAACCTCGACCCCGCACGACTCCAGCTGGCCGGCGATCCACTCCGCCCAGGCGATGTGTCGAGGTGTGTGGAGCAGCGTGACCCGGCTCAACTCCACCGGTTGGGTGCGGGCGAGTTCGTCGGCGAGCTGGACGAAGCGGGGTCGCAGCCCGCTGTCGGAGCCCGGGTCCTCCTCCTGTACGGCCAGTCGATCCAGTTGGGCGTAGAGCGACTCGTACGGGAACTCGACGTAGTGGGCACCCGCTCCGTCGCTCAGCTCCTCGAAGTTCTCCCGCACCAGCGCCCGGGCGGTACGCAGTTGGTCGTACATCCGGCTGTCCGCGCGCAGACCGATGGCGAGCACGCCGATCTGCCCCACCGCTCGTTGTCTGACCCTGCGGGCGAGTGCCGCCGCGTTCTCCACCCGCCAGGAGTTGAGGGGGAAGCACGTGGCGAGGACGTGGGGCAGGCCGGCCAGGACGGTGTACTCCTCGTCATGGCGCGGCACGGGCGCGTCGATGAGGACCTCGTCGTAGCGCAGGAGGAGCAACGGGTCGAGCCGGGAGAGGCCGGGCACGTCGTCGAGCGTCAGGAGGTCGACGCGCAGGGGGCGGCCGTGGAGGGAGACGTCCCATATCGAAGGCGGCGGAAGCGCGGCCCCCGACGATCTGGTCGAATCCGGGTCGCTGTTGGGCGTGCCCGCGGAGAGTGAACCGAGATAGTGAAAGGCCCTGATGTCCGACTGCCGGGTGTCCACGATCAGCACACGACGCCCCGATTCGGCCATGACCAGGGCGACATTGACCACCGTCGTGGTCTGCCCGATGTTCTCGGCGGTAGAGCAGAAGAGGGTCACCCGGGTACGGCCGTTGTCACGGCCGGCATCGGACAAGATCGACATCGTCGTTGGCTCCATGGTCGGGATCACCGGGGCCGGGGATCTCTGCGGGATCTGTGAAGGCGTCAGATGAGGTCCTGATAGTCCGCGGTGAAGATGCGGTCCGGCCGTTCGGCCACTTCATGGAGTCTGCGCAGGGTGAAACCCAACGCGGATTGGGGAAGTTGTGCGATCTTTTCAAATGGCAGTCCAGAAAGATCGACCAATGGGGAATCGAGATCATTCGGTGCCTCGGCCGGCTCCGTCATCGGGAGATCGACCACCCTTCTCGCGAGATTCACAGAAACCGGTCACAAGGCGGGGGCAACACGCGCGTACATTGTAACGCTGAGTCAGCTCACTCCGCCAGGTTCCAGGAGAACCGACGGACGCCCCACGGAAGCTGGCATTCCTGTACGACGGCCGATTCCTGACCTTGACGGGCCAATCAGCCGCTGAAAATACTGAATCCACGCCATCCGTCGGACTGGGCGGGCCAGAGCTCCTTCACGAGAGGTGCACGCACCGTGCAGTACGTGAATCCAGCCCGACCAGAAGAGATTCCGTTCCGCAATTTCGTGATCAAAATCCATGGCAGATGTGATCTCGCCTGTGACTATTGCTATATGTACCGCAGTGTCGATCAGGTCTGGCGCACACAACCGCGCACGATGTCACCCGCGGTGATGGAGTCCACGGCGCGGCGCATCGGCGAACACGCCCGCACCCATGGACTTGGCGCCCTGGGAATCGTTCTGCACGGCGGTGAACCGCTGCTGGCGGGCAGGGAATTCATCAGCAGTGCGGTGAGAGCGATTCGCCGCGAAGTGGATGAGACGGTTCAGCTCACCTATGCGATTCAGACCAATGGGGTCCGGCTCGACGAGGAATACCTCGCACTCTTCGCCGAACTCGACGTCAGGGTCGGCATCAGCATGGACGGCGACCGCACCGCGCACGACCGCCACCGTCGACGAGCCGACGGCCGCGGTAGTCACGCCCAGGTGGCCGCGGCGGTGCACCGAATCGCCGAAGGCCCCTACCGTCCCCTGTTCAGCGGGCTCTTGTGCACCATCGACCTCGACAACGACCCGGTGCGCACCTATCGCGCGCTCCTGCGCCACCGCCCGCCCATGGTGGATTTCCTGCTTCCGCACGGCAACTGGTCCACGCCGCCACCGGGGCGGAATCCAGCCAGCGCCGATACGCCATACGCCGACTGGCTGATCGAGGTGTTCGAACAGTGGTACGGCGCACCGGTCCAGGAGACCCGGGTGAGAATCCTGGAACAGATCGTCGCGCTGCTCCTCGGTGGACGCGCCGTCGTGGAGGGACTCGGTCTGGAGCCCTTGGGCTACGTCGTCATCGAGACCGACGGCTCCATCAGCCAGGACGACACCCTGCGCACGACCTATCCGGGCGCCGCCGCCACCGCGCTGCACGTACTGAGGGACCCCTTCGACCGGGCACTGAACCACTCCGCACTGGTGGCGAGGCGCTCAGGACTCGCCGCACTCGCGACCGGTTGCCAAAGCTGCCGGCTACGACGGGTCTGCGGCGGTGGACACTACGCCCACCGGTATCGAGCGGACGGCACCGGCTTCGTCAATCCCAGCGTCTACTGCCCCGATCTGACCGCGCTCATCGACCATGTGCGGCGACGGGTGGCGCAGGATGTCGACCGACTCCGCGCGGCCCCTGCACCCACCGAAACGCCGTCACGATGAACCCTCCGCATACCCCGCACGAGCCCGCCCCTCCTCACCACCGGCTCGACGGCGCTGTGTTCCACGAGATCGCATCCGGAAACGGTGGCCCCCGGGCACTCTCCCTGCTGCGCAATGCCGAGTACAGCCGGCGGGTCGTCCTCGCCCGGGCCGTGGTCGAACAGGCCGAACTGCGAGGCGGGACGCTCGCCGCACAGGCGCGCGACGCATGGTCACTGCTGGGTGCGGCGCACCGCCGGGCCCCTGCCGTGGTCCATGAGGTGTTGACGTACCCCTCCGTCGGGCCCGCCCAACTCTGGGCCCTCAACCAACTGATGACCGATCGATCCACGGCGGGTCCACCGCCCTCGCTCGATGCCCTGACCGCAGTGGCGGCGGCGGCAGCCGTGCGTACCGGGCTGCCGGCCGCCGTCCGGTTGACGGTCCACAGCGGGGGGCTGCTCCTGCCGTCGTTGGGGCGTGCCCGCTTCCCCCTGGCATCCGACGGCGAACCGGCCCTGGTGTCGACCACAGGCGGTTCGCCGACCGTTCAGTGCGGCGCCACGATGGTGCGGATCCCCAGGGAACGGTCCGACCACGCCCTCTCACACGAGGATGCCGGCACGCCCTGGCTGGCCCTGCGCGCACTTCTCGCTCCAACCGACGGCCCGGCACTCCTGCTGGATGACCTCGATCCGCACCTCCTCCCCGGCGGTGGGCATCCAGGGAGGTTGACCGCGTGTCAGTGGCAGCGGTGGCGGTGTGTCTTCGAAGAGGCGTGGCAACTCCTGCACACCGTTCATCCGGGGCAGGCGGTCGAGGCCCGATCCGCGTACCGTGCGATCGTGCCGACCGGTGCGCCCACCGACCGCAACATCTCCAGCAGTTCGGACGAGGCGTTCGGTTGCTCGGTTCTCTCGGTCCCGCGTTCCCCCCTCGATCTGGCCCTGGCGCTGGTGCACGAACTCCAGCACAACAAGCTCAGCGCACTCACCCACCTCGTCGACCTCGTCGTACGAGAATCGGGCGTACTCTTCTACGCGCCCTGGCGCGAGGACCCCCGCCCCCCGGGCGGGCTGCTGCACGGTGTGTACGCACACATGGGAGTGGCTCAGTTCTGGCGACGGCAGCGCCGGGCGTCGTTGGACAGAGCAACCGCCTGGCGGGCTGTGGTGGAGTTCGCGCGGTGGCGGGACGCCGCCAAGGAGGCCAACGAGACGCTGTTGGCGGGCGGATGTCTCACCGAAGCCGGGCGGAGGTTCGCCGAGCAGATGCGCAGCACACTCGCGGAACTGGCCCGGGAGCCGGTACCTCGTGCGGCGATGGCACGGGCGAGGGAACTCGGTGATGAGCACCGCGATCGCTGGCTCCTCGACCACGGTGCGCGGTGGTGAGGACTGCGGACTCCACTGCCCGGCGGCCAACTCGTCCTGCCTGCACCGGCAGGTGACTGCGCATGCGTGTCCTGTGGGTGTCGGCGTGGGAAACGCAGCGAGGCCCTGGAACCCGTGACAAGACGGATTCCAGGGCCTCAGCTGAGCAGTCTTCAATGAGCTGATGAAGCCTCAATAGGCGACCTAGTAGGCCCCGAAGACATTGTCGATCGAACCGTATCGGTCAGCTGCGTAGTTGCATGCGGCCGTGATGTTGGCGACCGGGTCATAGCTGTTTGTCGAAGTTCCGGGAACGTGGTAGGCGCGGAACGTCGGGTCAATGACCTGGAGGAGACCCTTGGAAGGGGTTCCGGCTATCGCGTTGGAGTCCCAGTTGTTGATCGCCAGAGGGTTGCCCGACGATTCACGAATGATGTTCCGGTGAATTCCCTCGTAGGTTCCCGGAATGCCGTGCTCGGCCATGACGGCAAGGGATTCCTTGATCCAGCCGTCGAGGTTGTTGGCGTAGGTCACAGCCGCGGCCGGGGCGCTGTACGCCACGGGCTCGGCAGCGATCGTGGCCGTCTTGGCAGTGCTTTCCGGGGCCTTGCTGCCGACCTTGCCAAGAGAGAGCTTGAGACCGGGGTGGATCAGCGAGGGATCGTCGCCGACGGCCTCGCGGTTCTGCTCGTACAGGCTCTCCCAGCCGCCGCTCAGCTGGTGGTCCGCCGCGATCTGGGAGAGGGAGTCACCCGCGACCACGGAGTACGTCTTGGCGGTGACCTGCTTGCTGACCTGCTGCTGGGCGATGACTGCCGGGGCGGCCTTGGTGCTGGTCGGCTGAGCCGCGTGGGCGGTGGCCGTGCCCAGGGCGGGGATGGCGAGCAGGGCCCCGCTTGCCCCGAGGACCATGAGGCCCTTGGCGATTGAACTGTTCTGCGGGCGGCGGTGCTTACCGAATGCAGGCATGGCGAATTTCCTCTCCGTCGCCTGCGAGGTGAGCTGTCGGATTCGGGCTGGAGATGCCCGGTCGCACACTGCGCGACTTCACCCCAAGCCGTTCCATTGCTGGACGGCGACTTACCTGGTTCCCCCGCTCCTGCCATACGTGAGTGAGTGGGATTTATTGGACGGTGGCAGGATTCGGCGGTCCGTCCGGATTCGAGGATGACCGTAGACGAGAGAACGGGAATGGAACAAGACTCGAATTCCGTTCGGATGGCTATTGGATCATTTCCTGCCTCGGAGCTCTCCCTTTTGGGATTTCGCCCGGATGCTCAACTTTCCTTCTGTGAAGGCGTTGTGGGGTTGCTAGGAAAGATCAATTCTTTGCCCTGCGTGACCCAAGTCACGCAATTTCTCGTTACCTGATAGAGATGATCCTTTGCGGGGCTTGCCCATTCAGTGTGGCGAGAGCCCTTAAGAGGGCAATTCAGACTTAATGGGGCAGATTCTTCGCGTCGTACGGGTGTGGCGTCGTGGCGGCGGGGGCTGGCGAGCAGGTGCGTGTCAGTGGCCCGACTCGATCCGGCAGGAAGTCTCGACGTCGCTCTGCGGGCGTCGGTCAGTCGCCTGTCGGCGGGGAGGGGCGGCGGCTCGTGGGGGTGTCCCGCCCGTCGCGCGGTGTGGGAACGGGTATGGGCGGGCAGCGCCGGCAGGTGGTCTGAATCCCGGACGGTCGAGCGGGCCGATGGGTCGGTGGCGGGAGTGGGCCGCGCCGGTGGTGGGGGCGTTGAAGTGCCGGCAGCCCCTCGTGGGCTGCTAACCCTCCGGGTGCTCGGTTCGAGGGTCGGCGTCCATGGTGGCCCTCAGCTGGGCGAGGATGCCTTGGAGTCGGTCGAGTAGCTCGGGTGGGTGCTCGGCCAGGATGGCGTCCTGTCGTGCGTTCACGGACTCGAAGAAGGACCGGGCGAGCTCTTTCGACTGGACGCTGGCGCGCAGGGTGACGATGCGGCGGTCGCTGTGCTCGCGGGAACGCGAGATGTAGCCCGCGCGTTCCAGGCGGTTCAGCAGGGTGGTCATGGCGCCCGATGTCAGGGAGATACGCCTGCTGAGCAGGGCGGGAGACAGCGGTGTGCCGGACTCCTCGGCCGAGGCGATCTCCAGCAGGGCGAAGGCGTCCGTGGAGTGCACGCCCAACGTCACGGCGAAGCGCCGGCCGAGTTCGGTGAAGCTCGCGCCGTAGGCGCGGAGCTCCTCCGCCAGTCGTTCCCGCTGGGCCGCGACACCGTCGGGCGTCATCGACTCCTCCATCGAGGCGCCTCCTCTGCTTCCTCGCGCCGACGAGCCATGACGACGCATTGACAACCTATCGTCGATCACATTACCTTCACCGCGAAGTTACTTTACGGTGGAGGTATCTAGTGGTTGCTCCTTCTTCCCCCGCCCGGCGTTGGCTCGGTCTGATCGCCATCGCGGCCGGTGTGGCCCTCATCGTGGTCGACACCACGATCGTCAATGTGATCGTCCCGCCGATGATCGAGGACATCGGCATCAGCTCGGTCCAGGTGCAGTGGATCCAGGAGTCCTACGCCATCGTCCTCGCGGCGCTGCTCCTGCTGGCGGGACGGTTCGCCGACCTCCTGGGTGCGCGTCGCGTCTTCATCGCGGGTGTGGTGGTGTTCGGCGCCACCAGCGTGGTGGCGGGGCTGGCGCCCACCGGTGAATGGTTGATCCTGGCCCGATTCCTCCAAGGGGTCGGCGCGGCCATGATCCTGCCCACCTCCCTGGCCCTACTGAACGCCACCTTCACGGGCAAGGAACGTGGGCAGGCGTTCGCCGTCTGGGGGTCGACCATCGGCGCCGCCGCCGCACTCGGCCCGCTGTTGGGCGGATGGCTCGCCGAGCACGCTTCGTGGCGGTGGGCCTTCGGCATCAACGTCCCCCTCTCGGCACTGATCGTGGCGGGTGCCTTCGCCTGGCTCGCCCCCTCGCCGCGCAGCCGTGGCCGGGTGGACGCGCTGAGTGGAGCGCTGTCCGTACTCGGGGTCGGGCTGTTGGCCTTCGGGCTCGTCGAAGGACGGACCTACGGCTGGATTACCGTCATTCGACCGCTGGAGATGTGGGGTTTCTCGTGGTCGAGTGGCCCCTCGCCCGCGCTGCTGGCGCTGGTGCTCTCGGTTCTGGTGCTCCAGGTCTTCTTCCGCAGGCAGAAGGCGCTCACTCGGGGCGACGGTGCGGGCGCCCTGATGGACGTCCGACTGTTCTCGATCGCCTCGTTCCGCAACGGCAATGTCGTCACCGTGATCATCGGGCTCGGTGAGTTCGGCATCATCGCGGTGCTCCCGCTCTGGCTCCAGTTCACCCTGGGGTACAGCGCGCTCCAAGCGGGGCTCGCCCTGGTCCCCCTTGCGGTGGGCAGTTTTGTGGCGAGCGGGGCGAGCTTCGGTATGACTGCCAAGGTCTCGCCGCTGGACCAGGTGCGCATCGGTCTGGTGTTGGAGGTGGTCGCGCTGGCTTGGCTCGGGCTGATGGCCGCCACGGATAGCTCATGGTGGTCCATCGCGCTGGTCCTCTTCCTGTACGGCATCGGCGTGGGCTTCGCCACGGCCCAGGTCACCCATGTCGTACTTGCCGAGGTTCCCGAGCGCAGTGCCGGACAGGCATCGGGTATGCAGAGCGCCTTCCGCGAACTCGGGGCGGCCCTGGGCATCGCCGTGCTCACCACGGTCTTCTTCACCACACTCAGTGCAGATCTACGGGCCAGTCTCACGCGCATCGAGGTGCCTGCCGCGCAGGCCGAGGAGTTCACCCGGGCCGTCACCGACAGTGCGGGAGCGGCGATCGGGCCCCTCGCGGCGGATCCGCGGACCGCTGCGGTCGCCGACGCGGCCGATGCCGCGATGACCTTGAGCATCTCCATCGGCAGCTATGTCGCGGCCGGATTGATTGCGCTCGGGTTGGTGGCGACCGTGCTCATCTCCCCTGCGCGACCGACGCGGGCCGTCCGGGAGCGCGCGGACACGGTGCGGAGCTGACTCCCGGCTCCCGTGTGTGGGGCGGGACCTCCGTGGTGGAACGGCGCCCCCTCGGGCTCTGCGCAGTGGGCGTCAGCCCAGGCGGGTGCCCGTACGCCCGAGGATGTGGGGCGGCGCGGAGATACCCGCATTGAGTGTGGAATCCGGCTGCGGCTCGCCGAAGGTGGTCACCAACGGCAGGGTGCCCGCCCACAGGCCGAGTGCGGCGTCCGGCCCGTCCCCGTCGTCCGGGTCTCCGGTACGGATCTTCACGGAGGCTTCCGCCAGGGAGAGGGCGAGGAGCGTGGTGGCGGCGAGCTCCTTCTTGTTGGGGCGGCGGGCGTAGTCCCACTGGCCGGGAGTGGCCTGCTCCGTCAGACATCGCAGGCCGGCCAGCTTCTCCTCGGGATCCACGACCACACGCGGTACGCCGTAGATCATGGCGCTGCGGTAGTTCACACCGTGCTCGAACACCGACCGGGCCAGTACCAGACCGTCCACCTGGGTGACCGTGACGCAGACGCTCGCATCCGGCGCGGCTATGAGGCTCCGGCTGGCGACGGAGCCGTGGAAGTACAGATGGAGGCCGTCAGCTCCGTACACGGTCGGCACGACCATCGTCTGACCGTCGAGGACCACACCGAAGTGGCACATGAAGCCCGAGCTCAACAGGGAGTCCAGAGCCTGGCGGTCGTTGCTCCCCTGGTCCCGCAGTCGGCGATGGCGGGTGCGTTCGGTCGTGGGCAGCTCGGGCGGCAGCGGGCTCTGCGTCACATCGGCTCTTTCATCGGACCGGATGGGCGGGCTCCTTGGCGGAGCCCGAAGGGTAGGGGCGACCTCTACTCTTTCGGTCAGATGCTAACGATATCGCTTGAGAATTTTCTAGATACAGTGGTAAATCGAAGCCAAGAATCGCTGAAACAACGAAATCCGTTGTCCCTGAGGTGGTCGCGAAGCTGCCGGGGAAGCCCGACGGTGGCCGGAGAGTAGATGCCTCCGGCCACCGTCGGTGTGCGGGTGATGCCTCAGAAGTACAACTTCCAGCTGTCGATGTACCCTGCCGCTCCCTCGTAGGGCCCCTGGGTCGCCCGGAGTTTCCAGACGCCGTTGGCGACCTCCGCGGAGGCGTCGACGGCGACCGTGCCCTGGTAGAGGTTCGGTCCTTCGATCCCGCCGTACGCACCCGCGATGGGGTAGACGGTCCCGTCGGGGGCGATCAGTTCCAGACTCGCCGAGTTGGCCAGCATGAGGTTCGTGTCGATCGTCAGGATGTTGGGGGCGTTGCCCGGTACCCCGCTGACCGTGATGGAGGAGGCAGCCTGGGCAGGGGTGCCGGTGAGGGGGTGGTCGGTGATGTTCTCGAACTCGGGCCCGGGGGGCCTCGGGGTCGGGTTCCCCGAGCGCTGGCCCACGTTCACCGCTCCCCAGGCATCCGTCACCCGCTGGTGGACCGTGGAGCCTGCTCCGTACAGATCGGCGGCGGCGGCGAGGGTCGCGGTACGTGCCCCCGCGTAGTTGGTGGTCGAGGTCATATAGACGGTGAGCGCCCGGTACCAGATCCGTTCGGCCGCGGCCCGGCCGATCCGGGCGACCGGCAGTCCGTCGTGCGTGGGGCTGTCGTACTGGACCCCGTTGACGGTCTTTGCGCCGCTGCCCTCGGACAGCAGGTAGAACCAGTGATTGGCCGGACCCGCCGTGTACCAGTCACGCCGGCCCGAGTCGATGCGGGGGTGCCAGTAGTCCGTGTGCATCGCGGTCTTGGACGGCCGGTCCATGTTGCGGACCATCCAGGGCCAACCCGTCGTGTCGACCTTCTCCTTGATGATGTAGTCGCCCGGGTCATGGTCGTTGTCCGCGTGGAACTCCACCGCGGTGGCGAAGATGTCACTGCTCGCCTCCGCCAGGCCGCCCGCCTCGCCGAAGTAGTACAGCTTCGCGGTCTGGGCGGTGAGGCCGTGTGCCCACTCGTGTGCGGTCACGTCGAGGGAGGTGTGCGGCGCGGTGCCGCCGTCGCCGTGGGTCACACAGAAACAGGAGTCCTGCCAGAACGCGCTGCGGTAGTCGGTTCCGTAGTGGATCCGGGAGGTTCCGCCGTCCCCGTCGTTTCGCAGCCCGTAGCGGTTGTGCTTCTCGGCGAAGTAGTCCCAGGTCACCTGAGCGCCATAGGCGGCGTCCACACCATCCGTCTGGCGGTTCGCGGCGGTTCCATCGCCCCAGACGTCGTCGGTGTCGGTCAGGACGGTACCGACCGCGTCCCACCCCCACTTTCCGTTGAGGTCGAGCGTACGGTGGCTGCCGCGCTCGGTGTCGGTGAGGTTGAAGAACGATCCGAAGCGGGAGCTGCCCACGGTGACCGGTCCACTGTGCTGACTGTGGCCGCTGCCCTTTCTCACCCCGTCGTAGCGGTGGAGCTCGGCGCCCGTCGTGCCATGGGTGATCACATGGAGTTCGCTGGGAGCCCCGTCGTCCTGGATGCCGTTGATCACGGTCTCCCAGGCCAGGACGGGCCGACCGGTGGCCGCCCACACCACCGCTCTCGGTGCGCCCGCGGGTGCCGTCTTCGCGATGCCGAACCCCTTGGCGCGGGCGAGCGAGGAACGGGTGGCGGAGGCAGCGGACCGTACGGGAGTGGTGCTCGGGACCGCGATCCGGGCCTGGGTCGCCCTGGTCACGCTCTTCACGGTGCCCGATGCAGTGGTGTGGACCACGAGGTCGCCACCGAGCACGGGAATGCCGTTGAAGGTGCGCTCGTAGCGGGTGTGGACGGTGCCGTCGGCGTCCCTGAGCACACTGCGCGGCACCAGCCGCTCCTTGCTACCCAGCCCGATGGCCCGTTCGGTTGCTGCTCGGTCGGCTCCGGCCCTCGCCAGGAGGCCCTTCTGCTGCGCCGGGGTGAGTTGGGCGGGTAAGGCGCCGGCCCGGGGCGACGGTGCGGGCTGCCCGGGCGCCGCCGCTGACGAGGGGGACGCCCCCGCCGTGGTGGTCGGCAGGGCTACGACGAGCAGACTCGCGGCGGCGACGAGGGCGCCGATGGCCGATGTCTGGAGGGAAGACCGTCTCAACGGAAACTCCTTCTGTGGCGGCCGTGTGGTGGCCGTGTGGCGACCGGAACAGGACTGGCCGGCGCGGGGCGCCGATGGAGAACGGGCGAAAGCGCAGTTCTTCGACGAAGTCATACGGGCGCCGACGCTCATGGCTGCGCCAGGGCCTCTGGGCGGCCAGGACCGGGCCGCCCTTGTAAGCCCTGAGGAATGGTGGCATCAGTGGGGAGGGTTGGGCGGTTGTGACCAACGAGGTTGGCCGTATCCTTTCGGCCTCGCCTGCACCGAACTCTGTGCGAGGGTGATCCGAAGGGAACGCCGGTGCCGGAGCAGGCGCCCGAGGCGGGGTTGTCCACGGGGATCTCCACCGGGCGATGACCCGCTCCCACCTCGCGGTTGACCGGTTGAGGATGCTCCACCGTCCATGGCGATGAGTGCGGGCCATCAGGGGGCAGCGCTGCGACGAGCCGCCCGTGCAAGCCCCGCCCCCTGCTCCGTTATCACCGCGGGTGGGGCCGAACTCGCTCCCTCGGCGCCCGGACGAACAAGGTGGACCGCCGTCAGGAGCACGGAAGCAACCCCTACACAACCTCGCCGTCCACAACGCCCGCGCTGCACGACGGCGACGCCACGACGAGGCACGGTGATCCGGCCACGTCAGGGGCACCCCCTACGGGTAGCCAACCCCACGCGTACAGCACCTGGTTGATACCTGAGGGGCATACGGGTCCCTGTGAACGACGCGGTCCGGGAAGTCACCAACGGACGATGGAGACATCCCAACGATGGAAGGAAACATCGTGACCTCAGAGATGTCCTCAGGTGTGACCGAGGACTCCGACAGACCCCGAAGGCACCGCAGCAGACGGGCCTCGGGCCACCCCGCCAGGCGTGGCGTACTCATGGCCGCGGGCACCGTGCTCGCCCTCGTCGGCTCGCTCGGCGCGGCGGTTGCCGCCCCCGCCGTCGGTCAGCGCTCCGCCCCGGCCGACACCACCTCGAACCGGGGCGCCGCCCTGACGCCGAACGGATTCTGGCGCATGGACGGCTACGGCATGATCGTCGGAGTCCGCGACGGAGTGCTGCGTGCCTGGGAGACCACGGCGATCAGCTGCCAGAGCTCCCTCACCGCACAGCAACAAGGCACCCCCGGCGCCAACGGCTCGGTTCGATACGGGACCGACGGTCTGATCCTGACGGTACGGCCCAAGGCCGCCCAGCACGCGACCCTCAGCATCGACGGTTCCGTGGGAACCCGTGGACTCCGTCGGATCACCGCACTGCCCGCGCTCTGCGGCCAGCCGCAGCAATCCGGCCCGGTGGCGACGTTCGATGTGTTCTGGCAGACGTTCAAGGAGAACTACGCGTTCTTCCACCGCCGCGGTGTGGACTGGGACGCGGTCCGCACCCAGTACCGGCCCAAGGTCCACGCCGGGACCACACCCAATGAACTCTTCGACATCCTCAGCGCCATGACCGCGCCGTTGCAGGACGCCCATGTGTCCCTCGCCGCGGACACCCCCGAACTCACCCGTGAGTCCCGGACGATCAAGGACGGAACCGTCGGCCCCACCCAGGAGTACGACGACCAGATCCGTGCCTTCATCGAGCGCCGTGACCTCGGTGGAACGCCCCTCCAGGACTATGCACAGGGCGCCATCGGCTATGCGGACCTTCCCGGTGGCATCGGGTATCTGCGGATCAACCGGTTCGTCGCCTACTCGCCCGACGGCGGTTACGACAACGACAGCGCAGAACTCGACCGCGCGCTGGACCAGATCATCACCCAGGCGCGTACCACCGGACGGACCGCGTGGCGCGGCCTGATCGTCGACGTGCGGGTCAACGCCGGCGGCTCGGACGGACTCGGTCAGCAGATCGCGGCCCGACTGACCGACCGGGCCTACACCGCCTACGCCAAGCAGGCGCGCAACGATCCCCAGGACGACACCCGGTTCACCCCGCGGCAAAAGCTCCGTGTCGTGCCGGCGGCGGGCTCGCCCCGCTACACCGGACCTGTCGCGCTCCTGATCAGCGGGTCGACGGTGAGTGCCGGTGAGACCTTCACCATGGCACTGGCCGAACGTCCCGCGGCCACCACTTTGATCGGCGAGAACACCCAGGGCATCCTCTCCGACGTACACGGACGCACGCTGCCCAACGGCTGGCAACTCGGTCTGTCCAACGAGAAGTACACGACCCCCGGGGGAGTCTCCTACGAGGGCCCGGGAGTCTCTCCGGACCTGCGCACACCGGTCTTCACCGACGAGGAGTTGGCCGCTGACCGCGATGCGGCGTTCGACCTCGCCAAGGCGGTGCTCACCCGACGACGCTGACCCTGCGCCCGGTGGCAGGTCCGCGTCGTTGCACCCACCGATGACGCGCAAGTTCGGGGAAGCCCGGGACGACAGCGGACAAAGAGGCAGGGCGCGGAAGGCTGGGAATCCCGCCTCGCGTCCGGCTGAGCCGCCCCACTCGCTGACGGCCTCGTGCCTGATCGACTCCAATGTCCCGGGAGCCCCGCCGGATCTGCCTGACCACCACCCCGGTGGCCTACGGCGGCCCTGATCGCGCAGCTCGTCCGGCGCGAGGGTGAACCACCGGCGCGGACACCGTCCACCACCAGCAGTCGGGCCACTGCCCCTCGTCCGACCCCTCAAGCGGTCGCCAGCGAGAGGCGGTGGCCCGACCATGTGTCACACGCCCATGGCGGCCCCGACCATGCGTCATACGCCCATGGCAGCACGGATCTCGACCGGCTCCGGTGCCGGGTCCGCGAACCCGGCAAGGGCGCCGGTCAGGCGCCTCAGGAGTCGAATCCCAACCCGAACCGGTCCAGCGTCCGCAGCCACAGATCCCGCCGGCCGCCGTTGCGGTCCGATCGGTCCAGGGACCGTCGGGTGAGTTCGACCCCGACGTAGCGCACCGGCTCCGGGGGGAACGGCAGCGGCTTGCTGCGCACCATCTCCAGACGGGTGCGTGCAGTCTCCTCGCCGGAGAGCAGATCCAGCATCACCTGTGCCCCGAACCGGCTGGCCGCCACCCCGAGGCCCGTGTAGCCGAGCGCGTAGGCCACCCGGCCGCTCATGGCCTTTCCGTAGAACGCGGTGAACCGCGTACATGTATCGATCGCACCGCCCCAGGCATGGCTGAACTTCACGCCCGCCAACTGCGGGAAGGTGGTGAAGAAGTGTTCCGCGAGTTTGGCGAACGTCTCCGGCCGCTGGTCGAGTTCGTCGCGGAGCCCGTTGCCGTAGTGGTAGATCGCGTCGTAGCCGCCCCACAGGATCCGCTGGTCGTCGGTGAGCCGGTAGTAGTGGAACTGGTTGCCCATGTCCGACATCCCCTGCCGGCCCTTCCACCCCACGGAGGCCAACTGCCCGTCGGTGAGGGGTTCCGTGGTCAGGACGTAGTCGTACACGGGCACCGTGTAGAGGCGCAGCCTACGCAGCAAGGAGGGGAAGACATTGGTGGCCAGCGCCACGCTGCGGGCTCCGATCCGCCCGTACGGTGTGTCGAGGAGAACGCTGAACGAACCCTCGCGCATCGACTGGACCGGTGTGTTCTCGTAGATCCGCACCCCGAGGCGCAGACAGACCTCGCGCAGCCCCCAGACGAGCTTGGCCGGGTCGGTCAGTGCGTAGCCCTCACCGTCGAAGGCGCCCGCGAGGAAGGTGGGGGAGTCCACCTCGGCCCGGATCTCCTCCTGGGACAGGAAGTCGATCCGGCGACCGTGCGCTGCGGCGAGGTCGCACATCGCCCGGATCTCATGGACCTGGTGCGGCTCGGTCGCCGCCCACAGCTTGCCGTCACGGCGAAAGCCGCAGTCGATGCCGTAGCGCCGCAGGGTGTCCTCGATCTCATCGAGGTTGTCCAGCCCCATCCGCTCCAACTCCGCCAACTCGCGCGGCCAGCGTTCGGCGCCGTTGCCGATGCCGTGGGTGAGGCTGGAGGAGACGAAGCCTCCGTTGCGACCCGACGCGGCCCAGCCAGCCGTGCGCGCTTCGACCAGGACGACGTCCGACGACGGGTCTCGCTCCTTGGCGAGCAGTGCGGTCCACAACCCGCTGAAACCACCGCCCACCACCGCGAGATCGCAGGTGGTGTCCTCGGCGAGCGCCGGGGAGGCGTCGGGCGCCTCCTCGCTGTCCAGCCAGTGGCTTCGGGGTGTGGCCTCGGCGAGTGCGCTCGCGTACGGGACGCTCACGGGAATGCCTCCATTCAAGGGCGGTGCTGGGGCTGAAGGGTGTGTGGGGCGGGGTATCGGGCATCGGGGGCTCCGACACCCCGCCCCGGACGTGGGCCGGTGGTCAGTCGGCGATGTACAGGGAGTGCGGGAGCCTCGACATGCTCCGCGCGCCGGATTCGGTGCACAGCACCGTGTCGCCCATCTTGATGCCGAAGCCCTCGTCGGGCAGATGCAGATTGGGTTCGATGGTGAAGGACATGCCCGGGGCCAGGATGTGGTCGTCGCCTTCGACGAGGGTCATCGGCTCCAACCAGCCGGGCGGGTAGGCCACGCCGAGGCTGTAGCCGATGCGGTGACAGCGGCGGCGGACCAGATCCAGTTCACTCAGGACCGCGTTGCAGGCGTCGTCCGGTGCGGGAGCGGGCGCGCCCGGGGCCGAAGCGGTGATCGCCGCCTCCGTCGCCCGTCCCACGCACTCCGCGACCTCCCGCACCCGCTGCGTCGGCTGACCGACCACCGCCGTGCGCATCAGCACCGCGTGATAACGGTGCACCACCCCCGCGAACTCGATGCACACCACGTCGCCGCGGGACAGGGTCCGCCGGGAAGCCATGCCGTGGACCATCGCACTGCGCTCACCGGAGACGACCATCGGCGGGATCGCCGCGTACTCGCTGCCCGCCTCGCCGAGCGCCCTGCTGGCGATGCCGGCGAGTTCGGTCTCGGAGACACCGGGGCGAATCGCGGCGAAGACCTGCTCCATCGCGTAGTCGGCCATCTCGGCGGCCTGCGACTGGTAGGCGATCTCGGCCGGCGACTTGATGAGCCGCTCCTCCGGTACGAGATTGGTCGCATCCACCCAGCGGACGTTCGGCAGCAGGGCGCGCAGCCGGTCCCAGTTGCCGGGCAGGAGGGTGAAGGCGCCCAACTCGATGCCGAGCGTGCCCTGATCGAGACCGCGCTTGCGCACGCTGTCCGCCATCACCTCGATCGAGTCCTCGGTGGCGATGTCGTACACCCGGGGGGAGCGCAGCCAGGACAGCATGTGCACCCCCGGCTCCTCGGTGGTGCGCGTGATGTACTCCGGCTCGGAGTCACTGGAGTCGATGACGAGGACCTGGGGCCACAGGTATCCCACGGAGCTGACGCCGGTCAGCCAGTGGACGACGTCCGGCATGCTGACGAGGAGGCCGTCGAGCCCCTGTTCGGTCATCCGGGAACGCACCCGACGCAGGCGGTCGTCGTACGTGGGCAGGCTGAAGGGGAGTTCCATGGTGGACCTCTCTGTTGTGCGGTGGGGGAGGGACTTCTCTACAGCGCCCAGTGCGGTGCGAGTGCCGCGCGGACCCGGGCGATCGCGGCGTCACCGCGGGTGATGTCGTCGGGTACGTAGGCGATCGGATCGGCGAGCGTGGCTTCCTGGCCGAGGAGTCCTTCCAGGGTGGCGTGCAGGCAGTACGCCGCGTAGCTGCGCGCGTAGCCGCCCTCCTGGGTGAGGACGAGGCGCCCGCCCGTCAACTCCCGGCTGATCTCGCCGAGCAGGGTACCGATGCGGTGGAACCCGGCCATGGTGACGTTGTGTTGGCCGTTGGCGTCGAAGGTGGCGGCGTCCTGGCCCGAGGCCGCGATGATCAGATCCGGCTGGAACTGCCGGAGGACCGGCAGGACGACACGTTCCATGGCGTCGGCGTACGCCCGGTCCCCGGCACCGACGGGCAGTTCGACGTTGACGTTGTATCCGACGCCCGCGTCCCGGCCGAGCTCATCGGGCGAGCCCGTCTGCGGATGGGACGCCCCCCAGGCGCCGTGCGCCATGTGGAGGGAGAACGTGAGGACGTCGGACCGACCGTAGAAGCACTCCTGGGTGCCGTTGCCGTGGTGGACGTCCCAGTCGACGACGGCGACGCGTTCGACGCCGCGTTCACGCGCCCGCTGGGCCGCCAGTGCGGCATGTCCGAAGACGCAGTACCCGTCGGCCTGGGACGGTTGGGCGTGGTGGCCCGGCGGCCGGATCAGTGCGTACGCCACATCACAGGTGCCGTCGAGTACGGCGTCGGTGGCGGCGAGCGCGGTTCCGGCTGCGGCGAGCAGCGGTTCCCAGGAACCACCGGTGACGGTGGTGGTGGACGTCAGCCAGGACCGGGTGCCCGACTCGGCGGCGCAGAACTCGCGCACCCGGTCCACGTACGCCCGGTCGTGGACGCTGGTGAGCTCTGCCTCGGTGGCGAGCCGGCCGGGGTGCCAGACGATCCGGTCCGCGATCGGTCCGCGCTCCAGGACCGACTTCATGTTGCGGATGCGGGGTGCGCTCTCGGGATGCAACTCGGATTCGGCGAGCAGCGCGGAGGGGGCGGCTTCCCAGAACCCCGCGCCTGTGTCGTGGTCGAGGACGCGGGCGTCCCAGAACACATGAACGGTGTCACTCACGGGACTACTCCTGGGAAGGGGTCATCGAGTAGGTGAAGAAGGCCGGCTCGCTGCCGGTGTTCTCCAGGTGGTAGGTCCAGCCGGGTGCGAGATAGACGCAGTCGTCGGGACCGAGGTCGAAGTGGCCCTCGTCCCAGGTCAGACGGAGTTGCCCACGGATGATGAAGTACGTCTCCTCGACCGGCCCGTACCAGTGGTCGCCGTCGGAAACATCGTTGTCACCGCGCGACGACCAGACGTTGGTGCGCTCGCCCGGGTCCATCCAGGCCGCGCCGAGCATCAGATTGGAGCCGTTGCGCTGCTTGGTGATGAGACGGGCGATCCGCACCTTCGTGACGGCCTCGGCCGCCGGTGTCACGGGGACCTCGGAGAGTGCGACGACACTGGGCGGGACCCGGCCGGGCACGTCGGTGGCGGTGGGGGAGATGCTCATATCGAATTCCTCGTGCGTGTGGGTTCTACTGGGTGGGTCGTGCCGGCGAGGTGACCGGTACGAGGGCCGCGTGGTCCACGGGCCAGACGATCCGCGCCGCCGCTCCGGGCGCCGCGGCTCCTTCCTGTCCTGCCGGTTCGCGCAGTTGTGCGCGCACGTTGCATTCCAGCTCGACGGAGATGCGTCGGTGGGCCCCGAAGTAGACGACCTCCGTGACCGTGCCGGCCAGGGCGTTGTGTCCGGGGGGTACGGGTTCGCCGGAGGCCAGCAGTCGCATCCGCTCCGGCCGTACGACGAGTGCGACGTCCTCGGCGGAGCTGGCCGGCGCACCGGCCTTCGGCAGCGTGAGTTCGTATCCCTCGCCGGTGAGCACCCCCGGTGTGGTGCAGCGGCCGGGGAAGACATTGGACTCACCGAGGAACTGGGCCACGAACAGCGTCGCCGGCCGTTCGTACAGCTCCTCGGGGGTGCCGACCTGCTCGATCCGGCCGTCGTTGAACACGGCGATCCGATCCGAGAGGGCGAGCGCCTCCTCCTGGTCGTGGGTGACGAAGACGAAGGTGATGCCCAACTCGCGGTGCATCCGGGAGATCTCCGTCTGGAGCTGCTCGCGCAGCTTCTTGTCCAGGGCGCCCAGCGGCTCGTCCATCAGCAGGACGCGCGGATTGAAGACGACGGCCCGGGCGAGGGCGACCCGCTGCTGCTGACCACCGGACAGCCCGCTCGGCAGCCGGTCCGCCATCGACTCCAACTGCACCATGTGCAGGGCCTCGGTGACCCGGCGCGCGATCTCCGGCTTCGACACCTTGCGCTGTTCCAGGGGGAACGCGACGTTCTTCGCCACGCTCATGTGCGGGAACAGCGCATAGTGCTGGAAGACCATCCCGAGGTCACGCCGGTGTGGCGGCAGATCCGCGACATTCGTGTCGTCGACCGTGATGGATCCCTCGGTCGCCTTGGTGAAACCGGCGATCATGTTGAGCGTGGTGGTCTTGCCCGAACCGGACGGGCCGAGGAAGGTCATGAACTCGCCCACCTCGATGTCCAGCGAGACCTCGTCCACGGCGGCACGCCCCGCGTACCGCTTGGTGAGCCCGCGCAACCGGACCGCGGCGCCGGTACGGGACGAGGCGACCGCGCCGGACCCGGCGGGGGCGTCGGACGAAGTGGCGGTCGTGCCGGCGGTGTCGGCCATGTCAGCTCTTCCCCTCGCGCTTGCTGCGCCGCAGCAGTTGCGGTAGCAGGATCAGCGCGGTCGTGGCGACGAGCACGATGCTCGACGCGGCGGCGATCGTCGGGTCGGTCTCCACGGTGACGCTGCTGAACATCGTCACCGGGAGCGTGTGCAGGGTGGGGCTCTGGAGGTAGAAGGCGATGACGACCTCGTCGAGCGAGGTGACGAAGGCGAAGACCGCCCCCGAGAGCACACCGGGTGCGATGAGCGGTGCGGTGACCCTTCTGAAGGTGGTGAAGGGTCCGGCACCCAGCATCGCGGCGGCCCGGTCGAGCCCCCGGTCGTAGCCGCGCAGACTGGTGGAGACGGCGACCACCACGAACGGCACGGCCAGCGCGGTGTGCGCCACCACGAAGCCCACGAGCGTGCCCGACAGGCCCCAGTTCAAGAAGGCCGCGTACACGGCGATGGCGGCGACGATCTGCGGTACCACCATCGGGGCCATCAGGAGTCCCTGGATCAGACCCTTGCCGGGGATGCGACCACGGTCCAGGGCCATCGCCGCCAGCGTCCCGAGCACGGTGGCCAGTACGGCCACCGCCAGGGCGATCTGGAGCGAGGTCAGCAGGGAGTCACGCCACAGGGGATTGGAGAAGAAGTTCCGGTACCACTGGAGCGACCACTCCTCGGGCGGAAAGGTGAAGCTGCGCTTTCCGGTGAAGGACAACGGAATGACGATGAGCGTGGGGGCGACCAGGATGGCTCCCACCATCGCGGCCCACAGCCGCAGCCCTATTCCACCGCGGAACTGGTGGTTCTCCATCGGTCAGTCCTCCTTCGCGGACAGGCCGAGCGCGGCCCCGGCACGGCTGACCCGGGAGACCAGCACCAGCAGCAGCGCGGTCAGGGCGAGCAGGATCACCGAGAACGCTCCTGCGCCCCCGAAGTCGAGCAGCTTCTCGACCTTGGTACCGATCACCTGCGCCACCATGGACTCCTTCGGCGAACCGAGGAGCTTGGGGGTGACGTAGAAACCGAGCGCCAGGACGAACACCAGCGTCGTACCGGAGATCACACCGGGCATGGACAGCGGCAGGTAGACGCGTCGGAAGCAGGTGAAGCGTCCCGCGCCGAGACCGGACGCGGCACTCATCAGGCGCCGGTCGATTCCGCTCATCACGCTGTACAGGGGCAGCACCATGTAGGGCAGCAGCACCTGAATCATGCCGATGGCCACGCCCGGTGCGGTACCCAGCAGTCCGCCGTCCCGTCCGAAGAGCGATCCGAGCATCCCGAGCGGGCCGCCGTCCTGGAGCAGCACGATCCACGCGAAGTTGCGCGCCATCAGACTGGTCCAGAACGGCAGCAGCACCAGAGCCATCAACACCGCACGCGTCCGCGGTCCCGTCACCGTCATCAGATAGGCGTAGGGGTAGGCGAGCAGCAGTGTGGTCACCGCCACCACCAGGGAGGTGAGGAGCGTACGCCCCATCACCCGACCGGTGGTCGGATCGGCCAGCAGGTCGGAGAAGTTGCCCACGCCCGGCTCCGGGTCGGTGAACGCCCGCCACACGATGTCCGCCAGTGGATAGGCGAAGAAGACCAGCAGCATCAGCACGGCCGGAGCCAGCAGCAGCCACTGTCTGCCCTGTCCGCCGAGCGCCCGTTGCAGCGGGCTCTTGGCGGGGCGCTTGGCGCGGTGCGCGTCCGGGCCCGGTGCCCGGGCCGCGGTACCGCTCAGGAGGTCGGTCATGGCTCAGCCCGTCGCCCAGCCGGTCCACCGCTTGGTGGCCTCGTCCTGGTTCTTGGCCCACCAGGCGACGTCCTGGTAGAAGCCCTTCTCCTGGATGTCGTCCCGAGCGGTGTTCCACTCCTCGGCGAGCGGCTCCAGCTGCGGTTTGGCGTCCGAGTTGACGGCCGCGTACGGCTGGTCCTCGGCGAACGCGGCCTGGGACTTCGCGTTGGTGGCGTAGGCGATGAAGTCCATCGCGAGGTCCTTGTTCGGTGCGCCCTTGGGCACCATGAGCACCGCGTAGGCGAGCATGTTGTCCTGCCAGATCGGTACGTACTCGGTGCCGTTCTTGGCGGCCATGTAGGCGCGGCCCGACCAGACCAGCGCCATGTCGGCCTGCTGGGACTCCAGGGCCTGCTGGCTCTGCGCCGACGTCTCCCAGAAGCTGAGGTTCTTGCCGAGGGTGTCGAGCTTCTTGAAGGCCCGGTCGTAGTCCAGCGGGTAGAGCGCGCTTGAGGCCACCCCGTCACCGAGCAGTGCGGCTTCGATGGCACCTCCGGTGGCGAAGCCGGGGGCGAGGCGCTTGCCGGGGAACTTCTTGGTGTCGAAGAAGTCCGCGATCGAGGCCGGCTTGGCGTTCGGGTACTTCTTGGGGTTGTAGACCAGGACGAGCGAGTACATCGCATCCGGTACGGCGCAGTCGGAGACGGTGCCCTCGGGGAACTTCGACTTGTCGATCTTCTTGAAGTCGAGCTTCTCGGCGTACTTGTCGCAGGCCCCGACCGGGAAGAACGGCTCGGTGTCCACGACGTCCCAGGTGACGCGCTTCGACTCGACCATCGTCTTTATCTTGGCGTAGTCGGTCGGCTGGTCCTGGACGGCTTTGACCTTGGCTTCCTTGGCCCAGGGGGTGAGCCATGCCTTGGCCTGGGCCTCCTGGTAGCCGCTGCCGTAGGAGGTGAAGGTGAGTTCCTTGCCCCCGCTGTCGGAGCCGGAGCCACTGGAACAGCCCGCGGTGATCATGGTGAGGGCGATGGCGACAGTCGCCGCGCCTAGGCGTCGCGATGGGAAGTGCACGTCCGGTCCTCCATCGAAGTGGCAATAAGCGCTTATTATTGCGATCGAGTTCGGGTTGGCAATACCCTCCACCCAACAAGTGAGATCCAGGAGGGCACACAGATGGCTCCACAGAGCGCGCACGTCGAGGGCCGAGGAAGCTCCGTACGCGCCGGCGACGCAGCGACCGAGGTCGACCTCACCGCGCTGCGCAGACTCCAACTCATCGGCGCGGCAAGCGAAGTGATCTGCCGCAACGGTGTGGACGGGGCCAGGCTGAAGGACATCGCCCAGGAGGCGGGCGTCTCCCTCGGCATGGTCCAGCACTACTTCCGGCGTCGGGAGGAACTGATCAGCGAGACGATCAGCGCGATGCTGGAGCTGACGTTGGCCACCTGGCGCTCGGTGTCGGAGCGGGAGCCCGATCCGGTGCGGAGGCTGTTCGCCCTGCTGAGGTTCCAGGTCGCCGGCTGGGCCCCCTTCCCCAAGCGCTGGTCCTTCTGGATCGAGTTCTGGTCAGCAGCCAACCGCGACGACACCCTGCGGACCTATGCGCAGAATGTCTACCAACGGTGGGAATTTCCCTTCCGTTCGGCTGTTGACGCCGGACTGGCCAGCGGCGACTTCACCCCCTCGGTGCCCGTCGACCGGGTCAGCGTCATCCTGATGTCCCTCGCCGACGGCGCGGCGGTGCACGTGCTGATGGCGGGTGACACGCTCGACGACGAGGGCATGTTCGACCTGCTCATCGACATGGCCTGCCGCATCCTCGGCATCAGCGACCAGGCCCGTGACCAGGCACTGAGGGACCTGCCGCGGATCATCAGCCCGCACTATCCCGAAGAGCCCGAACCGAGCGACGGCATCGACTGGAGCCCGCTGATCGGGGAACTTCCCGCATGACGTCCCGGCTGTCGATGCGGCACCGCCGAGTCGAGGGGGCCGAACGGCCACCCGCCGGCGACAAGGACTGAGGGGGACGCGGCCCGGCCGTCCTGAGCCGGGCACGCGAGCGGACCGGTGGAGGTCGCCGGACCGCTCCGGGCAACACCGGGGCGCTGTCCCTGGACAAGTGGCAACCTCGCTGACTCCTCCGTGGTTGGCTGCCGGGCATGCGACCGATCGGTGCGGCACTGATGACCCACGGCGGCCATGCCGTGTACGAGACGTACGAAGGCGTGGCGGACGAGGACACGGGGGCGGTCTGCGGCCCCGACACCCGCTTCCAGATCGCCTCGCTCAGCAAACAGTTCGCCGCTGCTGCCGCCCTACTCCTCGTCGAGGACGGCGTTCTCGCGCTGACCGACCGGGTGTCCACCTGGTTGGCCGACGCTCCGGAGCAGTGGGCGGACATCACCCTGCACCGACTCCTGACCCACACCTCGGGTCTGCCGCACTGGCACGCGCTCCCCGCGCTCGACCGCGAGGAGTCACCGACACGCGAAGAGGTCGCGGCCGACGTCATGGGCCTGCTGCCGCTGCCCGGGCGCCGAGCCTGGCACTACAGCAGCCCGGGGTATGTCCTGGTCGCCCTGATGATCGAGCGGGCCAGTGGGTCCGACTACGGCGACTTCCTGCGGACACGGATTTTCTCGCCACTGGACCTGGCGGCCACGACCATCGGGACCGCGCCGCCCGCGGTCGCCGCCCTTGGCCACCGGGGCCCAGCGGTCCGCGGCAGTGGGGACGTCTCCTGGATGCCCGGCAGCGGAGACCTGTGGTCGACCGCGCGTGATCTAGCCCGCTGGGCGCGCGCCGTGGAGCGTGGGGAGCTGTTGTCCGATGGCTCCTTGCGGGCCATGTTCACCCAGCACTGCGGAGTGGAGATGCGCGAAAATCCGCTCACCGTCACCGGCTACGGCTACGGAGTGTTCCTCGGGGAGTTGGCCGGGCGGGCGGCCCGTTTCCACCACGGTGACAACCAGGGGTACCGGTCGTTGCTCGTGCGACTCCCGGAGTCGGACACCGGGATCGTGGTGCTCACCCACGACGAGTGCGTCGATCCGTACGCCTGGCTGTCGGAGCTCGTCCAACTGCCGGCCTTCCCTCGCCGTGGCGCCGCGGGTCGCTGCTCGTGAGCCGTCAGCCACTGCCCGACGGAGCCGATGGGCCGGCGGCAAGGGCCTCGTCGACCGAGGCGTGGAGATGCAGTACGCGATCCAGACCGAGGAGGTCGATCAAGCGTCGCACCGACGGCGAAGGCGCGGCCAGACGGAACCTGGTGTCGAGCGCCCGGTGCACTTGGAGGAGGAGGTTCACCATGGTGGAGTCGGCGAAGGAGACCCCTGCCAGATCGACCACCACTGGTTCCGGGCCCGTCATGGCCTGGTCAAAGGCGGCGGTGACCGGAGCGATGGTGTCGACGTCGAACTCTCCGCTCAAGGTAACAATCACGGCTCCGCGGTCCCGTCGGGCAACGACGGGCGGTCTCTGCTCAGCGCTTTGGGTCACGTACACCTTTCAGGTGGTATGGAGCGCCATAGGGCACTTTGGGCGGCGCCTCGCGTGACTCCTGGAGCTGGCGACGTCCACGCTAAAAGTAACAGTTGCCATTTGACAACATTATCCGCGAGGCAACAATCTGCTGTCATGAGTCACCTGATGACCGACCGCGGCGCGCCGAGCGCACGCGGACACCAACGCGCGTGCGGCTACGCGCTGTCCGCGATGGGATGAGGGTCATGTTCCAGAAGTGGACGCCCGTCACTGCCCCGAAGCTCAGAGGCCGCAGCCTCATGGAAAGCGGCGAGCCCCTCCGCGAGTGCCTTCAGGGACACCGGTTCCATGACCGCGAGGACCGCTGCGACCTCATCCATCCGGATCGCACGGTGCTCCGCCAAGAGCGCCCGCCCGCGCGGGCTCAAGCGCAACTCGACCTCGCGCCGACTGGTCGGGCTGGGACATCGTTCGACGAGGCCCATCGCCTCCATGCGGTCACAGAGCCGGCTCACCGAGGGAGGACGCGATCCGATCGCCTCGCCGAGCGCACGCAGGTTCGTCCCCTCATGCTTTTCGATGACCAACAGGGCACGCAGCTGGGAGGGCGAGACCGTTCCCGAGGGCGCGGCGTCCTGGCCGCGTCCCCACAGGACCTCAAGCAGCTCGGAGGCGGCGCAGACTGCCTCGGACAGCTGCTCGCGTGGACGGGACGGACCGGTGAAACGGGACACCCGCCCACTGTGTCACCCGACAGCCGAATCTGTCAGCCCAGGATCGCTCCCAACCAAGAACGAAGGACTCCCGAGAGACCGTGACCGAAAGCTCAGAGATCGAGAGAGCGGTGCGCACCGCAGCGCCGTACGCCCTGGTGGAGACGGTTCGTGCCCAGCTCGCTGCATCCCACGGAGCCACCTCCGTGCGGCTGTTTCTAGCGGACTACGGGCTCACCGTGCTCAATCCGCTGGAAGCTCTCGACCAGGTCGCCGACCCGCCGCAGCCGCTGTCGATCCACAACAGTCCCGAAGGTCGGGCCTTCGGGAGCCAAGAACCACGCGAACACCAGATCCGTCACGGGGACGCCGTCGACCACCATCTACCGGTCACCGTCCGTGGCGAACGCCTCGGCATCCTGACGGTACGACTGCCCGGCGACCGCTCCACCCGGCAAACCGTCGACGAGCTGACCCAGGTGGCCGACCTCCTCGGCCATGAGATCCTCGTCGCCGAACGCGACACCGACCTCTACCGACGCGCTCGACGCACCAGCCGGCTCACACTGGCCGCCGAGATGCAGTGGCAACTACTGCCCGCCCGCGCGTGCAGTGCGCAGGAGTACGCGATCGGAGCACAGCTCGAACCTGCCTACGCCATCCACGGCGACAACTACGACTGGGCGGCCGACCGGGACGAACTCACCCTGGCGCTCACCAACGGGATGGGTGACGGCATCCAGGCGTCGCTCCTGACCAATCTCGCCGTCAACGCGCTCCGCAACGCACGACGTGCCGGCATCCCCATCGCCGACCAGGCGGCGCTGGCCGACCAGGCGCTCTACGAGCAGTACCGAGGGGCGTCCTACGTCTCCACACTGCTGCTGCGCTTCGAGTTGGCGACCGGCCGAGTCGAGATCGTGGACGCCGGCTCCCCCCAGCTCTGGCGCCGCCGCGGTAGGACGGTCGAGCGGATCGATCTTGAGCCCCAACTTCCGCTCGGCATGTTCGAGGAGACGCAGTACGTCACTCAGGACCTACGGGTCCTGCCCGGCGACCGATTGCTCATCGTGAGCGACGGTGTTTTCGACGCGGCCTCGCCGACCGGTGAGTTCTACGGGGAACGGGCCTTGGCCCTCGCCATCCACGCCACGAGTCTGCTGCCGGCTGCCAACGTTCCGCGAGCCGTGTTGCGCGAGTTGGCGGAGTATCGCGAGACGGACACCACCGACGACGCTCTGGTGTTGTGCCTCGACTGGTTCGGCCGGGAGGGCGCCGTAGAAGACTGACGGACGCGAGCAACGGCGAACGACGTGTCCCCGGGGGTGAGGGCGTGGCGCACGGCTGCTCCGGGGGATGCACCCGAGGGCGTCGCACGGGACGGGCGAGCAGCGTCCGGGGGCACGGCCGGCCCGTCGGTGCGTTCGCCCGTGGTGCCTTGCGATCACATCAGACCGATGCGCTCCAGCAGGGGTTCGCGATTGCTCCGCCGATTCGCATGGCCACGCCACCCGGCCAGCAGCGCCATGGCGGTCCAACCGGATGCGCCCCACACCAGCATGGTGAGCCGCCCCGCGGAATCCACCTTGGACGCGTCCTTCAAGGGGGCCGCACCCTCAGGGTCATAGACCACCTCGATGCGGTCACCGACCGCATAGCTGGGGGACTGCCCGCGGTACAACAGCTTCTCCTGCAACTCCCCGTCCTCGCCGACAAGGGTGAACTCATGGCGATTACTCGTCGTGCCGGCCGCACTGTCCGCGGTGATCGTCACCTGCTCATGGACGCCACGCACTTCCAAGGCGCTGTACGGGGCATAGTCGACGGAGCCCACCAGCACCATCAACGCTGGCGCGAGGGAGAGCGCCGCGAGCCACCACGCTTCGTGGACTATGCGCATGGCCACGGCGAAGGCACACCCGAAGAGGACGCCGGTGAAGATGGGTATGGCGTCGGTCGTCCCCAATGACGCATAGGCGATCAGGGTGTTGGTTCCGGCGAAGGCCCAGGCGAGCCCCACCAGCAACACGGTACGGCGCAGGGACTTCCATGGGCTCACGCGCGCACCGCCGCAGCAGTCCGCAGGGTGGGGAACGGCTCGCTCACGCCGAGGGTGTCGCTGCTCACATCACACATCCGACCAGCATAGACCGCGGTGAACAGCCTCTTTCGGGATGGTCCATGACGGGCAGTCCGGGGGAGAGCGCCGGGACGTTGGTGGATGAAGCGCGGTCCGGTGGTGCGGCCCGGAGCGGGGTGGGTGCACGGGTGCATTCACATCGACGGTTCGTTCAGGGCGACGGCGCCCCCTTGGACAGCAGGGGCTCGGTACGGCTTCGGTCGGGGTGCGGCCCGTCCGGTCGTTGTGGCTGACCTTCTCTTCGCCGAACTGGCCGACCGGACGGTCGCAGGCCGGGTCTTCGACGTCGTGGCGGAAGCGCCGCCGTCGTCGCCGTATCGGATCTCGATCTCGCCCGGGGGTCCGGCGTACGGATGGCCCATGACCCGGCCTGCACCGTGCGGGTCACCGAAGGACAGCTCAATCTGCGGTGCGTCGCCAGCGGTCGGCAGGGCGCTCGTGAACTCGATCAGGGTCACGGAGTGTCCCGACCTCACCGGCTGACCTCGGGCACAGAGTCGAAGGGGCCTGTCCGACAGCCGTCGGACAGGCCCTGGCCCGCATGGGCCGGCCGGTCCCCGGAACTCCCGATGCCCCCGCATGCAGTCGCTTGACCGAGCACCGCTGAGCGTCACCCGCGGGAGCGACGCGCGTGTCCGCACGGCATGTCTCGTCGTTGGTCGCTTGGACTCCGGGGTCATCTCCTCTGAGTCGAACCGACGATCGGGACCTCCGGCTGCGGCCGGGTGACGGAAGGCGGACACGGTGGCTGGTGCAGGGCGGCAGACGATGGAGAGCAGTACCGCGAGGGTGAGCAAGCGCGTGGCGGTGGTGGGCACGGCGCTCGGGGCGGCATTGGTGCCCGCCGGCGCGGCACAGGCGAACATCATCGCCATCGGGAACCCGGCGTTCGGCAACAGTTGCGCCAACCAGGCAGGGGCGCAGACGTCCGGAGCCACCGTCGCGGCCAGTGGGGCGGCCAGCGGAAACCAGGCCGGCCTGCCCCTGAGCCTGCCGAGGAACCACTGCGGCAACAGCGGGATCATCTGCACCGCGTTGATCCGGGCAGCCTACTAGCGCCGCACCGATGTCAACGGTTCCCGGAACGGAAAGTACCGCCCTGATGGCCGTCACCGGACAGCAACCACCAGTGCGGGAGCTCTTGGCCCTGAGCGGGCGGGCGCTGCCACTCCTGCGCGCCTGGGTCGCCGAGAACCCCCGACTGGGCGTGGCGCGCGCACTGCTGACGTTGGCGACCAGCGAGTCCTTCAGCGATGCGGCACTGCGCGAAGAGCTGGTGATCGCCCATCGTGACGCCCAGGAGGTGGACGAGCGATCGGCCAGCTTGGTGTACGGGGTCTTCCTCCACACCCACCGCCAGTACCGGCTGACCGCCGATCACCTCATCGAGCACTTCGCGTGCTGGCCCGGCGACGAGCTGGCCTCCCTGATGCTCGACGCGTTCGCCGCGTGCGGAGACGACTCCTACCGGGTGCAGGGCGATGAACTGATCGAACGCCAGTGCGCGCATGTGGGGCCCGACAGTTGGCCGTGGCTCGGGCGACTGGCCTGGACCCGGGCGGAACAGGGCCGCCCGGAGGAAGCCTTCGAACTGGCGACCCTCGCCCTGGACCGCTTTCCCCGTGCCGGTCTCGCCGCCCATGCCCGGGCGCACGCCGAACAGGAATCGGGGGCGGGACCGGCCTCCACGGCCTTCCTCGACGGCTGGTTGGCCGCCGACCCCCAGGCGATCCAGTTCAAACACCTGAACTGGCACGCGGCCTTGCAGTCGATCGCGTGCGGGGACTTCGCCGATGCCCGGCGTCGGGCGGACGAAGTACTGGGGCGCGGCGATGTGGGCATGCGGTCGGCAACGAACTGGCGGCTGCTCCTGGCAGGTCAGCAACCGGCCGGCCGCTGCGATCTCGACCACATCCGCGAACTGCTGGCCGCCCCGGGCGGTATGGCAGAGGTCTTCCACACCTTCAACCTGGCCCTCGCACTGGCCGTGGAGGCAGCCACGGATGACCTCTCGGCACTGGCCCATAGAGCGGAGGACGACGCCCGCACCGAGTATCGGGACGTACTGGCCCCCGTGGTGCGCTCCCTGGCCGCGGTCACGGCAGGCCACTCCCAACAGGCCGTCACCCTGCTGACGCCTCTCGGCACGGCGGTCCGGCGCATCGGGGGAGTACGGGTGGAGCGCGAAATCGTCCAGGACACCCTGGCCCGCGCCCTGGTCGACATCGGGGAACACACCCGCGCGGCCGACCTCCTCCACCATCGCATCACCGCGCGCCGGCACCACCGTTATGAGGACCTTCTGCTCTCCTCGGCGACCTGACCCAATGACCGCGCCACAGCCCCGCCGCACCACAGCCCCATAGATCCCGGAGCCAGTTCATGGTCACGCCCCAGGTCGTCGTCGTCTCCCTGCGCGGAAGCGGTACCCAACTCCTCGCCCAGGCCACCACCGCCCTCGGCTACACCCCGTACGGCACGATGGGAGGCACCCAGTCCGCACACGGCGACCGGCCCGGCCCCGGTGAGGTCCACCCCCTGCTCATGGCCGCCTACGGCCCGGACCGAACCCACCGGCTGCTCCAGGATCAGCACGTCGACCGCGCGGCACTGGAGGCCGCCTTCCAGGAGGCCGTCACCGCCCTGTGGCGGATCTGGTGGCTGCGCCTCGGGCAACCGGTCAGCCTGGGGTCGCCCGTCGATCCCCACCTGGAGGGCCGCCTGGCCCGGGTACCCGACGCGGACCTGGTCCGACTGCTCCCGGGCCGCGGCTGCTGGTACGTCAACGCCCTCGACCTCCAGCGCGCCGACGGGGGCTTCCTACGCGCCTGGCACGCGACGGGGCGACCGGCACTCGTCCTCCACCACCGCGATGTGCGCGATCGGATCATCAGTCAGATCAAGCTGCTCTCCCAGCCTTCGGACCGGGTCGGAACCCAGCCCGAACACCTCATCTACCGCGACATCGTCACCGCCCTGCCCACCTTGGAGGACAGGATCACCCTCGCCCTGACCGACCCCGATTTCCCCGGGATGCGGGAGGCACGACAGTGCCAATGGCTCCTGCACCACCCCGCCGTGCAGGTGATCGCACACGAGGACCTCGCCGGGCCCGACCACGGCGGTACCGACGAGGGGCGCACGGCCGCCCTCACCACCCTGCTGGATGCCGTCGGGCATTCCGATCACCGCGCGGCGCTCGCCGCACTGACCCCGACGCCTCCACCGTGCGACGCCGAGGACCTGCGGGTGGGCACCTGGCGCACCCGTTTCACCCCGCATCACGAACGACTCCTGCGCCAACACCATGGCGACCTGCTTCCGGCAGGACCTTCGCAGGTACCCGGTCAGGGCTCCGGTCCCGAGCCCGCTCCCGATGGGAGTGCGCCGCACGACGGACGGCTGCGTACCGGTACGTCGCATGGGGGCCGGATGGCTGGCCGCTGACCCGCACTCGTACGAGCCGCCCGCGCCGGAGCCTGCTGCTCCGTACCGTGAGTCCCATGGTCGTACAGCATCGTGGGAACAGGCGGCCCGGCTATCTCCTGGCCGCCGGGGTGTTCGCCGTGGGGATGGCCGGCACCACCTTGCCGACACCGCTCTACGGCCTCTACCAGGAAGAGATCGGCTTCTCCGAGTTGATCGTGACGGTGGTGTTCGCCGTGTACGCGGTGGGCGTCATCACCGCACTGCTCCTGGCGGGCAACCAATCCGACCAGGTGGGCCGTCGTCCCGTCATCCTCGTCGCACTGGGCCTGTCCGCCGCCAGCGACCTCTGCTTCCTGTTCCAGGACGGACTGCCGCTGCTGTTCGCGGGCCGCCTGCTGTCGGGCTTCTCGGCCGGTCTGCTCAGTGGTGCCGCGACCGCCGCCGTGTTGGAACTCGCACCGCCGAGCCGCAGGACGCGCGCAGGCTTCGCCGCCACCGCGGCGAACCTCGGCGGGGTCGGGTGCGGCCCCTTGATCGCGGGGGTGCTCGCCCAGTACGCACCCGAGCCGTTGCATCTGCCGTTCCTGGTCCATCTGGCCCTGGTGGCGTTGGCGTGCGTTCCGGCCTGGCTGCTGCCGGAGACCGTCGCACATCCACGACGGCCGCGGTGGAACCCCCAGGGGATGGCGCTGCCTCCCGAGGTCCGGGGAGTCTTCCCCTCGGCAGCCATCGCGGCGTTCGCCGGCTTCGCCCTGCTGGGGCTGTTCACGGCAGTGGCGCCGAGCTTCGTCGCCGAGACCCTCCATGTACACGATCTGGCACTGTCAGGCGCCGTGACGTTCTCCGCCTTCCTCGCCTCGACCCTGGGGCAGTCCCTGACCAGCAGGATCGGCGCTCGCCGGTCCCTGCCCGTGGGATGCCTGACCCTGGTGGTGGGACTCCTGCTGGTGGGTGCCTCCCTCCTCGTGGAGGCGCTGGCGCTGCTGTTGGCGGGTGCCCTGATCGGAGGACTCGGCCAGGGGCTCGCCTTCCGGGCCGGACTGACGGCGGTCGGCGAAGCCGCGCCGAGCAAGCACCGAGGCGGAGCTATCTCGGCCTTCTTCGTCATCGCCTACGCAGGTATCGCCCTGCCCGTCGTCGGGGTCGGAGCCCTCACCCTCGCACTCGGACTGCGCAATGCGGGGCTGGTCTTCACCGTCGTGGTGACCGTCCTCGCCCTCTGTGTCGGGCTGTACCTCCTGTACCGGCCGCCCGTCCCCACCGCGACGAGCGAGAGGGGTGAATGAACCACAACGCCCCCTGGTGTCAGGACAGAACCCGATGGCAACCACCCGATGCCACGGACCCTTCGGGGGAGCAGGTCAGGGCGACGCAATGCTGCGGGCGACCCGAAATCCCAGGTCGTCGATGGCGAAGGAGGGATGGCTGCGCCGCCGCACCGAGGCCCCACAACCCCGCGCCGACTCGGCCCAGCCACCGCCGCGGAAGATGCGGTACGACCCGTAGACCTCAAAGTCGTAGAGATCCCAGCACCACTCCCACACATTGCCCAACATGTCGTACAGACCGAAGTCGTTGGGTGCCTTGGCCCCCACCTCATGGGTGTGGCCGCCCGAGTTGTCCGCGTACCAGGCGATGTCGTCGATCTCTCCGTAGCGATAGCCGCGGGTACCGGCCTTGCAGGCGTACTGCCACTCCGCCTCCGTCGGCAGACGGTAGCCGTCGGCCGACCCGATCGCGGTGACCTCGCCGTTCGTCGGATCGCTGGAGTAGACGGGGTCCAGCCCCGAACGGATCGACAGCCGATTGCAGAACTCGATCGCGTCGAGCCAACTGACCCCGGTCACCGGGGATTGGTCGCCGGCCCCTGGCCGAAGGTCCACGTCCATCACCGCACCATGGATTGCAACCGTCATCGGATACCGGCCCAGGAGGAAAGGAGACACCTCTGACCGCCAACAGGTGCCGAGCCGGTCGTCGCGCAGTTCCACCGAGCCCCCAGGGACGGCAACCATCGAGGGGGCGGCTGGAGCGTCTGGGCCGTCTGGGCCTTCGGACGGTCGTTGCACGAGAGCCTCTCTGTCCCTGGTCCCTGAGAAGGGCGTGCCGTGCACGATACTGCCCGGCGTCCTGACCAGGGGCATCTACCGTCAGAGGAAGGACCGTTGGCGCCGGCCCGATGGCCCGATGGATCGAGCCTACGGCCGGCCCACCGGCCCACCGGCCCACCGGCGCGGAGGTGCAGAGGTGCAGAGCGCAGAGGCGCAGAGGCCAGGGGGTGACCGACGGCCGCGGCGCCCGCCCCGATCGCCACCCGGGACCAGGATCAACGGCTCACCCGCCTCGTTGATCGGTTGTTGATCGGGTACTGATCCATCTCTGGCAGCCTCAGGGGCATCCGCCTCGGTAGTCCCACTCCTCCGCCGAGTCGGTGGTGCGTGGACGGCCCCCCACCGTCCAC
>NZ_JBHYZO010000013.1:63941-105471 GCF_042753785.1 Streptomyces sp. NPDC059256 | reverse complement strand
TTTGTGGGTTTACTAACCCAGCTTGGCCCGCCTGCGGGCTACCCCCCGCGTAACACCCACACCCCCCGGGTTGGGGTGGGGCGGGCCCGCCCCCCCCCCGCCCCCCCACCCCTCCTCACCTCACCCGACGCCCCTGCCCGTACAACAACCACCTCGCCGTCCGCTCAGATCCCCGCCGCGCAAGCACCGAGCGACGGGAGTCAATCGCGTGTACTCGACCCGACCACGGCCGGAGACCTACACGAACCTGCTGTTGCACAGCGCAAGGGCCCCGGCCGCCCGGGTGCCATCGAGCCCGCCCCATGAAGCTCCGCACCGCCGCGCACCACGGAAAGAAGGCCGCCATGCACTGTGTCGTCGTCGAACTCCACACCGCCCTGGCGCCCGCCCACCTCTGGTCGGCGGTCATTGACGTGGACCGGCACAGCAGCTGCTCGGAGAACATCGTCCTCGCCGACATCGTGGAACAGGCGGGGCCCGAGCACCGGATGACCGCCTGGCGCATGCAGTGGGGCGATGTCGGCCTCCAATGGACCCAGATCGAGCAGATCGACACCCGCGCCAGCCGGCTCTACTTCCACCGCGTCGGCGGTGACCTGCGCTGCTTCACCGGTCACTGGGCCGTCCGCCCCGCAGGCGTCGGGGGCAGCCTCCTCACGCTGTACGCCGAGTTCCAGATCGGGGACGCCTCGCTCGCCGAACGGCTCAGCCCCACATTGGCCAGCGGGCTCTGGGAGAACGCCCACCTCATGGTCGCCTCCCTCCAACCACGCCTGCTGTCGAGCGCGCTGCACTGATCCACCACCCCCGCCCCGCCCGTACATCCGTAGCCCGCTCACAGGAGGTCGCGCGTGGCCGCCAGCCCGCAGTCCCCGCCCCAGATCGCCACCGCCCAGCCCGGCGCCACCTTCGACCGGCTTCGACGCCATCTGTCACGCGGGGTCGCGCTGACCGCGGAATCGATGGGCAACGGAGCCGTCGAAGCCTCTGCCGCAGGAGCCTCGATCACCCTCTCGGACCGGCGCACCGCCCTTGACTTCGGGTCCTACTCGGTCGCCCTCCTCGGACACCGCCACCCCGGTGTCGTCGAGGCCGTACACCGCCAGTTGGCGACGATGCCCACCTCCACCCGGGCGCTCGCCAACCCGGTCACCGCGGAGGCCGCCGCCACCCTCGTCGACTACTTCGGCGGCGCCCTGCCCAAGGTCCATTTCGGTCTGAACGGCTCCGACGCCGTGGAAGCAGCGGTCAAACTGGCCCGCCTCGCCACCGGTAGGGACCGGGTGCTTGCGGTACGGGGCGGCTACCACGGCACCTCGCTCGGCGCACTCGCGCTGACGCACCACCCCGGATTGCGGGCCGGGTTGCGCGGCTGTGTGTCACAGACCGTCCACCTGGATCCGTTCGAACCCGCCGCCGTCATGGACGAGATCGCGCGGGGGCCGGTCGCGGCCCTCGTCTTCGAACCCGTACAGGGGGAGAACGGCGCCCTTCCCCTACCGACGGACGTGCTGCACCGCTGGGCACTCGATGCCAGGGCCCACGGTGCCTTCGTCATCGCGGACGAGATCCAGAGCGGGCTGCGCCGGTGCGGTGAACGCTCGGTCGCCCTTGCCGAAGGGCTCCCCGTGGACGCCGTCCTGACCGGCGGACCACTGGGCGGCGGAGTGATGCCCCTGTCCGCCGTGGTCTGTACGGAGGTGCTTTATCGACCGCTCG
Source organism: Streptomyces sp. NPDC059256 (assembly GCF_042753785.1). Classification (NCBI taxonomy): domain Bacteria; kingdom Bacillati; phylum Actinomycetota; class Actinomycetes; order Kitasatosporales; family Streptomycetaceae; genus Streptomyces; species Streptomyces sp. NPDC059256. The sequence goes on along the minus strand of NZ_JBHYZO010000013.1, from coordinate 103,752 downwards.
GCGCGGACCCCCTGCTGCACACCACCACCTTCGGGGGGCACCCCCTCAGCTGCGCCGCGCTCCCGGCCGCTCTGGACGCGATCGAAGGACTCGCCGAGCATGGACGATCGCTGGCCGATGGGCTGGCCAACGGGTTGCGCGGACTCCACGATCTCCACCCCAGGATGCTCAGCGGATTCCGAGGCCGCGGGCTGCTCTGGAGCATCGGATTCACCGCCCCGCACATGGCCGGCGAGGTCATGGTGAGGCTGGCCGATGCGGGCCTCCTGGTATCGCCGTGCCTCAGCGATCCCCGGAGCGTACGGCTGCTCCCTCCGCTCACCACCACCCACGCCGAACTCGACCAGGCACTGGGCGTTCTCGACAGCGCACTGACCGATGTGGCCCGCTGCGGGACCTTCTGATGCGTGATCACCATCCGACATGACCCGGGTACACCCTTCGTACGACGTCGGGGTGGCACCCCCCGTGGATCACGGTTCCGCGGTCAGCCGCCGCAGGGTCTGTTCCGCCTTGTCGCCGTCGACCGCACCGAGTCCCCGGTACAACGCCACTGACTCCCGTACACAGGCGATCGCCCGGTCGCGCTGTCCGAGTTCGGCGAGCGCCTCGCCGAGCGTAGCCAGCGCGCGGGCCTCAGCCCTGGTCATCGCCGTCTCCCGACCGATCTCCACGGCCTGTTCGGCGGCGCCCGCCGCGGCCTGGGCGTCCGCGCACAACAGATGGGTCTCCGCGATCCGATGCAGGACGTGGGCCTCCAGATACCGCATGCCCAACTCCCGACTCAGCTCCAAGGACGCCGCATAGCAACGCATGGCGGCCTCCGTATCACCGAGCTGCCTCCACGCAGTGCCGCGATGGATCAGGGTCTGGGCCTCTCCCATGGAGTCACCGAGCCGTCGGTACAGCGCGAGTCCGTCCCCGCTGGTGACGATCGCCTCGTCGGGCTGCTCCATCATGATGTGGGAGAACGTCAGATTGCCGAGCGCGTTCGCCTCTGCCGACAGATTGCCGGTGGCCTGCTGTAGGGTCCGCGCCTGAGCCAGCAGGGCTACCGTCTTGGCGTTGTGGCCGTGGCGATGGGCCGTCACCAGCGCTCGTACGATGAGCACCTCGGCGAGCACCAGCTGATCGTCCTGGCCGCGGCAGATCGCCTCTGCCCGTTCGATGGGGGCCTCGGCCTCTTCGGACCGACTGATCTGCCAGAGCCCACCGCCGAGCATGTAGAGAGCCCCGGCCTCCTCCCGGGCGAGTCCGGCGCGCCGGCTGCCGTCAGCGATCGCCTGGCCCAACTCCACGATGTCGTACCAGGCGTAGGTGCGCTCCAGCAGCGGGTCCAGCCCCAACAACAGGTCCGCGGCCGTGCCCACCAACGACGGCGCCCGCCTCACGGTCTGTCCCAGGACCCGCAGCACGAAGTCCCGTTCGCGGTCGAACCACGCAAGGGCGGCGTGCGCATCGCGGAAACCGATCCCCTCCGATGCCTCAGGCGTCAGCCGCTCGGCTATCAGATGCCCCGGCCGCACCACGCGATAGGCGTTGCGGGCGGTGGCGAGGAGGAAGTCGAGCAGATTCGCCAGACAGTGCGTGATCTCCGTGTCGGAGTCGGTCTCGGCGCTCAAATGGCGTGCGAACAGCCGCAACAGATCGTGGTAGCGATAGCTTCCGGCCCGAGGTGACTGCAACAGGCTGGCATCGAGGAGGGCGTCGAGCACGTCTTCCGCGTCGTACTCGTCGACGCCGAGCAACGCGGCAGCGCAGCTCAGCGAGACGGTCGCCGCATCGGGCAGCGCCAGCAGCCGAAATGCTCGCGCCAGTACGGGATCGAGCTGGTCGTATCCGAGCCTGAAGCACGCCTGCACATTGAGGTCCCCGGTACGCAGCTGGTCGAGGCCGCGGCGCTCGTCCGCGAGCCTGCGCAGGCACTCGGCGATGCTCGTACCGGGGCGGGCGAGCAGCCGACAGGCGATCACACGCACCGCCAGGGGCAGCTGCCCACAGGCGGCCAGCAGTTCCTCCGTTGCTTCCGGTTCGGCGGCCACCCGCTCGGGGCCCACCACGGATGTGAACAGCTCCAGGGACTCGGCGGGGGCGAGCGGGTCGAGATCGACGGGGTGCGCGGGGACGGCGGTCATCCGTGCGCGACTCGTGACGATCACGGCACAGCCCGGATAGCCGGGGAGCAGCTGTCTGATCTGTTCCGCGTCGGTCGCGTTGTCCAACACCACCAGGACCCTGCGGCCGTGCAGGGTGGTGCGGTACAGCGCGGCGCGTGCCTCCAAGCCGTCGGGTACCGCGCTCTCGGGGACGCCGAGGGCATGGAGGAACGCGGCCAGCACGGACGCGGGGTCCGCCGGATCCTCCTGGACGCCGGCGAGGTCCACGAAGAGTTGGCCCGCGGGGAAGTGTGCACGCACCTCATGGGCCACATGGACCGCGAGTGAGGTCTTGCCCGCCCCGCCGATGCCGGAGATGGCGCAGATCCGCACCGCGGAGCCGGCCGGTTGGGTGAGCCGGGCCTTCAGCTCGGCGACCAGATCCACCCGGCCGGTGAAGTCATCGATGTCGGTGGGCAGTTGTGCGGGCACGGGCACGGTCGCGGGGGCCGGAGCCCCGGAGGCGGCGCACAGCAGATCGGGGTCCGAGCGGAGGATCCGCTCATGGAGTTCGCCCAGGCGGGGGTCAGGGTCGATGCCCAGTTCGGTGGCGAGCGTCGTCCGGGTGTCCGCGAACACCGCCAGTGCCTCCGCCTGCCTGCCGCACTGGTAGAGCGCCCGCATCAGCAGGAGACGCAGGCTCTCCCGCAACGGGTGCGCCGCGACGGCAGCGGTCAGGTCGGCTACGGCGGCGCCGGCATGGCCCAACTCCAGATCGAGTTCTATCCGCGACTCCAGGAGATCCAGGTACCGCTGGGTCAGCCGCTCCCGCTGTGCCACCGCGAACGGCCCGGTCAGGCCGGTCAGCGGGGTCCCCTGCCAACGTCCGACGGCCCGGCGCAACAGGCCGTGGGCCCCCACCGCATCGCCCTCCTGTCGGGCTCGTGCCGCGGCTGCCGCCTCTCGATCCGCCTCCGTGACGTCGGCCCCGCCTGCCGGCAGATGGAGTGCGTACGTGGTGCCGACCGAGACCAGAAGACCCGGGCCGGCCGCGACGCGGTGCTCAGGCTCCAGGACCGTGCGGATGCGGGAGATGTAGGTGCGGACCGTGGTGGCGGCGGCCTTGGGCGCCTGATGGCCCCACAGTCCGTCGATGAGCTCCTCGATGGCGACCGGTTGCCCCGCGGCCACCACCAGCATGGCCAGCGTCGCCCGCTGTTGCGGGCCGGCGAGTGCCAACTCCTCGCCACCGCGCCAGCCGCGCACGGCTCCGAGGAGGGAGAACCTCACCGCGGGCAAGTCGCCCATGCCCGTTCCTTCCCCGAGGTCGGCAGCCATGTCCCCAGTCGCGGGGGGTTGTCCGGTGTGTTGCCCACCGGGATGAGCGGACTCGGCCCCACGGCCGACCTCACCGTGCACCGGTCGTCCCCGGAACGCTCATGCGACCACCATCCGTCCTCTGCACATTCGGCACCGGATCATCTCAACGATCAACCGGTGGGTGCGGTCGGTCCCGGCGAAATGGCCGGTTGCCGTGCGTTTGAAATCTGTAGCGGGCATCTCGGCACCGACGGCGCAATGTTTCGTACCGGTCTGCGGGTGCTTCCCGGCGCCGACAGAAGCCGGGTGCTGTGCGGGATTCCCGTTGCGCGGGCTTCGACAGTGATCGGGACCGGCCGATCGCTCCTGTGGCAATCTGTGGACCGCCCCCGCTGACGGGTTGCTGTCCCATCACTTCAGCCCCATCCGACGCGACGCCCCATGCCGCACTCTCGCGCAACGCAGCGGCAGGTCACATCTTGAGAGCGATGGGGCGACTCGGGCCCGCCACGAGCCCCTCGACGTACAGACTGCGCAGCCAGGACGCCATACTGGAGCGCCGGGGAGGGCGGCAGTGGAGCGACGGGGGCGACAGGACGCGATGGCGGAATCCAGGCTGATCCAAGGCCGGTATCGGCTTCTCGACGTCATCGGACGCGGGGGCATGGGCGAGGTGTGGCGGGCCGTCGACGAGTCGTTGGGACGACGGGTCGCGGTCAAGTGCCTCAAGCCGATGGGCGCACACCCCGACACGGGTATCGCGCCCGTGCTGAGGGAACGGTTCCGCCGGGAGGCCCGGGTCGCCGCGTCCCTCCAACACCGCGGAGTCACGGTCGTCCATGACTTCGGCGAGTCCGACGGCGTGCTCTATCTCGTCATGGAACTGCTGGAAGGCCGCAACCTCAGCCAGCTGCTGGAGGAGAACAGACAGCGCCCGCTGCCGGTCCACGATGTCGTCGACATCGCGGAGCAGGTGGCCGACGCCCTTGCCTACACCCATGAGCGGGGAATCGTCCATCGCGACCTCAAGCCCGCCAACATCATGCGGCTGACCGACGGCGAGGTGAAGATCTGCGACTTCGGCATCGCTCGACTCGGCGAGAGCATGGGACTGACCTCGCGCCTCACCGGCACCGGCATCGCCATGGGCACCCCGCACTACATGTCGCCCGAGCAGATCGGCGGCGGCCCCGTCGACCACCGTAGCGACCTCTACTCACTGGGATGCGTCCTGTACGAGATCGCCACCGGCGTTCCCCCCTTCGACCACGAGGACGCCTGGGCCGTACTGGTGGGTCACCGGGACACTCCGCCGCAGCCGCTGCGCACCCACCGGGACGACATCCCCGACCCCCTACAGCGCATCGTGCTCGACCTGCTCGCCAAGGCGCCCGACGGCCGTCCGGCCGACGCCAAGGACCTGCGCCGCCGCATCAGCACCTCGATCGAGCGGGCAGTGCCGCACCTCACCTACAGCGGCCAGGCACGGTCGCCCGGCGTCCGGTTCGCCCCGCACTCAGGAGCACTACCGGCCCTGCCGACCTGGACCACGGGCATGACGGGCGGCCACCGCGCGACCGGTGGCGCGGCGCGCCCCGAACCCGTGGACCCCCCGGCCGGCCTGACCGGCGAGTGGACGACGGGGATCGACAGCCGCCGTGTCGCCGCCGCGCCATTGCTCACCGCACCCAGGCGTCCCACCCCGTCCCCCGAGTCGCTGGCCGTACTCGCCAGTCGGCACAGCGCCGGACTCAGCCTCGGTCGCCTCGGTCGTTGGGAGGAGGCGGGCGAAGTACACAGGGCGGTTGCCGCCGAGCGCGAACACGCCCTGGGCCCCGACCACCCCGACACCCTCGCCAGCCGCTACGAGGTCGCCTTCACCCTCAGTAGGACCGGACGGGCCGCGGACGCCCTCCGCGAGTTCGAACGCGTGGCCGACGGCCGTGCGCAGACCCTTGGCGCCGACCACGCCGACACCCTGGCAGCACGTCAGGAATCGGCGTACGTGCTCGGCCAACTCGGCCGTCACTTCGAGGCGCACGAGATCTACACGGCTGTGCTCGCCTCCCGTGAGCGAACCATGGGCCCCGATCATCCCGACACCCTCCGCTGCCGCCACAACCTGGCCTTCAGCCTCAGCCGGCTCGGCCGGTTGGAGGACTCGTTCGCGATGGCGGTCGATGTCGCGTCCGCCAGGGCCCGAGTGCTCGGGCCTGACCACCCCGACACCTTGGTCACCCGCTACGAGGTGGCGTACACCCTGGGCCAGTTGGGGCGCTGGCCCGAGGCGTTGGAGACCTACCGGCAGGTGGCGACCGCGCGTGCCCGTGCCCTTGGCGCCGACCATCCCGACACGCTCGCCGCCCGCTACGAGGTGGGCATCGGTCTCGGTCGCCTCGGCCACACCGACCAGGCGCTGGAGCTCTATCAGCGTCTGGTCGCGGACCGCAGCCGACTCAGCGGTCCGCGCCACCCCGAAACGCTTCGCGCCCGGCACGGCCTCGGCGTGAACCTGGGCCGGCTCGGCCGTTGGGAGGAGGCACTCACCGAGGCCAGGGACGTCAGCTCCCTCAGATCAGGGGTCCTGGGCGCCGACCACCCCGACACCCTGGTGAGCAGCAGGGAGGTCGCCGTGTGCCTGGGCTGGTTGGGCCGCTGGAACGACGCACTGACCGTGTACGAAGGGGTGGCCCTGGCCCGGGAGCGCGTATTGGGCATCGACCACCCCGAGGCGCTGGCGAGCCGCAACGACGAGGCGCACTGCCTGGAGCAGTTGGGTCGGCGCGCGGAAGCCGTGGAACTCTACCGTCGGGTCGCCGCACTGCGGGAGAGACGCGGCAGCTGAGAAGGGGGATCCTTGCGGCCGTGCCTCCGTTCCAGGACGCTGCGTCCGCAGCCGTCCCGGCCTGACGGCCCCCTGGCGAGCCCCGACCCGAGCCCCGACCCGAGCTGCACACCGCATGACGACGGCGGCCCGTGATCACACCGCGACCAAGGTGTCGCCCTCCGTGGTGGTTCGACAGCGGCCCCAGCGGTTATGTTCCGGCCATGCCCGCACACACTTCGTACGACGTCGTGATCGTCGGCGGTGGCCACAACGGTCTGGTCGCCGCTGCCTATCTGGCCCGCGCCGGGCGCTCCGTCCTCGTGCTGGAACGCGGACCGCACACCGGGGGTGCCGCAGTCTCCGCCCGTCCCTTCGCCGGGATCGACGCCCGACTGTCCCGCTACTCCTATCTGGTCTCCCTACTGCCGGAAAAGATCGTGCGCGACCTCGGGCTGCGCTTCTCCGTACGACGGCGACGCGTGTCCTCCTACACCCCCAGCGGCAACAGCGGACTCCTCGTGGGCGCCGGTCGCACCCAGGACTCCTTCACCCAACTCACCGGAGGAGAGCGGGAATTCTCGGCATGGCAGGAGTTCTACGGTATGACCGGCGCCCTGGCCGGCCGGGTCTTTCCCACCCTGACCGAACCGCTGCCCACCCGCGCGGAGCTGAAGGCCCGTATCGACGACGAAGTGGCCTGGCGCGTGCTGTTCGAGGAGCCCATCGGCGCGGCGATCGAAACGTACTTCCGCCATGACCTGGTGCGGGGCGTGGTGCTCACCGATGCCCTGATCGGGACCTTCGCGGACGCCCATGACCCCGGCCTGAGCCAGAACCGCTGCTTCCTCTACCACGTGATCGGCGGTGGCACCGGAGAGTGGGACGTGCCCGTCGGTGGGATGGGCGCGCTCACCGACGCGCTCGCCCTCGCCGCGCGGAACGCGGGGGCCATGATCGCGACCCTGCACGAGGCCACCCGCATCGACACCGACGGCGAGCGGGCAGAGGTCACGTGCCGTTCGCCCCACGCCGAGGTGACGGTGGCCGCCCGTCATGTCCTGGTGAACGCCTCCCCGCAGGAGCTGGCCGCTCTGCTGGGCACGTCACCGCCGGAGCCGGCCGAGGGCGCGCAGTTCAAGGTCAACATGGTCCTGCGGCGACTGCCCGGCTTGCGGGACCGAACGGTCGATCCCGCGGATGCCTTCGCAGGCACCTTCCATGTCTCCGAGGGGTACGGGCAGTTGGCCGCCGCCTATCAGGAAGCCGCATCGGGAACCATGCCCAGTGCACCCCCGTCCGAGATCTACTGTCACACGCTCACCGATCCCTCGATCCTCAGTTCGGATCTTGCGGCCCGCGGCTATCACACCCTCACCCTCTTCGGACTCCACACTCCCGCACGATTGTTCGCCACCGAGCCCGCGCGAGCCCGCGCCGAACTCCTCGAAGCGACCCTCGCAGAACTCGACACCCACCTCGACGAGTCCATCCGGGACTGCCTCGCCACCGACGAGCAGGGCGAACCCTGTATCGAGGCCCGCAGCCCGCTCGACCTGGAGCAGGAACTTCGTCTTCCGGGTGGGCATATCTTCCACCGTGACCTCAGTTTCCCCTATGCCACCGACTCCAGCGGGCGTTGGGGCGTCGAGACGGAGCATCCCAATGTGCTGCTGTGCGGTGCCGGCGCGGTGCGCGGCGGGGGAGTCAGCGGGGTGCCCGGACACAATGCGGCCATGGCGGTACTGGGCCGGTGAACTGCCATCCTGGGCCCAACGCCGGGCCGGCCACTCGGCGCGGTGAAAGCGCGCACCGCGACGGCCGCGCCCTCGGCTTCCGTTGGGGTTCAGTCCGCAGACGCGGTCCATCCGACGGCCTCGATCCGGGCCGTATCCGCCGGGCGCCGCTCGTCGAAGAGCGTGCGGACCCGGTCCTCGACCCTGATCGCGTCGACGTAGACGCCCCGCCCGACCGACCGTGCATCCGTGGTGTACCTCCAGCGGATCCGCACCGAAGTCTCCCGCCAGGGTGAGAGATCGGCGGTGAGTCGGTGCCACACCCGTTCGGACCAGCCGCCCACCGATCCGTCCGGATGGTCCCCCGCCGGCTGACGCGCTCCCAGGCGTACGGTGTCGAAGGGCACCGGTCGCCAGGTGGTGCCGCCGTCGGCCGACGCCTCCAATCTGAGCCGGCCCGCTCCCGGGGCGATGTCCCACCACACGGAACTGACCAACCGGGTCGACGGCGAGTCCACGGGTAGTGCGGGCAGCGTCAGCGTCACGTCGGATGCGTTGGCCATCCCCGAGAACCAGGCGGTGCGCCCCCGTCGTGGACGCACCGCGACGGCCCGCGCCAAGCGATCAGCCGTCGCCACTCGTGGCGCACTCCCCGACCGCCAGGTGCGAACGGGGTGCACGGAGTTGCCCAGGACGATCAGGAACGAGTCGGTACTGGGGTCGAGCACCAGGCTGGTGCCCGTGAATCCGGTGTGCCCGGCACTGAGCGGTGTCGCCATCGCCCCCATGTACCAGTGCTGGTACAACTCGAAGCCGAGGCCGTGGGCGTTCCCCGGGAACTCCGTGTTGGCGTCCTGGAACATCAGCTCGACCGATTCCGGTCGCAGGATGCGTGCGGCCCCGTAACTGCCCCCGTTCAGGAGCGCACGGGCCAGCACCGCCAGGTCCCAGGCGCAGGAGAACACCCCCGCATGTCCGGCGACACCGCCGAGCGCGAAGGCGTTCTCGTCGTGCACCTCGCCCCAGACGAGCCCCCGGTCGAGGCCGGACCAAGGCGGTCTGGAGTCCTCGGTGGCGGCGATCTTCGGCCGCCATGACGACGGCGGATTGAACCGGGTGCGCTGCATCCCCAGGGGAGCGGTGATGTCCTCGCGCAGGAGGACGTCCAACGACCGGCCGGTGATCCGCTCCAGCAGCAACTGGAGGGCGATCAGATTCAGATCGGAGTAGAGGTAGGTGCTTCCTGGCGGGCTCACGGGGGCCTCTTGCCACAGCAGTCGCAGCATTGCCTCCCGGGTCGGTTCCCGGTAGAAGGCGATCCACGGCCGCAGTCCCGATGTGTGCGTCAACATCTGACGGACGGTGATGTCCTCCTTGCCAGCAGCCGCGAACTCCGGCAGATAGGAGGCGACGGTGGCGTCGAGCTTCAGCTCTCCTCGCTCGATCCGCTGCACGGCCAGCAGCGAGGTGAACAGCTTGGATACCGAAGCCAGATCGAAGACGGTGTCCTCGGCCATGGGGATCTGCCGCTCGGCGGGCAGTTCGACACCCGTGTCGGACCGCTCGTCGTATCCGGCGTAGCGCACGGCCATGCCGATGGGGCGGTGCAGCGCGACCGTGCCGCCACGACCCGCCAGCAGCACCGCCCCCGCGTACCAGGGCTTGCGCGGGGAGGGACGGAGGAACGCTTCGGCCTCGGTGACCAACTGCTCCAGGTGCGCCCCGATCAGACCGGCCCGTCCGGGCGTGCCTCGACGCAAGGTGGGCCCGCTCCCGCGAAGGGCAGCTTCGGCTGACGGGCCGTCGGCGTGCCCGTCGTCCGAGCCTGCGGCGTCCGCGAAGGAAGCCGGCGCCAATGCGAACGCCCCGCCGAGGGCCAGTGCCCCGCTTCCGAGCCGGCGTCTGCTGACTCCCGCGCCTGTCGTGTCCTCGGTCACCCGGAACCCCTCTCCTCTGTGAATCCGCCGAGAATTCGCGGGTCCTCGAATAGCAGTGAAGCTTTCTTGCGGAAGTCGTGCGCTGTCAACACTCCGACCGCTATGACACCGCCCGGCGGATTGCTGCTTCCGTCTGCCCCGCAGGTCGACGGTTTATCAGAGCTGCCGAGGCGTCGAGGCGCAACCCGGTCCCACCTGGGGGATCGGGTGCCCCGTGCCGTGCGCGGGAACACGTCCCACGGGACTCCGGCATGCGAGGGGGCGGGGCCTTACCGCGTCCGTGGCAGTGGGCGCAACAGCGCGCCCCACGGGGGACACGTGCGTATAGCCTGGCGACACGGAGCGGTACCGCTGCCGGGCCGCGGTGGGTACGGCCGGACTCTCCAGGGGGCGGGATCGATGAGCAGGGCGACACCAGTCTGCTGCGGGGACAGGCTCTTCTGGGCCTACGACGTGGGGCTGGGCGTCCTCTTCGCCGAGGCGATCCGCGTGGCCGAGGAATCCACCGCGGAGCGGCGTCCCCTGTGGTGGGGCGAGTTGGTGCACCAGCTGCGGGTGCATGCGGTGGTGGGGGCGAGCATGGCCGTGCTCCTGGACGAGTTCAGTGCGGAGGAACAGCGGGCGTTGCTGGGGTGGGTCTCACGAGCGGGCGTCCAGCTGACCGAGCGGGGTGGTGTCGATCTCGCCGAGGTCGCCGGGTGGAACGTGCTGGACGGCCAGACCATCGATCTGCGCGGCGCCCGCCATGTGGCCCCCGGCCCACTGGTGGAGTTGGGGCAGGCCATGTCCGATCTGGTGGACGACACCCTGCCGCCGCCACCACCGGGGCGCCACTGGTACTTCGGCACACCGGCCGGCCGGGTCCTCCAGGGAGAGTGAATTCCGGTGGGAGGGCGCTGGAACCGCACCCCCTGATCTTTGTATGCGCGTAGGGCGCGGTTTCGCCCCTACAGGCAGTCCGGTCCAGCCGTGAGCCCGCCCGGACGGGGCATGCCCAGCGGGTACACGATCCGTCTCTGTCCGCGGCCCGTTTGGGCCACGGTGCCGGGTCCCTTGCCCCCGGTCGTCCGGCCCTGGCCCGAACGAGGGGCCACTGCGTGCGGACCGACCCCGTACGGGCCCGAACAGGCTCGCATCAACACCGAACGTACATTCGGTAATTTATCCAATATTGCCGTGGTATTGCGGCAGTGTGGCGAAACGGGTGCCGCCCTTCCCGGTACCGCCCCGGGTCGTTACGTTGCAGTGCACGATCTCTCAGGACCCCTCGGCCATCGGCAGCGGGAAGGGCACGCGGTTGAACGACGGCACCTCACGACGACGGCGATCCGCGCGCCGGCCGTCCGCACGCGATCGGCATCCGCCCGTTGAGAGACCTGCCGAGCCGGCCACCGCTTTCGACGTCCGGCCACCGCCGCGCCGGACCGCGCCCGTCAGCCCGGCGCTGCCATCGCAAACTCCGCCCCTGCTCCGGCACCTCTTCGAGCAGTGCAGCGGATGCCCCGGGAACGCCCTACAACCTCCCTCCGTCCGACACCGTCCACCACATCCGAAGGAAGAACCATGAGCCAGCCCATCGACTCGGTCGCCGCCGGTCACACGCCCGACGACACCGCATCCGTACCCGGCCCGGGCTGGTCCTTCGAGACCAAGCAGGTCCACGCCGGCACCGCACCCGACCCCACCACCGGTGCGCGGGCCGTCCCGATCTACCAGACGACCTCCTTCGTCTTCCGTGACACCCAGCACGCGGCCGACCTCTTCTCGCTCGCGGAGCCCGGGAACATCTACACCCGGATCCACAACCCCACTCAGGACGCCCTGGAGCAGCGGGTCGCAGCCCTGGAGGGCGGGGTGGCGGCCGTGGCGCTCGCCTCCGGACAGGCCGCCGAGACCCTGGCGATCCTGACCCTGGCGAGCGCCGGCGACCACATCGTCTCCAGCACCTCCCTCTACGGAGGCACGTACAACCTCTTCCGCCATACCTTGCCCCGCTTCGGCATCGAGGTCTCCTTCGTCGACGACCCGGACGACCTTGACGCCTGGCGCGCCGCCGTCCGCCCCAACACCAAGGCGCTCTTCGCCGAAACGCTGGGCAATCCCCGCGGCAACGTCCTCGACGTCCAGGGCGTGGCGGACACCGCTCACGCCGCCGGCGTCCCGCTCATCGTCGACAACACGGTCCCCACGCCCTATCTGCTGCGGCCCATCGAGCACGGCGCCGACATCGTCGTCCACTCGGCGACCAAGTTCCTCGGCGGCCACGGCACCACCCTCGGCGGTGTCGTCGTGGACGGCGGCACCTTCGACTTCGGGGCGCACGCCGAGCGCTTCCCCGACTTCAACGAGCCCGACCCCAGCTACCACGGTCTGAGGTACTGGCCGGCCCTGGGGCCCAGCGCCTTCGCGATCAAGCTCCGCGTCCAACTCCTGCGGGACATCGGCCCCGCCATCGCACCGCACTCCGCCTTCCTCCTGCTCCAGGGCATCGAAACGCTCAGCCTGCGCATCGAACGGCACTCCGCCAACGCCCAGGCGCTCGCCGAATGGCTGTCGCAGCGCGATGAAGTGGCCGCCGTCCACTACCCCGGTCTGCCCGGAAACCGCTGGCACGGGGCCGCCCAGCGCTATCTCCCGCGGGGCGCCGGTGCCGTCCTCTCCTTCGAACTGCGGGACGGGGTGGAAGCCGGCAAGCGATTCGTCGACGCCGTGGAACTCTTCAGCCATCTCGCCAACATCGGCGATGTACGCAGCCTGATCATCCATCCGGCATCCACCACGCACAGCCAACTCTCCCCCGAGCAGCTCGCCGCCACCGGAACCTCCCCCGGGCTGGTCCGACTCTCGGTGGGCGTCGAGAACATCGCCGACCTCAAGGCGGATCTGGAAGCAGGATTCCGCGCGGCGAAGGGCGCATCCTGAACCCTCAGGCCCACACGGTGCCCCGGAACGCCCTCCTGCCCCCCGCCACCGGGGCCTGGCAGGAGGGCGACCCGCCCGGCCGGCGACAGTGGGCCCGACTGCGCTCGGCACTGCCCCTGGAGAGCGGCGGGGAACTCCCCGGGGTCCGGATGGCGTACGAGACTTGGGGGCAGCTCGCCCCCGACGCATCCAATGCGGTACTCGTCCTCCACGCGCTGACCGGTGACAGCCACGTCAGCGGCCCGGCCGGCCCCGGCCATCGCACCGAGGGCTGGTGGGACGGGCTGATCGGGCCGGGACGCGCCCTCGACACCGACCGCTGGTTCGTGGTCGCGCCCAATGTGCTCGGTGGCTGCCAGGGCAGCACCGGCCCGTCCTCGCCCCACCCCGACGGTGGTCGTTGGGGCGGAGCCTTCCCCTTCGTCACCACCCGGGACCAGACCGAGGCAGAGGCACTCCTCGCCGATCAGCTGGGCATCGATCGCTGAGCCCTCGTGGTCGGCGGCTCGATGGGAGGGATGCGAGCGTTGGAGTGGGCGGTGTCCTGGCCGGACCGGGTGGCCTCGTTGCTCGTGCTCGCCTCCACCGCGGCGGCGAGCGCGGAGCAGATAGCCTGGGCGAGTGTGCAGTTGGGCGCGATCCGTACCGACGCCAACTGGCGCGGCGGTGACTACCACGACGCCGGACCCGGGCGCGGACCCCACCAGGGCCTGGGACTCGCCCGACGACTGGCCCATGTCACCTACCGCAGCGAGAGCGAACTCGACATCAGGTTCGGGCGCGCGGCGCAGGGAGCGGAAGACCCCTGGCGCGGCGGTCGCTACCAGGTGCAGTCATATCTCGACCACCACGCCAGCAAACTGGTCCACCGCTTCGACGCCGGCAGCTACGTCGTCCTCACCGAGGCCATGAACAGCCATGACGTCGGTCGAGGCCGCGGCGGAACAGCAGCGGCCCTGGGCCGGGTCAGCGCCCGCACGCTGATTGCCGGCGTCGATTCCGACCGGCTCTATCCACTCGCGCAGCAACACCACCTCGCCGCACACATCCCCGGGGCCGACCGGGTACGCACCATCACGTCGCCCTGCGGCCACGACGGGTTCCTCATGGAGGTCGAGCAGGTCGCCGCGCTGGTCGGGGAACTACTCGACACCGAGTGACCCGGGCGGCCGGGGCCATATCCATGCCAGTCGCGTTTCTTCTGTGTACCGCTCAGGGACTGAAGGAGAGGAAGACAAAGGCGGCGAACAACACCAGGTGCACCCCACCCTGGAGGAGCGTCGCCCGCCCCGGTACCACGGTCAGGGCGCTGACCACCGCGGTGAGCACCAGCAGCACCATATGGGTGGCGTCCTCGCCCAGTACCAGTGGTCCTTCGAGCCAGAGCGTCGCCAAGGCAATGGCCGGAATGGTCAGACCGATGCTGGCGATGGCAGAGCCGTAGGCCAGATTGAGACTGGTCTGCATCCGACCCAGACGGGCCGCCCGTACGGCGGCGAGCGTCTCCGGGGCGAGCACCAGGAGGGCGATCACCACCCCGACCACCGCCGTGGGCAATCCCGCCGACTCCACACCGTCCTCGATGGCCGGCGAAACGAGCTTCGCATTGCCGACCACGGCCACCAGCGCCAGCACCAACAGCGCAACGCTCGACCAGGTCTCACGGTCGCTCGGCAGCGGGGCGTGGTCATCGGGGTCGGCGGCCTGGTCCTGGGAGCGCACCGGGAGGAAGTAGTCCCGGTGGCGCACCGTCTGGACTCCGACGAACAACGCATACAGACACAGGGACGCCCCGGCGGCGAACGCCAACTGGCTTCCGGTGAACTCGGGGCCGGGCTGACCCGTAGTGAAGGTCGGCAGCACCAGCGTCATGGTGGCGAGCGTGCAGACGGTCGCCAGGGCGCCGCCGGAACCCTCGGCATTGAAGACGGCGACCCGATTGCGCAAGGCTCCGACCAGTACCGAGAGGCCGACGATCCCATTGCACGTGATCATGACGGCGGCGAAGACGGTGTCCCTGGCGTAGGTGGACGCCTTGGCGCCGCCCCCCACCATCAAGGTCACGATCAGCCCCACCTCGATGACGGTCACGGCGACGGCGAGGACGAGCGAGCCGAACGGCTCACCGACGCGGTGCGCCACCACCTCCGCGTGGTGCACCGCGGCCAGCACGGCACCGATGAGACATACCCCGATGAGCGCAACGGCAGGACCGGGCAGCTCCCGACCCCACCCCAGTACGAGGGCGATCACCGCAATGGGCGGCACCCACGTGGTCCACTGGGATCTCAGCCGTGGTGCGCCAGTCTTCATGCACGCCACGCTGCCAGCAGCGAGGGCCGGGCGCGCGGGGTGCTGCGCCAACGGGGTGCGGAGCGCAACCCCTCACCAGCGCTCCGGAACGGACCGGCTGTCGACGTGCGCGACTGCTCGGGGCCGTCCACCCCGAGCAGCGCCGCCGATCGACTTCACCGTCGAGCCGGCCGCCCCCGCCCGCGGTCGATGGCCGGCCCGCTTCGCGCGGTGTGCCTCATCGTTCACGCACCCGCACCACCCGCAGGGCGGGCGAGCTCAGAATGTCCTTCTCGCAGAAGCGGGAGGTCACCCACTTCCCGGCCGCGTACAACGTCGTCTGGTCCTGGTAGTGGGGCGAGAGCGGATTCGACGACTGGGAGTACGTCAGCAAAGTCCGCGCCACCGGGCACCGCCCCCGGCCCCAGCCCACCGCCTGGAGATGACTCGACCCCATGGCCACCTCCGCGTAGCCGCCGCGGGCGGGATCCCATCGCGCCTCGACCTTGTTCCACACGCCGAGGGACTCCGTACCCCCGGGGACTGCGATGCGCTCGCCGTTGCGGACCACGAACTGGTGCCGTCCGAGCGGTGCGTCCAGGGCGATGCCGGCCTGGCGCAGCTCGGCCACCGCGGCGGTCAGTGCCTGTCCGAACAGGGCCGACTGGGTGTTGACCGTACGGGGTGTACCCACCGGATCCGTCACCGAGAACGGCGTCCGCCAGAGCGTTGCCGCCGACTGGGCGCTCAGCCGCCGCCAGAACCGGTCGAAGAGCAGTGCGCCGCGGCTGTCCGCGCCGACCGTGCGGTCCCAGTTCGCCAGAGCCCGGCAGGCTTCCGTGTCATCGGGCAGGGCAGCGGGGCATGCCCGGACCACATCGGCGATCGCCAGGTCCGCGACCGGTACCCGATGGGCGAACTGCTGACGCTGGAGGTCCGCCACGGTGAGGCCGCCCCTGGTGGCCATGGCCGATACATCCTCGATCCCACCGCGGGTGCGCGGCGATCGGGGAGTGCCGACCGTGCCGAAGATCCGTTCGTATCCGGTCAGCGGTTGACTCGCGTTGGCGAGCCAGGCGCTGTCGTTGGAGTTGGCGGCATAGGGAGCGTTGACCAGGGTGGGCATCCTGGAGGGGCCGAGGATGCCCGGTTGGACCGCGTCCTGGTCCGAGCCGAGAGCACAGGCAGTGCGGGACCCGTCCAACACGGCCATGCCCGAGGCCGGGTACATGGCCTGCCCCAGGGGTGTCGAGCACTGCGTGACCAGCTCATCCGTCATACGGGGCAACACCTGCGACTGCGTGAACAGCGTGCCGCCCCCGGAGTCCGCGGCGATGGTGTTGACCCAGGGCAATCCCTGGGTCCGTCGTAGCGCGCGCAGGGCTTCGCCGGTGGAACCGGAGGCACCCAGGGCAAGCGCCGAGTCGGGCAGGCGCAGGTTGCTCGCGTTCGGGTCGTGCAGCGCGTACGCGACGTTCGTCGACCACGGCAGGGGCAGCGTCGGGCCGAGCGAGGTGATCACGGGGCCGTACCGCGTCCACCATTGCGTGCGGGTCACGGGGGACGCGCCCTGCACCTCGACGGTGACCGTCCGCTGACGCATCCTCTCCCGCAGACCGTCCACGACGTACACGGTGGGATCGGCGGGGTCGAGCACCAACTGGTGCAGATTCATCGGTACGCCGGTGGAGACGGTGTGGCTCCACGCCACCTTCTCGTTGAAGCCGATGTTCACCACCGTGGTGCCCAACAGGGCTCCGCCCGACACGTTCAACACGCCGGGAATGGTCTGCTGGACCTGCCAGAACCGTCGTCCGCCGTGCCAGGGGTAGTGGGGATTGCCCAGCAGCAGTCCACGTCCGTCGGCGGTCGTGTCGCCACGGAACGCGACGGCGTTGGAGCCCATCCCCGTACTCCGTGTGCTCTCGTCCGAGAACAGCCGACGCGCCGCCTCGGCTGCCACTGCGGGTACGGGTACGGTCGCGGGTCCGCCCACCCGCTGGGGCGGCTGCGCCGAGGTGATGCTGTCGACGAGTCGTCCCTGACCGCCGAGCACCGCGAGGGCATGGTTTCGGCGCGCCACGTCCAGGGCGGACACCGGACGCACCCAGGCGGCGTTCCGGCAGGCGGGATCCGTGATCTGACGTTGCCTCAGCCAGGCGTTGTATCCGGCCGCCCAGCCCCGCATCAGCTCCTTCGACGCGCTGCTGGGGCCCCTCGGTGCGGGAGTGGCGAGGAGTTGTTCGACCGTCCTGCTGTTGCGCACCCCTCGGAAGTACAGATCGCTGGAGAGGTTGTTGGCAGCCGCCGACAGTGAATCGTCCGCGTCGGCGTCGGGGCCGAAGTGCAAGGACCGTTCGCCGCGGACCGTGAGGAAGCCGTCGGCGAGGACGCACACCTGATCGGCCGCCTGCGCCCAGCCGGTGCCGAAGCCGAGCCCCACGTAGTCCTTCGCCAGGACATGGGGGATGCCGTGCTCGGTGTACCGGATCACCGCGGACGGACCATCACCGGACAAGCGGAGATCGGGTGCTTCGGTGCTACGGGCCGCCGCGCTGGTCGGCAGGAGGGTCGCCCCTATCGCCAGGGCGATGCCCACGAGTCCACAGCGTCCGGTACGGGTACGGAGCAACACGGTGCCTCCCCAGAGGGGCGAACGACAGGGGTCGCCCCATGCAGTCAGCCCGGGCATTTCCTGTCAACGGGGCGATCAGGCCAACGGGGGAGGGCGTATGTCATCCCTTGCGCGCCCCCGGTTCACCGAGGTCGGGGTTGTGTTCTGTGCGGCGCTTGGGCCCCCCTGGGGCCGGTGGGCTCTCGCGCCGCGCGCGCCCCTGTTGAGGGAGTCCGGAACCTTTCGAAGTGAGGGTGTGATTCGACCTCGTCCCGGAAGGATTCGGATTGACGCCGTGCCTGTCGGCGGGCATCGGCGGGCATGGACGGGCGTCAGCGAGCCGCTGTTCGTTCGTCATCCAGGGCTCCCTCAAGGCATACTCTCAACCTCAAGTCTAGGGTGAGAGTTGTAGGGGTCGTCCTTCTGCTCGGATGCCCGTCGGAAGGCTCCCCCTCCCAGATTCCCGTAGCGGAAAGGCGGGGAGTCGGCGGATCCACCGATGTGTCGGTGGTGTTGTCGAACGCCAGATCCACCGGCTGGTGCCGGTCGTGAACGGCTGTCCCGGCACCGATCACGATCGATTCGCCTCGGCTGCCCGGACGTCTGGGCAGGTGGCCGGGCCGGCGGCTTCGGCGGACGATCGTGCGGTTCGTGCCGGGTGCGTCGACGGCCTGTGCGGGAGGGCGACAGGTGGCTACGCTGGCTCGGAACCCATGCGGGAGGAGCACGGACGTGGCCGAGAGCACCACCACCACGCAGATGTTTTCGAGTTGGGAGAAGCCTGAGCTCGACCTCAGCAGAGCGGATTGGCGCTCCGGTACCCAAGGGACGGGAGACGTTCAGATCGCGTTCGTCGAAGGCTTCATCGCCATGCGAAACGGCGGCCGACCCGAGAGCCCGTCACTGATCTTCACCCCGGCGGAGTGGCGGGCGTTCGTACTGAACGCCCGGGAGGGGGAGTTCGACCTCACCTGACCTGCGGTACCGCCTCCAGTCGTGGGCGCGGTGCGATGGGACGGCGCTCCGTCCGTCGAGCTGAAACCCTGTTCACCCGTGGACGGTACGCAGCCGTAGCTCGTCCTCGGCTCCCTGGCGTGCTGGCAACCGCCCCCGAAAAGCACGAGCGTCCACAACAACCCGTGTGATAGGCACGGGAGCATGGCGGATCTGATCACAACGCGGTTACTTCTCCATCCACTGAGCATCGACGAGGCCCGGCGATTGGTGGAGAGCACACCTCAGGGCGAGGATCATTGGGAGGCCGGATATCCCACTGACGGCAATGTGACGGGCGCTCGCATGTTCCTCGACAACTGCGCCCGGACAGGCGATGTAAGGCCGTACGGCCGATATGAGATCCGTCGCGCCGACAACGGCCGAGCCATCGGTGGCGTGGGCTTCCACGGCCCGCCGAACGCCGTCGGCACGGTGACGATCGGCTACGGACTGGCTCCCTCGGCGCAGGGCAAGGGCTATGCCTCGGAGGCGCTGCGGGGCCTCTTGGCGGCGGCGCGCGATTGGGGTGTGGCAGCAGTCGAAGGCGACGCTGATCGGGACAACATCGCATCCCGACGTGTGATGGAAGCCGTCGGGATGCGATGCGTCGCCGAGGACGAACGCCTGGCGTACTACCGGATCGCCTGGTCCGACGAGCCGGATGATGCTGGGGTTGGACCGTGACCCGCCGCCGAGGTGAGGCCGACGGTCGATGGCGGGTCACGGTCCGGTCGTACCCGGTGAGCGGCCCGACCGGGCGACGACCTGCGCGGACCCGTCAGGCGTCGACGGGGAAGCCGTAGCTGATCACTGTGCTCGGGTTCTTGAGTGCTGCCACGTCGTCCAGCGGATCGCGGTCGACCAGTACGGCGTCACCGCGGAAGCCGCGCTCCAGCCGTCCGGCGCTCCGCGACAGTCCCACCAGCCGTGCCGCACCCGTGGTCGCCGTACGGATCGCGTCCAGCGCGGGCAGCCCGGCCTCGCGCAGCAGTTCGACCTCTCGGCCGATCGGATCGACCGCACCGGTCGAGGAGTCGGTTCCGGAGGCGATGGGAACCCCGAGCTCATGGGCCCGTAGCGCGGCGCGCTGGGCGATGGGGAGGAAGCGTCTGCCGCGCTCGGCGAGTATCGGGTCCGGATCCGCTGCGAGACTGGCCATGGCGGCGAGCGTGGGAGTGAAGTAGGTACCCCTCCTCCGCATTTCCCGCATGGTGCGCTCGCCGAGGTACACCCCGTGTTCGATGCTGCTGACCCCGGCCATCACCGCGTCGTGGATGCCCTTTTCGCTGTAGCTGTGGCACAGCACGGTCGCGCCGCCCCTTCGGGCCGCGGCCACGGTCGTGGCGAGTTGATCGCGGTCGTACACCTGGGTCAGCGGATCCTCCGTCGGTGATCCGGCCCGCTCGTTGACCCGCGTCTTGATGACGTCGACGCCTCGGGACAGGTTCACCTCCACCACCCGGCGCAGCGCCTCGGCCGTGCGTACGCCGTCCTTGAGCCGGCTGAGCGGTGCGAGGTCCGGGTCGGCCAGGATCGTGTCCCCGAGCTTGGGTGTGACGAAGACGCCCGCCGCCCGTATCCGCGGCACGCGTCCGGGTGCCCAGCGCGCCAACTCTCGCAGCGCGATGTCCTGGTAGAAGCTGGTGCTTCCGCTTCTGATGCTCGTCGCTCCGAGCTTGATGGCCCGGTGGGCGTCGGTCTGGTTGCTCAAGTGGATGTGGGCGTCGATGAGTCCCGGCAGGATCCAGCGGCCGTTCGCCCGAATGACGCGAGCGACCTTGCGTACCGCCGCCACGTCGTTGCGCGTGGCCCTTCGGGTGCCTGCCGCACGGACGGAACCGTCTTCGATGACCACCACGGCATCCTCGGTGACCCGGCCCGTCAGCGGGTCAAGCAGCGTACCGCCGTCGATGATCAAGGTGCCCCCGCGGGGCGGGCGGGACTGATGGGTCCGAGCGCCTTCCGTCGCTGAGGCGGTTCCCGCGGCCGTGCCGGTGAGTGCCGCTCCTCCCGCGAGGACGGCCGCGCCGGCGAGTACGCCGCGACGCGTGACCCGGGAGGGAGGGGGCGGAATGGTGGGGTCAACGCACATGGACCTAGCTCCTTGAGGGTGTGGCTATGGCTCCGCGCTCGCTCTCCTGCTGCGCGATCAGTGCTCGATGGCCAGGACCCTAGCCGCATGTATGTGTGCAGACAACAGTTAATGCACGGGAGTGTGCAGTTCCGGCTGGTACGACGAAAGGGGCGTACCGCGCCTGCTCCTGTGGTCGGGGTGTCGTAGCCCCGAAGGCCGAAGCCGTCCTGACGTTGAGGCGCCGCTCGTTCGCCATGGGGCCAGAACCCTTTGTGTCTCCCGCTGTTCGGGAGTTCCGGGTCATGGGCCGTACCCACGCACTCGGTCGGCGGCGGGGCCCATGGCGAAACACGTCGGTTCCCCAACTGCCCAGAGGTGCCCCGGCGCGGGAGATCGGGGCAGTCGTAGTGCAGTCGCGTGCGTCAACACGGTGATGACCTGCATGCCTTCTCAGCTGCCGGGATTACACGCTGAACAATGCACAGTGCATTGTCGTGAAGTGCTCTGTGCACCCCACCTCACTCATGGCAAACTGCTCCCCAACGGGCCTACGGGCAGGGACGTTTGACGGTGTGCCGGAGGGTCGGTGCCGTTCGATGGACACCGGCCGGTCGAACGAATCGGTACGGCGGACCACGACACCGCGCGCCCCTGTCGGAGGGCGGACCCGGTCGCGAAAGGACCGGCGAAGCTCTTCGTCGGCCCGTGACGACGGATGGTCTGCACGAAGGAGGGGGAGACGATGTGGTGGCCACCACCGAGCCTGGTAGCCGGGCCGGCCACATCAGCATCCCCGACCCCGTTCGCGACCTTCCGCGACTCCACTCGCGCGACCGCCGCCCCGCCGAGCGTTGACCGCAGCACACCCCCCAGCAAGTTCAGAGATGTCCCGGGGACGGACATCCACAAGGAGATGCAATGACCGCGCGTATCCACCATGTCGACCACGCCGCCGCCGACCTGGGCGACGAGAACTGGAACCGGCCGTGGAGCGGACCCAACGGAGCCTCCTGCGTGGAGGCCAAGAAACTCCCCGGAGGAAGGATCGCCCTGCGTCAGTCCAGCGACCCCCACGGCCCGGCCCTGGTCTGCACCACGGAGGAGATGCGGGTCTTCATCCAGTGGACCAAGGACGGCGGCGCTGACTTCCTGATCTCTTGAGTGCCCACGGAGTCGTCTGACACCACATCCGAGGCACCCGCACCAACGAGAGACAAGGACGGAACATGACAGCGACAACGGACGATGGATCGCCCCAGTTAAACCCCCACCAACCCCATCCGGCCCGTATGTACGACTACTTCCTCAACGGGAAGGACCACCATGTCGTCGACGCGGCGGCAGCCGAACAGGTCCTGACCTTCTACCCCCAGGCCAAGGCCGCCGCACAGGCCAACCGTCGCTTTATGCAGCGAGCCGTGGGACAGCTCGCCCAGAGCGGTCTGCGACAGTTCCTTGACATCGGCACCGGCATCCCCACCGAGCCGAACCTCCATCAGATCGCCCAGGGCGCCATACCGGATGCGCGGGTCGTCTACGTCGACAACGACCCCATCGTCCTACGCCATGCCGAAGCCCTGTTGAGCAGCCGCCCTGAAGGGCGCACCGAGTACGTCCAGGCGGACGTCCGCCATCCAGAGGCGATCCTCGACGCGGCTCGTGAAGTGCTCGACTTCGACGAACCCGTCGGACTGTCCCTCGTGGCACTCCTGCACTTCATCGACGACGCACAGGACCCCCGCAGACTGGTACGCGACCTCCTCGCGCCCCTGGCGCCCGGAAGTCATCTGGTGCTGTCCCATGGAACCGCCGACGTCGACCCCGAAACCATGGCACGGGTCATGGAGGTCTATCGAAGCGGCGGTGTCACCGTCCAACTGCGCACCAGGGAAGAGATCGCCGCCTTCTTCGAGGGACTGGTACTCCTCGATCCGGGTCTGGCGCTGGTGGGGGACTGGCACCGACCGGTCGACACCCCGGAGGGCGACGACCTGCAGGTCCCGCTCTACGTGGGCATCGCCCGCAAGCAGTAGGGCGGGCAGCCCGGCCGCGGCTCAGAAGGACGGGGCCGCAGCCAGCACACTGAGGATCACGGTGCGTCCATCGGGATCGGTCAGGCGGTGTTGGCCCGGGGCGTATGCCGACGCGCCCCGGGCCGCCCGCACCGTGAAGCCGAGTCGTAGATATCCCGTGGCCGGGCGCCTACCGCTCGGATACAGCTCCCACACACACCCGTCCTGCGTCTGCGCGGCGTAGTGCTCGGGCCCGTTGCCGTGCCGCTCCTTGACGAAGTCGAACCCGAGACCGGTGTAGAAGGCGTGACAGGCTTCGAGCCGATCGGTGTAGAGCACGGTCAAGGTGGTGTGCACGTGGTCATCTCCTCTGCTGCGCCGTGGTGGCCGCTTCCATCAGAGCATGGGCCGTCCGTCGAACTGTCGACCACGGCCTCCTGGACCAGACTCTTCGTCCGACACGGGAAAACCTAGAGAACGTGCCCGTGGTGGCACCGCCACGGCCCTGCGTACGGATGTCCGCCCCCGGTGCCCGCCGACCATCGCGGACTCATCGACGCTTCTCCCTGGCCGATCGATGCGCCGCCCTGGGACGTGGTCCGACAGCGATGTGGGAAAACCATTGGCACGCACCGACAGGTGCTTGTTAGCGTGCTCACCGCCTCCTTAGGCAGCCGTTCCTCGATGCCATCGGACCGCTCGGCCCGAGAAAGTAGTTGATGTATGCCCCGGTCCGTGCCGAGAAGGCCCCGCCGAACCGTGAACCGGTCCGGTCGCTGACCACAGCCTGATCGCCGATCCGACCCCCGTCGCTGTCAGCACGGGCCGTCGGTGAGTCCATCAAGGTCTCCGACACCGCGTTCCCGCTGGTGCGTCGCTTTGGCGCGCCCCGAGAACCGCGGCTCCCACCGCGCCTCATGGCCACGATTCGCCCAGGGCCGCTCGGCCTCCTCCTGCTGTCATCGCTTCATACCTTCAGCAAGGAGCACCGAGGGTGTCTTCACACAACTCGCATTCCCCTGCCTCCGGCGGACCCGTTTCCACCCCGAGCCCCATCCAGCGGACGAAGACGTTCGCCTGTGTACGTTGCGGACTGACCGTCAGCGAACTCGGGCCGGACGGCACCGGGCGCAACCACTGCCCCAGTTGCCTGCACTCACGACACGTCCACGACCACGTCGAGGGCGGTGCTTCCGACTGCCGATCACGGATGGCACCCATTTCCATCGCCGTCCTCAGGAACGGCGACTGGATGGTGATCCACCGCTGCACCCGCTGCGACGAGCTCACCTCCAGCGCCATCTGCACCGACGACAACCAGCTGATCCTCATGCGCATGGCCGTCAGGCCACTGGCCCAGCCGCCCTTCCCACTCGAACTGTTCGCGGAACTGTGAGGGGACCGGAAGGACGGAGGACGACCATGCCACGACGCAAAGCACCCAGGAATCGCCAGCGCCCTGCGCGCACCCAACGACACAAGGACGTGCTCCACGGACACAACGGCAGCCAGGGGGAGGCGTTCAGATGCGTCGGCTGCCGGCTCGACGTCTCCGTGAGCGCGCCCGGAACAGCCCATCGAAACCACTGCCCACACTGTCTGACGAGCCTTCACGTCGACCGGCGCGTACCGGGCGACCGTGACGCCACGTGCCGCGGCCGGATGACGGCGCTGAGCATGGCCGCACGCGCAGACGGCGAATGGATGATTATCCATCAATGTCTGTCGTGCGGTGAACTCAATGCCAACCGGATCGCCGGGGACGACAATGCCCTGGCCCTGGTACGGATCGCCGTACGGCCGCTTGCGGACGGAAGCATGCCCGTCCGCGCGCTGCTCACCCTCTGAAGGACCGAGAGCCTTCCGGGTGCGATCCACCACAGCGGGTGGCTCGCACCCGGAAGGCCGGCCGAGGACGGCACCACTGCGCGTGCCGATCTCGGTCGAACACCGCCCGGGAGTCATTCACCTCCCCGGGCGCCCGCTGCAGGCGGCTTCTTCCTCCGGATACGGAATGGCATGTCTCGGCATGCCAGGTGGGGGAGAGATCATTCGATGCGTCCGCCCGGACGCGACCGCACTGCTGATGGCGTACCGCTCCCGCTCCCTCCTTGCTGCCGGAAAGAGATGCACCATGACCCAGTGGACCACCCGTGCCGAAGCCCCTGCGGACAGGGCGGCGATTCACCAGATCAATGCCGCCGCCTTCGCCACCGAAGCCGAAGCGGATCTGGTGGATGCGCTCCGCGCCGATCCCGACGCATGGATCGACGGACTGTCCTGGGTGGCCGTTGCCCCGGACGGAACCCTTGCCGCACACGCCCTGCTCACGCGGTGCCATGTGGAGGGCCGGCCCGCGCTCGCCCTCGCACCCTGCGCGACTCTGCCCGTCCACCAGGGCCAAGGGGCCGCCTCCGCGGCCATCAGGGCCGCCCTCGACGCCGCGGTACGGATGGGGGAGAGTCTCGTGCTCGTCCTCGGACACTCCGACTACTACCCGCGGTTCGGATTCCTGCCGGCTTCCCGATGGGGTATCCGCGCACCGTTTGAGGTGCCCGACGAGGCGATGATGGCGCTCGTCCTGGATTCGGATGTACCCGTTCCGTCCGGTGTGATCAGATATGCGGCACCGTTCGGCGTCTGAACGGCCCGCACTGCCTCACGCCTCGAACCAGCCGTCAACGGTGCACCAGCTCGATCCCGGTGTTCCCCTCGTGCCACCCCGGGTTCCCCCTCTTGGCCGGTGCCCGGGCCCACAGACGGCCGGCCCGGGCACCGGTCAAGAGGCGCAAAGAGACCTCCGACGTGGGTGCGATACCCGTACGTCGGAGGTCTCGGCCGTACTCGGCGTCGTGGAACCCCTCCGCCTAGCTGATCAACAGTCGGCTACGGCTTGACGGCCACGAAGCCCCACTGCTCCACCGGCTCTCCGGTCGGAGGCTGATCGGGCCGCCACAGACTGATCGAGCCGAAGCCAGGCTCCACCAGGTCGAGTCCAGCGCTGAAGGAACGCATCACCTCGGCCGCACGGGACTTGTAGGGCAGCGCCCCACCGCTCTCGTACTCGTCCGAACCCGCGCTGGTCTCCGGCGTCTCGATCGTGTCGCACTGGATGAGGCAACTGCCGGAGGGGAAGGCTCCGAGATAGCTGTTCAACAGGGAGGCCGCAGCCTCGTCATCCGTGACATGGCCAAGGGTCGACAGCAACATCAGGGCCACGGGCTGCTTGAGATCGAGGGTGTTCTCCGCCTCGCGCAGGACGGTCGGGGCGTCCGTGAGATCCGCGTGGATGTAATTGGTCGCACCCTCGGGCTTGCTGACCAGCAGCGCACGGGCGTGGGCCAGCACGATGGGATCGTTGTCCACATAGACGATGCGTGACTCCGGGGCGGATGCCTGGGCCACTTCATGGGTGGAGTTGGCGGTGGGCAGCCCGGTGCCGAGGTCGAGGAACTGCCGTATGCCGCGCTCCTCAGCCAGGTACCGCACGGCACGCGCCTGGAAGGCACGGGAAGCACGGGCGATGTCGATGATCTGCGGGAACATCTCCTCCATCCGTGCGCCCAGGGCCTGATCGACGGGGTAGTTGTCCTTCCCACCCAGCCAGTAGTTCCACACCCGCGCCGAATGCGGCGTACTCGTGTCGATCCGATCTGCCGGGGGCTGAGCCTGCTGCTCCGCGTTCATCGAACTCTCCTTGTGTCAGCCCCCGCACAGCACATACGGAGGCAGACCCATGGTTCACCAGACTTCCTGCATAAGCCAGCGGCAAAGGCACACAACTCCGTTACAGCGGTGCTCAAGTGGACTGTCGATCGGCGACAAGGCCCTCTCGAAAACGCCGACAGGGGGTCTTGAGGTCGTCGACCGCACCGAGAGGGCTTCGGAACGGCACCCAGGAACCGCGGGACCGTTCGACCGTCAGATCCCCTGAGGGGGGTCAGGCGCTCCGGTCCTGGAGGTCTGCGGAGCCGCTCTTCATGATCAACAGGGCATCGGCCCGAGCATGGCCGGATCTGGTGGCGGCACGGGAGTCCCGGATGGAGGCTCGCCCGGGTCCTGTCAGCAGCCCTCGACCACTGCGGGTACGGAGGCGGGCCCGCGGTGGGTTGGGGGAGTCGACCGGTGAGAGGACACGCCTCAAGAAATGCAGATCAATTCCTCCATGGTCCATACCGGAGATGCCCACGAGGGAATACTCAGGTGCTCGCCGGCGATCTGGACGGTGCATCCACGTTCCCCGGGACATACAACTGCCACACATCTGTCGTGTATCGGCAGGAGGTGTGCGCTCATGAGGCCTCCGGAACGCACGCGCACTCTAGCCGTGAAAGGGAAGTCGCAGGACTCGATAGGCCCGAAGGGCGAGGTGCAACCGGAGTGCACCAGCGTTGCGATCTTTGAGACGAAGGACCCTACCAGCCCAAGCGACCGCCGGAGAGAAACTTGGTCGCGAGAGCATCATCGCCCCCTGGCACCGCACATGACACAAGGTCAAGTTCCGTCACCCAACGGAGTGTTGGGGCGCTCCAGACGTTCCGTTCGTGCGGGTTTCAAGGGTAGTCTCATCGTCCCAGGGGGCAGCCCCTGGTCTCGCGAGGAAGAAAGGCGGAGCACACAGCCGTGGCCAATGACC
This sequence comes from Streptomyces sp. NPDC059256, assembly GCF_042753785.1. NCBI lineage: Bacteria > Bacillati > Actinomycetota > Actinomycetes > Kitasatosporales > Streptomycetaceae > Streptomyces > Streptomyces sp. NPDC059256. The sequence continues at coordinate 76,293 of NZ_JBHYZO010000013.1, read as the reverse complement.
GTGGGGTCGAGAAGAACTCCATCCCTTTTGATGTACCCACCTCTGCCCGGGCCTACGGTTGGATGCTGGGCGGCAAGGACAATTACGAAGTCGATCGAAAGTTCCTCCTCTCCACGCTCGCGGACTTCCCCGAGTGTGTGGACATCGCTCGACAGAACCGTGAGTTCCTTTACCGGGCGGTTCGCTATCTGGCCGAAGAGCAGGGAATTCGGCAATTCATCGACATGGGCTGCGGTCTGCCGACCGACAACAACGTGCATCAGGTCGCGCAGCGATTCCAGCCGGATGCCAGGGTCGTCTACGTGGACATCGATCCCATCGTGCTGGCCCACGGTCAGGCCCTTCTCGCCGACGACGCGAGCACCACGGTCATCACCGGCGATATGCGGAACCAACAGACCATTCTCAGCCATCCCGAGGTAGACCGTCTGATCGACCTCGATGAGCCGGTCGCCGTGCTGTTCCTGTCCGTGGTCCACCACCTGGCCGATGTGGACGACCCGCGCAGCGTGCTGCGAACCGTCATTGACAATGCGGCCCCTGGTAGCTATCTCGGCCTGTCCCAGGTCGTCTGTGACGATCCGGTGGCCGGTGCCGCCATGTCCGCCCATATCTCGGGCCTCGGCATCCCCTGGCAGACCCGTACCCCCGGCGAATTGGACGCGCTGCTCGACGGGTTGGAGCCGGTCGACCCCGGCTTGGTGAACCTTGCCGACTGGCGCCCCGACCCCGAACAGCCGGCGCTCGCCTCCGTACACCCGGCACTTGCTCCCTACTTGGGCGCGACCTCATCCAACCAGCGGGTCTACGAGTACGGCGGGGTGCTGCGCCGGCCGTAGCCCCCTGGGGCACGCCTTTCGTTCGCGCTGAGGGGCGACACCTGACACGGTGTCGCCCCTCAGTCATGAGGAACCGCGAGCCTGTGGGAACCGCTCGGATCTGGCTCACACCGACCACGTCACGCCGTCCCAGGGCGTTCTGCGAGAGCGTCGCCCGCGCCCGCTCAGGGCAGCCGACCTGCCCGCTCGGCATCAGTTGGGCGGAACCGCATCGGCGACCAGAGGACAGTGGGCCGGTCACATCGAGTGCCTCGGACCACCGTTCTCGGCCACTGCCCCTGTCACCCGGCCAGGCGGCGCCCGTCCATGCGTGCCAGCAGATCAGGTGGGGAAGGGATCTTCGCGTCCGATGCCCTCCCGGCCCCACGAAATGAGCGTCGCCCCCACGACATGGACGCTCACATGCTTGGCACGGGTCGCCGGGCGGAGGACTTGGGACCGCCGAGAACAGCACCAGCCGTCTCCCGTGGAAGGAACTCCGCCTGTGCACAGGAAGTCGTCCGTCGGTGTCGCCGAACCGTCGCCCAGCCTGCTGGAGCGGATGCCGATCCTTCGGCGCTCGCTCGATCGACTGGAGAGCAAGCCCCTCGCCTTCGGCCTGGTCATGTGGGCGTTCGGGCTGGCACAACCGGTCTTCCTGGACCATGTCATCACCCCCGAGCCCCGCCACGAGCTCAGCGAGGTACGAACCCTGCTGGAGACGGGACGCCAACGCTACGGCGAACGCCTCACCGGATTCCTCAAGCACTCCGAGCAGTTGGCACGCATTCCCCTGCACGGAGTGGAGAAGGGGGCCGTCCCCTACTGGGGCAACACCTGGTTACCGCCCCTCGACGCCCTGGCGCTCTACGGAATCCTGGCCGACGAGCAACCGGCCCGCTATCTGGAGATCGGGTCCGGCAACTCCACCAAGTTCGCCCGCCGTGCGATCGAGGACCTGGGGCTGACGACCCACGTCACCTCCATCGACCCCCAACCCCGCGCCACCATCGACCACCTGTGCGACCGTGTGCTGCGCGTTCCGCTCCAGGAAGTAGATCTGTCGGTCTTCGCCGAACTCACAGCGGGTGACGTCCTCTTCCTCGACGGCTCGCACCGGCTGCACATGGGATCGGACGTCATGAGGTTCTTCTTCGACGTCCTGCCGCGGCTGGCGCCCGGGGTCATCGTCCAGATCCACGACATCATGCTGCCCGGCGACTATCCGCCGTCGTGGCGCTGGCGCTACTACTCCGAGCAGTATCTGCTCGCGGCGCTCCTCACCGCTGCCCCCGGGCGGTTCGCGGTCGAACTGCCCAACGCCTTCATCCACACCGATCCCGAGCTGAGCCGCATCGCGGAGCCGCTCTGGCGCAAGCTGGGCGTGACGGACCATCAGAACCCCGGCTCGTTCTGGTGGCGGCACACCGGCTGACGGCAGCAACGATCCGGATGCCGCCCGGGCTGCCGCGCTCATGCCGCGGCGGCCCGGCTCGGGGCGATCGGCCCCGGATCCGTCCGCTCCGGGCAGGGGAGCGATCCCACGGCTCCCACGGCACCCCGACCTAGCGCGAGCCGCTCCAGGCGGCCGGGACGAACGTCCAGAGCACTTCCGCCACCGAGGTCCCCGTGTTGCGCCAGTTGTGCGGTTCGCGCCCGGAGAAGGTGAGCGTGTCCCCAGGGGCCAGGGGCAGCGTGCGATCGGTGAAGAAGACCGTGAGCTCCCCACTGATGACATGGAGCACCTCGACCTCACAGTTGATCGTGTAGAGATCCTCGCCGCCGTCCGCCCCCGGCTCCAGCAGGGAGCGCAGTACCTGCACCCGTGACTGTGCGCGAGGTGTGATCATGCGGTCGGTGACGCCGCGACCGCCCATGTTGATGTGGGGCGCGTCCGCCAGATGGACCACTTCGATCTCCGCGTCCTCGAAGAGCGAACCCACGGGCAAGGAGAGGACCTGGCAGAGAGTGACGAGAGTCGCCACGCTCGGTGAGGTCTCGTCCCGTTCGACCCGGCTGACGAAACCCCTGGTCAGGCTGGTTGCCGCTGCTACCTGCTCAATGGTGAGGCCCTGCGCCTGGCGACAGGCGCGCAGCCGCGCACCGACACGGACCGGGAGCGCGGACGGCTTCGGATGCAGCGCTTTCATGAAGTCCTCGCGTCGGTCGGTCGATCCCCGGCCACCCTTGACAGGGTGATAACCCAGAGCAACACTACCGGAACGTGAGTTGTCTAATAGGCATTCTTTGTTGTCTATCAGTGACTCCCCGCACGTAGAGATCCGAGGCTCCGATGAATGCTCCCGAATCCCCCATCGGCCCACCCGACGCAAGCGTCAACCCTCGCTATGCGGGGATTGCCACGTTTGCCCGGCTACCGCGTCTGGAGGACGTCCCACGGGCCGACATCGCCGTCGTCGGAGTCCCCTTCGACAGCGGGGTGAGCTACCGTCCCGGAGCCCGGTTCGGCCCCGCGCACATCCGTGAGGCATCCCGACTCCTGCGTCCGTACAACCCGGCACAGGACGTCGAGCCCTTCGCCCAACAGCAGATCGCGGATGCCGGAGACATCTCGGCCAACCCGTTCCATCTGACGGAGGCCGTGCAGCAGATCGAGACCGCCGCCGAGCAGCTCTCTGCCGACGGGAAGCGACTGCTGACCCTCGGTGGCGACCACACGATCGCCCTGCCGCTGCTGCGTGTCGCCGCCCGCCGCCATGGACCCGTCGCCGTCCTCCACTTCGACGCACACCTCGACACCTGGGACACCTACTTCGGTGCTCCCGTCACCCACGGCACGCCGTTTCGCCGTGCGTCCGAGGAGGGGCTCATCGACCTCTCGGCCAGCACGCACGTCGGCATCCGCGGACCGCTCTACTCCCGCGACGACCTGCGGGACGACGAGCGACTCGGCTTCGCCGTCATCTCCAGCGTCGACATCGAGACCGAAGGGCTTCCCCGAGCCATCGAGCGCATGCTCACCCGTCTCGGCGACCGTCCGGTGTACCTTTCGATCGACATCGACGTACTCGATCCCGCCCATGCGCCCGGCACCGGGACTCCCGAGGCCGGTGGCATGACGAGCCGCGAACTGCTCGCCATGATCCGCGCGCTCCGGGCGGTCAACCTTGTCGGTGCCGACGTCGTCGAGGTCGCCCCGGCCTATGACCACGCACAACTCACGGCCGTCGCCGCCTCGCACGTCGCTTACGAGATCCTCTCGGCCATGACCCCAGCCAGCTCCGTCCACGCCGGCTAACCGGCCTATTCACCGGGAGGACAACGATGTCTTCGCCAGAGATCGCGCCCCAGCGCGACAGTGTGATCGAGCAGCACTCGATCGACTACGTACCCAGTTCAGAGCGCCATGGGAAGGTGTGGCACCAGGGCCCCTTCTGGTTCACCGGGAACTTCGTCCTGCCGACCATGGTCGCCGGATTCGTCGGACCCGCCATGGGACTCAGCGTCGGATTCAGCGTGCTCGCCATCGTCCTCGGCGTTGGCTTCGGCACCTTCTTCATGGCCTTCCACGCCAACCAGGGCCCGCGGATGGGCCTGCCGCAGATGATCCAGTCACGAGCACAGTTCGGCAGCCGCGGCGCCTCCGTGCCGTTCGCCGCGACCGTGTTCGTCTATGTCGGCTTCCTCGTCTTCGACACCGTCCTCGCGGCCCAGGGCATCGGGCTGGTGCTCCCCGACAACAAGCTCTTCTGGTACCCGCTGCTCATCGCGGTCTCCATCGTCATCGCGGTGGTCGGCCACGATCTGCTCCACTTCGTCCAGCGCTGGTTGACCTATGCGCTGATCGTGGTGTTCGCGATCCTCACCGTGGTCGCCATCGTGCACTACTCCTCCAACCCGCTCGTCGAGGGCGCCCCCGCCGCCGACGCGGGATGGAACACCACGGCGTTCCTCGTACAGATCTCCCTCGCCGCCGGATACAACATCAGCTACTCGGTGTACGTCTCCGACTACACCCGCTACCTGCCGGCGAAGGTGCCCGCGGGCAAGCTGATCACCGCGGTGTACGCGGGCGCCACCTTCTCCGCGGTCTGGCTGATGTCCCTCGGCTCGATCCTCGCCAGCTACATCCCGAACCCCGACCCGATCCTCGCCCTGCGCGAAGTGGGAGACCTCCTCTTCCCCGGCTTCGGCCTGATCGCGGTGATGGTCTCCGTCCTGGCACTGATCTCCATCATGGGAGTCAACGCCTACGGCGCCATGCTCACGGGAACCAGTGCGGTCGACGGGTTCAAGAAGGTCCGCCCGACGGTGGGCCTGCGGGTCATCGGCCTCACCGTTGTCGGCATCGCCACCCTCATCGTCGCCCTGCTGATCCCCGACGACTACATCGGCAGCTTCAACAACTTCGTCCTGCTGATGCTGTACTTCCTCGTCCCGTGGACCGCGGTCAACCTCGTCGACTTCTACTTCGTGCGCCGGGGCGGATACGCCATCGCGGAGATCCTCAAGCCGAACGGCATCTACGGCTACTGGGCGTGGCAAGGAGTCGTCGCGTATATCGTGGGATTTGTGGCGATGATTCCGTTCTTCTCGACCAGTTTCTATGTGGGGCCGGTCGCGGACGCCCTGGGCGGAGCCGACTTCTCCTTCGCCGTGGGACTGATCGTGGCTGGTGGGCTCTACGTCCTCCTGGCACGCACCATCGACCATGATGCGGAAGCCGCCGCCCGCACGGCCAGCGAGGCAGAGCTGGAGGGAACGCACCGATGACCACGGCATCCGCACCCAGCACCGTCACTGTCGCGTGTTGTCAGCTGGCCCCACAGGTCGGTCGGACGACGGACAACCGGGCGCGCATCGAGTCGGCCGTTCGGGCCGCCGCCGGGAAGGGCGCCGACATCGTCGTCCTTCCCGAGCTCGCCAACTCCGGCTATGTCTTCGAGAGCGCCGACGAACTGCTCTCGCTGGCCGAGCCGATCGACGGCCCGACCATCCGGGAGTGGGAAGCACTGGCGAGGGAACTGCGGCTGGTGATCGTCAGCGGCTTCGCCGAGCTGGGTGCGGACGGCCGTGCCTACAACAGCGGCGTCCTCATCGACGAGACGGGGCTCCGCGCCGCCTATCGCAAGGCGCATCTGTGGAACGCCGAGAAGACCTGGGGCTTCACTCCCGGCGACCAGCCACCCCCGGTCGTGGACACACCCTTCGGCCGGATCGGGCTGATGGTCTGCTACGACCTGGAGTTTCCCGAGTGGGTCCGCAAGGTGGCGCTCGCCGGCGCCGAACTGCTGTGCGGACCGGTCAACTGGCCGTTGTACCCGCGCCCGGAAGGCGAACGACCGGGCGAGATCGTCCGGATCCAGGCGGACGCCGCGGTCAACCGGATGTTCGTCGCGGTCGCGGACCGCACCGGCCCGGAGCGCGGACAGCACTGGCTCGGCGGCACGGTGATCGTCGACCCGGACGGCTATCCCCTCACCCCACTGCACCTGGGTGAGGAAGCGATCGTCACGGCGTCGGTGGTGTTGTCCGAGGCGCGGAACAAGGCCATCAGCGAACGCAACGACGTACACGGCGACAGGCGCCCGGAACTGTACGAGCGGATCGGAACGGAACCGTCATGACCACCACCGTAGCCATCGTCCAGCAGCCACCGGCACTCCTCGACCTGGACGAGTCACTGCGCCGTGCCGCCGTCCATGTGACGGCCGCCGCCGAGGCGGGTGCGACCCTCGTGGTCTTCCCCGAGACCTGGCTGACGTGCTATCCCGCCTGGGTGTTCGGGCTGGCGGGTTGGCGGGACACCACGGCCCAGCAGTGGCACGCACGGCTGCTGGAGCAGAGCCCGGTACTCGATCACACCGGGGGAGTGGACGACGACCTCGCCCCCGTTCGCGCCGCGGCACGGGATGCCGGTGTGACCGTGGTGCTGGGACTGAACGAGCGGCCGGCACGGACCAGCGGCTCGCTCTACAACTCCCTCATCACCATCGGACCCGACGGCCGGACGCTCAACCTGCATCGCAAGCTGACACCGACCCACACCGAACGCATCGTCTGGGCACCGGGCGACGGGGCGGGCCTCCAGGTCGTCGAAACCCCGGCCGGCCGCGTCGGCGGACTCATCTGCTGGGAGCACTTCAGTCCGCTGACGCGCCAGGCCCTGCATGCGCAGAACGAGGAACTCCACGTCGCCGCATGGCCTGACATGCCCGACAGCCATACGATCGCAGCCCGCTCGTACGCGCTGGAAGGACGCTGCTTCGTCGTCTCCGCAGGGCAGATCCTGTCGACGGACGATCTGCCGGACGATCTCCTCGATGCCTATCGCGCAGGGATCGGCCCGGACGCGGTGGACAGCGGACTGATCTTCACCGGTGGCTCCAGCGTGGCTGCGCCGGACGGATCCTGGCTGGTCGAACCGGTCTTTGACGAGGCGCGCATCATCACGGCGACGGTGGAGCTCGATCACCGGTACCGGGAGTCGCTCGACCTCGACGTTGCGGGCCACTACGCCCGGCCGGATGTGTTCCAGCTCTCCGTCGACCGCCGCAGGCGCGATACCGGAGTCACCTTCACCGACTGACGTACGGGCGGTTTGCCGACGGTTCGGAACCGCCGGAACGGGCCTTCCCGTTCCCGACGAAGCGTGGGTGAGCCCGGCTGCCGCGTTGTCGGTCAGCCCCGGCAAGCTGATGGGAACACCGCGCACAGCCCTGCGCCATCGGGCCGTGCGCGGTGCTGCCGCCCGGTGCGGTGCGGTCGACCGTGCGACTTTGGGTGCGGTCAGATGACGCCCTGCGCCAACATGGCCTCCGCGACCCGCTCGAAGCCCGCGATGTTCGCCCCGGTGACATAGTTCCCGGGCTGTCCGTACCGCTCGGCCGTCTCGTGGCAGGCGTCATGGATGTGCCGCATGATCTCCGCGAGCCGCTCCTCCGTGTACTCGAACGACCATGAGTCGCGGGACGCGTTCTGCTGCATCTCCAATGCGCTCGTCGCAACCCCGCCGGCGTTGGCCGCCTTGCCGGGGCCGAAGGCGACCCCCGCCTTCTGGAGCACCCGAACCGCTTCGGGCGTGGTGGGCATGTTCGCCCCCTCCGCGACCGCCTTGACCCCGTTGCGGACCAGCGCGAGCGCATCGGTCTCGTACAACTCGTTCTGGGTCGCGCAGGGCAGGGCAACGTCGCACGGGACCTGCCACACCCCGGAACCCGAGATGAATCGGGCGCTGGTGCCGCGCCGCTCCGCGTACTCCGCGACCCGGCCCCGCTCCACGTTCTTGATCTGCTTCAGCAGGTCGAGGTCGATGCCCTTCTCGTCCACGATGAATCCATCCGAGTCCGAGCAGGTGACCACGGTGGCACCCAACTGCTGGGCCTTCTCGATGGCGTAGACGGCGACATTGCCCGAACCGGACACGGCGACCCGCTGCCCCTCGAAGTCCTCGCCGAGCGTCTGCAACATCTGACGGGTGAAGAGGACGCAGCCGTATCCCGTGGCCTCGGTGCGAGCTTGAGCGCCACCCCAACCGGTGCCCTTTCCGGTGAGGACGCCCGACTCGTAGCGGTTGGTGATCCGCTTGTACTGCCCGAACAGATAGCCGATCTCGCGCTGGCCCACCCCGATGTCACCCGCCGGCACATCGGTGTACTCGCCGAGATGACGGTGGAGCTCGGTCATCAACGACTGACAGAACCGCATGATCTCGGCGTCCGAGCGGTTCTTGGGGTCGAAGTCGCTGCCGCCCTTGCCGCCGCCGAGGGGCATTCCCGTCAGAGCGTTCTTGAAGATCTGCTCGAAGCCCAGGAACTTGACGATTCCGAGGTTCACCGACGGGTGGAACCGCAGACCGCCCTTGAAGGGACCGAGCGCGCTGTTGAACTCGATGCGAAAGCCCCGATTGACCTGGACCTCGCCGGAGTCGTCCACCCACGGCACCCGGAAGATCAACTGTCGCTCCGGCTCGCAGATCCGCTCAAGGATCTTTGCATCGGCGAACTCCGGGCGCTGGGTGAAGACCGGGCCCAGACTGTCCAGCACCTCCCGCACGGCCTGGTGGAACTCGGCCTCGCCGGGGTTGCGGTTCAGTACCTGTGCATACAGGGGTTCGAGCGCACGGGTCTGCGCTTCGCTCGACAAATCAGCAGAAGAACGTGAAGAACGTGAAGAACGTGGTGGACGTGAGGAATGTGAAGAAAGGGGAGATGGCGCCATCTGCGATCGGGCTCCTCGGCACGTCAGTGAGGACAGCCGCGGCTGCGTGGCGCGACCGGTCTTCGTTGACCGGACCGCCCGTCCGCCAGGTCGATCGGGACCGACGGCACAGGAGCGGCTCTCCCAGAGAAAGGATGTGCGCTGCAACGATACGCGCAGATGTTGCGATTGCTGCTGATGGGCGGCGTTTGTGCGATGGCGAACGGGCAGATACGCCATGTGGGGCGGCTCCGCAGGCCGGACGGAGGCCGGTGGCCGTTGCCGCGACGCCGTTGCAACCGACCGTGGGGCCGCATCTCGCCAGCGGTCCTGTGATCGTCGCCGGGCGGTACGGGAGGGAGTCCCGCACGCCGTACGCGAGCCTCCCCCAGGGCGCCAGCCCTTGCTGCGGTCACACACTCCGGTAGGGCGGAGCCGCCGGCGGTGGTCCCAGGGTGGTGGTGCCGGGCGCCGCCCGGTGACCGAGCCCGGTGCGATACGCATCCAGGGCTGCTTCGACGCGTCCGCTTCGGCGCAGGAGATCGCCGAGCAGTCGGCAGAGGTCGGCGAGATCGCCGGTGGCCCCGCTGCGCTCCAGTAGTGCCAGGGCCACGACGTAGTGCTCCTCGGCCTCCTCGGCGTCCCCCCGTTCTTCGGCGATCAGCCCCAGGAGCCGGTGTGCACCTCCCGCATGGACCGCCCCGTGCCGGTCGCCCAACTCCAGGAGTGTGGCCACCAACTCGGCCGCTTCGTCATGCCGGCCCAAACGGCGCAGGACATCGGCCAACTCGACCTCGACCTGTGCGGTGTAGAGCGTGGCGCGCTTCTCGGTGAGCATGTCCCTCGCCGTTCGCAGTTCATGCTCCGCCGAGATCAGTTCGCCGTTCTGCGCATGGACGTAGCCGCGCATCCAGTGGCAGTGGGCCAGATCGGTGTGCAGTCTCAGTTGGCGGTAGATCGCCTGGGCCTTGGCCAGGGAGGCGTCGGCGTCGGCGATGCGCCCTTCGGCGAGGAAGGTCCGTGCGACCTGGCGGTGCATCCCCGCCACGAGCGCCGGATCGTTGACGTGCGGGGTAAGCGCCAGGGCGAGTTCGGCGGCGTGGGCGGCACGCGCGTGGGCGCCCATGTCGATGTAGGGGCCGATGACGGCGGTGTAGAGCAGTACGAGTGCCTCGGGGTCGGCCAGGCCGTTCGCGCTGAGCTCATCGATGGTGGATTCGAGCAGGTAGCAGGCGTACCTCAGCTCACCGGCCAGTAAATGAGCGACGGCCCGGCCACGGATCGCCCTGCATCTGCGGGGGAGCGACTGATCGCCCAGCAGGCGTTCTGCTTCCTCGAAGTGGCTTCGGGCGGCTTCCAGTTCGCCGGTCTCCAAGCCGCAGTCGCCCAGCCCCAGGAGCGCCTCGGCCTGCTCGGGGACGAGAGTCAACTGCTCGGCGTCCGTCAGCAGCCGACGGTAGAGGACCGCGGCGTCGTCGGCCGCGCCCGTGGCGAGTTGCTGCTGTGCGTCGGTCAGCGCGAGACGAAGCTCCGTGGCCAGCCGTGCCGGACGCCCGGTGGCCAGTTCCTCGAACGACGTTCCGAGACGTTCGGCGAAGAACCTGAGAGCGGTCTCCGAAGGTCTGACCTTGCCCGATTCCAGGGTGGAGACGTACGCCGGCGTGTAGGAGGGGTGGGCCAGTTGTCGCTGTGTCAGACCCAGTTCCTTGCGCAGTCGCTGTACCCGGCGACCGATCTCGGCCGGTTCGTCCATGAGGACCCCCTCGTAGCGTGACTGCCCAGTATTCAGGGCCGGCGGAGCATTGCGCATGTCCCACCCACCCCCCTAACTTAATCACCGAGTTCATTCCGTTTAACAAGATGCTTAACTTCTTCTCGGGGAGAGGAACCGATGCGCTCACCCCTGCGCAGAGCCATGACCGCGGCCGGAGTGGTCACCGCGGTCGCCGCCGTACTGGCCGCCGCCCCCGGTGGGGCAGCCGCCGCTCCGACACCGACGCCCTCGGCCGCCGTCGAGGTGGAGATACCCGGTCCGGAGCACGGCACGGTAGCCGGCTCCGGCCGTACTCTTGTTCCTCAACGTGGCCAGAACCGACCGCAATCCCGCCTCTCGGCCGTGGAGAAGGCCGAGGACGGTCAGGTCGGCAAACTGGTGGACAATGGTTCCACGACGGATCGCCTGGACATCGTCATCGTCGGCGACGGCTACACAACCGCGGAGCTGTCGCAGTTCCACACCGACGCCAAGGCGATCTGGGACCAGACGGCGGCCGTCGAGCCGTACACGACGTACCGGAACCTCTTCAACATCTGGACGGTGGACGCCGTCTCCAACCAGTCCGGCGTCACCGGTGACCCCGATCGCGGCACGGTCCGCGACACGGCGCTCGGCTCCTACTTCTGGTGCGGTGACATCGAACGACTGCTCTGCATCGACCAGGAGAAGGTCGATCGCTACGTCGCCAAGGCACCCGAAGCCGACTTGGTGATCGTCCTCGCCAACAGCAAGAAGTACGGCGGCGCCGGCTACAACGTACCCAGCGCAACCCTCGGGTACGAAGGCATCTCCACCGCATCGGCGGGCAATGAACAATCCGGCCAGGTGGCCATCCACGAGACCGGGCACTCCCTCGGCAAGCTCGCCGACGAGTACTTCTACCCCGGCTACCCGGGCTACGAGCGGTACACGGGCCCCGAACCCGCCGACTCCAACATCTCCACCCTCACGGCCGAGGACATCGCCGCCCAACGCACCAAGTGGCACCGTTGGCTCGGCGAGCCGTCACCTGACGGCGGAACGATCGGCGCCTTCGAAGGTGGCGGCTACTTCGTCCAGGGGCTCTACCGGCCCACCGACAACTCCCTGATGCGTTCGGTGGGCAAGCCGTTCAACCTCCCCGGCGTCGAAGCGATGATCGCCGGCTTCTACCGTCATGCGAAGCCACTCACCGCCGTAACCCCGACGGACCGCACCCTGCGCTTGCGGCATACCGTCAAGACCACGGTCCCTGCGCTCACCGGCAAGGACGGGCGTCAGCTGAAGATCCGCTGGTACCTCGACGGCAAGGAGCTCAAGCGCCTTGCGGGCCGCACTCAGGTACGGGTCTCCGATGTGACACTGCGCCTGCTGGACCTGCGCACCCACCGACTGACGGTCACCGTGGACGACCACACCACGGCCGTGCGTGACCCCAGGATCGCGGCGACCATGAAGTCCGCGATCACCTGGAAGGTCCGTCTCTGACGCCCTTCCTCCGAGTCGTGGGGGGGGGGGGGGGGGGGGCGGGGGGGGGGGGGGCGGGGGCGGGGGGGGGGGGGGGGCCCCCCCCCGGCCCCCCGCCCCCCCCGGGCGGAGCGGGGGGGGGGGCGCGCCC
>NZ_JBHYZO010000013.1:0-63931 GCF_042753785.1 Streptomyces sp. NPDC059256 | reverse complement strand
CCGCCTCTCGGCCCATCCCTTCCGCCCCGCGCCCTCCCGTGCCTCCGCCGCTTCTCCCCCGGCGCGCACCCCCCCCCCCCCCCCCCCCACTCCGCTGATTCGACACTGCCCGAGCCGCCCGAGCTGCCCGAGCTGCCCGAGCTGAAGGGCTGTTGCCGTCCGCCACCGTCCGCCGTACCGGTCTCCTCGCCCGACCCCTTTGCATCCGGTGGCCGGACGATGCCTCCCCGAGGTGCGACGCTCCCGCTGCTGCCAGGACACGTGGTACGGAAAGCCGCTCGGATGATGGCAGTATCAGGGGATGACTGAGTTGATCGCGGCGTGCGACGGTGCATCGAAGGGCAACCCGGGTCCCGCCGCCTGGGCCTGGGTCATCGCCGATGACACCGAGCACGGAGTGCACCGCTGGCAGGCCGGGCCACTGGGCAAGACCACGAACAACGTGGCGGAGTTGACCGCCCTGCTGGAACTGCTCCGGGCCACCGAACCCACGGCTGCACTCCAGGTGCGGATGGACTCGCAGTACGCGATGAAGGCGGTCACCACCTGGTTGCCCGGCTGGCGCCGCAACAACTGGCGCACCTCGTCCGGAAAGCCGGTGGCCAACCAGGAGTTGGTCGTTGCGATCGACGAACTGCTGACCGGGCGAAAGGTCGACTTCGTCTTCACACCGGCACACCAGGTGGACGGTGACCCCCTGAACGCCGCGGCCGACCGTGCTGCCAGCCACTGCGCCCGCACCCAGGAACCGATCGGTACTGCCCTGGGATCCGCACTGCCACCACCCGAGTCCACGCCCGCACCCCGTGCGGGCACTCCTGGCGGCGGTGTACCCCGACCGGCCCGGTCGCGCGCGCCGGGCTCCGGCGCTTCGGTGAAGGCCAGGTTCGCCGGCCGCTGTCGCTGCGGTCAGCCCTATGCGAAGGGCGAGAGCATCAGCAAGAATCCGGAGGGCTGGGGCCACCCCGCCTGCGTCGCCGCTTCGAGCCCCGCCTAGGCGGCGGTACGGCACGGCTGGTCGGGGATTCTGGAGGGACGGTCGTTCCCCTACCGTCCGCCGGACACGTCCGGTGCCCGTCACATGGACGTCGGCCCTTCTGCCGATCGTGCTCCACACGTCGGTGGCGGGGCCCGTTTCACCGGGCTTGGGCGCACGGGTCCGGCCGCACTCGTGGTGCGCCCGGACCCGCCCAACTGCTCGGCCGCCCACCCCTGGTGCTCGACGGTTCCTTAGAACTTCACGTCAGAGCAGGAGTAGAAGGCGTTGTCGGTGTCCGCGATGGTCCACACACCGAGGATCAGGTGCCTGCCGGTCTTCTGGGGCAGGGTACCGGTGTGGGTGACCACGGCACCGGGCTGGCGACCGCCGAAGGGCACGGTCAGGAACGGCTGCGGCTCAAGGTCCGCCCGGGTCAGCTTCTTGTTCGGGTTGAAGCCTGCCTTGGTGATGTAGTAGCTGAAGTTGGTCGTGGCGTGGCGAGCCCTGATGTTCCACTTGAAGGTGAGGCTCTGACCACTGCTCAACGAGGTGGTGGGCCAGGCTCCGCCCCGCGGGTCGTCGAGCTCGGAGAAGCGGCCGTTGTCACCCGAGCAGATGCTGCCGTCGGCAGCTCCACGGGACGGGAATCCCTTGGGGCCCTCGACGCTCCACGGCTCCCACTCGATCTGCCCGCAGTTCAGGACGGTTCCGTCGTAGCAGAGCTGCTGGCGACTGATCGGCGAGTCGGGGGCGCCGTGGCTGTGGGCACTGCCGGATGCGGCGAGGAGGGAGGCACCGATCATGCCGATGCCGAGCAGTGACGAGGTGATCTTTCTGCGCATACTTCGCTCCTGGTGGAGGTGTGGGGGTGCTGCGAGTCTGGTGGGGCAGACGAGCTCAACGCAGTGGGGTCTAGACCTACTCCGGTCTAGACCAAGTTGGAGACTAGTCGCGCCTGTTGGGTGTGTCCACCGTCGGCGCCAGGGGTGATCGATCCCTCCGAGACGCTTGCGGGTGGGGTCGACGGAAGCCCTCCGCGACCCAGAATGAATGATTCCAGTTTGATGGGTGCGGGGCCCCCGAAAGAGCGGAACTGCCCTGCTCTCGTGGGGGATGAACACCCCATGGGAGGTCAAAGTGTCCATGTTGCGACCGTGGTGGGAGTTACAGATGAGGTTATGCGGGCCTCTTGGGTCGCCGCCCGCGCGGGCGGACCGGAGTGCCCGAAGACCCATCCACGCGTGTTTGAGGGCCCCGTCGGCAGCCGGACTCCGTAGCTGAACTCAGCCATTCACGGCAGTCGCGGTGCACGACGCGGATGAGCCGGCTCACCTGAACTGAAGGTGAACGGCGGAGACGACAGAGGCGACCCGGGGAGACGACGGTGACGGGGCAGGTGAGCTTCCCGGAGCCTCCTTGCATGGCGTGTCACCTTCCTTCTGCCCAGCGCCGTCCGGCGGTTGCTCGTGGTGACGATTCCCGGAAGGGAACATGGCCGCACTGCGGGAGGGAACCAAGGGCATGCCGCGCCACGGTCAGGCTGACCGGCGTGGTGCCGAAGCAACGGTGGAGACCGTGCCCTCTCCGGTGCGTACATCGGGGGCTGATCTCCGTGGCCCGAACAACGCGGTGTGAGCCCCGGAGGGCATCGGACGGTCATGGAGGACCCAGGGAGTGCACCAGGGCTTCCGGATAGTGTGAAAAGTGCCTGCGCTTTTGATGCTCACCGGCGTGCGGTGTGAAGATCCCCAGTTGGAATCAGTTGCGTCGCTCTGCGTCGGCGCTCCATCGACACCTCGGCAACTCCCTTCGTTGCAGGCTCCTGAGGGTCGCACGCGCCGTGTTCCGCGCCTGGGGCGCGGGGCTTGTGGCGAGGTCAGCGGGGGTGGGAGTCTGCCTGCAAGATACAGCGAGAGTCCATCGAGAAGGGGGAGCGATGAGCAGACGAGTGACTACCGTGCTGTCCGCCGTCCTCGTGGCGGCCGTCGCCGTCGTGGGGTTCGGTTCATCGGCACAGGCGAAGTCCGCGGGTGACAAGAAGGTGGAAGTCATCAAGGGCGTGGTCACACCGGACGCATGAGGCCCGGGCCGCCCTACGGGGCGACGGCCCAAAGCGACAGAACTGCGCCGGCCGTCTGATGTCGGCCGGCGCAGTTCTGTCGAACCATCGGTCCATGGCGGGATACAGGAGCAGCCAGCGCCACGGGACCGGGGGTCAGTTGTCGGAAGCCTGGTAGAGACCGCGGCCCGCGCGGTGTGCACGGGACGTGGCGACCAGTCGGTCGAGAGTGCTGCGGACCGTGTTGATGGCTCCGGCGGACTCGTCGCGCCCCAGGGCCTGGGCCACGTCCCTGGCGCGCAGGGGCTTGTCCGCGTGCTGTACCAGGACCGCAATGACCTGGTCGGTCAGGCCGCTTGAGTCCTGAAGGGCCGCCGCCGGCTCGGCTGCCGCCACTGCGGTCGCCTTCTTCGCCTTCGCCGGCTTTGCCTCGACGACCTTCTTCACCGTACGACGCTTGGGCGCGGGCGCGACCTTGGTCTCGGCCTTCTTCGTGCTGGCAGGTGCCTTGCGGGACTTGCGGGGTGCCGCCTTCGCGGGCGCGGGGCTCTCCACGGCCGGGGCCGCTTCCGGCTCCGCGGGGGCGGAGACCTCGGGCGCGGCCGTGGGCTCCACGGCGGTGGGCTCGGGCGCTGCCACAACCTCCGCTCGCTGAGCGGGGATGGCCGCGGTGGAGAGGTTCTGGAGCGCGGCGAGCGCACCGCGAACCGATTCGAGCCGCTCAGTGACCGCGGCGAGTTCCTTCTCCAGGGCCTGCTGCTGCTCTTCCAGCTGGGGCAGTTCGTCCTGGAGCAACGCGGTGGTTGTCTCGATGCTGCCAGTTGCACTGTTCGACGATGTCATGGTGCCTTCCCGTGGGGGTCGTGTAGCGCGTGTGAAGCGAGGTGTGATGAAGAGTAGAGCTGAGGTGTTGTGACCGGCAAACGGCCGGTGTGCTCAGTCGTGCCGTGCGGGGCCGCGGTGACTGCCGAAGCGAGCCCCTGTCGGCACACGAGCCGTGCAAGGAAGTGAAGGGGGCGAGTGGATCGTAGCGACACGGAATCGATCCCCATGGTGGGGACGATGCGAAGTCAGCTTCTCACAGATACTTCCCGACAGTGGCAAGATGCCCCAGCCTCTCGAAAAGCATCGCTGAGCTGCGGTTTTCCGGAGTGGGTCGGAGACCTTGAGGGAAGGGAAGGTGAGTTGAGCTGTTTCACCTGCGCTTCTGCACCTTCCTGTCCATGCTCGGGAAATCATGTGACTTGTTGTCCTGGGGGGCGTCGAGATGCCTTCTGGATGACGAACACAGAAGCGAGGGGGTGGGAAATTCGCCGCCTCCCGGTGAGAGATACGCAACCATCTCCCCTTCGAGTGAACGTGCTGCAACTCACTTCCGTAAGCTGATGTACTGTCAACCGGAACCTCCCGATCGTGCTCGGCGTGAACCAATTGCGGTGCCGTGCACTGGCTTGGGATCGCAGCGGAAGAACAGCAGGAACGAGTCCGGCGAACGACTCGACCCATGTCCCGAGCCGCGATACCTGCCGTCGCCCCATGGTTCGCCGCACCAGGAAATCCGCAGCGGCGCAAGGCGAGTCGCCATGCCCCTCGGAGTCTTGGAGCTTCTGGCACCGGGAACGGCGGCCCGTTTTCTGACAGCTGTACCGAGGGTCCTCCCGGCTTCCGCGATGTCTGCCCGATCGAGTGGAGGCAACCGCGGCTGTGTCACGGCCCAGCGTGGTGGGAGCCCGAAGCGGAAGGCGCCGGCGAGCGGATATCCGTACACAATGCCCGGGAGCGGCCGGATTCATTGGGCTGTTTCAATGTGAAACGAGATCTCCCGGACGAGCATCGCGTCGGACGGCATCGGTGACGAGCCGCGGCACGCGCCGGCGCGCCAGCAGGAACGTGAATGCAACCAGGTTCGGATCCCGCAGGCTGCAATGGACCGTGTCACCCGGCTCGGTGCCTCTTGGCTGCGATGAGGCTTCGAAGCGCCGCCCGGGTTCCGACGAGGGTTGCGGCGGAAGTGTGACAACCCGCCCCGCCTTCTTGTCGCAGCGAACCAGATCCAGGACCAACAGCGAGTGAGGCTCGGACCATCGGGTCCACCCGCACAACTCGTACAGGGAGAGCCCTCGTGCCCGTGACTTCCGGGATCGACCACCATGCCACCGGCTACAGCCCAACCCACGCCTACGGCCTGGTGCAGGCAGCGGCCCTGGCCTACGAAGACGAAACCGCCGTCGCAGAACAAGCCGAACAGTGGGGCTTCGAGCAGGTGCGTCACCATCGCTCACGGTTCACCCCACCGTTCCCCCTCCCCGACACCCAGGCGTTCACCATCGCCAGTGACCGTATGATCATCACGGCCTTCCGGGGCACGGAGCCCCTACAGATCCGCGACTGGCTCTCCGACGCGACCACCCCGCCATGGCCGGGGCCTGCGAGCACCGGGTACATCCACTACGGCTTCGGCGAAGCACTCGATTCGGTGTACCCAGCCGTGCGCAGCACCATCGAAGAGTTCCGCACCGGGCGGCAGACGGTGTGGCTCACCGGCCACAGCCTAGGTGGCGCGCTGGCGATGCTGGCCGGTGCGCGTCTGCACCTGGAGCAACCGAAACTGACCGCGGACGGCATCTACACCTTCGGTCAACCACGGACCTGTGACCGCCTCCTGGCCGCAGCCTGCAACCGTGGCCTAGCGCAGCGCCTCCATCGATTCGTCAACAACAACGACATCGTCCCCCACTTGCCGCCCGAGCCCGCCTACACCCACACGGCGGGCATGCGTTACATCGACTCCCGGGGGGCGATTCACACCTCGACCTCCCTGCTCACGGGAGTTGCCGACCGCGCCAGGGGGTTGATCGCCGACCCCCTGGCGCCGGCCAGTGACGGTGTCCGGGACCATGCGATCCTCAACTACGTCACCGCGCTCAAGAACAGCGTCGGCTGAGAACGTTCACCTTCTTCCCGGGCACCGGGAGCGGCCGACCCGCCGTGCGGGTGTCGTTCGCGCAGGGCTTCACCCCCACCGACACCCGTCTGAAACCGGCAGCCGCGAACCCAGGGCCGTGAACCGCGAACCCTGGCGATTGCTGACCAGGAAAGAACCGTTGCGGGCGGTCATGACGAGGACAGTGGAGTGTCGACGAGATCACCGACGAAACTGCGTAACACGCCACGTCTGACCGGAGAGACGCCGGGAACCAGTCGGGCCCCGTAGGCGATGGCCACGCCCGGTCCCGCGTAGCAGGTCCATCGGGTGCGCACCAGCGATGGGGGCGCGGCGGGGCTGTTGCCGTGCGGGAGGGGTCCCACCGCCGGCCGTAAGGTCCCGGGCGCGCACTCGGGATCATCCGGACGAACCCCGGCGCGCAGGACCCCTTCGGACAAGGGCTCAACGGAGAACCGGCCGCCCTCGTCCGCTTCGGAGATGACCACCCCGATTCGCCCGACCCGGGTGGGTGCCACGGCATCTTCGATGATGCCATCGAGGTTCGCGGGTATCTCCTGCCCGGACGACAGATGCGTGTACGCCCACGAAGCTGCATCCGCGATCGACGGCATTGCCCGCTGGATGGCCGGTAGAGCCCGTGTCATCGCCTGGTTGAGGATGTCCACCGCGAGTGCGGGAGCGGGGAGCACCGCAGCGTGGATCTCCGGTTCCCATGCGGCTGCCTCCCCGTCCATGATCTTGTTCAGACGGGAGAGCTCTTCCCAGTCGAGGAATCCCTCGACGCTCTGTAGAGCGAACATCTCACTGCGGTGGTTCATCATTCTCCTTCGCACGGCCTGTGGGGGCTTCGCATGGCCCTCCTACGATGATGTGACGCAGCCCCGACGCGTCAGGGCGCACACGGCGGCGTGCGGTGGTGTGTCACGAGCCCCGCAGAGCCCCTGCACGCGGACGGGCCGTCGGCCATGAGTCGGGAGGTGCGATCCCGCAGCGAACCCGGCCGTACGCCTTCTCATGGGCATGACGATCCAGCGCCTGGCGGCACGTCCAGCGGGGCGTACGCCTGCGCGCACCACATCACTGCCCGTGGTTCGGGCCAGCGATCGCCGTCTGTCACTGCATCCGGTGAGCGCGTCGGCGCAGACGGGCGGGCAGAGCGTCGAGCAGTTCGTCCGCGTCGGTGTACGGCGCATCAGCGTGGGGCGGCACTCGCCTCGACGGAGTACGCAACCCCCGGACCGTGACGGCCGAACTCTGGGGAGCGGGCGTCCTCGCCCCGACGGCGTCCGGTCCACGGGTCGCTGAACTGCTGGGCTGACGCGGCCTCGCACCGTCCGCGGGATCCGGAGCCGATGGACCGACGGTGCAACAGCTCTCGGCAACGAGAGGGGCGCGACTCAGTCGCGGAGGGACGCGGTGGGGGAATCTCCGTCATGGGCTTGACGGGCCCGCTGGGTGAACATCTCCGCGAGTTCTTTGAGCTGCTTGTCGGTGTGAGGCTCGTGCGCAACGCCACTGCTCGTCTTGATCGTGAGCAGTGTGGGGCCAACCCGGATCTGGATGTACGAGCCGAGGCCGTCGTTGTGCTCGCCGCGCCGGGCGCCGCTCTGATCCCCCGGGCTCCCGATCTCGGCCTTCTTTGGCGGAATGATCCAAGCCGTGGCGGCGTCCTTCCACAGGAAGGGGTAGGCGTTCCTCGCCGCCTCGGTGTCGCGATGGGCGAAGACGGTGAAACTGAAGTCACCTTCCCCCTCCTTCGTCAGGACGGTGGTTCCCACTCCCTTCGCCGCCACGCACTTCCCCAGCTGACCGCCCGCGCACGGGCGCTTGTCGGAGCCCGCGCTCAAGTCCAGGACCGTCGAACTGTTCCTCTTGGAACCGGGAAGGTCGGATGCCTGTGGCAGGACGGCCTTGATCTCGGCCTGAGTCAGTGTCTTCGCCCGGTCGTGCGTGCCCGAATCCGGCTGGCCGTCGTCCTTCCCGCTCCCACCACAGCCTGTCACCAGCAGCGCAGCCGCCAACGCGGCTCCCGCTGCGCCCCGTGCATCGAGCCTGACCATCATCCGCCCCCTGCGTCATGTTCGTTCGCACATACGGACGCCCCATCATCCTCGGCGGTTGCGCGGGGAGTGGCGAGGGGTTGGCGCGGAACCCGCCCGGATCTGTGGGTCGCGCACCAACCCGGCGCAGCGGGCGGGCGGCGGGCCGGCGTGGGCAGCGTCGTCCGAGGAGCGTTAACCATTACGGGAGGGAACCGATCGGTGTTCCGCGGTGACGGGTCCGCCGCTGCACGGCATCGGCTTCGGCATTGGCCGGGGCAGGTGTCCCGATCCGTCTCGGAACCATGGCATTCGGCATCTGTCCTGAATCCGTCCCGTTCGTCTTCAGGTCCTAACTACCTTTTATCGGACCGGAGTTCGAAAATTTCGTCCAAGGGTGAATGATGTGCCACAACGGCCCCGCCCCACCAGGGCCGACCTGTTTGACACGCCGAACGGAAGGATCGACGTCGTGCAGGTAAGACGCATGGCCCCCGCGCTTGCGGTGAGTTTGATGGCGACGCTGGCTCCAGCGCTCGCCACGGCCCCGGCTTCGGCCGCGCCCGCTCCCAGCGCGGTCCCCCCACCCGCCCACGCACCGCAGAAGCTCAGCTGGCAGGGATGCGGTCCCACCCTGCCGGCCTCGCTGGAGTGCGCCACGGTCAAGGTGCCGCTGGACTACCGGCGACCGACCGGCAAGAAGCTCGACATCGCGATATCCAGGATCGCCGCGACCAACCCGGCCAAGCGCCGTGGGGTGCTCCTCATCAACCCCGGCGGCCCCGGCACCTGGGGTCTGGACATGCCCGCCTACCTCCACGGGGCTTTCCCCGCCTCCGTGCAGGAGCGGTACGACCTCATTGGGTTCGACCCGCGTGGCGTCGGCAGCAGCAGCCCGCTCACCTGTGGGCTCAACCCCGCGGAGCTGGACGGGGAGCGCGCCTACACACCGCAGGCATTCGACCAGCACGTCGCTGTGACCCGCAGCATCGCCGACAAGTGCCGCAACAAGTACGGCGAGGAGTTCCTCCAGCAGTTCAACACCCGCAACACCGCCCGCGATCTGGATGTGATCCGGGGCGCGCTGGGAGAGCGCAAGATCAGCCTCCTGGGGTACTCCTACGGCACCTACCTCGGAGCCGTCTACGCCCAGATGTTCCCCCGTGGCGTCGACCGGTTCATCCTCGACAGTGCGGTCGACCCCGCCGATGTGTGGCGCGACAGCTTCCGGACCTGGGCACCCGCGGCCGAGCAGGCATTCAAGCGGTGGGCCTCGTGGACCGCCGCACGCTCAGCCACCTACGGGCTCGGCGACACCCCGGCAGAGGTCTCCCAGAGCTTCTGGCGCATCGTCGCCCAGGCCGACCGCGAACCCATCAGGGTCGGGAGCACCCTCCTCACGGGCACCCAGATCCGTGCCAACACGCGTACCGCCTTCTTCAAGGTGCGCGCCGGTGCCGAGGCCGTCGTGAACTTGAAGAAGGCCGCGGCCGGCGAACCTACTCCGGAGCTGCCGCCGCTGTGGGCATGGGACGACAACGGCACCGCCATGTTCTGGACCGTCGCCTGCGGTGACGTGGCATGGCAGAAGAACCCCGAGACCTATCGCAAGGACGCGGTCCGTGAGACGGTCCGCTACCCCCTCTACGGCGACTACAACTCCAACATCGCGCCGTGCGCGTTCTGGGGGAAGACGGCCGAGCCCACCACCGTCGTCGACAATGACGTACCGGCGCTGATCCTCCAGAACGAGTGGGACTCCCAGACTCCGCTGAGCAACGCGCACGGGTTGCGTCGAGCGCTGGACGGGGCCCGGATGGTCACCGTCGACGAGGGCGAGGGCCACGGCGTGTACGGAACGGGCGTCAGCACTTGCGCGGAGGACATCGCGAACACCTATCTGACGACGGGCAAACTGCCCGCGAAGGACGTCAGCTGCCAGGCGAACCCGGCACAACAGCTGCGCAAGGGCACGGCTGGGCCGAGGCCACTGCCGATCCGCTGACCTGCTTGGTCGCCCCCGGTTCTGCGGGCCCGGCCGGGACTTCGGTCCACCGGCCCGCCAGGCAGGGCGAGTGACGAAGGACCGGTCCCTGCCCTCTTCCCGAGGACAGGGACCGGGTCCGCCGCGGGTCGAGTTCCGCCCTGGACTCGCTCCCGCCGAGCCGGGCGAGGTAGTGGACCTCGCCCGGCCTGCGGGCCGGACGGCATCAGGACCGTCGAGCCCGCCCCTCGGGGACCTGGTCGCTGACGGCTTCGGCCATCGCGTCCATACCCGCGTCGTTGGGGTGCAGCCCGTCCCCGGAGTCGTACACCGGAGCCAGTTCATCACCGTGGCCGGGGCGGGGATCGGCCAGCACCCGGTCGAGGTCCACCACCTCGTCGTACGCCCCGCTGGTCCTGATCCACCGATTCACGGCGTCGCGGACCCCCTCCTTCTGCGGGGTGTAGTAGCCGGCGTACGTCTTGAAGGGCGTGAGAGTGGCGCCGATGACCGTGACCCCCCGCTGTCTGGCCGCCCGGATCAGCGCTCGATGACCCTCGATGACCTCGTCCGCAGTGACGACCGGGCGTACTCCACAACCCCAATCGGGGAGTCCACCGCCACCGATGTCATTGATGCCGATCAGGACCACCGCGGTACGGACCCCCGCTTGCCCCAGCACATCATGACGGAACCGAGTGATCCCCTTGTCGCCGTAGCAGAGCGAGTCGGTGAGGAGCATGTTCCCACTGATGCCGGCGTTGACGACACCGAGGCGCCGCCCGTCCGCCAGCAGTCGTTCGCCGAGCCGGTCGGGATAGCGGCGGTCGGTGTCGGGCGTGGAGCCCCAACCGTCCGTGATGGAATCCCCGAACGCGACGACACCTCCCTCGTTTCGCACTCCCCGCACATCGACCGAGGAGACGAGATAGCGCGACTGGCCCATGTCATCGGCGAACGTCGTGCCGGTCGTGTCGTGCGTGAGGTCGCCCGTTGCGCGATAGGACGTGGTGAGTCCGTCCTCGTGGAAGCTGACGGGCCCGGTGCCACCGGAGAAGTAGAGGGTGATGGTCAGGCTCTCTCCGGGCCGCACCGACAGTCGTACCGGGTCCGAGTACCGATCCGCCCCCACGGGCACGACGGTGTCGGTGTGATGCGCGAACCGCAGCGACCGAACGGTCCCCGGGACCACTGCCGCCCCTTCGGCGGTTCTCGCCACGGTCGCCCGGGTGAGGCGGAGCGCCTGCTGTCCGAACCGGTTGGACACCCGGACCCTGACCTCCGAGCCTGCGGTGCTCATCCGCACCACCTGGCGGACGCTCTGATCGGTGAAGCCGTCCCACGACCAGTTGGGCCACGACCAGGGCAGGGGCGCCGCCGGGCGGTAGAGGCTGGACCCCCAGGCTCCCGTCCAACTCTGCTTCCGCGCAGAGTGGTCCGATCCGGATGGGACCGAAGTGGCCGAGGCGGCGGGCGAAGCGACCGCTACGACGAGGGCGGCGGTGCCCAGGGCGGACAGACGGACGCGTCGATTCGACATGCGCAAGGGGACTCCTTCAGGGAATGGGTGCGGCGAACCTACCGGGCCCGTCTCCACGAGGGGAATGGCTCATGGAGACCTCGGACGCAAAGGAACAAACCCCTTATAGGGCAGGGCAGTTGGACCGACCGGAACATCCGGGATCCGACGCTTCGCGACGTCGAATCCTCCTGCCCGGATACGGTCGACCGGACCACCTCTCCCCGGAGGGAAGCCGGGCGTCGACCGTTCATGGCCGCTCTGCCGTAGCTCCACCACCGCACGAAACGTAACCGCGGGCGGCGAACCGACGTTGGCCCTGCATGCGTCCACGTCACACCCCGCTGCCCGTACCCGGTCAGCGGCGATCCCCCTCCATGCTGCGCCTCGCGTTCGCCTCGCTCGCCGGCACCGCCATCGAGTTCTACGACTTCTTCGCCTACGGCACCGCCGCCGCCCTCGTACTGGGGCCGTTGTTCTTTCCGTCCTTCTCGCCACTGGCCGGAACCCTTGCCGCCTTCGGAACCTTCGCCATCGGATTCATCGCACGCCCGGTCGGCTCCGTGGTCTTCGGCCACATCGGCGATCGATATGGACGTCGCCCGGTGCTGTTCGCCTCCCTGCTCACCACCGGATGCGCGACCGTGGCAGTGGGCTGCGTACCGTCGTACGCATCCATCGGCCTGGCCGCTCCGATCCTGCTGCTCGCACTCCGCTTCCTCCAGGGGCTTGGACTCGGAGGAGAGTGGGGCGGAGCGGTGCTCCTGGTCGCCGAACACGCACCCCCCGGGCGACGAGCGCTCTGGGGCAGCTTTCCGCAGATGGGCCCACCCCTGGGGTTCCTCCTGGCCAACGGCATGATGCTCACCCTGTCCGCCGTGCTAACCGACCGTCAGTTCCTCGACTGGGGTTGGCGGATTCCGTTCTGGGCCGCCGGGGTGCTGGCCGTCGGTGGTTTGCTGCTGCGGACCTCATTGACCGAGACACCCCAGTTCCACGAGTTGGCCCAAAGCGGCGGTCGGGCGAACGCACCCGTCGCGGAAGTCCTACGACACCACCGGCGACTCCTGCTGCTGACCGCGGGGGCGCTCTCGATCGGATACGCGGTCTTCTACGCGGTGAGTACCTGGGCCCTGTCCTACGGTACGGAACAACTGGGCGTCAGCCGTACCGTGATGCTGCTGCTCGTGATGGTCGCCGTTGCGGTGAAGGGAGCGCTGACGCCCGTCGTGGCACTCCTCGGCGACCGGTTCGGCCGTCGCCCGCTGTGCCTGGCGGGAAGCGCCGCCGCGGGCATGTGGATGTTCCCCTTCGTGGGATTGCTGAGCACCGGGCAGCCAGCCCTGATGTTCCTCGGTCTGATGGTGGCGCTGCTGGCCTTCGTCACCATGTTCGCGGTGGTCGCCGCGTATCTACCGGAGTTGTACGAGCCACGGGTGCGCTGCACGGGCGCCGCGGTCGGCTACAACCTGGCCGGAGTCCTCGGTGGCGCACTGACCCCCATCGTGGCGACCGCGCTGTCGGATGGATCGGGACCGCCCTGGGGCGTGGCGATCTGGTTGACCGGCGTCGCGGTGCTCAGTACGGCATGTTTCGCGGCGCTGCCGGAGACCAAACCGCGGCCCGTCGGCATGGGGGCACCGAAACCCATGGACGAAAAGTCCGTGCCGGCTTGAGCGGGTGACCAGGCCCGGTCTGGGCGGTGCAGAGCGGCCGGTTCGGCGTCGCGCCGGGACGGCGTGTCGCCCCTAGCACCAGGCCCGATCGCGCTCCCACCACGGGGGCTTCGCCGATTCCACTGGGCCGCACAGCCACGAAGAGGAGACCGGTCGCCATCACCCCGTGTTCCAGCTGTTTGTGACGAGAATGTAGCAAACCGGTGGTCGGGCAACCTTTTGGGCTCACACTCCCTCTCTCCGAGCGATTCCCCATCGCCTGGAGGCACGAACCATGGTCAGCAAGCAGCAGCGCTTCGCCCCGTCCCGCAGCACGTCGGAGCCGGGCCGCGCCCATACGGGCCGCGATCGCCGGTTGCCTGCCATCGCCTCTGCCGGACTCGCGGTACTGCTGGTCGGCGCCTGTTCGGGCAATGGGCCATCGGACGATTCCCGCGGCGGCAAGAGCGTGGGAGAGGCCCCCGCGCGGCCGGAGATCTCGGTCAACCTCCAGGGTCAGGGAGCTGCCCCGGGGAAGCCCGTCTCGGTCAAGCTGGCCAGCGGCGAACTGAAGGACGTGAAGGTCACCACGGGCAAGGGGGCCGTTCTGGACGGCGCGGTGTCGAACGACGGCCGCACCTGGACCTCCCGACGCGCCGCCGCACCCGGCACTGCGTACACGGTACGAGCCACCACCGCGGACGGCGGCTCGGCACAGGCGGCCTTCGCCACCGCCGCCGCCGAGAAGGTCAACAAGCTGGAGCTCAGCCCCGGCAAGGGAACCACGGTCGGCATAGCCCAGCCCGTCTCCATCGTCTTCGACAACCCGGTCAAGAACCGCGCCGCGGTGGAGCGTGCCCTGAAGGTGACCACCTCGAACAAGACCGTCGGTTCCTGGGGCTGGATGGAACACTACGACGGCAGGACCCGCATCGACTGGCGCCCCAAGGAGTACTGGCCGACGGGGACCAAGGTGCGGCTCCAAGCAGAGCTCAACGGCATCGACTCGGGCGCGGCGGGCGGTTGGTTCGTCCGGGACTACGACATGGCGTTCACCATCGGAACCTCCCAGGTGGTGAAGGTCGACCTCGGGGCGAAGAAGCTGACGCTGCAGCGCGATGGCAAGGTCGTCCGCTCGATCCCGGTGTCGGCGGGGACACCCGGAGGCAAGAAGCGCTCCTGGGGCGGCACGTCCGTACTGATGGCCAAGGAAGGCACCATCAACATGAACTCGGAGACCGTCGGCCTCGGGGACGCGTACAACAAGATGGTCGACTACTCGATGCGATTGACCTGGTCGGGGATGTACGCCCACGCGGCACCCTGGAACTCCGCCTACTTCGGCAATGCGAACCGCAGCTCCGGCTGCATAGGCATGAGCACCTCCAACGCCTCCTGGCTGTACTCGCAGGTCCGAGCCGGCGATCCCTTCGAGATATCGGGCCCCGGGCACAAGGGCGACCCCGCGCCGGGCAATGGCTTCGGCGAGTGGAACCTGTCCTGGCAGGAATGGCAGACGAAGAGTGCCCTGTCCTGACCGGCATCGACCGGCCGGCGTACTCACCTGTGACCGATCGGCGTACGGGAAGCCCGCCTGCGCGGGAGGTCAGGACCTGCTGTGGGTGTGCTCACGGCGGGCCTGCGCCCGCGCCTGGCGGTCGGCCGCGACCACTTTCAACCCCGCCTCGCGCAGACGCCCGTATCCGGCCGGTTCGACGACGTACCAACAACGGCCACACACATAGCCACCCTCCGGCCCGGCCAGGCCGGTGAGATGGCCGCAGGTGTCACATCGAACGCGTTGAGTGCTCATGCGCGACCACATCCACGATCAGCGCAGGACCGCCGGTCCTCAAGGCCCTGCACCACGGTGGTGCGGCGGCGTGCACAACTCATCAGCCGGATCTCCTGAACTGGCGTCGGTGCTCCCTCAGGGGGCGACCCTACAGCCGTACCCGGGCTCCTGACAGGAACTCCCGTCAGGAACGTCGACCGGAATGCGGAGGAATCGTCGCCGAGGCGCCCGCGGAGCCGGGGCAGCACTCCCAGGCGTGGCGCGCTCGCCAGACCGGCCAGTTCGCCCACCGCCGCGCAGACAGCAGCGGCCGTGGCTCATTCCCGGTTCGCATCCCATGACAAGCGAGGCAGACGGGTCGTACCGTGCCCGCCGACGATCCGACCGGCCCGGTGGCCACCACGAAGGACACCTCAACGGGTCCGCCCAGTGGATCGTCTGAGGGGGAATGAGCAGGGCCGACAGCCCGTTGGGCAACACATGACCTCATACGTTGCCCTGCACAACGGCCGCCCCGCGAGCGCCGAGGACCTGGTGCCGCTCGCCTTCGCTGGCTATGCCCACTTCACGGCCTTCCAGGTCCGAGGAGGCCAGGTCCGCGGCCTCGATCTCCATCTCGATCGACTGCGATCGGCATCGGTGGAACTGTTCGGCCGTGCCCTTCCCGACGACCGCGTACGAGCACACCTACGCACGGCGATCGAAACCGGTCCCGCAGACCTCTCGGTGGTCGCCACGGTGTACTCACCAGCGGGGGAGTTCACCGTGGCGGGGGACGACGTCGAGCCCGAGGTGTTGGTCCGAACCGCGCCACCGGCATCCGGGCCCGAGGGGCCGTTGGCATTGAGCACCGTCGCCCATGAGCGGGTCGTCCCCGCGGTGAAACACGTCGGCGAGTTGGCCAAGACCTACTACCTGAGGCAGGCCGTCGAACAGGGCTTCGACGACGTGGCCTTCACCGACCGCCGAGGACGGCTGAGCGAGGCGTCGATCTGGAATCTGGCCTTCTGGGACGGCTCGGCCGTGGTGTGGCCCGTGGCCGACATGCTCGGTGGCACGACGATGGGCATCGTGCGCAGGCAGTTGGAACACCTGGGCGTACCCCAACGCGACCAGGAGGTCACCGCCGAAGATCTGCCCTCCCTGGCCGGCGCCGTCGTGATGAACTCATGGACACCGGGTGTTGCGGTGCACCGGATAGGTGCCACCCCGTTGCCGGAGACGACACTCTTCAAGGAACTGCTGCACCGCGCCTACCGGGCGGAACCACTCGTATCCGTGTGAGACCGGGCGGTACTCCACCACCATCCAGGGGTAAACGGTGGAGTCGATCGCCGTGCCTCACCCCTGGATTCCGCACGGCCGGGCAACCGCACTGAGACCTGCGAGCGCTGAGCAACAGCCCCTGAACTGCGGGCTTGAGGCGATGGGGGGACTGGAGATCGAACGTGTTCGATCTTGCGCTAGCGTCCCCCGCATGATGAGTCGAACATGGGCCGCCGCGGCTGTCGCTCTGCTCAGCGTCGCAGGCGCAGCCCCCACTGCCGCTCACGCCTTAGCCCCCTCTGCCAACGACCACTGGCAGTCCGTTGGCACCGGGATGACCGGAGGCGTCAGTGGACTCGCAGTGATCGAGAACGGTACGAGCACCGAAGGGGCCCTCGACCTCGTGATGGTGCGGGACAACAAGAATCCCGGTGAGAATCGGATTGCCACCGTGCAGTACCGACCAGCCAGCCCTCCCGTGGTCAGGGAGCTTCCCTGGCGGGGAATGGACGAGCCGAGGGACCTCGAAGCAATCGACGCCGTGCCCGGACAGCCGGGCGACTTCGTGGCCCTCTCCAGCGACGGCACTGCCTACCACCTCACTCTCGACCCCCACGCGGCCATGGTGTGGGGTAGCTCGCCCGTTCCCGGCCGCGCACCGGGAGACAACTACGAGAGCTTTGCCCTGACACGCCAGCACGGCCGAACCGTCGCGGTGTGGTCGACCCGCGGTTCGAGTGACGCCCAACCCGCTCAGGTGCGCGCCGCGGTCTACGACCCCAACAGCGGAGTGTTCGGTGCGGCGTCCGGACCGGTCGCCTTCAGTGTGCCCGACCCCTTGCCGGTGGACGGGCAAGAGGTACGGCATGCCAGCGACATCAAGATCCACGACGATGGAACGGTGTTGCTGACTGCGGCCTCGGACCCGAACATCAACTCCGGACCGTTCGCCTCGGCTGTCTATCGCGCGGGCAGGGTGACGGTCGATTCCGCTGGCCGCATCGGCGTGAGTCTGAAGTCCAAAGGACAACTCGTGCCCCTCGCAACCTTCAACAAGGAAGTGGACAACCGCAAGATCGAAGCGGTGGCCTGTTCCAGCAACTCCAGCGTGGGCATCGTGGGCACGGACGACGAGGAGCAGGGCGGCTCGCTGCTGCCACTCGACATCTGTCCCCAGCCCAACGCCTGATCGAGCAGTCCTGGCTGCACATGGTCGTGTTGAACGTGCTTTCTGACGACCCCCGCGGTCTACGAAGCTGAGCCCCCGGGTGTTGTCCGTGCGTCCCCCGTCCCCCACGAAGGAGCGGGCGGGCAACACCGCGGGTCACTTCCACTGCCCAGGCAGCGGTCATGTAGCGCCGTTGCTGGAAGCGGAGTCATGGGAAGGGGCAGTCGGCCCCGTGGACGTTGTCGGGTAGAAGCGGCGGGCCCAGTGCCTGAAGGGACCGATCGGGCCGTCGCCGTGAGCGAGACGCGGCGGCTGCCGATACTCCTTGGTGTGCCAGATGGGGAAGTCTGCCGCAGTGAACTCGCAACTGGCGCGGAAGATGAGGCGGTTCAGCAACCGTGAGGCCGTCCGGCTCACCGTGCGCGCGAGCGGCCCAGGCAGTGCGGCCGGCTCGGCGAACGACAACCTGTTCAACTGCCGGAACTGCATGCGGCGCGGCCCGATCGCCGTCGGCATCACCATCGTGCACATGCGTAATCCGATCCGAGGCGTGTGCACGTCGGCATGGAGGCACCCCAAGCCGTAGCCGTCCACCTTCACGTCCACGGTGAAGTCCCCCAACAGGGGAGCCGACTCATGAGCCCGCAGGGACACGTGGAACGCAGCCTCGTCATAGACGACGTCCCCACCTACCTCGGCCTTCTTCCAGCCATGGAGCGTGGCGAAGTGCCCGACGTCCACCGAGTTCTCGATCACCTCCTGCACATGCCCGGCGAGTTCCCATGCGATGTGCCGGGCGGGTAGATGTCCGATGACATGCCACTCGGGGATGGACCAATCAGGAGCGCGTCCGTCGTGGTGACGCCAGACGAACACGGCGCCGTTGACCTCGCACACGGATAGTTGCTCCAGGCGCGAGCGCGGCGGCACAGTGCCGTACCCCGTCCGTACACAGGTTCCATCCGGGCCGAACGCGAAGAAGTGGAAGGGGCAGACCAGATCGTCCCCGTCGACCCTTGCCAGTCCCAGATGGGCACCGAGATGCGGACAGTAGGGGCGAACGGCCCGAACCGGCCCCCGGGGCAGTCGATAGAGGACCACGTCCTGCCCGGCTAGGGGTCTGGTGAGAACCACTCCCGGTCGCAGTTCACTGGAGAACGCCAGAGCGGACCACCCGCTCGGATACGGCAGCGTGGAGACGCCCGCCATATCGGCCGGAGTAGGCCCTTCCGTGATCTTCAGCCCGTATTCGCGTGAAAATCCCATCATCTCCCCCTAGCGGATTCGACTAGGAGAAGGCTGCCCACACAGATCGGACGGTGCCCTCACATACCGCACATCACCCGAACGAGTAGCCCGATGTGACGGATCACCTCGGTGGGTGTTCGGTCCGAAGGGTCCCGGGTTCGGCCGGGGAAGCGCGGTCGCAACACGGTGGAGGTCGCAAAAGGGGGCGAAAGAACGTGGGCCGTGATGGCCTCAGCCCCGTCGTGCGGCCTCACGCCGTTGCCGCTTGCCCAAGGGGGCCTGGGAGAGGTCCTCCCCCTGCGCTCTCAGATTCTTGTAGCCGTAGCCGCGCTCGTCCAGCCACGCCCAGGCAACGGTCTCCGCGCGTTCCACGGCCGCCACGATGTCCTCCTCACGCTCTCCCGTGTCCTGGAACCGGAAGGTGAAAGCGGTGCGGACAGCGATGTCGTAGCTGAGATGTCCTTCCGGGGTGAAGGCCGCACGCAAGACGCTGTGCTCGCTCGCTCGATCGAGGAGTGCGGTGCGCTGAGCTGCGTCGAGATCACAGAAGACGCCGCGCACGGTCACGCGGAACACACGAGTGGTCATTTCGGCACGCTACCGCGGAGGCGGAACGACGCTCCATCGAGTTTCCTGGGCCGCGCCAGCCAGACGCCCGGGAACGCCCTTCTCGATGGGGGGCGCCCTCACACTGGCCTCTGCTGAGGCACGGGCTGAAGCACACCCGGGGGATTTCGAAGACACGACCTACGACACGGCGATGGCGCGGCTGGGGAGAGGGCTGGAGTACACGACGCTGGTGGTCACGGACCCTAGACTCGCGATGCGCCCCGTGGTCGATTCCAGATGGCGCATGGAACGAGCGAGGACCTTGAGTACGAAGCAGTCCTCGCCGGTCACATGATGGGCTTCCAGGATCTCTGGGGTGGTCGCGAGCAGGTCATGGAACGGTTTGTAGTTGCCCGTCGGGTAGCGAAGGCGGACGAAGGCCAGGATGCCGAGTCCCAGTCGTTCCGGGTCCACCACGGCCGAGTAGCCGCTGATCACGCCGCTCTCCTCCAGTCGCCGTACCCGTTCGGTGACGGCACTCGCCGACATGGAGACCGACCGCGCCAGGTCCGCATAGCTGGCCCGCCCATCCTGTTGCAGGGCCTCCAGAATGCGCATATCGGTTTCATCAAGGGAATCATCGGCCATGGCCAACTTCTACCATGAATTTCCTGGCCCATTGATGGGAAGACCGATGATCATCGGTTCCGGTGCAGAAGACGGGCCCGTAGCGTCGTGCACATGACCGAAACCGCTCCAAGTCCAGTGCTCCGCACGCCTTTTGCGGCACCCTCCGAAGCCGCTGCCTACTTCGC
Organism: Streptomyces sp. NPDC059256; assembly: GCF_042753785.1. Lineage (NCBI taxonomy): Bacteria > Bacillati > Actinomycetota > Actinomycetes > Kitasatosporales > Streptomycetaceae > Streptomyces > Streptomyces sp. NPDC059256. Next base: position 43,908 of record NZ_JBHYZO010000013.1, on the reverse strand, counting down.
CGCGCGCCTTGCGTTCCAGACGGACGTCGCCGATGTCCACGCCTCGATGCAATCGGCCGACGTCGGATTCGTGCTGGTCGACTCACGAGGGGCCGCCGGTTGGCAGCAGGGGCATGTTCCGGGCGCCGTCCACCTGCCCACCGCGGACATCCCCACCCGCGCCGCTGAAGTGCTGGACCCCGCGCTCCTCGTCGTCACCTACTGCTGGGGCCCTGGTTGCGACGGTGCCACTCGCTCAGCGCTCGCCCTTGCGCAACTCGGATATCGGGTCAAGGAGATGATCGGGGGCATTGAGTACTGGATCCGAGAGGGTTTCCCGGTCGCCGGCGCCACCGGTACCGAGCAGCGGGCGCCCGATCCCTTGACATCGCCGATCAACGCTGCATCCTGCTCGTGCTGAGGTACGGAGGTGGGTCCGGTCCCAGCCTGCGCGAGGGTGTGTACCCGTACGGTCAGGATGATCAAATAGGGGATGACCTCGTTCTGGACCAGTAATCGGATACGTCTACGGGGCATAGAGCCCGACGACTGGGCGGCGTTCATGCGTATCGCCGTGGACGAGGAGCGGTTGGGAGACCTGGTCCAACCACCTCGTCCCGCCGAGAGCTACCGTGTCTGGGCGCAGGAGCAGGCCGCTGCCGCCAACAAGGGAGACCGTTTCCAGCTGGCCGTCGAAGCCGTGGACACGGGCGAAGTGATCGGCGCCGTCGGCTCGCACCATGCCGACCCGCATGCGGGATGGTTCGAGTACGGCGTCTCGATCGGAGCCGGCCACCGCCGCAAGGGGTATGCCGCAGAAGCCGCGGTTCTGTTGATGCGATTCATGTTCGCCGAGCGGCGCTATCACAAGTGCCAAGCGAGGATCTTCGCAGACAACGAGGCGTCATTGGCGTTTCAGCGGCGGCTCGGCTTCGTCGAGGAGGGGCGACTTCGCGATCAGGTGTTCTTCGCGGGTCGGCACCACGATCTCGTCATGATGGGACTGCTCGTCGACGAGTTCGACCGGATGCACTCACTGCGGAACCCATGACCTCGACACCCCGTCGCTCGCCCTGACACCTCACAGGGCCCACCAGCAGTACAGACGATGACCGGTCGATCGGGCGCGACCGGCCAGAGCCGACAACAGAACCAGTGCCTCGACTGCGCTTTCGGCATCGGCTCCGGATGCTTGAAGCTCGTCGGTCTCGGACCAAGGCCCTGCGGCCTCGACAAGAGCGTCGGGGGTCGCGGATGCCAGCGCCTCCTGCACGGTGTCGGACACGCTCATGATGAATGCGCTCTCCGAATCCGGGGACGACAGCAGTTGTCCCACGCGTGGACGTTGGCTTGCTTCGTCGTAGGTGCAGTTGGTCAAGATTGCTTCGAGTTGGGCCATCACGACGACCGGATCGAGGCCCTTCAAGGCCACCACATCGAAATGTGAGGTGCTCGGTCCGCCGAATTGGTCGAGAACACCGATGGCCGCGTCATCGTCGGACGCCGAAAAGTACTCACACATCACCATGCCGAGATCCTCTCACCGAGGGCTGACAACGCGCCGTTGGGGAAGTCGCAGCCAGTAACCAGTAACCAGCGCACCCAGTCGTTCCCTGGCCAGGCAGGCAGGCAGCCCTCCCACCCTTCGCTCCCATCGTCTGGGAGACCGTCGATCGCGGCCAGCGTCCGCGCGAGGGATTAGGTCGCGTTCCGGCAGCGGTCGCTCCGCACCGGCGCATAGGATCGCCGGTATGGCACTGCGACCCGTCCAGGTGAACATCAAAGCTCTTGATCACTCGGCAGTCGGTCGGTTCTGGGCGGAGGCGCTCGGCTGGAGCGTCTACAGCGGGGGATCCGGAGAGACGACCTATGTCGGACCCGCCGGCGGCCTCGTCTGGCCGGACCCGGTCGCCGTCGGCGTCGACGTCGTCGCGGTCTCCGACCCCAAGACACCGACCAAGAACCGTGTGCACATCGATCTCGCCACCACCTCCGCGGCCCATCAGACGGAGTTGGTCGCGCATCTCCGAGCTCTCGGTGCCACGCCCGCTCATGTGGGCCAGGGCGATGTGCCGTGGACGGTCCTCGCCGACCCGGAGGGCAACGAGTTCTGCGTGCTGGAGCCTCGGGAGGTCTACCGGGACACCGGGCCGATCGCCGCGGTGGTGGTGGACTGTGCGGATCCGCGGGCCATGGCCCACTTCTGGGGCGAGGCCATGGACTGGTCCCTGCACGAGGCGTCCGACGACCATGCGGTGTTTCGCTCCCCCGAGGATGTCGGGCCCTATCTTGAGTTCCTCCGCACACCCGACGTGAAGACCGTGCCGGACCGCGTCCATCTCGATCTGCTGCCGCACCCCGGTGGTGACACCGCGGCGGAGGTGCATCGGTTGAGGGCCCTCGGCGCCATCGATCTCGACCTCGGCCAGGGGGACGTTCCATGGACGTGCCTGACCGACCCGGAGGGCCATGAGTTCTGTGTCCTCGCCGCGTCCTGACCCGCGACCTGTGTGACGGCTCGCCACGGACGGGACCGACCGTACGCAACTTCGGGTGGAACCGAACCCGACCAGGGCAGCCGCCCGGCCGTCTCGTAGAGCCCGTGTTGATGACCTTTGCCCGAGAGCCGGACGGTCGCCGTGCCCACCTGCTAGGAAGAGAAGGTCTGGTGCACACCGATCGAGAGGCCCGCCATGTCGGACGAGTTACTCCTCCAGAAGATCAGCCACGGCTTCGACCATCTCGACCGTGACGGTGACGACCGGCTCACGGAGCACGACCACATCCTGATGGGGAAGTCCGTCGCGGCTTCCCTCGGGCACGCCGAGGGTTCTCAGGCCGAGGAGCGCGTGGTCGCCGCGTACTTGGCGATCTGGCACAACTTGCATCTACCGCATCTGCCGCCTGGAGCGGATGCACTGAGCCGTGCGGAGTTCATCGCGTCCACTCGGACGTTGGCCGACGACCCGGCCGCTGCGACGGCGACCCTCGGTGCTCTGGCGGAGGCGTTCTTGGCGGTGGCCGACACGGATGGTGACGAGACGGTCGACGAGGAGGAGTTCTTCGCCTTCCAGCACGGACACTTCCCCAACCTGACCCGGCAGGCGGCGGCCGTGGCATTCCGATACCTCGACCGCGACGGGGACGGCAGGCTGTCCCGGGATGAGTTCGTCTCTGGAGTCATCGAATTCTGGACGAGCCGTGATCCGCAGGCGCCCGGCACTTGGTGGACCGGGACGATCGACTTCGCCCCGATCTGATCCCACCGGAATCGGACGGTACGGAGAGCGGCCCCCGCGTGCGTCGTTCGGCTCCGCCAGGCACGGTGCTCCGCCGGACATGCTGCTCCGACCGTGCTTCTGCTCGGACCGTGCTTCTGCTCGGACCGTGCTTCTGCTCGGACCGTGCTTCTGCTCGGACCGTACTCCTGCTTGGGCCGATCCAGTTCATGAACGATGTCTGCTGGGGGACCCCGGCCTACCAACGGAGCCGCCCGCGACGACGGCCTCCCACCGTTCCCAGTGGGAGGCCGTCGTCGTCTTCACTCCTGGGGCTGAAGGAGCTCCGTCGTGCTCTGTTGTGTCACGGCTGCGAGGAGCCGGTCGATGCGCAGGGCCGCGGTGGTGGGGTCGGTGCCGGTCACCGCGATCATGCCCCAGCGCTCCGGTACACAGGCGACCGCCCTGGCCAGACATCCTGGCGATGCCATCGCGGCGACGTCCGCCTCCAGTTGTGTGAGCGTTTGATCGGCCGATGGTCTGAACACTCGCGTCGCCGCATACCGTTCGTCGGTGCCGTGGCGGCGTGCGGTGTCCTGAAACGCTCGGAGGTACTCGGCTCCGTGTGAGGAGAGGTTGAAGTCGATCGCACCCACCAGCAGTTGGTCACCGAACCGGCCGCCCAATCGGCCGACGGCGAAGTCGATACCACCCGTGGCCAGTCCTTCATGGCTGCCGTCCAGCACGCTCTGCGGCCCGAGGAAGGCCGCCCTGATCGCTTCCAACGCCGCGCGGATGGTCCGGTACGCCCCTTCGGGCAGACCGAGGGACTTCCAGGCCCCTTCATCGACGTAGCTGTTGCCCATCCACGAGTACCCGTCCAGGACCTGGAGGGTGACGCCGTCGGCGACGCGGCCGTAGCGGAAGTGGCCCGAAGGGATGACCGGCAGTGCCGTGTCGCCCAATCGGACGGAGAGGAAGTCGACCCATGCCTCCAACAGATAGTCATCGCCGAGCGGATGGGCGGCCCGTGCCTCCGCCTCCAGTCGTTCGACATCGGTGAGGTCCAGATTGCCGATGATCCGGGCTCCGTCCCCCGCCTCGCTCGGTTTGAGTGCTGCCCTGCGCAGTTCGTAGCGGGTACGAAGGAGCTCAGCGGCCTCCAGGACACCGGCGACGAACCCCTCCTCGTCGACGCCGGTGCGCGGCACCGTGTACCCGGGGAGTACGGGTAGTTCGAGACCGAGCCGTACATGGGCCTCGCTCAGATGTTGTTCGGCTTCGAGGAGGGCGCCGGCAGGCAGTCCGTCCGCGTCGAGGGTCCGAGCGGCTTCGACGGTGGGATGGAGGTGGCGCTTGCGGTTCCACCGGGTGGCGACGGCCGGGCTGTTCGCGTCGGTGAGCAAGTGGGGGAGCCCGGTCCTGCGGCGCAGCCACAACAGGAAGATCTGCATCTCCACATCGAGTGCGTACAACCGGATCAGGGCGTCGGGGCGTGCGCTCAGCCAGCTGATGAGCTGGCCGAGCGGGGTGTCGTCGCCCCTCTCGTGGGCGTCGGCCAAGAGCAGGAGTGCGTGGGAGAGGTAGTAGTGGTCCCGATCGCCCACGTCCACGGCGGGAACCCCCAGGCGGCCGACGGCCTCCGCCCATGGCGCGGTCCTGCCGACGGAGAGGTCCGCCGCTGCTCCGAGGAAGACCGATCGGGCCTCCACATAGGTCGCCACATCGTGTGGGACGCGGTTCGTCCGGAGCGCTGCCAGATCGCCGGCCAGCGCCCGTAGCGTGGGGGTCGCGGAGTGCAGGAGCAGCGCGGGACGGTCCCCGGTGGAGTCGGCGTAGTACGGGGACAACTCGTTCCGCGCCAACTCCGCGACGGCCGTGTGTTCCACGCCCAGGAGCCTTTGGGCCAGTTCGGCGATCTGTGCCTCGTCGAGGACGCGATGGCCGGTGAAGAAGCCCTCCCAACGAACGTCGCTGCCGTCCCGTGATCTGTGTGTGGATGGTGGGACGGGAGTAAGCACGGGGGGCTCCTTCGCTGGCGGGTTGATACCGCTAGGACGTGAGACCGGCCTTGAAGACGACCGTCACATACGGTAGGTCAAACTCCTGTTGCCCGGCGAGGTCCGGGTGCGTGGCGGCGAGTTGCCTGATCTGTTGCGTCAGCTCCTCCTGACGCTCGGCCGAGGCGTTCAGATAGTAGGAACGCGAGGTGATGAGCCCGATGAGGGTGTCCACTGTCTGGGGCGAGGCGTGCTCGAAGTACCCGCGCTCGATGGGGCTGAACTCGGGGCCGAAGCTCGGATCCATCAGCCAGCCGGACAGCCGGGCCGGGTCGTTTGCCCGCAGTGCGGCGAGAGTGCCGTGCAGCAGGATCGCCGCGGAGGTCTCCGGGTCCGTTCCGGTGTCCTCGTCGGCGAGGATCCGCGAGAGCTCCGCCGACCAGGGGACCTCTTCGTCGCGGAGGTTCCACAACGCTGCGAGGGTTCCTCCCGGGCGGAGCACCCGGGCCATCTCGGCATGCGCCGAATCGGGGTCGAACCAGTGGTACGCATGGCTGACCAGGACCGCATCGACGCTGTCGTCCGCCAGGGGGATGGCTTCGGCGCTGCCACCCAGCACCGTCGCCGACGGCGCGGAGTCGCTGATCACCTTGCGCATCTCGTCGTCCGGTTCGACGGCGGTCACCTGGTGGCCGTCTGCGAGCAGGGCCCGGGTGAGGATGCCCGTCCCGGCGCCGAGGTCGAGCACCGTCTGTGGTTTCTCGCCCAGGACCCACCGGAAGCTCGATACCGGGTAGTGGGGGCGCGTCCTGTCGTACTGCTCGGCGCCCCGGCCGAAGGAGGAGCCGCGCTTGTGCCAGTTGTCCGTATCGGTCATGGGATGCCTCTTCCTCATCGCTGGCGATAGAACATGCGGAGCCGATCGGGGTGGTAGCGGATGTGGGTGGGGTGGGGCTCACCGCGCAGGGCGGCAGCGACGGCGTCGGCGGCCACGGGGGCTTGGGCGAACCCTCCGGTGTTGTGACCGCCGGTCACCACCACCAGACCACCGTGAGCATTCGGTGCGATCTCCAGGACCGGCAGGCTGGACGCGGTCCAGGGGCGTACGCAGTGCCTTCTGCTCTGCTTCAGCAGCCCGGTCCTGCGCGCCTCCTCGTACGCCTCGGGAAAGAACAACGCAGCTGTGTCCTCGACCGCCAGGTGAAGGGCTTCGAGTTGGATGGGGTCGATGTGCGCGGGATCCGCTCCCGTCCATCCGTAGCCCGAACCCACCACGAGCAGCGGTTCGCCGTCGGGTCCGGTGGTGACGGTCACATTGGAGTCCTCCGCGAGGTGGCCGGATCTGCTGATCTTCACCGAGTTGATCAGTTGCGGCGCCAGGTTCGGCAGCGTGAGCCAGACGCCGATCACTCCGTGGATGAGTCCATGGGTGGCGGTGCCGCGGAGGAGTTCGCCGCCGTGAGCTCCGGGCGAGAGCACGTAGTGGTCACGGCGCACGACCTCCCCTTGACAACGCAGACCGTCCGGGAGGCCGTTCGCATGGGTCCGCAGACCCTCGACGGGCGTCTCCCAATGGAACACGGCGCCCGCCTCCTCCAACAGGTCGGTCAGCCGTGTGAGGAAGTCATGGATCTGGACGGTGAAGCCGACCACTTCCATGCCGCCGGCCAGGGCGCCCGCGGTGTGGGCGCCGGTCAGCGCCGGATGCCGCTTGGCCACCTCTGCCGGGGAGAGCACCGTACGGACGGCTCCGAGCGCCCATTGCCGCGCGGTCTGGGCGGACAGCCGGACGGGGTCGCTGTAGAGCCGCAGGATGCCGTCGCGCAGGCCGACGTCCCGGGAGAGCGTCGGCTCCGCGGTGAACAGCTCCTCCCAGGACCTCCGGGCGAACTGGTTGAAGAGAAGTACGTCGTCGGTGTAAGCGTGGGCGAGCCAGGGAGGAATGCCCGTACTGTCGTGCACCCAGTCCAACTCCTCCGGCCGCAGCGCGGACGGTTCCGCCAGGCACCAGCCGTTGTCCACCAGCGGTCTGAGGTAGGGGACCGGCCCGGTCCGAGGATTCCCGTGGTACCCGTCGGTCTCGGTGAGGGTGAACATACGACCGTCCCCGCCACCACGGCTGGTTCCGTAGACCGTCCAGTGGGCGTCCGCCCTGGGGTCCGGTGCACGGTCGTACACGGTGACCTCGTGCCCGGCTCGTACCAGCCGCAGGGCAGTGATCAGGTTCACCACTCCCGCACCCACCAGGGCTACCGAGCCACGGAGGGGGCGAACCGCCGAGAGCCGGGCGGCGAGGGCGGGTGCCGTGACGGCGGTGAGCCAGAGGCGTTCCGCGAGTGCCAGGGCCCGGGCGTACACGGCGCGTTCCGTGCCGTGCGGGTCCTTGAGCCGGTGAACCGTCAGCCGTGGACATCCCGTGTCGTGCGTGGCCTGCTCGCTCTGCTCCCGTGCGTGCTCGTCATCGGCGTCGATGAGTACGACCAGGAGCGGCGCATCGGCGTCGGTCGCTTCGTACCAGGCCGCCGCTTCGGACGGATCGAGCATGGTGCGCGTCAGGAGCACGTCCGGGCGATGGCTGGCGAGCACAGCGGCTCGTGCACCGTGCCGCCCGGCTGCCAGTTCGGGGTGGTGGAGCAGTCCCGGTCCGTGGAGGAAGGGCAGGACGTCGGCGGGCGGCGAGTGGTCCAGAAGTGTCAACAACAGCCGCTCCCGATGGTGTGGGGGCGAAACGGGGGCGTCCTGGCGGCCCCTGTCCCGTAGCGCCGTGCGCGTGCGGGCTGGCATGCCGGAGGAGCTCGGCATCTTGGTCTGCTGTCGGTGTCTGTCCGGACCCGGGTGCGAGGAAACGGCGACATTCGGCCCAACGACTGACGGGTTCGGGTCATGGACCGATCAGGATGCATGGATCGATCGGGATGAACGCTGTCGCCACAGGTGTGTCGCGTGCTGCGTCCGACCCCAAGGAATGTCCCCGTAGTCCCGCCGGCGGGCGTTCGACGACAGCTACGGCACGTCACTACCAGAGGACGTCATGCGGATGGTGTAGGTGGGTGCACGAGCGACGACGCCCTGCCCGGGGTTCTCCGCTGGATGCGTTGTCGGCTGCGCGGATTCCTCATGGTGATCCTTCCCGTTCCGCTGGGACGATTGCACCTCCGGGCAACCATGCAAGACCAACCGGGATGAGGAAAGGGAGCGTTCCGGCCGTACCCACAGTGGCCGGATCGAGTGCCCGTGGACGACTCGCCATCAGGAGCGCGGCCGAAATCCCCCGACGACGTACCGGCATATGCCTGATGTCCATGGCGCCGGTGCTCCACCGATCACGAGTGCCCTTTGCTGCAGACTGACCGGAAAGTGAGGGCGCGCCGATGCGGTGCGCCCCCTTGTCCGACCACCCTTCTGGAGCCCGCGGCATGGCGATGGAGCACGGACACCGCATCCGAGGGGTACCGAAGTGTGTTCCGGGGGTACCGAGTTGTGTTACTGCTCTGCGGTCGGCTCCGATCCGGTCGCGGCACAACGGCTGCCGTGCGGGGGGACCTTGAGCTCCAGGAGGTCGTCGTCCACGGACCTGCGCGTGCAGGTGTTGCGGTTGTAGACGCTGTGGCCCGATCCCTCATAGGTGAGCAGGGCGGTTGTCCGGCGGTTCCGCCGGTGGGCATCGGCGGCCCATGCGTGGTTGTTCGCCGGGTCGTGCAGTGCATGGGACATCAGGATGGTGGGCGCGTCGGTGATGCGCAGTCGGTGCTGTGGGTTGTTCACCTCGCCCGGCCAGCCGATGCAGCCCGCTACCGCGGTGTGCACACGAGGAGAGCCGCGCATGTGCGGAGCCGCCCGAAGTTCGGCGTCGGTCAGTTCGGCGTCGGTCAGTTTGGCGTACTCGCGGTAGCCGTTCGCCCGGATGTGAAAGTCCTGGCAGAACACGGCGTGGAACGGTGTGGGGTCCGTCGGCTCCGTCGCCCTTCCTCGCGCGTCAGGAACGGGGGGACGCCCGGACGAGCTGGGCGAGATGCACGGCGGCGTCCTGGAGGGGGGTGTCGTCGGCGGTCACACGGCTCAGCAGTTCGGCGCCCTCCAATGTACTGATGACCGTTCCGGCGAGAGAGCGGGCCGCGGACGGGGCGATGCCACTGCTCTCCAGCTTGGCGGTCACGAGGCCCTGCCAGTGGGTGAGCGCCTGGATGGCTGCTTCCTGAAGGCCGGGGACGCGGCCGACGGTCTCCAGGGCGGTGACGGCCACGGGGCAGCCGTCCGCCCACTCGGACTGCTTGAGGCTGTCGGCGATGATCAGGGCACACGCTGCCGTGGCCTCGGCGGGGTCAGCAGACGAAGAGAGCCCTTCCGTGAGCAGTTCGGCGAACTCCTGCGCGCCATGGCGCATCGCCTCGATCGCCAGCTGTTGCTTGCCGCCGGGGAAGAAGTGGTAGACGGAGCTCGGTGAGGCCGCTGCGGCGGCGGCGATGCTCTTGACCGAGGTGCTCTCGTATCCCTGCTGCTGGAGCAGCCCCGCGGTGGCGAGGATGATCCTGCGGCGGGTGTCCGCCTCGGAGCGTTCGGCAGGTCGTGGTCTCGATTCCCTGGCGTTCATATCGCTCACCCTACCTGGTTGGAACGTTCGATCCAATGTGCTTATAGTCTGGACTGAACGTTCCAACCAGAAGGATGGATAGAGACCGATGACCACCACCACACCGGCACACTCATGGGCGGATCACCCCGGATACGGGCGCATGTTCGCCCCTGGAGAGCTGACCCTGGGCCTGTTCCTGCCCGTTCGTCCGTACGCGGGGGACATGACGGCAATGCGTGGTCACACCGCAGTCGTGCAACAGGCCGACCGCGCGGGTTTTGCGGCTGCCTGGGTGCGTGACGTACCCCTGGCCGATCCCGCCTTCGGCGACGTCGGGCAGGTGTACGACCCATGGACGGCCCTGACCTGGCTTGCGGCGCACACCTCCCGGATCGCCCTCGCGACCGGCAGCGTCATCTTCCCCCTTCGCCATCCGATCGATCTGGCCAAGCAGGCGGCATCGCTCGATCACCTCAGCGGTGGGCGACTCGTGCTCGGTGTGGCCTCCGGGGACCGCCCGACCGAGTTCCCGGCGTACGGCATCGATCACGGCACGCGCGGGGCGCGGTACCGGGAGACGGTCGATGCCTTCCGCGATCTGCTCGGCTCCGACGGGCCCAAGAAGCGAGCCCATGGAGCGGACCTACTGCCGAAGCCCGTGCACGGACGAATCCCCCTGTTGGTCACCGGCTCCTCCCAGCAGTCCCCCGACTGGATAGCGAAGAACGCGGACGGTTGGCTCGTCTACCCGATGGCGACCGCCACCGAGGAGGGCCCCCGCGCACTGGGACACAAGATCGCCACCTGGCGGAACCTGCTGCCCGAAGGTGAGTTCCGCCCCGTCGCCACCAATGAGTGGATCGATCTCGTGGAGGACCCCGGTCACCCCCCGACTCCGCTGCGCGGCGGCTTCGTCCTGCGCACGGGTACAGAAGGACTCCTCGAACTCCTCGGCCGCTGGAAGGAGGCCGGGGTCAACCACGGTGCCCTCGGCGTCCAGCACGGCAGACGGCCGGCCGCCGAGGTGGTGGCACAGCTAGGCGAAGAGGTCGTACCGCACTTTCCCGCGCTCGCCGGGCCCGCACCGCTGGCGCCCTCATGGTGACCCCGTCGCCGCCGCGGAGCCAGCCATCCGGAACTCCCGCTGAGCACTTCCAGAACGCCATGCGCCTCTGGGCGACCGGAGTCGCCGTCGTCACCACCGACGGCCCCGACGGGCCACATGGAATCACCGTGAACTCCCTGCTCTCCGTATCGCTCGCTCCGCCCACCCTGCTGATCTCCCTGAAGCGGGGCAGCCGCACCCAACGGATCCTCGTCGAGCACACCGACGGCTTCACGGTGAACGTCCTCGCCGGTGAACAGCGCTCCCTGGCGGATCGTTTCACCAGATGCCGCGCCATGGGGGAGTCCCAGTTCGCCGGCCTCGAACACCGCATGTCCGCCCATGGTGGGGGACCGGAGTTGGAGGACAGCCTCGCCGCGCTGACGTGCCGTACGACCGAACGCATCGACGTCGCCGACCACACACTGATCATCGCCTCGGTCACCGATGTCCGGCTGCCTGCCGAAACCCGTACGCACAGCCCGCTGATCTACACGGGCCGCCGCTACCACACCCTCCCTGCCTCCCGGAGCCAGCCCAATGATGGAAGGGCACCCGCACCTGCCCGGCCCTAAGGCGAGCCCCTCCGCGCTGACGATCACAGCCACGGCGCGATCGCCGACCGGCGATCGCGCCGAGCAGCCGTGGCGCCCGATGTACTCGTTGTCCAGGAAGGTGGTGTGCCGGAGGGTGGTGTGTCACCGTCGACGCATTTCGAGTACGACTGGCTGCCCGTCGTCCGTGATGAACCTTGGCCTGCGCCCCGCCGAGACCGGTTCGGTCGGTCATGGGCGAGCGTCAAATCCCTGGTCACCCGAGCGCACGGTAGCGACATGGCCTAAAACCACCTACTTCGAGATGAGCGTCCGTACTCATGTCCGAGCGCCCCAGGGGGTCCACGGTGGGGGGAGAGACCACCCACACACCAACCCGAAGGGCCCCGCGATGCCGAACGACTCCCGTCCGCGACGCCTCCCGCGTCTGCGGACACTCCTTGTGCTCGCTACGGACAACTGGCCCGCACGCGGATACCTTGCGCTGGTCGCGGCAGCCCTGGGATTCTTCCTGTATGCCGCGTACATCGCGCAGGATGCGGGCTTCGCCGGTATCTGGCCGCTCATGGCGACGATGCCGCTCGGGCTCCTCGTGTTCCTGGTTCCGTCACCCGAGTGGGACTCCCCGCTCGCCTGGCTGACCCCGTTGATCTTCTCCGCCGGTTTCGCTCTGTCCGGGCTCGTCAACGCCGCCATGATCGGTCTTCTCGCACGGCTGGTGCGGGTGGGGCAGCCGCGCCCGGTCGACTGAGGTGTACGCGGATCGACCTGACCGGTTCGGGGCAGGCTGACTCATCACCCGTGCCGTCCTCGCGGGTGAAAGCATTCGTCGCTGATCCCACGGGCGTCGATCCGGGCCTAGCCCTTCTCCGCGGCAGGGCGGGTGGCGTTCTGTTTGAGCACCATCCGGGCACTGACCAACTCGGGTCCGCGCAGTGTCTGCCAGTAGGGGTGCGTCGATACGGCGGCAGACAGCTCAAGGAGCAGACCGCGCAGCCGCTTCTCCTCCTCCTTCTGTTGCTCGGTGTAGCCGGGGCTGTCCGGTAGGCCGGGCCTTCGGTCGCTGTGGAGCTGCTTGTCGCCTTCCCAGCCCGGTGCGGGCTCGACCGACCACGGCAGTTCGCGGCACAGGGCCGCATAGGCGGCCCGGGTCCGGTGGAGCCGCAGCTGCGCATCACGAAGATCGTGGGGGAAGTCGTATTCGGCCATGGCTGAAATGATACGCCTGTTCGAATATCGAGGGCGGTCTGACCTCCCGCTGCCGTCCCGTTCCACGCTCGTCGCCAGCCGGTGATCGCCTGGCAGCCAGTCCCCGCCGCCGCCACCCGCCCCCGCCGAGCGCCGAGCGGGAACGGGCCGTACGGCGTATGGCCTCGCCCAGCGGCAAGCGAAAACCGCCCTCAGGGCGCGCAGGGCGACGATCGTGTGGTGGGGGCGACCGAACTCGCGAGAGGCGGCGGTTACAGGTTTCCCCGACGCCCCGTGCAGTCGGTGAACCGGGACATCAGTGTCGTTGCCCTCAGCTAGCCTCACCGCATGCCTCTCACTGTTGATCAATTGACCGGATACGTGGACCGAGATCTGAACGGCGACCTCGCGCGCTGGTTTCCCACCGCGCCGCGGGTCGACATCCCTGTGTCGACCCGCCCGGTCGAACCATTCCTCGGCAAGCTCCCTCCCGACGCCGCAACTGCGTTGGCCGGCTTCGACCGCAGGGTCCGCTCGGGGTCCTTGCCGCAGTGCCTCGACATATACGACTGGTCCTACGCCTTCGACTTCGAAGCCAACGGCTGCCAGATCCTCGACTCCGACTATGAGACGGAGCTGTCCGACGACGATGTGTGGTCCATCGGCGCCGACGGAGGAGGCAACTACTACGTCGTGCTCGCCAACGGCCGGGTCGCGGTGTGGTTCCACGAAGAGGAGGTCATCGAGGCCAACACGCAGTTCGACAACCTCGACGTCTTCCTGTGGTCGATCGTCCGGTACCACGCCGTACGTGCCGGCGTCCTCGACCTGGCAGCGGTCGAGGCGGACTTCCGTGCCCTCGGCCAGCCCGGAGTCCTGGCACCGGAGATCGGGCTTCTCGCTCTCATGTCCTGATATCCGGGGCCCCGGATATCAGGACATGAGGTGTGGCCGGCGTCCGGTGACCCGGCCGCGAGCCCACCATGTGTCGGCCCGCACCAGAGAAATGAGCGGGCCCGAGGTACGAGAGTTTCAGGATGCAGGGGGTGCGCGTGTCGGGGACGGGATCACCGGCCCCGATCTCGCGTTTCAGCGCTGGGTGGCAAGGCCCGAGCGGTCAGTCACCCGTTGAACTGCTCTGTGATGCAGGCTGACGGGTTAGCCGTCCTCGCTGGGGTTCCTGTTCAGGCCGCGACTCCGGTTCTTCCCAGAACCGCGCACCAATTCGCCTGCGGTGAGTGTCACGCTCGCCACGACACGGACCCAGCGGGGCCCGCCCCGCTCCGCCCACACCACACAGACGCACCCGGCGACGACGAGCGCCAAGATGCCCAGCAGAGCCAGAACGATCATGTTCTCCCACTTCCCCGCGTCCATCCATTCGGTCCTGTTGATCATCTCAGACCCGCAGTTCCCTCAACAGGACCATCGGTGCGGGGAGAAGGCCCTACGCGATGGTCCGTCCCGCCTCGGGTCGGAACTACCTGGATCGCTCTGTCAACGCCGGGGGGAGACGCACGTCACATTCGCCGCTGTCACATCCTGCCGAGCTGTTCCGTCAGAGAGGTGTAACCACCCACAACGGCATAGGAGTGCACCATGGAAGCCCGCTTGAACCTCCTCGGCAACCCGGTCGCAGCCAAGGCCCTCAGGCACGTCATCTCTGCGGGAAAGGTGGTGTCGGACTCGACACTGCCCGCCGCCACGCAGGAGTTGGTGAAGATCCGCGCCAGCCAGATCAACGGCTGTGGCTTCTGCACAGACATGCACACCAAGGAGGCCGTGCACGCCGGCGAGACCTCGACCCGCCTCCATCTGATCGCGGCCTGGCGGGAGGCTACGGTCTTCACCGATGCCGAACGTGCTGCACTGGAGTTGACGGAGCAGGGCACGCGCATTGCCGACGCAGCCGGAGGCGTCACGGATGAGGCATGGGAGAACGCAGCCAAGCACTACGACGAGGACCAACTCTCGGCCCTCGTGTCCCTCATCGCCCTGATCAATGCTTTCAACCGGGTGAACGTCATCATTCAACAGCCGGCAGGCGACTACCAGGTCGGCCAGTTCGGATAGCGAGAAGCGGGGCCCGCACCGAAGGTTCCTTCTGCCACTAGCACCCGGGCGCCCCTCAGAGGGGCGCCCGGGTGTGTGGTCCTTGAGCCACTCGGCCGGCTCGCTGATCCACGCCGGTCCTCCAAGAGCAACGGCCGGACGCTCGCTGCTCTGCGGAGACCGCCGTCGGGGAACTCCACTATGGAGACGGCCGCGTCGTTGGTACGTGGACCATTTCGGCGATCCTCTCGTGCGCCAACGCCACCGCAGCGGCGACCGAGACCGGCTTGACCGACCAGGTGTGTTTCCGGGGCGCCGATGTGGTCAGTCTTCCTTACCCGGACGCCAGTTTCGATGTGGTGCTGCTGATGGAGTCCGCGTGCCGAATGCCGGATCGATGTGCAGGAGCTGGTGTGGACGAGTTGGTGTCGGCCGGTGCCGAACGGGGCAGGGCTGAGGAGGACACCGGTGGGGGATGATGAGACTCGGGTCGGGTGCGCTGTTCGTCTTCTGCTTTCTTGATGTCTTCGTCGTGCTCTCGATGCTGGATGTCGTCAACGACGCCTGGCCGGCCGCCTTCGTCGGCAGCCTCATCGCCTTTGCGGTGGGACTGTGCGCGCCTACGGTCCATTCGTTCGTCATGCGCAGGACCCAGTAGTCAGGTCCTTCCCATGACGGTTCCGTCCAGCGATGAGTGATGCCCACGGGGAACGCTCGGCCTCGCTCATCGAGGGCGGTATGAAGTGACCCGGCAGGGGCGGGTTGCCTCCTCGTGGGCAGGGTCATGCTCACCGCGATGGCGAGGCCCGTCGTTTGCAGTACGTTCCGCGATCCCCCGACCCGGCCAGTCGGCCGGTCAGCGGAGCGCTGGCAGGCTGCCGCACCCGGGGCCTTCCACCAGTGGGGAGGCGAAGACCGCGCCGACGAGTGCGACGATCGGGGCGCGACTGGGCGACGGGGCGCCCTGCACGTCTGGTCTCCGGTATGCGGGAGCTGTTGGATCCGACCGGAACTGAGAGATGGCGGAGCTATGGGGACCGCCTGCCGGGGCGAGCGGATGGGGATCCACGGGTTCACGCGATGCGTCCCCCCGCCAGGAGGCTGTGACGACTCGGTCCCAACAGTCAGTTCATCTGCCTGGCGCAACCCGCCTGGCGGGACGAGCGGGTGGTTCACCACGACTTGGGCGCACAGTCGGCCGCGCCTCCCCGCTCCTGCGTTCCGGGTGAGCCAACATGAGCCCCCGATGCTCTCGTCGGCCCCTTCCTGCCGATATGCCGGAGCGCGACGGAGACGGTCGAAGAGAGCGGAGGCGTCGATGTGTTGAATGCATGGCCGCCGATTCTGTTGCTCCTCGGGGTGGCCCTGGCGGGGCTGGTGGCGGTCTACGCACTGTCGATGTGGCTCGCACCCACCCGCTCCACCCTGGACGCACACCCGTTCAGCGGAGGCTTCCCACCGGAACAGCACGCCGTCTCACGGTTCCATGTGCGCTGGTACCCCATCACCATGATCTTCCTCGCCTTCGACATGGAGATGCTCTTCATGTACCCGTGGGTGAAGGTCGTGTCGGAAGTCGGTGTCGCCGCGGTCATCGAGATGTTCCTGTTCCTCGCGATCCTGTTCGCCGGTGTCCTGTACGCGGGGCGCGAGGGGGCGTTCCGGTGGACCTGAGAAGCCGACTGCGGCGCACGGCGGTGAAGCGCCCTGCGGTTCTGCTGGCGGTACTGCCCGGAGCGACGGAACTGCGCCTCGAAGTCGAGTCGGAGCTGCGTCGACGGGGTTGGGACATCGCGGACGCTCCGGCGACCGCGAACGTGTTGCTCGTCTGCGGCAGCCCCTTCGCGGATGCGGACCGGCAACTGGACGCCGTGCAAAGGACCATGCCGCACTCCGCGGTTCGCGTCGTCGTATCGCGCCCGGGGCACGCGGCACAGGCACTGGACGCGGGTCTCGCCCGGCTCCAAACGGGCGTAGCTGCCCAGTTTGACGCCACGTCCGGGCACGGAGACGCAGGCGATGTAGCGGACCAGTCGCCTCCCGGCGGTGGATCCGCGCCCGCTGGTCACGAGCACGAGCACGAGCACGAGCACGAGCACAAGGACAAGGACAAGGACAAACACGAACACGGACACAAACATGCAGGGCACCATCCGCCGGGGCAGCCCGACATCGAGGAAGAAGGCCACACCGAACACAACGCGCACGGTGGCCATGATCACGCGCACATGATGTCAATGGTGGCCGGCCTACCGATGGCCGATCGGGCGGACGACCGGGACGGGCTCCGACTGGACCAACTGCGCCTGCCCATTGGGCCCTTGCTGACCGACTGGCCCACCGGCCTGATCCTGCACTGCGCACTGCAGGGCGACATCGTGCAGGAGGTCCGCGTGGATCGCCTCCCTTCACCACCGGACAGCACGTCCTTCTGGAACGAACCGTGGCTGCGGGCTTCTCGTGGTGAGCCGGTCACCCTCGGCACCGGGGCGCGCCGGAGTTGTGCGGCACATTTGGACAGCCTCGGCCGGTTGCTCGCACTCGCAGGCTGGGCAGATCCGGCAGCGCGGCTGAGGCGACTACGGGACGAGGTCCTGGCTGGTGCGCCCGCCGCGCACTGCAGAGAGCGGCTACAAGCCCTGGTGGGCCGGATCCAACGCTCGCGCACCCTGCGTTGGAGCCTCGCCGGTCTGGGGCGACTGCCTGCCGAGCGGGCACGGCAATGGGGGGTGACCGGTCCCGCGCTGGTGGCCGACGGCGATGTCCACGACCGGCTTCTGGTGTGGTTGGGGGAGGCCGACCGGGCGGCCCGGGACTTCGACGACGTACGACTGATGCAGGCCGGACAGTTGATGGGCCCTCGGGGCACGGTCGGGGGGACCGGGCATCCTTCGCAGGCCCTTCTCGACGTCCTTCCCGAGTTGTTGACCGGTGTCGAGTTCACCTGTGCACGACTCGTCGTGTCGAGTTTGGACCCTGATCTGGACGAGCCCGTCGCCGTACCGGTCATGGGCGGTGCGCATGTTTGATGCCGCACCCCTGTGGGCGACGGTGATCCTGCCGGTGGCCCTGGTGCTCGCCGCGGCCGTCACGGCCGGATTCGACGCCGTGCTGTCCGCATCAGCCGCGCGGGGCCGCTCGGGGTCGATGCGCGAGATGGGCAGACGAGCGGCGGCACCACTGCGCGAGGTGTTGCGGCTGCTCGTGCAACAACCGCGAAGGACCGTAGCGGCCGACACCGCGCTGGGCCGGACCGGAGTGCTACTGGTGCCCGTGGCAGCCGTACTGGCGGGGGCCGTACTGCCGCTGGGATTCCGTTCGGTCAGCGATCCCGCCGTCGGCATCGTGTGGTTCAACGCCATGGAGGCATTGGCCTGGGCCGCGGTGTGGTTGACCGGTTGGGGCCCCAACTCGGCCCTGTCGCTCATCGGCGGCTACCGGTTCCTGGCACAGGGCCTGGCGTACGAACTACCCCATATGTTTGCCATCACCACCGCGGCCCTGGGCGCCGAATCACTTCGGGTCGGGGACGTGGTGGCGGCTCAGGACGGGCTGTGGTTCGCGGTGTGGATGCCGGTCGCGTTCATCGTCTATCTGCTCAGCGCGATGGCCATGTCCTTCTGGGGGCCGTTCGACCATCCCCTGGGCCGCGATGCCGCCGGCGGGGCTGCTGCGGAGCTCTCGGGTGTCGACCGACTGGTCTTCCTGGGCGGCCGATGGCTGCTC
Organism: Streptomyces sp. NPDC059256; assembly: GCF_042753785.1. Classification (NCBI taxonomy): domain Bacteria; kingdom Bacillati; phylum Actinomycetota; class Actinomycetes; order Kitasatosporales; family Streptomycetaceae; genus Streptomyces; species Streptomyces sp. NPDC059256. The sequence continues at coordinate 25,513 of NZ_JBHYZO010000013.1, read as the reverse complement.
ATGGTGGTGACCGCGGGTGTCAGCGTGCCGCTGTTCCTCGGCGGTGGTCACGGTCCCCTCCTGCCCGCCTGGGCGTGGACGCTGCTCAAGACCGCACTGGTCCTGGCGGCCCTGGTGGCCGGTCGCAGGCTCCTGCCCACCCTACGGATGGAGCGCTACACGGAGTTCGCCTGGCTGGTCCTGGTACCGGCGACGCTGTTGCAGGCACTCGTCGTCGCCGTCGTCGTACTGAATCGCTGAGAGGAAGTGTCACCGGTGTCGGAGGACATCGTCTTCTGGGTCCTCGCGGTCATCGCCGTCGCCGCCGGGGTCATGGTGTTCCGGTTCGACTCGATGGCCCGTGCCACCTACGCATTGCTGTTGTCGCTGCTCTGCGTCGGTGGCGAGGTCCTCCTGCTGGGGCTCGACTACCTCGGTGTCGTCATCGTGCTGATGATGACCATCGAGATGGCCATCATGGCCGTGTTCATGGTGATGTACATGATGAATCCGGCCGGTTTGATGCCGATGTCGATGCTGCACAACACGAAGGGCGCGACCGTCCTCTGCACCCTGGTGTTCGCCGCACTCGCCACCGGGATCCTCCTGGTCCGATGGCCCGCTCGGAGGGGAAGACCACCCACCGACCCCACGATGGCGCTCGGCATGTCCCTCATGGGACCGCAGATGCTCACCATGGTCACCCTGGGCATGGCCCTCTTCGCCACCATCGTTTCGACCGTCGTCCTGGCCACCCGCCGCGGCCGTTACGACCGGTTCGGCGACGATCTGCGCAGTCGCCCCGCCAACGATCCGGTCCAGGGAGGGGGCGGCCGGTGAACCTCGACCTGCTGCTCCTGCTCGCCGCGGCCCTGTTCAGCATCGGATTGTTCGGGGCCCTGACCCAACAGTCCATCGTGATGCTGATGATGGGGCTGGAGTTGATGTTGGGCGGGATCATCGTCGCCGCCGCGGCGATCTGGCACTACATCACCCCCGACACGGCCGAAGGGCAGGTCCTGGTCGTTCTGGCGGTGACGGTGATGGCGGTGGAAATGGCCGTCGGCTTCGCAGTGGTCACCGCACTGTTCCGTGCACGCGAGGTCGATGTGACCGACCTGGCCACGGAGCTCAGGAGGTGAGCGCTCTGCTGTGGGGCCTGATCGCCCTGCCCCTGGCGGTCGGTGCGCTGCTGACCGCTGCTGGACGGTACGCCGATCGCGCTGCCCCGGTGGTGGCCGTTGCCTGCGCCACCGCGACCCTGGGACTCGCCATCGCAGCCGCCTTCCGACACCCGACGGCCGAGGCTCCCCTGCTGGAGAACCTGCCCGTACGCCTGGCGGTGGACGGTCTGTCCGGCTTGATGGTGGTGACCGTCGCTGCTGTCACCACCGTCGTCCTGATCTTCAGCGTCGGCGATATCGGCCATGGAGAGTCCCGTGCGCGATTCTTCGGTCTGATGCTCCTGTTCAGCGGCTCGATGCTCACCACCGTCACGGCCGCCACCCTGCCCGTCCTCATGATGGCCTGGGAGGTGATGGGAGCGACCTCCTGGGCCCTCATCGGCTACTGGTGGCGGGACCCGGCGCGCGGACGCGCGGCCAACACCGCCTTCCTCACCACACGCGCCACCGATCTCGGCCTCTACCTGGCCGCCGGCGCCGCCCTCGCGAGCGGACAGGCGAACACCCTTGCCCTCAGCGAGCTCCCTGACACTGCCGACCCCTGGCTCTCGGCCATCACCGCCGGAGTGATCGTTGCGGCCCTGGGTAAGTCTGCTCAGCTCCCCTTCAGCTTCTGGCTCTCGCGCGCCATGCAGGGTCCAAGCCCGGTCTCGGCACTGTTGCACTCCGCGACCATGGTGGTCGCCGGTGCATATCTCCTCCTACGTCTGGAGCCGTTGCTCACCGCCTCGGGCTGGGGCGGCCCTGTCGTCGCGTGGATCGGCGCCGCCACCGCGGTACTGCTCGGTCTGGTCGCGGTGGCCCAGAACGACCTCAAACAACTCCTCGCAGCCTCCAGTTGTGCCCAGATCGGCTTCATGGTGCTGGCAGCCGGGGCGGGTGCCGTGACCGGCGGGACCGCGCAACTCATGGCCCACGCCGCCGCCAAGAGCCTGGCCTTCCTGGTGGCCGGTGTCTGGCTCAGCACCCTCGACGCCAAGACCCTGCCCGCGCTCCGCGGCGCGGCCCGCCGACACCGTACGGCCGGTCTCGCCTTCACCGTATCCGCGCTGACCCTCGCCGGGGTTCCACCGCTCTCCCTATGGGCCGCCAAAGACCTGCTCCTGGCCGGGGCACTGGCGCAGAGCAGTTGGTTGTACGCGGTGGGACTGGCGGCGGGGGTGATCTCCGCGGCGTACGCGGTGAAGGCGCTCCGGTTCGTATGGAGTCCGGCACCCGTCGTCGATGACCGCCGCCCAACGGGCTCCGAGACACTGCCGCTGGTCCTGCTCGCCCTGGCATGCGTCGGCCTCGCGGTCCTGGCCGTGCCTCCGGTACGGGAAGCGGTCGCACGGGTCCTCGGGGCCACCACGGAACCGGTGCCGGTCGCCTGGGAGTTCATCCTCTCCGGTGTCCTCGCACTCATCGCGTCGGCGGTGGTGTGGATCCGTGGCACTCCCACCATGGGAGCGCCGTGGAAGGACTGGCTTCGCCTGGAACCGGCGGTGCGGCGCTTCCTCGTACGCCCGACGGACCGGGTCGCCCGGGCGCTGGCCGCCTTTGACGACCGGGTGGTGGACCGGACCGTCGACGGCGCAGCACACGGTGCCCTCGCTCTCGCGCGCTGGACCGACCGTCGGGTCGAAAAGGACGTCGACGGGGTAGTCGAGGGCGTCGCGTCAGCCATCCGCACGCTGGGCCGATGGGCCCGCAGACCGCAGGGCGGACAACTTCACCAGTACCTCGCCCAGGCCGTCGCCGCGTTCACCGCCCTCGCCATCGCACTCGTCTTCGTGAGGTAACCGCATTGCTCACGGCTCTGATCCTGCTGCCCACCGCCGTCGCCACGCTGTTGCTGTGCCTACCGCGCACCACTCCGCGCCGTCTCATCCTCGCCCTGTGGACAGCGGCGACGGCCGTCGAACTCGCCCTCACGATGACCGTGTGGGCCGGCTACCGGCCCAACGGCGCGATGCAGTACGAAACACACGTCGAATGGATCCCCAGCGCTGGGGTCAGCTACCACATCGGCATCGACGGGCTCTCCCTCCCGCTGATGGCCATGACCTGCGTGCTGTTCCTCGCATGCGCCGTCTACGCACTGCGGGAGACCCGGCGGGTACGGGAGTTCGCCGCGCTCTTCCTCTTCCTCCAGACGACCTGCCTCGGGCTGTTCGCCGCCCTCGACCTGATCCTCTTCTTCCTCTTCTTCGACCTCTCCATCGTGGCGATGTACTTCATCATCGCCGGCTGGGGGCACGCCGCGGCGCACAGGGCCGCCCTGAAGTTCTTCCTCTACACCTTCCTCGGCTCCCTCGCCCTGCTGCTCGGCTTCATCGGCCTCTACCTCGCCGCGGATCCGCACACCTTCGACATCGTCGAGCTCACCGAGAAGAACCCCCTCCGCGGACGCTCGTTGTACGGCGCCTTGGTGCTGCTCGCCATCGGTGTGGGCCTGGCGGTGAAGACCCCCACCATCCCCTTCCACACCTGGCTGCCCCCCGCTCACACCGAGGCCCCCACCATCGGATCGGTCGTCCTCGCCGGCGTACTGCTGAAGATGGGCACCTACGGGTTCCTTCGTATCGCGATGCCCGTACTTCCCGGTGCCTGGCGGGAGTACGCCCTGGTCTTCGTCGTCGTCGGAGTGGTCTCCGTGCTGTACGGGGCACTGGTCGCCATGGCCCAGACCGACTTCAAACGGATGATCGCCTACACCTCGGTCAACCACATGGGCTACATCCTGCTGGCCATCGGTGCGGCAGCGGCCGTGGACGCCACTGCGCAGTCCCGCCAACTCGCCGTTTCCGGCGCAGTGTTCCAGATGGTCAGCCACGGGCTGCTCACGGGAGCGCTCTTCCTGCTCTCGGGAGTCCTGTACGAACGCGGGCGCACCTACGAGATGACCCGGTACTCAGGCGTCGCCGATCGCGCCCCCGCCTTCGCGGCACTGACCGGGGTGGCCGCCTTCGCCTCCCTGGGACTACCCGGCTTCTCGGGCTTCATCGCCGAGTTCCAGATCCTCGCCGGGAGCCTCGGCCCCCAGCCCGTGGCGACCGGACTGGCGCTGCTGGGCATCCTGATCACTGCCGCACTCCTGCTGCGCGCGATGCAACAGGTCTTCCTCGGTCCGACGCGACTTCCCGCCCTGGCCCCCGGCGCGGCCAAGGCATTTCCCGACCTCCGTCCGCACGAGAGCGCCGCCATCGTCCCCCTCCTCGCCCTGGGCACCGTCCTGGGTCTGATGCCCCGTTTCGTCCTCGACGTGGTCGAACCCACCTCCCGCACCCTGCTGGAGCTGCTCGCGCGATGAACGAAATGAACGAGAACCCCCTCGACATCCTTCCCGAGGTGATGCTCGCCGCGTCCGCCGTCATCGGCCTGCTCCTCGGAGCCTGGCTGCCCCGACACCGACAGCGGATGGTCGGAGCCCTCGCCCTCGCCGCCTGCGCGGCGGGCATCGCGGCAGCCGCGGTGGCCGTGGCCGGTCCGGTCACCACCGCGTTCGGCGAGTCCTTCACCGTCGACCCCGTCACCGGAGCGAGCAGGATCATCATCCTCGCCGGGACCCTCCTCGTCCTCGCCCTGGCCGTCGGACCGCTCAAGGCGAACCCCCGCGAAGGCGAGTTCTACGTCCTGATCCAACTCGCCGCACTCGGCACCCTGCTGCTCGCCGGAGCCCAGGACCTGCTGCTGCTCGCCGCCGCCTATCTACTGGCCAGTGTTCCCGCCTACACGCTCGCCGGATTCCGCAAGGACTCCGCGGGGACCGAAGCGGCGCTCAAGTACTACGTCATGGGCGCACTGCTCGGCGTGGTGATGCTCGGGGGCGTCGCCGTGCTGCTCGCCGCCGGACGGGCGACCATGTATCCGATGCTGCGGACCGAACTCCCGGCGGCATCCACCGGACTGGTGATGGCCGGGACGGTCGCGCTGGTGGCCGGCGTCCTCTTCAAGATCGGGGGAGTACCGGCACACTTCTGGGTTCCGGATGCGGTGCAGGGCAGCAGCGCCCCCGTGGCGGCCTTTCTGACGACCGTGCCGAAGATCGGCGCGCTTGCCGCTCTCTACCGACTGGTCGCGGTGCCCCTCGCCGACACCTCGATCCCTTGGCCGGGCCTCGTGGCGGTGATCGCAGCCGCCTCGATGACCCTGGGAAACCTGGCGGCCTTCTTCCAACAAGACGTCTTGCGTCTGCTCGCGTACTCGACCATCAGCCAGGTCGGCTATCTCTTGATGCCCATTGCGGTCGTCGGTTCCACGGACCTCGACCAGCGGGCGTTGCTCTTCTACCTGGCCGGGTACACCATCACCAACATCGGAGCTTTCGCCGTTGTCTGTGCCGTCCCCCACGCAAGGACCATCGAGGACTACCGAGGTCTGGCCCGAGAACGGCCGGTCCTCACCGCGTCCCTCGTCGTCTGCCTGCTCGGCCTGGTCGGTACGCCACCCACCGCCGTGTTTCTCGGCAAGGTCCAGGTGTTCAGCGCCGCGTTCGACGGCGGGTACGCCTGGCTGACGGTCCTCGCCGCCGTCAACACGGTCGCTTCGCTCTTCTACTATCTGCGCTGGATCGCCCCGACGGTCTCGCGACGATCCCACCGATCCGCTTTCACCGGCCCCAGGCCGGCTACCGGCGTCGCGTGCGGGGCGGCTGCCGCCTCCATCGCCCTCGGTGTCCTGGCCAACCCCGTCCTGGAACTGCTCGCAACCCCCTTGGCGCCCTAACAGCCGGGGCGGGAGGCGAAGGCGGGCCGTGGGCTCCGCTCTCCGCCAGTGGCCGCGTTGTCACACCCCCGTCCTACGCTTCCGTCATGAGCGTCTCTCTCTACTACAGCGCGCACCGCGCGACACCGCTGACAGAAACCGAGTCGGCCTCCGTCACACGCGTCGTTGCGGCGCACAGGGCGTCCTTTCCCTACGAGGACGAGGAAAGCCTGTACGTGTACGACCAGGATGCGGACGAGCCCAAGAACATCATCAACGGGTCCACCAAGATGCCGTTCAATCCGGGGCGTCTGATGCCGGTGATCGCCCATGTGCTCGATGCCGTGACGGAGTTGCGCAGGGCCATATCGGGTGCCGAGTGGCGCGTACACATGGATGACCTCGACGTCCCGTGGGACGAGGTGGAGGGATACTCCCTGCCGGGGATGCGCGACGCGGATCTGATTGCGGAGCTTGAGGCTGCCCATGAGGGGAACTGAGCAGCGTTTCGGGCCCGAGGGAAGACTGCGGGCAGGCTTGCCACGCGCCTAGGAACAGCGGCGCCTCGTCGGCTCCGGCGAGGCGTTCTGGGTAACTCCGTTGCCATCTCCGCTACTTCTTGCGGCTGTCGGCCCAGGCGCCCGGCTCCTGACACACCTGAGTGTGGAGGATCATGCATGCCATGGCACTCATGGACACACTCGCTCGTGTGGAAGCGGACCTTGCCGCCGGCCGGGTCCCGATGGCGAGGCAGCGTTTGCGCGGACTGGTGGGCTCACTCCCGGAGGACTTGACACTTCGGCGGCGATTGGGCGAGGTGTACCGCCTGTACGACGAAGTGGCGGAGGCGGGGCGCTGGTCGTATCTCGAAGAGGATCGGGACCCGCTGGAGACCGCAGCATTTGAGAAGAGGTACTCCACTCCGCTGGCGCGGATGCGGGCCTTGTCCTGGCGCGCGCCCGAGTCCCTTGCGAGCAGCGCATTCGCAGCCCGACAGTTGGCGGCTCTACGGGAGGCCGGCTCGACCCAGGTCGGACGAACGGTCGAGTGGACCGCGATCCCCCTGGACCGCGAAGACATACCAGAGGCCACCGAGAGCTCGGCCGCCGCTTGGCTGGTCGGCTCCGGAATGGTCCTGATGGTCGTGGGGTTCTTCGCCATCTGGGTGATCGGCTTTATCGCGTTCGTTCGCTGGGTCTGGGCGTAGCGGACGAGGGGGCGGCCCACGCTCCAGCCGGTGTCGCCAGGTCGACGCCCTCAGCGACTGCGGAGAGCCTCCATTGCACGATGATGTCACTTAGTGACACAATGTCTCTTGGTGACGTTCGCTGTAACCGTATGAGAGGTGCGATGACGGCCGAAGGAAGCAAGGGCGGAGGCATGAGCGAGCAGCGGCGTGCCCGGTTGCGGCTTGAGATCTCCCGGGAAGCGGCTCGCCTGTTCTGGGAACAGGGCGTGGCCGGGACGAGCGGTGATCAGATCGCAGAGGCCGTGGGACTGTCCACGCGCACCATCTGGCGGCACTTTCGCAGCAAGGAGAGCTGCGCCGAGCCGATCGTCATGCAGGGCGTCGTCACCTTGCTGGGAGTGCTGCGCGACTGGCCGCAGGAGAGCTCACTCGAAGAACACCTGACCGAGGAGCTGACGAAACTCAGGCTCGGCCACAAAGTGCCCCCCGTCGATCCGGCCGACGAGATGCTCGCCATGAAGATGATCCGGCTGGCCGACACCGAGCCGGCGATCCGCACGGCGTGGTTGATGGCCTGCGACCACACGGAACACGAGCTGGGCATGATCATTGCTGCCCGGCTCAGACGGCCGGCCACGGACCTGGACGTGCGATTGCATGCCGCAACGGCGGCGTCCGTGCTGCGGGTGCTCGACGAGCACTTGGGTGCGGCCATTCTCGCCGGCGATGATCTTGGGGAATTCATGGATGTCCCCGCCGCCGCTCGGCGCTACGCCCATGCGATCCGCGCCGCCACCGGCGGAGCCGTCGGCGACCCCACCGACTGAGGGCGGCATTGCCCCCGTCGGCCGGTCGGCGATCACTGCAGAAGGAGAACCCCATGCCCGCCCGCTCCCATCACATCCCACAGCTCGATGTCGAGGAACTGTTCAGCTCGCCCGCCCGCATCGGCGCCTCGATCTCGCCGGACGGTACCCGGATCGCCTACCTCGCACCGTGGCGTGACCGGCTCAACGTCTGGGTGCAGAGCCTCGATTCCGATGCACAAGCGCGGTGCGTGACCGCGGACGGCAACCGCAGTGTGCTCACCTACCACTGGACTGCGAATCCACGCTGGCTTCTGTACGAGCAGGACGGCGACGGCAACGAGCAGTGGCACATCTACCGGGTCGACCTGGACGCCCCGGACGCGGACGCAGTCGATCTCACGCCCTTCCCCGGTGCCACGGCCGTCGGTTTCGAAACGATGGTCACCCGGCCGGGCAAGGCATTCCTCCACCTGAACCACCGCAACCCCGTCGAGTTCGACCTCTACGAACTCGACGTCGGCACCGGTGAGCTGACGATGCTCGCGCAGAACCCCGGCCATGTCGCCGGTTGGCTGTACACGCCTGATGGCACCCTGTATGCCCTGACCACGACAGAAGACGACGACATCGAATTGGCGCAGTGGGACCCCGAGGTAGGGAAGCTGCGTACAGTCACCACATTCGACGGCGCCGACTACCCACTGTTCGTTCATCCGTTCGTGCTCACCCCGGACGGCACCGGCGTCTGGCTTGGCTCCAACCGCAACAGCGACCGGACCCGACTGGTCCGGCTCGATCTTGCCACCGGTGAGGAGACCGGCGTCGACAGCCACCCGGTCTTCGACCTCGACACACGGTGCGCCGTCTTCCCCACGCTGCCGTCGCCACTCATCCGCAACGAGCACACCGGAGCGCTACTCGGGGCGCGCTACCTCGGCGAGCGCCAGGTGATCCACCCTCTGGACCCGCACTTCGCCGCGGTCCTGAAGAATCTGGAGAAACTGTCCGACGGCGATCTGGCTGCCGTCTCCTGTGACGCGCGGGGGCAACACTGGGTCGCCGCGTTCAACCACGACCGTGACCCTCATGCGACCTACCACTACGACCACACCACCGGCCAGAGCCGGCTGCTCCACCGGCCCTATCCGCATCTGGCCCCCGATGTCCTGGCCCCGATGAGCCCGGTCACCATCCCGGCGCGCGACGGGCTGCGCCTGCCCGCCTACCTGACCCTGCCGGTCGGGGTCGAACCCAGCGGGCTGCCGACCGTCCTGCTGGTCCACGGCGGCCCGTGGATGCGTGACAGTTGGGGTTTCCACCCCGCCGTGCAACTGCTCGCCAACCGCGGTTACGCGGTGCTCCAGGTCAACTTCCGCGGCTCGATGGGCTACGGCAAGGCGTTCCTCAAGGCGGGCATCGGGGAACTCGCCGGCAAGATGCACGACGACCTCATTGACGCCGTCGACTGGGCCGTCGGCGAAGGCTATGCGGACCGAGACCGAGTAGCCGTGTTCGGCGCGTCCTACGGCGGCTACGCCGCACTGGTCGGCGTGACCTTCACCCCTGACGTCTTCGCCGCCGCGATCGATGTCTGCGGCCCATCGAACCTGGTGACCTATCTGGGCTCCTTGCCCGATTTCGTCAAGCCACAACTGGCCAACAACTGGACTCTCTACGCCGGAGACCCGGGCGACCCGGAACAGGCGGCGGACCTGCTGGCGCGCTCACCCATCAGCAGGGTGGATCAGATCCGCACCCCGCTGATGGTGGCCCAGGGCGCCAATGACATCCGCGTCGTGAAGGCCGAGTCCGACCGAATCGTCGACGCCCTGCGCGCACGAGGCGTCGACGTCGAATACATGGTGAAGGACGACGAAGGCCACGGCTTCCTCAACCCGGACAACAACATCGACCTGTTCCGCGCGGCTGACCGCTTCCTCGCTCGACATCTGGCCTGAGCCGTCCCGAGCGCGATCACCCGCACCAGCCGCAGCGCTGCCACTGACGGCCAAGTGCCGATCCAAGACGGTCATGCGCGAAGGGTCTTCGTCCAAAGAGTCTCCATTCCGGGCATCACGGCCCGCTTCGCTCCCATGGCGGCCACCACAGCCTCTGGTCACGACGGTTGAGTACGGCATCCGTCGCCTGCCCACACCGCGACCGTCGCATCGGTGAAAGATCCTTCGGGCGGGCTGAAACATTCCTCTTCGGTCACCGCGTCAATGAAGAGAACAGGGACGAGGGCCCTGGTCGACTACGGCGAATGAACGGGGAAGGATGAGACAGTGCCGGGCGGACGAGTTTTTGGCATTCACAGAGGGTCGGGTCGGCCACATGTTTCGCTCCGCGTGCCTGCTCACGGGTGGCGATACGCATCTCGCAGAAGATCTCGTACAGGAAACGCTGGGCAGGATGTACGCGAAGTGGGCGCGGGTCTCGGCGGCTGACAATCCGGCTGCCTATGCGCAGACGATGCTGGTGCGCACGTACCTCACCTACAGACGACGTCGGTCCGCCGGTGAGTGCCCGGTTGACGAAGTCCCCGACAACGCCCTGACCCCGCGTGAGGATCTCACACTGCGTGTCACCCTGCTGGCCGCGCTCAGGCAGCTCGCACCGAAGGACAGGGCCGTGCTCGTGCTGCGGTACTGGGATGACCGCAGCGTCGAGGAGACCGCTCACGCCATGAACGTCAGCTCCGCGGCCGTACGCACCAGATCGACGCGGGCACTCGCAAGGCTGCGTGACCAACTCGGCGGCACCATCGTCGACTTCACCTCCGTGTGAACTCCCCTCGCAGCCGTTCCTTGACCCAGAAGTGGTGGTTTTCCCCATGTCTTTCGAAGACGAGATGAGTGATGCGTTCCGACGCGCAGGCGAGGAGTTCCGCCTGAGAGACGCGGGAACCCTGGTGGAGGGGGGGTTGACCCGCGGACACCGGCGGGTCGCTCGCCGGCGGGTCGCTGTGACCGCCGGCGTGCTTGCTGTGGCTCTGACGACCGGTGGGGGGCTGTACGTCGGCTCGAAGGAACGGACGGACACGGCGGCGAGGCCCTTTGAGGTCAGTGCTCCACAGATCGAGAACATCCTCGACAACGCCATCCACCAGACGGGGATTGCGGTCGACGACCGGAGGTTCTCCAGCCGTGGCAGCTCCACCGCGCTCACCCCCGCCAGGGCTTCCGTCAACTACAACGACGGCTGGGGCCGTGCGTCCACCGTGCTCACGGTGCGCCGTGTCGATGTCACGGACCCGAGTCTCACCGATCTGATCACCTGCCCACCGGAGGGTTCCTCACCCTATGAGGAGTGCACGACCAGGCCCGGTGACCGGGTTGTGAAGGGGTATACAGATGCCGGCAGGGCCGGCGGTGTCAAGAAGTGGGTGGTCACCATGGTCTCGACGAAGGGCTATCTGATCGAGATCGCCACCAGCAATGTGAAGGCGTCGCCGGGCGATCGGAGGGGCGAGGCACCCCAGGGCCGCAATCCACGGCTCGGTACCCCGAAGCTGAGACTCATGGCCGCGTTCGTGGAGTCGTCGTTCACCCGTGAGGGCGCGCCCAACAAATTCGGAACCACGTTGTACGGCTCCGAGAGCGACTCCGGAGATTTCGTCGCCATCATTAAATACCTGCTCCCCAAGCGCTTCCAGGTGGTCTCCCAGGGCGAGGTGGGCGCCTCAGGTCATGTCGTGGTGAAGGAGGGGAGCAGCCCCGAGCGCACCTACATCGAGGTGACCCGTACCGCAAGCGAACCGGAGGGGCAGGTGAGGAATCTGCCGCACGGGATCAAGGTGGGCACACAGGAACTGCCCGGCAGGGAGCCTGGCGTGGTCCAGTTCAAGGCGCACGCCCAGTGGCCCAACTACATGTCGATCTCGGTCTCCGCCTACAACGCCACTTCGCCCAAGTCCGGCAAGGCGGCTCCCAAACCGATGATCACCATGGACGAGTTGACGAACATTGCCGCGGACGGCGTCTGGCACGTGGCCCGGTCCGTGATGACCCCCGCGACAAAAACAGATCCGGGTGCCGCACCGAAGACGCGTGGTCGGTTCGGCCTGTTTCACTCCTGGGCGCCGACCCCATAGCGGTTGCCACGACACCCATGTGTTCATGCCAGGAGACCCGCCGTCCCACCACCACACCGGCCCGGTCACAGCAGACTCTCGAATCCTGACACGCCGTATCGGATGCCCCTACTATGTGGCGGTCCGATCACCATGACGTCTCGGTATGTCGGGAGAGCAAATGAAGCCTGCCTCGGTCGAGATCGCCTTATACGCGGATGGCATGTGCGAGGACGGGTTCGGCGGGTGGGCGGCGGTCCTGGTCCACAACTCCCACCAGCGCACGATCGCCGGCATGGCTACAGGTGTGACGCCCGGTCAGATGGCGTTGACGGCGGTCGTCGAAGGGCTTGAGGCCCTGACCCGACCCTGTCGGGTGCGGATCTGCGTGGAGGACGAGACCTGCGTGAGCACCGCGCCATGCGCACACTTCCCGATGAGCCCGATCTACGGCGCCGACTGCGTCCGCTGCTCGCCCGCCACCATGTCATATGGGACGAAGGGGACGACGAGTCCGAACAGTGGGACGAGGCGGTGTGCGAGCTGACCGCCGAGCCCGAGGAGGGCGAGAGTGGCGAGGGCGAGGCCGCCCCCGACGACGCGAACGGGTGGGAGGCATGGGTTCACTCTCCAAGGAGAGGAAGGGGTTCACGGCAGTCCGTCCGGCCGGGAGCGGGAAGTTCTGTCCGCCGCCGCGCTGGTACGAAGTGTGAGGAATGAAGGTCCTGTGGGATCCAGGTGAGGATCCTCTCCTTCGGGTGAACCCGAGGACATGTGACCGACCGGGCCACACCTGCCAGCACCGGCGCCGAACGTTCCGCCACCGTCACCCCCAGGCCCCGCCTGCGGAAGGCTGCACCGCCCGGACGCCGGCCCGAACAGCCGTGACTATCTCTCCCGACCCGGCTCTGTCACCTGCGGAACGGCCGGGGCAGTGGGGGTTCCGTGTTTCCGATGGGTGGGCGGGGGATAACTCCCCTGGTTCTGAGGGAGGTTGCTGTGCGGGGGCTGTCCCGCTCGGCCGGTGCACTCATAGAGTGATGCCGTGCTGGATGTTCTGGTGGTGCTGCTCCTGTTCGCCCTGCTGATCATGGCGCTCCTGGGCATCAGGCTGCTGCGGGGCCCCGACCGGGTGGCCCGGCCGTGGCGGGTCCTCTACCTGTTCCTGCTCGCCGGCCTGCTGGTCGCGATCGTCACCTCTGCCCGAGCGAGCTTCGCGGAGTGCGACACCAGACCGGAGAGGTGCGAGGGGACGCCACCCGGGGAACGGGGTTTCTGAGCGGCGTCTGATAATGCGGGGAGCCGGGCCATGAGCCGGAAGTACTCCTCCCGCTCACGGACCAGGGTTCTGCGGGCCGGACCCCGGACACAGAGCACCACCGGTGCTCTCGGCTCTGCAAGGTGATGACGTGGCATCTCCCGTACCCGGTTCGGCGAACGCGCCGGATCCCCGCCCGTTTGACGCGGCTCCTGCGGATTCACCGCCGGATCAGATCACGATCAACGGTGAGCCCGCCGATGTGATCGGAAAGGGCGGCGGCAGCGTCACGATCGCCTCCGACGCAGGCCAGATCGAGATCCGGGTCGAGACCCACTGGTGGAGTTTCGAGATCCACCTCAACCAGCCCGCCGTCAACGTGTTCACCGAACTGGTTCGCGCGGTGACCCATGTGGTCTGCGAGATCCTGCCCAGGGAGGTTGCCTGGTCGATCGAGGTGACCACCAAGCTACGCACCGCGTGGATCAAGCGGGTGGCTGCCGATGAGGCTGCAAGGTCGTCTCCCCCTGGGTCAGTGTGTTCCCTACTGGTGGCCAAGTCCGAGACAGCCAGGAGCCGGGTCGGGGCCGTGGTTGGTTCAGCCGACGGCCCTGACAACGACCTCCGCACGCGGGGCGACCCCCGCCCCGGGTGCGGAGGCCCGCACTCGCGGCAGGCTTACGCGGGCGCCGGTTCCGGGCGCAGCGAAGCTAGCGCAGAGCGCCGACCTTTCTCCACCGCGCGCAGCTGCTCCCAGCCGACCTCGGGGTAGACGGGGACGACCGGAGACAGGCCCGTGGCCGTCCCTTCAATGTGCGGCGAGAGCTCGGTGTACTGCAGCCATCTCGTGCAGCCGACCCTTGGTTGCGAAGGATCCCGGGCCGGGCTGCGAACGGCCATCGTTCGCAGCCCGGACACGTTGGGGTGTGTGGGTCAGACGGTGGTGGCGATCCAGCCGATCGTCTCCTCGGCGTGTGTGCCGTCCGAGGTGACTTTGCCGGCGGCGTGGAGCTCGTTGAGGCGGATCTTGAAGCCGCTGGTGGTGACGTTCGCGATCCTCAGGCCGGGTGTCTCGGGGCCGTTGAACGTCTGGACGAAGGGGGTCACGATCACCGTGGACCCGGCGGGGAAAGGGGTGGGGAAGGTGACCTGGGTGAAGGTCGACGTGTCGCCGCCCGTGACGGCGACGGGGTGCGTGGAGTTCAACTGCAGCTTGCCCGTCTGAATCAGACTCATGGTCATCCACCTCTCAAAGACCGGCCACCGCGTCCGGGCCTGAACCCACCCGCGGTGCCGGACAACTGACGCCTCTCCTGAGACGCCGCGAGGAGACTGCCCGACCACCCATCGGATTAGTGACAATGTCACTACATGTAGTGATCATTTCTTGGGGACTTGCGCCGCGCACCCGGATCTGCTCCGGCACCGACCCGCCGCGGACGGGCGTGGCCCGGACGTCGACCGGCTGGCGAGGGGCCGTTGGATATGTCCGGTCTCCCCTCGCCCGAAGTGGTCGAAGCCGCACCCCGGCGGCGGCTGGAAGCGTGACCAGCTGACCGGCTAGCGACCTGGGATGGCCCGCTTTCCCTCATCGCCTTTCAGGCACAGGCGAGGATGTCGTGGCCGCCGATGCGGCGCCAGATGGTGTGGGGTGCGCTGGGCTGTACCCGGGTGCCGCAATGCCATGTGGCACGTCCGCCGTCAGACCAGGTGAGTTCATAGACGCCGGACGGTGCGCACTGCACCCGTTTCACCCATGCCCTTTGGCGGAAGCCGTGCCCAGCACGGAGGTCGTGGACGAAGGCGGTGCGCACGACTCAGACGCCGGTCAAGGCGTGGCTTCGCACGGTGGCCCCGGCCCGTACGGCTTTGTGTGCGGGTCGGACGTGTCGCCGATCCGGCCGCTCTGCGGCCGGGGAATCCCGAGGATCCGACGACCACCGCCCCTACCTCGCCCATTTCGCCGGCCCCGGTGGAGACCGCCGCGACGGCGAGCCTTGCTCCAAGTCCTTTGGCGGGCCCCGCGCCCAGCCCCGCAGCCTCCGGCCGCCGTCTGACGGTTGTGGCTGATCAGACCCCCGATTCGCCCACCCCAGCCCGCTGCAACTCCTCTTCTCCTAGTACTGATGTGCCGGGAGAAACGTCCTGTGCACGGAAGAAGGCCGGAGCGGACCTGCGTCGCGAAGCTCTGCTCACCCTCGCACTCCTGTGCCTGGTGACACTCCGTCAACTCAAGGCGCGGCTGCTGCCGCATCAGCAGGGCACCGACCATGTCCGCCGCGCGCTGCGGAACCTCTGCGCCGAGTCCCCGGCGCTGGTCGGGCCCACCGCGCGCAGCAGAGTTATTGGTACTGCACCCCGGCGGGCCTGGCCGAAGCCGCCGTCTCCGGCGAGCGCGCACCATTTGCGGGCCGGACAACCAGTGCGGGCCGTGCGTGGAGAGGGATTACGCCCGGTCGAAACCGAACGCGTCGTACGCCGCCAGGGAGAGGAGACCGCCGCGCGGGAAGCCGCAGAGTCGGATGCTGGGAAGAACCGCGGCTGGTTCGGGCGACGCCGGTAGGGCCAGTGTCCCCGGGCCCGGCCACCCGGCCGGGCTCGTCGCGTTGTCGGACTCGGCTGTGGAGAGTGGACCCGCAGTCGGCGGGGCCGGCGGGTGCGCGGAACCGGGGCGCGCGAGGCGGCCTGTCACCACCCGCCCTGGAAGAAGGCCAGGAGTGCCGGTGCCGGGTCCGCCGCGGTGCTGATGTTCGCTGTGGCGATCACGAGCACGAACATCGACAACACCGCGGACAGAGTTGCGAACGAAGCCCACACGCGCCTTGTTCGTCTGTCGGACGGCTCTGTTCCTGCGAACTTCTTCCACAGCAGCACGCTGACTGCGATGAGGATGACCGTGACGGTCGAGGCGAGCACGGCCATGGCAAGGTGATAGCGGTCGAAGTCGTTGATCATGACCTCGATGGCGGGCGGCGTTCGGTCACCTATTGCGCGCTGGCTGGCCAGGCGCTCTCTGATCTCGTCGAGTGTCGCGCCGAGTTCCCCATCGGCCGAGGTGACTCCCAGCATCGGCAACAGCGAGGCGAACGGCGCCACCGCGCCCTGGACATTGACCACCACCACCGCCAATGAGAACAGGGCGAGCACCGTGACAAGAACACTGCTCGACGTCAGGGCTGCGTTCCTGCTCGCCCCAACACCACCGGTCCTCAAGAACGCCTTCCACAGGAGAACGCCGAGCGCGATGAGCACGATCGTCAAGAGTGCGGCGATCACGGCCTTTGCCACGTGGTAGCGGAACCAGTAGTCGACCACCGTCTCCAGTTCCGGCGAGAACTCCCGGTCACCGGAGGCCCAGTACGCGACGAACGCCTTGCGGACGGCTTGGACGAGGTCGTCCCTATCGGAGAGAGCATTGCCCACGCCGCTCGCCGCCAGCATGCGCGGGGCGAGGACGAAGGCGGTCACGAGGGCCGTGGCAAGGGCTGTGAGCAGGGTGGTGGCGCGACCGGGGACATGCGCGGATCGCGACGGGGCTAGGGAACTGGACAAGGCGTTCCTTCGGCTCGATCGGCTGCGGGGACGGCAGCGTCGTGCTGTCGTCATGCCGACAACGGTTGCGCACCGACGTCCCACGATCACCGGAGCAGGCCGGACAATCGAGGTGTGGCAGGCCCCCACCCCGCCCCTGGGGCAAGCCCCCGCCGGGGGCGGGAGCCCTGACGCCCACACCGACCGAACCCGGGTTGCCGTCAGCCCCGGAGATACGTCAAGACGGCCAATACCCGACGGTGTCGGGCGTCGTCGGGTGGCAGCCCGAGCTTGGTGAAGATGGTGCCGATGTGTTTCTCCACGGTGCTGACGGAGACCACGAGCCGCTCGGTGATGGCCGTATTGGAGTGACCTTCGGCCATCAGCGCCAGGATCTGCCGCTCCCGCGCGGTCAGCGCCGCGAGGGCACTTTCTCGCCGCCCGGTGAGCAACTGGGCGATCACCTGGGGATCGAGAACCGTCCCGCCGTGAGCGACCCGGTGCAGTGTGTCCAGGAACTCCTCGACCCGGGCGACCCGGTCCTTGAGGAGATAGCCGATCGCGCCGCAGCCGTCCGCGAGTAGATCGCCCGCGTAGGCGGGCTCCACGTACTGGCTGAGCATCAGCACCGGCGTGCCGAGCAGGCGCAGGCGAACGGCGATGGCCGCGCGCAGGCCCTCGTCCGTGTGCGTCGGAGGCATGCGAATGTCGACGATCGACACATCCGGACGGTGGTCCGACACCGCCCGAACCAGGGCGGGACCGTCGCCGACTGCGGCCACCACCTGGTGGCCGTCCTCGACGAGTAGACGTACCAATCCCTCGCGCAGCAGAACCGAGTCATCGGCCACGACGATCCGCAGCGCACCCCGGGCAGGTGGGTCCGGTGACGGTTCGGGCGCTGCCTCGTACGGGGTCAGCAGCACGGCAGCTCCCCGGTGATCGTCGTCGGGCCACCGTGCGGGCTGCTGATCCGCAACCGGCCGCCGAGCGCGAGTAGTCGGTCCTCCAGTCCCCGGAGGCCGTGCCCCTTGGCCAATGCCGCGCCGCCCACTCCGTCGTCCATCACCCATACCCTCAGGATCCCTTCGCTGTGGCGTAGCCCGATCACACACCGCTGTGCGCGGCTGTGCTTGGCCACATTGGTCAGGGCTTCCGCGACCACGAAGTACGCGGCCGTCTCGACGGTGTCCTGCGGACGGCGGTCCAGGGGATTGGAGTCAAGTTCCGCGAAGGTGGTGGAACGCACGGCGAGGGCGACGAGTGCCTCGTGCAGACCGCGGTCGACGAGAATCGGCGGGGCGATGCCGCGGGAGAGTGCCCGTAGCTCGTCCAGCGCCTCCTGGGTCTGGAGTATCGCGTCGGTGAGGGCTTCGCGGGCCGTCTCCGGCCGTCTGTCGAAGTGGTGCCGGACGCGGCCGAGTTCCACTGCCAGACGGACCAGCCGTTGCTGGGGTCCGTCGTGGATGTCGCGTTCGAGTCGGCGCAGCGCGGTGGCCTCGGCCGCGACCGCGGCGACCGTTTGCGCGCGAGCGGTGTCCCGCTCCTGCTCCAGTCCGCGGATCCTGCGGTGCAGGGCGGACGCGTCACCGAGCAGTGCCTTTCCGAGCCCGGTCTGGGCAGCGGCGCACGCCCGGGTCACCAGCGGCAGGGTGAACAGCGTCAGTAGACCGAGTACGGTTCCGAAGACGACACGCTCGATCGGTGAGGACAGCCCGAGGCTCACCGTGATGTGTGACTGGGCGTCGCCCAGATTCAGGGAAAGCGGTCGCAGCGGCTCGGCCGGTGTGTACTGGTAGCGCAAGGAGCATGTGGCGCTGCCGATGCCGACGAACCACCACAGCGCTGTTACCGCCGACGTGACCAGAGCGAAGGGCACCATCAGAACCGCGTGCGCCGCCTCCAGCCACGGCCCGGGGCCGGACGCGTCTGGCCTCTCCTTCGGCCCTGGCCGCAGGTCAACGCGCCCGGTTGCGTCGATCGCGGCGTACAACCGGGCGATGCGCCACCGCTCCATGTCGGCGAACCACCGTGCCGGCGTCAGGGCCCTGGCCACGACCGGCGAACTGCCAGGCAGCAGCCGACCGACCGTCGCGAGCAACACGCCGCCGAGTACGGGCAACAGCCCGACCGTAGCGATCACCGGCGCGGTGAGCAGATAGAGCGACCACATCAACGTGTCACGCCCCGTACGGGAAAGCCATCTCGGGCCCCGATGCCACCAGTCCGGTGCCGAAAGGGAGAACGCATTGGTCATGACCCCACGCTACTGTCCTGCACCGGAGACCCGTCGGCGGAGCGGAGACCACAGAACACAGACCCGGACGAGAAGCCGGCTTGGTCTCGGGTGCGCTCGGGAGAGCGAGAAGTCGGTTGGACCAAGCCTTGTCGCGCGGTCGCTCGTTGGATGGGTATCACCACCTACGACACGGCTCCGCGGCCCCAGCTCCGAAGGCCGAGGGCGCGGTCCCGTTCACCGTCCGCTTCGACCCAAGCGAGTCTCTGGAGATCGACCAGTGGATCCTGAAGCTCAGGACCCAGATCGGCATCCGCTGCGACAAGCCCGAAGCGGTGCGGGAACTGCTGTGCATGGCGCGCACGCCCAACAGCATCCTGCATGACCTGCTGACCGCCCGCGCCGGATCCGGCCCCTGATAAGTCCTGCGGTCATCCTCTCTGGCCCCCGCTTGGTGCACCTCCGCGAACACTTCCAATGTCTTGAGCGCTGATCCCGGCGTCCGTAACGTCGGACGACACCGACGCACCAATCAACGGAGGCGGCGCCCATGAGCGCACCGCCGCGCCCCCACTGGCAGGAGACCTACGCCGGACCGCTGCTGGAGTGGCCCTTCCCCATGTTGCTGTTCGTTTTTGCCCCCGCGCCGAATCGCGCGGCCCCGGAAACACGGGAGGCCGCCTACCATGACCGCGCCCGTCATGTCGGGGGAGTGGGCTACCGGACCATAGTGGCGACTACCACCCTGCCCCTGTTGACGAAGGACGGGACGGATAAGGCCGTGTGGCGGATCGTCGGTAACGGCCGCCGCGAGGAACGCCACACGCTGACCGCCCTGCCGAAGGCACGGGGAGCGGTGAGGATGAGTAGCTCCTACGGGGCTCGGTGTACGGCCAAGACCTGGGTGTTCCCAACCTTTGTCCGCCGGTGCACTAACGGAAGACTGAGGCCACCTTCGGGCTCTCGGCTTGTTCTTTTGATAGCGGCCAGTTGGTTCTCCCCGCCCGTGGCCACTTCAGCTCCCGGTTGTGGCCACTTCAATTCCCCGTTGGCGGCCACTTCCTCTACAGAGCGTGATGCGCCCGCGATGGCACCGGTGGGCGCCTCGTTCATGACGGCCGCCCGCCGGACTCCCAGTTGTGCACCTCGATGTCGGCGTACCGGTCGTGTGTGAGGATGGCGCGTGCGGTGGCCGGGTCCGGGGCCCGGAGCAACGCCGCCGTGCCCAGCCAGAGAGTCCCGTCGTCGGACAGCAGCGGTCCGTAGGCAATCAGCTCCTTCGGCTCGGGCGGCAGCGCGAGGTCTGCGGCCTCTCCTGTGCCGAGGCCGAGCACCAGGTATCGGTTGCCTCCGGTCCGGCCGCCGGGGAAGTCCCACATGGTGCGCCCCAGGGCGTTGTGCCACCGTCGCACGAGTACGTCCCGGTAGGCGCCGGCCTGGTAGTTCGGCTCGTCGAAGGCGAACGCGCGGGCGGCAGCGGGATCGGGCAGGTCGAGGATGTGCACGCTGCCGGTGAGGGTCTCGCCGTCGTCAGCGAAGGTCGGCCCTCGGGCGATCATCTGCTTCGCGAATCCGTCCATGTAGGACAAGTGCGCATCGTTCAGTTCGTAGCGCAGCGACAGTGAGCCAGTGCGGTCGCGGTGGTAGCAGAGGAACTCCATGGCCGCAGTGTTCCCTTGAACAGGCGCCGATGGCGAGGGGGTTTCACTGCGATGACCGCACGGCGGACTCGCGCGAGTCGTCGAAGACCGCCCAGGGTTGCGACTACTGAGCGTGGCAATCCAGTGGGGAATCACGCTGGCCGTACGCGGGGATTTTCCACTGGCCGCCGGCATTCTTTCGGGCCTGAGGTCGGATTGAGCCTCGAACTGATCAGCTCACCTGGGTGTTCGCCGGACGTGGGGGCGGCCTTCGTCTGATCATGTGCTCCGACCAAGGTGCACCGATCAAGACGAAGGCCGTGAAGGTGAGTCTGCTGTCTGATACCGGTTCCGGGGAAGATGTTCGCGAAGGCGTCACGCTTCCGGGACGACCTGTTCGACTGCCTGACCGCGCGGGGACGAGCTGTTCGAGCTCACCGACGCGTTGCTGTGTGTGGACGGCACGGTGAGGACGCCGGTGGACCTGACGCTGGTGGCCGAGCACCGGCGCGGGCACGGCGCCCTCTACGACGCGCCGAACAACGGGACCGTCGACGTGCTCCGCCTGCGGCAGGTCCTGGCCGGCCTGCCCATGCCCCGGGCCGCCGACGGGCGCCTGGTCCTCGCGGTAGACGTCAGCCACTGGCTCCGCCCTGACGCCCCGACCAGCCCGGAGCATCTGTTCTGCCATGTCTACGGCCGGAGCGGACGGTCCTCGGATCAGCTCATACCTGGCTGGCCCTGCTCCTTCGTCGCCGCCCTCGAATCGGGCCGGACGTCCTGGTGCCAGCTTCCGGACGCCGTCCGGCTCGGGCCGGCCGACGACGTCACCGAGGTCACCGCCGCCCAAGTCCGCCGGGCCGTCGTCGATCTGATCGAGACGGGCCGCTGGCACAGGGGCGACCGGAACATTCTCATCGTGTTCGACGCGGGATACGACGCACCGCGCATGGCTCACCTCCTGCACGGTCCGCCGGTCGAGGTCCTCGGTCGCATGCGCGCGGACCGGGTCATGCGCCGCCCGGCGCCCTCCCGCGAGGAGTTCTACCGGGCCCACTCCCGCGCCGGTCACCCGCCCAAGCACGGCAAGGAGTTCCACTTCACCAAACCCGGGACCTGGGGCGAACCCGACGCGGCGACCGTGCAGGTCACCGACCGGTACGGCACCGCCCAGGCATCTGCCTGGGACCGCATCCACCCGAGGCTGACCACGCGCTCCGCCTGGATCGACCACACCGGCCCTCTGCCGGTCATCGAGGGCACCCTTATCCGCCTCCAGGTCGACCGCCTGCCCGGCGGCGGAGACCCGCTCCCGGTCTGGCTGTGGTCATTCGCCACCAGCCTGACCGGCGAGGACGTCGATGTCCGATGGCAAGCGTTCCTGCGAAGGTTCGACCTGGAGCACACCTTCCGGCTGATGAAACAGACCCTGGGGTGGACCCGGTCGAAGCTTCGCACCCCCGAGGCCGGCGACCGCTGGACGTGGATCGTGATCGCCGCTCACACCCAGCTCCGCCTCCTCCGCCCAGCCGCCGCCGACCTCCGCCGTCCCTGGGAGCCCGCCGAACCCGGCCGGCTCACCCCGGCCCGCGTCCGCCGGGGGTTCAGGAACCTCCGCCCGAACCTCGCCTGTCCCGCCCGTGCGCCGAAACCCTCACGACCGGACCCGGACGACCACCCGGCTCGAAGAACAGACAGCCCGCCACCCGCTACGACGTGGGCAAAACAGCGAAACGACCAGAGAGCATCACCGAACGAAACCGACTTGGACCATAAAAGACAAGCTCAGCCAGTGAACTTCTGGCGCCGCCGCGACTTCTGAGTGCCCTGAAACGCAGGAAGGCCCGTACCCCCTGAAGGGAACACGGGCCTTCCTGGACAGCTCAGACGGGACGGCGCAGCGGCCGGGCCTCTGGTTCCAGCAGTCCCGGAGGGTGGGGTGGGTGAGGTGCCAGGTGACAGGGTCCCGGCATTGGGGGAAGCCGTAGGTGCATTCCGGGCCGTAGGGGAGCGGCTCTGTGTCGTCTCGGGTGGTGGTGACGACGACGCGCTCTTCGTTGTGAGCGCCCTGGTAGGTGCCGACCCAGTCGTCGTGCCCACCGCAAGGGAGGTCGGTTCATCGCGTTGCCTCCTGCCACTGGTTGATGAGCGTGAGGGCGGTGATCACAGTGTCGACGAGGGTGCTGACAGACGACGACGAGGATCAGCACACTGAGCACATGCGATATGAAACGAGAGCCGAGAGAGCCAGGCTCAAGGGCGTGAAGGCCCTCATATCGCTGGCCATCCTCGTCGCCTCACCAGCGTTGCTGGTAGCCGGAGCGCCGATCCGCCGCCGTTACCTCCGCTATATCTACCGTGATGAAGCCCCGCAGATCCTCGACAAGCCGCGCGGCCAGGTCAGCGCCCACTACTTCGTGGTCGCTCACCCTCTTCTCGAGTGGCTCTGCTGGCCCACAGAGGCATTCGCCCGCCTCATCGAACGCCGAGGTTAAACGACTTCCCAATGACGATGTCAAGTGGCAGCTGTGACGGTTGGTAGGACTCCGTAGCACGCTCCGTCGCGGATCATGGCCCACAAGACGTTGGCTCGTCGACGGGCCAGAGCGAGCAGGGCCTGCTTGTGTCCCTTGCCCTCGTTCCGTTTGCGCCCGTAGTAGGCCTGGAAGGCGGTGCAGGTTCTCAGGCTGGCCATCACGGAGAGGTAGAAGGCCCGGAGCAGGCCGCGGTGGTAGCGGTGTGGGCGGCGCGTGTTGCCACTGACGCGGCCGGAGTCCCGTGGCACTGGTGAGAGGCCGGCGAAGGACGCCAGGCGGTCGGCGGTGCCGAAGGCGTCCAGGTCTCCGCCGGTGGCAGCGATGAACTCGGCACCGAGGAGGTTTCCCATGCCGGGCAGGCTGCGGATCACCGTAGCGTGTCGATGTTCGTTGAACCGGGCATCGATGAGCGCTTCGAGTTCGGCGATCTCGACGTCGAGGGCCTGCACGCCCTTGGCGATGCGGGCAACCATGGCCGTCGCAGGGGTCTCTCCTGGCAGGGCGGTGTGCTGGGACCTGGCCGCGGCGACAGCTGCTGCGGCGAGCGCGGGGGCGTTCTTCACTTTGCGGTTCTTCAGCCAGGTTCCGATTCGTGTGCTTCCGCTGCGGCGGATCGCGGCCGGCGTCTGGTACTCGGTCAGCAGCATGACCGGACCTTTCTTGCTCAGGTTCAGTGACCTCTCCAACGCCGGTAAGAATTGCAGTAGTTGAGCGCGCGGCCTGTTGGTCTGACGTGTCCGGTCGTTGACCAAGTCGAGGCGGTGGGCGGTCAGGATGCGCAGGTCGACGGCTATCTCGTCGCCGGGCCGCAGGTGACCAAGGTCTTGGCGCATGCGCGCCTGGTCGGCGATGACGAACGCGTCCTTCTCGTCCGTCTTGCCCTGGCCACGGTAGGCAGCCGACGCTTGGTGCACGGCCACGCCGGTGATGTAGACCATCGGCTGCTCGTGGCTGAGCAGGAGGCCGTTGAGCAGGGCCGCGCCGCCGTGATTGATGTCCACCGCCCACGTGCGTCCTCAGAGATCGCGAGTACGTCCGCGATGAGTTCCAGCAGGACCGGCTCGTCATTCAAGACTCGGCGTGAGAGAAGACGTTCGCCTCGCTCGTCGACCACCACGCAGTGGTGGTGTTCCTTGCCGATGCCCACTCCGGCCCAGATCTGGGGCACGGTCACCTCCGCCAGCTCGTCGTCACATATCGATCCCGCAGACGACCTCGCCGACGTTGTCCTACTCGGCGATCGAGTCGCGTATCCCAATTAGCGGTCGAGTCGTCGCGGGGTTCCGGGCGGCCAAGTTCTTTGAGCCATCCAACGGCGACAAGCTCACAGCCATACCCGGAACCCTGGGTCCGCTGATCATACGAAGGACCAGATCAGACCCACGCTTGGAAGGTAGGACCAAACGCTACCGGCCCACCGACAGCGTGCTCACCTTCCTGAGAACCTGTAGTTGTCACCAGCCGCAGCCCCTGCGAGACAGCCACCCACCAGCGCTGACCAGCCCGACCCGCCATAACCGCCTGTTGGTAAGGACGGCTGTTGATGAGGGGTGAATAGCCCTCGGAGCGTCGTAGCGGGTGCTGTCCGCGTACTCGGCGAAGCACTCAGCCGGGTACACCTGAACGTGCTCGGCCCAGTGGAGTCGGTTGGGACGCGTGTCGCGTCGGCAGGTCCCGTAGGGTGGCCCGATGTTCGATCGGTTGGAGATCAGAGTCCTGCCGCCAGGGCCCCGGTTCGCTGCTCAGCTGCGGTTCTGGGTCAACGGCGAGGACGTGGTCGCAGGCGCAGTCGGAGAAGGGGGCCGCGGGCCGTTCGCAGCTGATGCGCTACCCTCCGGCCGCCCCAGTCCCCTGCAGGCGACCAGCGAAGCGCGGCGCGTGGAGCTGGGGGAGCCCGAGTGCACTGGCGGGTGCTGCGGATTCCTGTCCGTGGTCGTGCAGCGGTTCGGGGACATTGTGCAGTGGTCGGACTGGCAGGTCCCTTACGCCCCGGCAGCCCGACCGCCCGAGTTTCACTTTGACGAGGGCCAGTACGACACCGAACTAGCTCGTGCTGAGGCAGACCGGCGGTGGCAGGTCCGCACGTAACCCAGCACGGTGGTAGACGCGCTTGAGTACATTCGCGTGCACGCCGACAGGTGCGACAAACCGTTCGTGTCCGAGGAGCTCGCGCGTTGGTACAGGGGTCGCCTGGTGGGCGGTCCGTTCAGGCCGTTCGACCCAGGTGAGTGCGCCGCGCTGGAACGTGAGCTCGGGCTGCCCCTGCCATCCGCGTCCCGCTCGTTTCTGGAATCCGCCGGCGGGGAGAGGCTGGACTACTCGGTCCGCCTCCCGGCCTGTGAACCGGAACCGGTCCAGGGCTTCAACGAGCTCTACCAGTTGGGCCGTGACG
>NZ_JBHYZO010000012.1:28159-192303 GCF_042753785.1 Streptomyces sp. NPDC059256 | reverse complement strand
GTGAGATGTGTATAAGAGACAGGAGTGGAGCACAGCCCGCGGCTCTGTGCGTTGCCGTGCGCCCGCGTTTCCACGGGTTCCGGGCAGGTGTCCGGACAGATGCAGCGCCAGGCCGGCTCACTACCCCAACACACGGTGACCGTCGTCCGGGACCGACCATTTCGAGCCGCCTCAGGGCCCGGGCGGCAACACGCCCCCTACGGAGCGAGTCCCGCTGCCCTGTCCGTACGCGGATACGCAGATCGGGCTGGCTCGTACGGAGAGAACTGGTCCGTACGGAGAGAACTGGTCCGTACGAACAGGACGGACACAGAACGGACAGAGGCGAGCCCGGGCCGCTCTGGTCACTCGACACCGGCCAGCGCGTTGAGGGGGAACTCCACGCCTCAGCGTCAGCGAGGAGCGTTCATGAGGTCAGCGGCGGCCGGGGGCCGGACTTGCCCGTATCGCCGGGTCCCGGGCGTTCGGAGTTGGTCCCCTGCTGGCGGCCCGCGTCCTCGCGGATGACCTCGCCGGGAACGACCTTGCCGTCGGGCCGGTGGATCCTGGCCTGCTGGTAGGCATCGCCGATAGTGCCCGGCGATGCGGCCCGCACGCGTCGCTCCAGCGACCTCTCGACCGAGCGGCGGAGGACCGAGCGGACGGGCGGAACGAGCAGCACCAGCCCGAGCACGTCGGAGATCAGTCCGGGCAGCATGATCAGCAACCCGCCGAGCATCAGGAACCCGTTGCCGTCGCTCTTGGCACCGGGATCGCTCGGGGTGCCCGGCTGCGCCGGCCCGCCCTGTTGGCGCTGGATGGTCTCGGAGAGATTGCGGAACGCCCGGCGACCCGCTCGCTTGATGACGGCGGCCCCCAGGATGCCGCCCGCGATGAGCAGGGCCAGTACGGTCAGACCGCCCGCCGCGGCGGCGACGAGGGTCAGCAGCCAGATTTCCAGCACCAGCCAGGCGACCAGGGCGAGCGGAATGAAACTGCGGGCGCGGGAGCGCTTGGGGGCTGTCGGGGGCGTGGCGCCGATCGTCATGTCACCAGTGTGCCTGGACGTCCGCCGAAGCGGCGTAAGGGGGTGATCAAGAGGATCACCACCACGGGCCGGAAGGGGTTCCGGATCGCATCGGCACCGGGCGGCGGAGACGGCTCCGGACCGTCAGAGCGTCTTACGACCGCGCAGCCGGTTCGCCCGGTCGTTGAGGCCCCAGCCCGCGACGCGCCAGAGGGCTTCCACGGCGATGTTCCGGTTCATCTTGGAGTCGCCGAGCTCCCGCTCGACGAAGGTGATGGGGACCTCCACCACGTGATAGCCGGCGGCCACGGCCCTGCGGGCGAGGTCGACCTGGAAGCAGTAGCCCTGGGAGGCGACCTCGTCGAGTCCGAGGCCCTTCAGCGTCTCCGTGCGGAAGGCGCGGAAACCGCCTGTGACATCGCGGATCGAGAGTCCGAGGAGCAGTCGGGAGTAGGTGCTGCCGCCACGGGAGATGAACTCGCGGTACTTGGGCCAGTTGACCACCCGGCCGCCGGGCACCCAGCGTGATCCGAGGACCAGGTCGGCGCCCTTGAGCGCGGTCAGCAACCGGGGGAGCTCCTCGGGCTGGTGGGAGCCGTCGGCGTCCATCTCGATGAGCACGCCGTAGCCGTTCTCCATGCCCCAGGCGAAGCCTGCGAGGTAGGCGGCGCCGAGCCCTTCCTTCCCCTTGCGGTGCAGCACCTGCACCTGGGGTTCTTCGGCAGCGACCTCATCGGCGATCTTGCCGGTGCCGTCGGGGCTGTTGTCATCGGCGACGAGGACGTCCGCATCGGGTACTGCGGCGCGCACCCGGGAGACGATCTTCTTGATGTTCTCGGCCTCGTTGTAGGTCGGAATGATCACCAAGGATCTGCCGAGCGGCCCGTACCGCTTCCCCTGGGCTTCGCTGTCCCTAGCGCCGTCGTTCACTACTGCCCCTTTTAATGTCCGTGCACAGAACCCCACCATAGCGAGCGGGCCGCGCCGGCTCACGACAGCACGGACCTGGGGTGTCGTGCCCGAGGTCCGTGCTGGTGCGTGGTGCGGGTCGGCCCGGTGGCGGCAGGTGTCACCGGTGGTCCCAGGGACGGTATCGCGAATGGTGCGGATCGGGGCCCGGCGTCCTTCGGGCCGGCCTGGGACCCGCTGGCTGCGGGTCGACCGAGAGCCGTTGTCTACTGAACGCCGGACCCCATCCGGGTCGCACCAGCCGGCCGGCTGAAACCTTCCCTCGCCCCCGAGGCGCGGGTGCTGGACCTGGCTCCCAGTGGCAGTGCCCCGGTGCGGCGCACTGCCCCCTGGCCCAGCGGCGTTCAGCGACTGCGTGGAGATCCCACCGGCCGGACGTCCTGTGGTGGACTCGGCCGAACCTACCCGCCCGTGGGCGCTCCATGTCAACAGTCATGCGATCTGCGCGGTTTGCCCATTTCGGCCGGATCAATACCGAAGATCCGCAGGTCGTGGCCGAACGTCACAGACAGTAGCGCGCCGTACGAAATGTCCGTACGTCACTCGTTCGGCCGGTCAAACACGGTCCGCCCGGAGACCACCGTGCGCAGGCAGCGCGGCAGTTCACGGCCGGGGGTGAGATCGGGCAGACCGGGGGTGCCGGAGCGCGGGTCGGTGGACCAGCGCGCCACCCGGTCGTCGGGGGCCTGGACCACCAGTTCCTCGGTGCGCCACACGGCGTAGTCGGCCGGTGCTCCGGGCACCAGGACACCGGCGTCGTCCCGGCCGGCGGCCCGCCAGCCGCCGCGGGTGTGAGCGGTGAAGGCGGCCCGCACCGAGATCCGGTGCTCGGGGGTGCGGTGAAAGGCCGCGGCCCGGACGGTGCCCCACGGATCGAGCGGGGTGACGGGACTGTCGGAGCCCAGCGCCAGGGGCACTCCGGCTCTGAGCAGCGCGGCGAACGGGTTGAGCGTACGGGCCCGTTCGACGCCGAGCCGCTCCGCATACATGCCATCCTCGCCGCCCCAGGCGGCATCGAAGGCGGGCTGGACGGAGGCGGTGAGACCGAACTCGGCGAAGGCCGCGATGGTTTCGGGCGTGAGCATCTCCGCGTGTTCGATGCGGTGCCGAGCGGCCCGGACCCGGTGCGGACCGACCAGTTCGGCCGCGGCGCGCACACCCTCCGTGACCGTGGTGAGCGCGGCGTCGCCGATGGCGTGGAACCCGGCCTGGAGGCCGGCCTCGGTGCAGGCGGCGACGTGTGCCGCGACGGCGGCCACATCCAGGTGCGCCGACCCGGTGTGGGCGTCGGCGTCGGCGTAGGGGGCATGGAGGCAGGCGGTATGGGAACCGAGGGAACCGTCGACGAACAGGTCTCCCGCGGCGCCGACGGCGCCGAGTTCCTTGATCCGCTGAGCACCCTTCGCATCCGCGATGCGCTCGGCCCAGTATCCGACCACCCGAGGCCCCGCGCCTTCCGCGGCCAGGGCCAGCAGGGCGGTGAAGTCCTCCTCGTCGGAGATGTCGGGCCCGGCGCACTCATGGAGGGTGCCGATGCCGAGGGAGGCCGCGCGGTCCAGCGCGGCCCGCTGGGCAGCCGCCCGCTGCGCAGGGCTGACGGCCTCGTGGGCGGCGGCTCGTACGGCGTGGTGGGCCGCCGCAGTGAGCGGTTCGTCGGGACGGTAGCCGGTCAGCCCGGTGACCTCGGGAACGAGGTCGAGCAGGGCGGTGGTGACGACGGCGGAGTGCACGTCGATGCGGGTCAGGTACAGGGGCCGACCGCCGGTCGCGGCGTCGAGTTCGGCGCGGCTGGGGTGACGCCGCTCGGGCCAGCGGGCGGCGTCCCAACCATGGCCGAGAAGGACCTTGTCCGCGGGGTGTGCGGTGCTGTGGTCCCGTACCAGCCGCAGGGCGTCGGCCAGGGTGCTGGCGTCGGACAGATCGAGCCCGGTGAGGGCGAGCCCCGTGGCGGTGGTGTGCACGTGTGCGTCAGTGAACGCCGGGGTGACCAAGGCGCCTTCGAGGTCGACGACCTCGTCGACGCCGCCGGCGAAGGCATCGGCGGCCCCTTCGGAGCCCACCCATGCGACATGGCCCCGCTCGATGACCATCGCGGTGGCGAAGGGGTCGGCCGGGCTGTGGACTTCCCCGCCGCGCAGCAGGGTGGTGCGCTGTGCGCCGGGGACGGTGGTGCTCTCGCTCATGGGGCCAGCCTAGGCACTGGCCTAGATACGCGGTGGGCGGGCCTCGTAGGGAGTCGAGAGGACGACCGTGGTGCGCGTGGAGACGCCGGCGAGGGAACGGATGCGGGTGAGGAGGTTCTCCAGTTCTAGGGGCGTGGAGACCCGCACCTTGAGGATGTAGTTCTCGTCCCCGGCGACGCTGTGGCACGCCTCGATCTCCGGCACGTCGGCCAGGCGTTCGGAGATGTCGTCGGGGGCGCTCGGGTCGAAGGGCTTGACGGAGATGAACGCGGTCAGCGGCAGCCCGACCGCCTCGGAATCGACGACCGCGACATAGCCCCGGATGACTCCACGCTGCTCCAATCGGCGGACTCTTTGATGCACCGCGGAAGTGGACAGGCCAGTGGCCTTGCCCAGGTCTGTGTAGCTCATGCGCCCGTCTTTGACGAGCAATTCAACGATCTGACGATCCAGCTCCTCCATGCGGATCAACCTAATTCCCCAGGTCGGCTACGGCACAGTCATATGCGATGCCGGAGGGCACTGATGGCCACCATGTGACGAACGCCACACGATTGGCGCGCCCTTGCCCGTGACCGGATGGTTATGCGCCCGCGCGGATGGGAAGTGCTTGCTGTGGTCGAGGCCACATGTGCCTGATTGGCCCACCCGAGGGGGAGATCCCATGCAGAACGTCAGGAACATCAACCGTCATCAACCGGAGCCCCTCGATGTGGCTGAACCCGGTGAGGCGGATGAGCTCGATGCCTATGACACCTTCGAGATGTACCGCGTGATCTGCCCGGACTGCGTCCAACCGATCGCCCTGCTGGCGGGCGAGGACCTGCTGCCGGAGCACGCGCTGTGCCCGACCCCGTGGAATCCGTTCGGACTGACCGTGTGCAGCGGCACCGGTCGAACGGCAGCGCAGGCGCGGCCCGCCGATGAGAACCTCGTGGCCCAGGAGCAGGAGATGGGACTCCTGCTGACCCTGCCCCAGGGACTCGACTGGCGGATGCAGCCCTTCTCCCACGTCGGCGGCCCGGAAACCCGACCGGTTCGGGTGCCCCCGATGCGCAGCCGCCGCGCGGCCTAGAGCCCCCGCCGCTCGCTTCTCCGTAGTTCCCTTGCCCCACACGTGCCTTCACCATGGCAGCCGACTGGCGTGGTGCAGGATCCGTCGACACGGGCTCTCGGGCCCGGTCGCGAACGAACACCGGCTCCACCCCGACTCACCTCTCTCCACCCGCGGGCCGTGGCCCTGCCACTCGGCGTGAACGCCTCGCCCCGTCGAGCCTGCCCGCGTCTGCGCACCCCATGCCCCGTACACCCGGATGAGTGCCGGGCCGTGCTCACTCGGCCCTGTGCCGACGCGCTCCCGGATCGCCGGAGACCGTGCCACTGAACGGGCACGCCTCGGCCCCGACAGGATCTGCCGGGGCCGAGGGTAGTGCGGGACGATCAGCGGGACTCAGGGCCGATCAGATGACGGGCGATCACCATGCGCTGGATCTGGTTGGTGCCCTCCACGATCTGGAGCACCTTCGCCTCGCGCATGTAGCGCTCCACCGGGAAGTCCAGTGTGTAGCCGTAGCCTCCGAGCACCTGTACGGCGTCCGTGGTGACGCTCATCGCCGCGTCCGTGCAGAACAGCTTGGCCATGGCCGCCTGGCGGGAGAAGGGCCGCTGCTGATCGTGCAGTCGGGCGGCGGCGAGGTAGAGCGCACGGCCCGCCTCTATCCGGGTGGCCATGTCGGCGAGGAGGAAGCGCATCCCCTGGAAGTCGGTGATCGGGCGGCCGAACTGGTGGCGGCCGGAGGCGTAGTCGACCGCCTGGTCCAGCGCCGCCTGGGCAACGCCGATCGCGCAGGCCGCGATGCCGAGCCGCCCCGCGTCGAGCGCGGACAGGGCGATCGCGAAACCCTGGCCCTCGGCGCCGATCCGGCGGGTGTCGGGCACCCTGACTCCGTCGAAGTGGACCTGGGCCGTGGGCGAGCCCTTCATGCCCATCTTCTTCTCGGGGGCCGCTGCGCTGAGCCCCTCGGCGTCACCGGGTACCAGGAACGCGGTGATGCCCCGGGGGCCCTCCGCACCGGTGCGGGCCAGGACCGTGTAGAAGTCGGCGATCCCGCCATGGGTGATCCAGGACTTCGTACCCGTGATCACCCAGTCGTCGCCGTCGCGCACCGCCTTCGTGCGCAGCGACGCCGCATCCGACCCGGAAGAGGGTTCGGAGAGGCTGTAGGCGCCGAGGAGACCTCCGCCGAGCATCGCCGGGAGGTGGGCGGTCCGCTCCTCCTTGGTGCCGTAGCCCGCCAGGGCATGGCAGGCCAGGGAGTGGACGCTGACCCCGAGGCCCACGGTCAGCCTCGCAGCGGCGAGCTCTTCGAGGACCTGGAGATAGACCTCGTAGGGCTGGTCCCCGCCACCGTACTCACCTTCGTACGGCAGGCCGAGCAGACCTGACGACGACAGGAGGGTGAAGAGTTCGCGGGGGAAGTGCCCCGCCTCTTCCTCATCGGCTGCACGGGGGGCGATCTCCCGCTGGACGATGTCTCGCACCAGGGTGATGAGGTCCCTGGACTCCTCGGTGGGCAACTGACGTTCCACCGGCTGCGGGGCGCGGTCGGACATTACGGCGCTCTCCTCCCTCTACGGGCGCTGCGGCGGCGCGCGAAGGGTGAAGCGCGCCTCGCCGATCTTGCTCTCCAAGGCCGTTAGTACCCCTCCGGATCACGGAAAAGCCCTGCTGACGGCCGTGGCGGGTTGAGTATGC
Organism: Streptomyces sp. NPDC059256; assembly: GCF_042753785.1. Lineage (NCBI taxonomy): Bacteria > Bacillati > Actinomycetota > Actinomycetes > Kitasatosporales > Streptomycetaceae > Streptomyces > Streptomyces sp. NPDC059256. The sequence goes on along the minus strand of NZ_JBHYZO010000012.1, from coordinate 185,390 downwards.
CCGATCAGCGCCCTTCCGTCACGGGTGCGATGGAGCGCTTACCGTCGACCCGGTCGGGAGGCAACAGACTCCCCATGGGAAGCCGCGCGACGCGTGTGACGCAGGAGGCTGACGCGAAAGGGCCCTGGGGCGCCGATACGGTGGGGCATGATCTCCTCGGCCCGGACACCCCTGCTGTTCCTCGATGTCGACGGACCGCTCATCCCCTTCGGTGGGACCCGGCAGCAGCGTCCGGACGGCTACCCGCTCTACGGGTCGGCCTCGATGCGTGCCACCCACTCGAACCCCCTGCTGGCGCGGATCGACCCGGCCCACGGGCCCCGATTGGCCGCCCTCCCCTGCGAGTTGGTGTGGGCCACCAGTTGGATGGAGGAGGCCAATGAGTGCGTGGCCCCGTGGATCGGTCTGCCCGCCCTGCCCGTGGTCCACGGGCACCCGCACTCGTCGGCTCGGGAAACGGACACCTGGGGCGACCGGCACGGCAAGGCCCCGGCCATCGTCGAGTACGCGGCCGGGCGGGCGTTCATCTGGGTCGACGACGAGATCACCGAAGGGGATCGGACCTGGGTTGCAGCCCACCACAGGGGGCCGGCCCTACTCCATCGGGTCGAGGCGCACCGAGGGCTGGTCGAAGCGGACTACGCCGCGCTGCGGGCGTGGTTGCGCACCACAGGGGACACCACGCCCACGGACCCGGTCTAGGCACATTGCCCAGCGGTTTTTCGGACAGATTGGCGATGCTCGCCGTTGGGCACTCCTCGTCACTGTCCCAGCGTGCCGCTACTGTCCTCGCTCGTGTCCGAACTCTCCTCGCACCTCAGCACAACGGCGGATGCCTACGATGCGATCGCCGTGGTGTACGCCGATTCGTCCGTAACGCGCTGGATGATTTTCCGCTCGATCGCGCGGTGCTCGCCGCATTCGCCGAACTAGCGAGGGAGGGAGCGACCAGGCCCGTCGCCGAGTTGGGGTGCGGGCCCGGATGGATGACGGCGCACCTGCGGGATCTGGGTCTGGACGCCTTCGGCATCGACCTGTCGCCGGTGATGATCGATCTCGCCCGGAAGGCGTACCCGGATCTGCGGTTCGAGATCGGCTCGATGCACGCCCTGGACCTGCCCGACGGAGAACTGGGCGCCATTGTGTCGTGGTACTCGATCATCCACACCCCGCCGCGGATCGTGCCTTCGATCTTCGCGGAGTTCCGTCGGGTCCTCGCACCCGACGGCCATCTCCTGCTCGGGTTCTTCGAGTCGGATGGCGAGCCGGTGACGGAGTTCGACCACAAGGTCACGGCCGCCTATCGATGGCCGATCGACGACCTCGCGGAGTTGGCGGGCGCCGCGGGATTCGTCGAGGTCGGCCGCATGCTGCGCGGGCCGCACCAGGACGAACGGTTTCGCCGGGGTCATCTGCTGATGCGTTGAGACGAGCAGTTCGTCCGGCCCGTCCGAATGCCCGCTGGCTCCGAGAAGCGCTCGGGTGCGGACCGACGGTGCGTGGCCACTCGCCGGTGGGTCGAGCGGGCCCGGTCGGCCAGCGGGGCCGTCTCAGGATCGGCAGGGGGCCTGGCGGTCGCCCGACGGCTCCCATGCGTCGCAGTACTCCAAGCGCATCTCGCGCGCACGGCCTGGCGCGGCACCTTCGGGGCGGAGCGCCGTACGGAAGTCGCGCCGATCAGTCCGATCAGCCCGATCAGCCCGATCAGCCGCATGCTCGGGACCTCGGTGCGCCACGTCCAGGAAGTGATGGGCGCTCTCCCTGAAGGTCTTGGCGTTTCCGCTCATCAGGAGCGTCTCGGCGTGGAGGTGTTGGTGGAAGTGGTCGACGCTCTCCCGCGAGCGCCGGGCCCTGCGGCCCATCGCGAGTGAGGTAGCGGCGCCCGACGACGCGAGGGTGACCGTCTGGACCCGTCCGGGGTCGAGCCGTCCGCGCACCTCCTGCCAGTGCGAGGGGGCGAACGGAAGCGAGCGGTGATGCAGGACGAGGTCCAACTGACGTGTGCCGGGTCCGTCCAGTTCCCGGGTCGGGTTGGGGTTGCCGCGGAGCGGAAGGTGGATCAGGGACCGGGGTGAGGTCGCCGCGAGGGTCCACAACCCTCCGATGTGCTCCGCGGCTTCCTCGTCCAGATAGGCGCCCAGATGTCGATCGTGATCGATGAGTACGGCACGGAGCAGTCGTCGGGCGGGCCGGATGACGATGAACTCCTGCGACCCGAGGCGCGCTTGGTGGACGGTGATGCGAAGCTTCATGGGTTCTCCGGGGACACGGTGAATCACGAGTTGGCCCGAGGACAGCCCGGCGGCCGGGGCTGAACCCGTGGAGTCTGGTCAGAGAGGTGGGGCGGGACTGGCGAACATCGACGGGGTCCGGCGGCGGAATCGGTGGGGCGTACGGGGCACGGCTGTCGCCCTCGGCCCCAACTGTTCAACATAGCGGTGGCGTTGGGCGAGCTGACACGCGGCTGGCAGGCGGGGCCCAAGGGGGTTCGGATCGAGCACGCGGTTCGGGTCGGGTTCGCGGTTCGGATCGGGCACGCGGATCGGGCACGCGGATTGGGGGCTCGGTTCGGCGCAGCTCGGCCAGGGGCTCGGTTCGGGGCGGGCGCATGGCCGGTCCCCGGTCAGCAGGGCGTTCGTAGGCCGGTGAGCACCTTGCGGCGTCCTCTCCACTCCTCCGCGGGAGGAGCCGTGGCTCCGCTGCGATGGCAGCCCCGGGTGATTGGTCCAAACCATTGACCCAATGGTCTAGTCCTCCTAACGTTTGCGGCAGCGTACAACCGCGTTCCCGCTCATGCGTCAGACGGCCGACGGCCCTTTCCACCCGGCTCTCCCTCCCCCACGAGGAGACGTGATGTCCGCCCCCCTCTGTCCGTACGCCCGCTCCCGAACATCACCCACCGGAGCCGGCCCCACAACCCCGCGGAAAGAGCAGCTCGCCGCCGTTGCCGTGGCAGCAGCCCACAGGGCTGGGCCATGGGAGCGAACCACCCCCCGGGAACGAACAACTCCGCTCGATCTCTTCGCCGAATTGACCAGCGATCCGGTCGATGCGGTCCATGCGGTCCATCCGGGCACCATCCGAGCAACCATGTACGGTCGCAACCACTTCGATGAGCAGATGGCGTCCCCCGGAGGTCCTGTCCGGACGGTTCCACGCGACCAGCCGCGCCCGATGGGACCATCCGGATCGGCAGACGGGGCAACCGGCTGCGAGTCCGTCCGGGACACCGTGGGCCAGCCGTGTCCACGAGGTGATTCCCCTCGTCAACCGAGCGGCCTAGCCACACAGAGTGGGCCGATCCGCGCGATGTGCTGAGTGGCGCGCCGATGGGGAACCCACACCGCTCCCCCACCCGCCGCCGTACCTCCGTGTCGGCCGGACGCCCGCCGTCGACACCGGACGGAAGGACCTGCCCCGGAACCTCCCCCGCGCCGGGAGCCGGCGCGAACCTCCCTGGGCCATGTCTGTCTCATCCCGCCTGGTCTGCGACGCCCGGCACGCACTCCCCCTGTGCCTGGCGGCACGGGATGCGCACTCCGCCTGCGGCCCGCTCTGCTGCACCGCACCGATCCCCATGGATCGCAGCGCCGAACGCCCGGTGTCGGACGCCTCCGGTTCGGGTTGCGGACGACTCGGTTCCGACTGCTCGATCGTGGCCGGGGTGGCCCGCAGCAGCCGCGTCAGCAGATCGGCGACGGAGTCCTCGATGACCGCGAGGTAGTAGCCGCACTTGCTGCCGAAGTAGTCGTAGATGAGCCCCTTGGCGACGCCGGTACTCCGCGCGATGTCGTCCATCGACAACGCGTCGTAGGAGGTACGGGCGAACAACGTCCTCCCGATCGCCAGCAGTTCGGTACGGCGGGTCCGCGATCGCCCGGTGCTGCGACGGCCTCCACCGATATTCACTTCTGTCCTTGCCCCGAACTGACAGAGGATCGCGGCAGTATCGCAGACCGTCCCGCGGCGGCTTCCCGGGCTCCCCCCAGCGGATCACGAGCGCATGGAGAGCCGTATTCGCCCCCACGCACGGGAGACAAGCCTTGTCGTTCCGCATCACTCCACTCATCGATCCCAGCCCGCCGGCCGCCAGCCGCCGACTGGTCTTCCTGGCCTTGGACGCCTCCGGTTTCCCCGTCGGATCCGCCTCGCTCAGGCTGTTCACCTCCGCAGGTCAAAAGCATCTGGCCGAGCTCGATATGAACGTCCACCCCGTCGATCGACGGCTGGGAATCGGAAGCCAACTGCTGGAGGCGGCCGTGGCCCGGGCCAAGGAGGAACACCGTAGGAGCGTCGTGGCGCAGGCCGACGCCGGTTCGCCAGGCGATGCCTTCCTGGCGGCCCGGGGCTTTCGCAGGGTGCTCACGCTGACCTTCGCCCGTCTGCCGCTGCCGCACGTGGACTGCGACGCGCTCGCCGAGCAGTTGGAGGAACCACGCCCCGGCTACCGGCTGCTGTCCTGGCTGGGAAGCGTGCCGGACGAGTTGGCCGAGGACTTCGCCGCTTCGCGCAGTGCCATGGACGACATGCCGATGGACGGCACCGACTACGGCACGGTGGCGTGGGACGCGGACCGGGTGCGGGCCGCGGCCGGGGTGATTGGGGAACGGGGCGATCTGCTGCGGACCGTCGCCGTCGTGGACGAGGTCAGCAACAGGATCGTCGGATTCACCGAACTCGTGGTTCCCGGGGACGGCCGGGGCGATGCCCAGCACTACGGGACGGGCGTCCTACCGGAGCACCGGGGACGGGGGCTCGGCCGGTGGATGAAGGCGGAGTCGATCCGCCAGGCGCGGGCGGACCATCCGGGGCTGGGCGGGCTACTGACGGACACCGCCGAATCGAACACGCCGATGCGTCGGATCAACGACGCGCTGGGCTATGCGCCGACCCATCGCGCATTCGAGTACCAGTTGGACCTCTGAGGCGCGGCCCCGGACGCAGGGCCCCGGACGGGTGGCGTATTCGAGGGGTCGTCCGGGGCCGTATGAGGAGGACTGCGGTTCCCGCCCGGGGTCACTCCGTGCGCAGCGCCGCGGCCGTACGGACTCGGGCCGCCCAACCGGCCGGGAGGAGCGCGCCCAGCACGGCGATCACGACTGGTGATTCTGGCGTACGAGACGGGGCTGATCGCCCCCGGGGACACCGCACGGCCGCGCTCGACCGAGGACGAGCTCTCCGGCGGAACCGGCCCGAAGAAGCACTGACGGCGCGCCCTGGGACCTCTGGCACGGAGGATCCAGTGGCGGGGAGAACGGCCCGTGGCCCCGCAGCGCCCTGGAGGAAGGGCGCTGGCTAGAGCAGTCCGAGCTGGGTGACGAGCATCGCCAGGACGACGACCAGGGTCCATCCGACGATGTGTTCCAGCACCCGGGAGCCGTCATCGGGCCCACCGGTGCGGGTACGGGCGCGGGTCTCGCTGGCGTAGGTGTTCATGGGCGTCTCGCTCTGTCGGCGGGGTGCGGGTCGGCTACGACGGGCACGGTGACCCGACCAATGTGCCAGCGGCTCCTCCCGATGGGTAGAGACGCAGATCACCCCGCCGGAAGCCTTCTCGATCGGATGGCGGCCCGCGGCCGACGACTCCGTACACCGCAAGGGCGGCCCGCCCCCGGAGCGCGGACCGGTGGCAGACCGCTGTGCCGTAAGACACGTTCATGGGCGCCGCCCATGAGTGCGCAGTGCCATCGACCGGCACCGTGCGCAGTCGTCCCCCGGTCGTCCGGCGTGCCGGGGACCAGGACGGGCCGGTTCTCCGAGAGCGCGCCTCCCGGGTCGGTCAGCGCACTCCGAGGGAGGTCAGAACCCGCCGCTGGGCCCCGTTGATGCGGTCGGGCCAGTAGAGGTAGCACACACCGCCCGTTCCGGAGGTCACCTTCCCCTTGGCGTCGTACCGCTTGGTCCGCAGCCACACGTCCTCGAACTCGCGGCGACGGTAGACCCTGCGGACGGCCTCGTTGTCGGGGGCGGCCGGGTCATGGGCGATCACTTCGCCGTCCGGGGTGAAGCCGATCACCGCCATCAGATGGCCTGCGGTGCCGTAGCCCGCGCCGGTGAGTTCGCCCGCGAGGAACGACTGCGAGGTGATGACCGGGATGCCGACCCGGATGAGGCGCTCCAGGTCCGTGAGGGAGGAGAGCCGGGTGACGACGGCGTTCATCTCACGGTAGGTCGCCGCGTAGGCGGCGTTGAACGCCCAGTTGCCGCACCCCTCGTACTGGTGGTCGAAGGTGAACCGGGCGGCGTGGCAGACCTGGGGGTCGTCGAGGTCGGGCTGGACCCAGGCCAGTTGTTGCGCGGTGGGACGGCGTCCCCAGAACTCGATGACCATCTGCGATGAGGTGGGGCTGCACCATGCCTCACCGCCGTTGTCGTACTGCGGGTACCGACCGAGGTGGGTGTTCTGGGAGTAGCGCGGCACCGCCAGTTCACGGGCGTGCCGCGGTGGTGCGGCCGGCACGGTGAACCGGTCGGGGACCGCAGACGCCATCGCGCCCAGCCTCCGTACGGTGGGCGTCTCCCGGGTGCCGGGTCGACGGTAGAGGGTCAGCCGCAGCCGGTACGCCTCGATCCACAGCCCGCTCGCCGGGTCGTCGATGGCCAGGGTGTCCGTCCAGACCGATGCCCTGCCGTCCTTCTGACCGTCGACGGAGGCACGTCGCACATCCTCGTCACCGGCCGCCCAGCGGCCCATCACCAGCCAGGGGGACTCGGTGGAGTCGGAGTAGGCGGCGCGCAGTTCGACCTGGAGCCAGGTGCCGGGTGGGGTGTCCGCGTTCCAGGAGGGGATCAGTTCGGTCGCGGGCACCCGGCAGCGGTGTACGGGCGATTCCCAGGTGGCGTACTCCCAGGTCTCGGTCCTTCCGGTGTGCGGATCGGTGTGGTCCACGGTCCCCACCGGTCGGGCGATGGCGACCGCGGGCCGTCGACCGGGGACGGTCCGCACCCCCGCCGCCGTCCCTCGGTGCCAGTCGAGGAAGGAGGTCCAGAGTCGGAGGTCCACCTGCTGGTCCCGCCCCCGATCCATGGCCGCGGCTCCCGTCGGCTGCGGCAACGCGGGCGTGGCGGCGGACAGGGTCCCCGCCCCGGCCGCCACCGCGACGGCGGCACTCAGGAGGGTTCTGCGCGAGGTCGCTCTGGCCATCGGGCCCCCAAGTCAGGTGCGTGGCATGTGCATGGGATACGCCGGGGCCACTATCGCCGCTCATGGGCCGGGATTTCCAGCACTCCGCCCTCGCGTCCCGCCACCAATGTGAACCGTTTCCGGCCGCGACGGGTCCGGCGACCCGAGCTCGGGGCCGCGTCGGGTGGGTGATCGGGTACGTCCTAGGCTGGCCTGATGGACGATCTCCAGTGGCTGGCCACCGGGCTGCACGCCCTGGCCCCCTCCTGCGGGCCGGTGCGACTGGTGTCGGTGGACGGTCATGCCGGTTCGGGCAAGAGCACGTTCGCGGCCCGCTTGGCGGCGGCGCTCGGGACGGAGTCCGAGCCGGCTCCCGTACTCCATCTGGACGACCTCGCCAGCCACGCGGAGCCCTTCGCCTGGACGGATCGGATGCTCGCCGAGGTGATCGCACCCCTGTCCGAGGGACGAGCGGCGCACTACGCCCCGTACGACTGGGATGCACACCGCTTCACCGCCCCGCGACGCCTGCCGCTCGCCCCCGTCGTCCTGATCGAGGGCGTCGGGGCCGGTAGACGAGCGCTCCGGCCTCGGCTGGCCGGTCTGTTCTGGATGGACCGGGACGCGTCGTCCTCCTGGCAGCGGGGCAGACAGCGGGACGGGGAGGCGCTCACCGAGTTCTGGGACGGTTGGACGACCGCGGAGACACAGCACTTCTCGGCCGACCCTTCCCGCCCGTACGCCCAGGCGCTGGTGCAGGAGCGACCTGAGGGGTATGCGGTGCTTCCCGGACCCGATATCCCTTCAGAACTGAATCGTTTCATCACACTGAGTAATCGGACCTAATGGCCATACCACCCGGTCGGAAATCTGCCGGAAGACTGTCTAAACTCTGCTTGACCGCCGGGCTAACAGGTCTTACGTTCTCAATGTGCGGCTTTTCAGTCGCCCAGGACTCGAAGCCCCCGGTTGTTCCCCCGTGACCGGGGGCTTCGTTCTGCCCGCCGCGCGCACCTCTACGACCGGCGACTTTCACCCTGGGTCACCACGAACCGGATCACTTCAGGACACCCTTAAGCTGGGCCTCCTCCCGCGGGTACGATGCTCTGCGGTGGGGGTCAATTCCCGTCCGCGGCAAGGCGGTTCAGTACGTTTCCCGCGTCGCCCACCCGGCGGGGGATCACCAGCATCGCAGGTGCTCTTTGTGGGGGACTGATGGACATCGGCACACAGGGCGCACCAGTCCCGGCCGACCTTGCCTGGGTGCGTGGCGTCGACGCGTACACCATGGGGGCCTACCCCCAGGCGGAGGAGGAGTTCCGCACCGCCGTGCGGCTCGACCCCCAGATGGCCGACGGCTGGCTGGGACTCCATGCGCTGCGCGTGGACACCACCACCGCCCTCCTGCGGATGTACCGCGCCCGTGACCGCTTCGGCGAACAGCGCTCCCGGCACAGTCGCACCCTTAACTCCTGGTACTGGTTGGGCTGGTGGGTCCAACCGGTCCTGGAGAGCCCCCGGGACCTGCTGCTGGCCCATGCCTCCCACTGGCTCGACGGCCGCCACGTACCCGAGTTGGACCGGGCACTCGCCGGGCTGCCCCCCGTCGACACCGACGCCCAGGTGCGCTTCCTCCACGCCTGCCGTTCCTACCTGGTCAAGGACTGGGAACAACTCGTCCGCCACACCGAACCCCTCGTCAACGATCCCCTCCTGGGCATCGAAGCGGGACTGTTCGGCGGCATGGCCCGGGTGCGTCTTGAGATGTACCGGCAGGCCGAACCGCTGCTCGCCACCGCGTTGATGCGATGTCGCAGCGAGCAGCCGCAGCGCAAGGAGTTGCGGTACTGGCTGGCGCGGGCGCGTGAGGGCTCCGGGCGCAGCGCCGCCGCACTCCCCCTGTACCGGGCGGTCCACCGCATCGACCCGGCCTTCATGGACACCTCCGCCCGGCTCGCGGCCATCTCCGAACTCGACGGGCTCGGCAGCCTCGACGGATTCGACGGGGTCCACGACCCCGAGGAGCCTGCCGGACTCGCGGTCTCCTTCGCCGGATTCGGGCAGGACGCCATCGAGGCCGCGGAGGGCGAGCCGGGGGCGACCGACGGCGCGCTCGTCACCGACCCACAGACCCAACTGCCCGGTGCCGTGCCATCGGCGCCCTTGTCGGATGCGATCCGTCAGCGGGCCGTGGTGCCGCCGCAGCCGACCCCGCCGCAGTTTCCCGCGGGCCCCACCGATCCGGCGCTGCTCGCCCAGGCTCTCTCGGAGCTGGAGCGGATGGTGGGCCTGGATCCGGTGAAGCGGCAGGTCAAAGCGTTGTCGGCACAGTTGGAGATGGCTCGGCTCAGGGCGGGGCAGGGGCTCCCGGTACGGCCCCCCAAGCGGCATTTCATCTTCTCCGGCCCCTCAGGCACGGGCAAGACCACGGTCGCCCGCATCCTGGGCCGGGTGTTCTACGCACTCGGTCTGCTCGGCGGTGACCATCTGGTAGAGGCGCAACGCTCCGATCTGGTGGGGGAGTTCCTCGGTCAGACGTCGGTCAAGGCCAACGAGTTGATCGATTCCGCGCTAGGCGGTGTGCTCTTCGTCGACGAGGCGTACAGCCTCTCCAACACGGCCTACTCCAAAGGGGACGCGTACGGCGACGAGGCGTTGCAGGTACTGCTGAAGCGCGCCGAGGACAACCGCGACCATCTCGTGGTGATCCTGGCGGGCTATCCCGAGGGGATGGACCGGCTCCTGGCCACCAACCCGGGGCTGTCCTCCCGTTTCACCACCCGGGTCGACTTCCCGTCGTACCGACCGCTGGAACTGACGGCGATCGGGGAGGTCCTCGCCGCGGAGAACGGGGACATGTGGGACGAGGAGGCCGTGGACGAGCTGCGTTCGATCAGCGGCCATGTGGTGGACCAGAGCTGGATCGACGAGTTGGGCAACGGTCGCTTCCTGCGCACGCTGTACGAGAAGAGTTGCGCCTACCGGGACCTGCGGCTGTCCGGCTACCCCGGCACTCCCACCAGGGAGGACCTCGCCACCTTGCGACTGCCCGATCTGATGCAGGCGTACGGGGAAGTGCTCTCGGGCCGCGGTCCCCTACGGCGCGGGCCGCAGGACCCTCCGCTGGGCTGACCCGCCCGGCGCGGGCCGGGCGGGTGCGTCAGCGCGGTTCGGAACCGCCCGCGCGGGCGTCCGCGAGGGCGCGCAGTGCACGGGCGTCGCTGATCGCGTGCTGGCGGGCGATCCCCGGCTGAATGCCGAGAACCGGCAGGCTGGTGCCGTCACTGAGGTCGAGGAAGACCCAGGGGTCACCCGGTCGGAGGTTCACCCGGAGGATCTCCGCCCATTCCAGGCGCCTGACCCGGGTGATGTTGACGACGGTGACCCCACTCTCCTCGGCGACGACCTTGGGGCGGCTCAGCAGCCAGAGCGCCCCGAGGAAGAGGAGTGCGGTGAACACGAAGCTGATGCGCTCCCCCGTGCTCAGCCGCTCCAGCGTCACGGCGACCGCCGTGATCACGAGGAACATCACCGCACCCACGGTCAGCAGGACGATACGGGTGTGGGTGGGCCGGAAGGTGACCGGGAGGGCGGGGGGCTGCTGCGCAGTGGGGGTGGACATGGTGTCGGTGTTCTCTCAGAGCCGGCAGGCGTGGATGGCGGTGGTGAGGATGGCTCGGGCGCCCAGTTCATAGAGGTCGTCCATGATCCGCTGGGCTTCCTTGGCCGCCACCATCGAGCGTACGGCGACCCATCCCTCGTGGTGCAGGGGGGAGATGGTGGGGGATTCCAGCCCGGGGGTGAGGGCCACCGCCTGCTCCAGGTGCTCCACCCGGCAGTCGTAGTCCATCATCACGTAGCTGCGGGCCACCAGGACGCCCTGGAGGCGCCGGAGGAACTGTTGGACCTTGGCGTCCTCGGCGTCCGCACCGGTACGTCGGATCACCACGGCCTCGGAGGTCATGATCGGATCGCCGATCACCTCCAGTCCGGCGTTGCGCAAGGAGGTGCCCGTCTCGACCACATCGGCGATGATCTGGGCGACACCGAGTTCGATCGCGGTCTCGACGGCGCCGTCGAGGTGGACGACGGAGGCGTCGACGCCGCTGTCCGCGAGGTGCTTGCCGACGATCCCCTCGTACGAGGTGGCGATGGTCATCCCGCCGAAGTCGCCCACACCGCTCGCCGTGCCGGGCTTGGTGGCGTAGCGGAAGGTGGAGCGGGCGAAGCCGAGTTGGAGGATCTCCTCGGCATTGGCGTCCGAGTCGAGCAGGAGATCACGGCCGGTGATCCCGATGTCGAGCTTCCCGGAGCTGACGTAGATCGCGATGTCGCGCGGACGCAGGTAGAAGAACTCCACCTGGTTCTCGGGGTCCACGAGCACCAGCTCCTTGGACTCCTTGCGCTGCTGGTAGCCGGCCTCATGGAGCATCGCCATCGCAGGTCCGGACAGTGAACCCTTGTTGGGGACGGCGATGCGCAGCATGAGGTCGGCTTCCTTACGTGAGGTACGGGGGCTGTGGGCTGGTGCGGGGAAGGTCTGGGGCTCAGAGGTGGGCGTAGACGTCGTCGAGGGTGATCCCGCGCGCCACCATCATCACCTGGACGTGGTAGAGCAGCTGGGAGATCTCCTCGGCGGCGGCTTCCTTGCCCTCGTACTCGGCGGCCATCCAGACTTCGGCGGCCTCCTCGACGACCTTCTTGCCGATGGCATGGACGCCCTTGTCCAGGAGCTCGGCGGTACGTGAGGTGGCGGGATCGCCGTTCTCCGCCTTGAGCTGGAGCTCGACGAAGAGTTCTTCGAAGGTTTTGTTCGCCATGATGGTCTCAGGGTACGGGGTCCGGGGCGACTGCTCAGCGCCAGGGTTCGCTGACCGTGCGCAATGTGGCGGCCGTCGCGACGGCCGCGGTCACGGCCTCGTGGCCCTTGTCCTCGGTGGATCCCTCGATGCCCGCACGGTCCAGTGCCTGCTGTTCGGTGTCGCAGGTCAGCACGCCGAATCCGATGGGCACTCCGGTGTCGACGGCGACCTGGGTGAGCCCCTGGGTGACCCCCTGGCAGACGTACTCGAAGTGCGGTGTGCCACCGCGGATGACCACGCCGAGGGCGACGATGGCGTCGTAGCCGCGGCCGGCGAGCACCTTGGCCACGACGGGGAGTTCGAAGCTGCCGGGGACCCTCAGCAGGGTCGGTTCGTCGATGCCCAGTTCACCGAGGGCGCGCAACGCCCCGTCGACCAGACCGTCCATGATCTTCTCGTGCCACTGGGCCGCGATGACGGCGACCCGGAGGTCTTGGCAGTTGCGTACGGACAGTTCGGGTGCGCCGTGGCCGCTCACACTTCTCCTTGAGGACTGCTGGGGTGATGGACTGGGGGATGGTCACTGATTGCCGCAGGCGGGTGCGACGGGCGCGTCCAACCAGGGCAGATCGTGCCCCATCCGGTCGCGCTTGGTGCGCAGATAGCGAAGGTTGTGCTCACCGGCGTGGACGGGCATGGCCTCCCGGCCGTGGACGGTCAGTCCATGGTCGACCAGGGCGGTGATCTTGTCGGGGTTGTTGGTCATCAGCCGGAGGCTGCGTACGCCGAGGTCCACCAGGATCTGGGCACCTGCGGCGTAGTCACGGGCATCGGCTGGCAGCCCCAGCTCCAGATTGGCGTCGAGGGTGTCCCGGCCGCGTTCCTGGAGCTCGTAGGCGCGGAGTTTCGACATCAGGCCGATCCCTCGGCCCTCGTGGCCACGGAGGTAGACGACGACTCCCCGGCCGGCGCGGGCGATGTGTTCCATGGACGCCTGGAGTTGCGGACCGCAGTCGCAGCGCAGGGAGTGGAAGACGTCGCCGGTCAGGCACTCGGAGTGCACCCGCACCAGCAGGTCTTCACCGTCCCCGATCTCGCCGTGGACGAGAGCCACGTGTTCGACGCCGTCCGTGCGGGAGCGGTAGCCGTGGGCGGTGAAGCGGCCGAAGGCGGTGGGGAGGTCGACCTCCGCCTCCCGGGTGACCGAGGGTTCGGCGGCGCGGCGGTAGGCGATCAGGTCCTCGATGGAGATGATCGTCAGACCGTGCTTGCGGGCGAAGGGAACCAGCTCGGGCAGGCGCAGCATGGCGCCGTCCTCGCCGGCGATCTCGACGATCGCTCCGGCGGGCCGCAGCCCCGCGAGGCGCGCGAGATCGACGGCGGCTTCGGTGTGGCCGTTGCGGGTGAGAACACCACCGGGTCGGGCGCGCAGCGGGAAGACGTGTCCGGGGCGGACGAAGTCGTCCGGCTCGGCGCTGCCGCTGGCCAGCAGGCGCAGGGTGGTCGCCCGGTCGGCGGCGGAGATGCCGGTGCTGATGCCGTAGGTGGGGGCGGCGTCGACGGAGACCGTGAAGGCGGTCTGGAGGGACTCGGTGTTCCGCTCGACCATCTGGGGCAGTTCGAGCCGGTCGAGTTCGTCGCTCTCCATGGGTGCGCAGATCAGCCCGCGGCACTCGCTCATCATGAACGCGATGATCTCGGGGGTGGCCTTCTCCGCGGCGATGACGAGATCGCCCTCGTTCTCGCGGTCCTCGTCGTCGACGACCACGATGGGGCGCCCGGCGGCGATGTCACGGATGGCCTGCTCCACGGGGTCGAGCCTGAGCTCGCTCTCCTGGTCGTCGGAGTACCAGGTGGGGGGCGTGGGATGCGGGGCGACGACGGCGGGGGGCACTGGTGCGTCTCGGGACGCGGTGGACGGCGCGGGGGCGGGCAGCGGGTGGGAGGTCATGCCGGGGCTCCTTCCAGAACCGGGGTACGGGAGCGCAGCCACCAGTCGCGCAGTCCCCACAGGACCAGCGCGAAGTAGACCACGTAGACCAGGCCGGAGAAGGCGAGGCCGCTACTGAAGGCCAGGGGGACGCCGACGAGGTCGACGAGGAGCCAGGCGAACCAGAACTCGACCAGCCCGCGTGCCTGCGCGACCATCGCGACCAGGGTGCCGACGAAGATGTACGCGTCGGCCCACGGGCTCCAGGACAGCGAGGGGTACAGGGTGAAGAGGCCGCCGACGGCGAGCGTCCCGAGGACAGCACCGGCGGCGAGGAGCGCGCGTTCCTTCGCGGTGGCGAACCGAATGGCGATGGAGCCGTCCTGGGCCTGCTGCCGTCCCCTGGTCCACTGGCGCCAGCCCCACAGCGCGACGAGGATCACCAGGAACTGCTTGCCGACTCCCCCGGTGAGTTGGGCTGAGGCGTAGGCGGCGATCAGGATGACGCCGGACAGGAGTTGCGCGGGCCAGGTCCAGATCGATCGCCGCCACCCGAGGGCGAGGGCGATCAGCCCGATGGTGTTCCCGACCATGTCGGACCACTTGATGGTCTGCCCGAAGGCGCTGAAGGCTTCGGAGTTCAGCCAGGACAGGGTGCTCATCGGGTGGTCTCTCCCGTGCGGGCGCCGAGCAGCCGCTCGACGTACTTGGCGATGATGTCGACTTCGAGGTTGACCGGGTCCCCGGGCTGCTTCACGCCGAGCGTCGTCAGGGCGAGCGTGGTCGGGATCAGGCTGACGGTGAAGAAGTCCGCGCCGGCTTCGACGACGGTGAGGCTGACGCCGTCGACGGTGATCGACCCCTTCTCCACGACGTAGCGGGCGAGGCCATCGGGAAGGGAGACCTTGACGATCTCCCAGTTCTCCGAGGGGATGCGCTCGACGACCGTGCCCACCGCGTCGACGTGACCCTGCACGATGTGCCCGCCGAGGCGACCGCCGACGGCCGTGGGGCGCTCCAGATTGACCCGGGCGCCTTCGGACAGTGCCCCCAGGCTGGAGCGCTTCAGCGTCTCGGCCATCACATCGGCCGTGAACTCGCCGTCGCCGGTCTCGACCACGGTCAGGCAGACGCCGTTGACGGCGATCGAGTCACCGTGCCGTGCCCCTTCGGTGACCAGGGGGCCGCGCAGTCGGAAGCGGGAGGAGTCGCCGAGGTTCTCGACGGCGGTGACCTCACCCAGTTCTTCGACGATTCCGGTGAACACTTCAGCGCTCCTTGGGGGCGGTGGCGGGGACGGCGGTGATGCGCAGGTCGGGCCCGATGCGTCGGGTCTCGGTCATGTCGAGCCGCAACGCCTGCGCGATCGTGGTGATTCCTGCGTCGGCGAGGGCGTTCGGGCCCGCGCCGAGGAGTACGGGGGCGAGATAGCCGATGACCTTGTCGATGGCACCGGCGGCGGCGAACGCTCCGGCGAGGGTGGGGCCGCCTTCGAGGAGGACGGAGCGGACACCGCGTTGGTGCAGAGCGTCCAGGAGTGCCGGCACCGACAGGCCCCGGTCGGCCCTGGGCAGTCTGAGCACATCGGTGAGGTCGGTGACGACGTCATCGGCGATCGCGATCAGCGTGGGCGCCGCATCGTCGAGGACCCGGGCACCGGGCCGTACCGCGGTGCCCTCGGTGTCGACGACGACCCGCAGCGGCTGTACGGCACCGGGAACGCCCCGGACTGCGAGGTGGGGATCGTCGGTGCGGGCGGTGCCCGAGCCGACGACGACGGCGTCGACCTCGGCACGCAGCCGATGGACGTCCGCGCGGGACTCGGGCGAGGTGATCCATCGGCTGCTGCGGTCCTGGGCTGCGATCCGGCCGTCGAGGGAGGCCGCGTACTTCCAGCTGACGTGCGGGCGGCCGATGCGCACCGAGGTGAGCCAGGCGGTGTTCTCCGCTTCGGCCTCGGCGGCCAGCAGACCGGACTCCACCAGCACTCCAGCGGCACGCAGGGTGTCGGCGCCGCCCGTGGCCCGGGGGTTCGGGTCGGCGACCGCATAGACGACGCGGCTGATCCCCGCTTCGGCCAATGCGGTCGCACAGGGGCCGGTGCGCCCGGTGTGGTTGCAGGGTTCGAGGGTGACGTAGGCGGTGGCGCCCCGGGTGCGGCCTGCGGCTTCGCGCAGGGCGTGGATCTCGGCGTGCGGGCCGCCGGCACGCTGGTGATGGCCCTCGCCGATGATCTGGCCCGAGGCATCGGTGATCACGCACCCGACGATCGGGTTCGGGCTGGTGGAGCCGAGTCCGCGGGCGGCGAGTGCGATCGCGCGCTGCATGGCGGTGGTGTCGGCTGCGGTGGCCACCGGGTCCTCCTGCCTTTCGGGCATGGACTCCGGGGCCTGTCGATGACGACAGAGAGCGGGGCGCCGATCTGGTGCGCGCCGGACCGCCGAATGCGCCGATCGTCGGTGAGACGATCAGCCCGATGACGGCCGGCGGACCACAGGGGACCACCCGCCGCGCACTGCCTCCCATCCGGACTTTAACCGTCGGTCCAGGAATTCCACCTGGTCAGCCGACCACTGGAAGTGGACGGGTCGCGGACTATAACCGCCGGTTCGGAATTTCACCGACCCCGGAGTGCGCTTGCTGCTGATAACAAGGCCAGTGTGCCATGAGGCCCCGTGGACCAGACAGATGGCGAGTTGTGCGGTGACTCACAGCGAGCACTTGACAAACGCAGTAGCGGTAGCTTCACCTCCGCTTAGCCCGACCCATCGCGGCTCGGGCCCGACCTATTGACCCCTATGGTCTAGTCCATTTAATGTCTGCGGCATCTCCGCGCGCGCGGGGTAGTGGACGCCCGGCGGCGGAGTCCCGGCCCTTGCCGCCGTCGGGCTTCCACAATCCCCGGCCGATACGCGGGATCCCCAGCGACTCAGTCCGGGATTGCGAGTCCCGGGCGGCGGGCGGCGACGCCAGCACACGCGCGTTCGCGCCCCCTCTGCCACGCTGGAGCCATGGCCACCATTTTGGTGACGGGCGGAACCGGCACCCTGGGCAAAGAGGTCTGCGAGCGGCTGCGCAGCAGCGGGCAGGACGTCCGTGTGCTCAGCCGTCGATCCCCCGAACACCCCGTCGACCTGCGGGAAGGCACCGGCCTCGACCGTGCGGTCGACGGCGTGGACGCGATCGTCCACTGCGCCTCGACCCCTCGCGGCGGCGATGACCGGGCGGCGGCGCACCTCCTGAGAGCCGCGGGAGAAGCCGGCGTACCCCATCTGGTCTACATCTCCATCGTCGGCGTCGACCGGGTGCCCCTGGGCTATTACCGCGTGAAGCGCCGCGTCGAGCAGATGGTCGAGGAGGCGGGGCGCACCCATCCCGGGCTGGGATGGACCGTGCTGCGCACCACCCAGTTCCACGACCTGGTGCTGCGCGTACTGGCGGGAGCGGCCCGGCTCCCGGTGCTGGCGGTGCCGGCGGGTGTCGGCGTGCAGCCCATCGATGTGCGGGAGGTGGCGCAGCGCTTGGCGGACCTCGCCGTGGGACCTCCGGCAGGACGGGTGGCGGACATGGGCGGACCTGAGATCCGCTTCTTCGACGATCTGGCCAGGCTCTATCTGTCGACCACGCACCGTCGACGCGCGGTCCTGCCGGTGCGGCTGGCCGGGCGGGCCTACGCCGGGTTCCGGGCCGGGGGCCATCTGGCGCCGGAGCAGTCGGTGGGCAAGGTGACCTTCGCCGAGTTCCTGCACCGTGGACCGGGATAGCGACGGCGACAGCCTGCCGCCCCCGCCCCGAACGGAGTCAGCCGCCCGGGCCGAAGAGGTCGTCCTGCGCCACGTCACGGGCGGTGATCAGAGCCCCGCGCAGGACCGCCGTCCCGCCCAGTTCCCCCGGGCGTACCTGGGTGGGCAGCGGGGTGAGTCGGGCCAACTGGGCTTCGACCCGGGCGGCCAGTTCAACGCCTCCGGCCAGTCCCATCTCCCCGCCGAGCACGAGGAACCCCGGATCGAGGATGGAGACCACGGACGCCGCGCCGAGGGCGAGCCGATGGGCGAGGGCATCGAGGAATCCGTCCCGTCCGGCCGCGAGGGCTTCGGTGACCAGGACAGCAGCCGCCGAACCCCGCGGTTCGGACACCTTGGCCCCCAAGATGGCGGCGGTGTCGATGCCCTGCTCCTCCGCAAGGGCGACGACGGCGGTCGAGCCCCCCAGCGAGTGGAATCCCCCGCCGCAGTCCGTGGCGGAGGGGAGCCCACCGGTGCCGGGGACGGGGAGGAAGCCGATCTCGCCCGCGCCGCCCGATACGCCTCGACGCAGTCGGCCGTCGAGGAAGAGGGCCGCACCGACTCCGTCGCCGAGCCAGAGGAAGACAAAGGTGTCGTGGTCACGGCCCGCGCCGGCGCGCTGCTCGGCGACTCCCGCAAGATTGGTCTCGTTCTCCAGGACGATCCTGGCCGGCAGTCTCTCGTGCAGGACGGACACCAACTGTCGGTGCCAGCGGGGCAGCCCGGTGGTGTTGCGCAACTCGCCCGTGGTCGGATCGATCAGTCCGGGCATGCCGACGCAGACGCTGTGCAGCCGGTCGGCCCCCGCTTCGCTCACGGCGCGCTCCAGCAGGGCGGCGGCGCGCTCGACCGCGGGTTCGGTGCCGATACCGCCGTCCATGGGCATGGATGCCTCGGCGAGCGTGGTCCCGAGGAGGTCGGCCACGACCACGGCGACGCTCTGCGTACGGATGTCGAGGGCGGCGAGATGCGCGCGGTCGGCGACGAGCCCGTACAGCCGGGCGTTGGGACCGCGGCGATCGGCTCCGGACTCCCCCACGACCTGGATCAGACCGGAGCGCTGGAGGCGCTCGACGAGGTCGGCGACGGACGGACGGGAAAGTCCGGTCCCCGCCTTCAACTGACCTGCCGTCAACGGGCCCTCGCGCTGGAGCATGTGTAGCGCCACCCGGTCGTTGATGGCCCGGGCGGTGCTCGGAGATGCGGGCATGGACCCAATCTTTTCAGATTGACGCGGAGACTATTTAACAGGCAGGCTTCCTGATAATTTACGGAACACCTTCAACGGGGAGGGACCACGTCATGACCACCTACGCGGCAGCCCGAGCGCGCCAGCGGTTGAAACGAGCGCGGTACGCCATCGCGGTGACGTTCTGCGCCCATGGCGCTGTGACCGGCAGTTTCGCCACTCGCATCCCATGGATCCAGGACCATGCGGCGATCAGCGCGGGCCAACTCGGTCTCGCCCTGGCGTTCCCCGCGCTCGGCGCATCGCTCACGATGCCGCTGGCGGGACGGATCATGCATCGCTTCGGCGCCCGTCAGGCCCTGAGCGGGCTGCTCGCCCTGTGGACGCTCTCCCTGATCCTGCCCTCGCTCGCCCCGAGCATGCTGACGCTCTGCGGAGCGCTGTTCCTCATGGGCAACGCGGCCGGCATGTCCGACGTGGCGATGAACGCGATCGGCGTGGAGACCGAGAAGGAGGTGGGCCGCTCGATCATGTCCAGCCTGCACGGCATGTGGAGCGCGGGCGCGCTGATCGGTTCGGCGGGAGGGACCCTCGCCGCACATCTGGACATCGCCGCGCCGGTCCACCACGTGACCGCGGCACTGATCCTCACCGTCATCGGGGTGACCGCCGCCGAGCGCGTGCTCGACGTCCGCAGGACGCCCGACGAGGAACCGCCGCCGCGATTCGCCCTACCGCCGAAATCCGCACTGGTCTACGGCCTGGTGGGATTCTGCGCGGTGTTCGCCGAAGGCGCCAGCCTCGACTGGTCCGCGGTCTATCTGGAGGATGAGCTCAAGACATCGGCAGGGCTCGCCGCCGCATCCACCACGGCCTTCGCGCTGACGATGACCATCGCCCGGCTCGCCGGGGACCGGGTCGTCGACCGCTTCGGGCCGGTGCGCACGGTCCGGTGGGGCGGGATCCTCGCCGTGCTGGGCGGGTTGATGGTGGTCGTGGCGCCCGACCCGTTCACCGCGATGGCGGGGTTCGCCTGCATCGGTCTGGGCATCGCCGTGGTCGTCCCCCTCGCCTTCGCGGCGGCGGGCCGCAGCGGCCCCAACCCCAGCCAGGCCATCGCGGGCGTCGCGACCATCACCTACACCTCGGGGCTGATCGCACCCTCCGCCATCGGGGCCGTCGCGGACGCGACCAGCCTGGTGTTCTCCTTCGGGCTGGTGACGGCGTTGGCCATGGGTCTGGTGTTGGGCGCGGGCGTGCTCGGACCGCGGGCAGGTGTGCGTTCCCCGGCTGAGCATTCCCCAGCACAGCGGGACGCAGTGGGACAGACGGACACCCAACCGTAGACGGCGTAGATGGATCGGGCGCGCCTCCCACCGTGCGGCGGCGGCGAGACCCGACGGCACACCAACCACCGGACGCCCCGCCAGCCCCCGCACCTTGTAGAAGTTTTCGGCCATCCATTGCTGGCTCCCCAACGGCATTGGAGGGCCACCCCATACCGCGGCACCCCCCTCACCTCGACCATTGCCAGGGAAACGCAGGACACGGACGGGACCCCACTCGGGAGTACCTCTACGATTGCGCCAATCGCAGAACACCTGACATGAGCACCGAACTGCTCACCGGCACCGGCCGTTCGTCCCGTACGTCCCACGAGGCCCGAGACGTACGACCGTCGCCATCGATTGAGGAAGTGGAGCGGCCCGTGAACCTCGGCGTGCGCTGGACCCTGCACGGCGACGGGCGGACTCCCGCTCCCGGCGCCGTCGTACGCCCCGACGAACGGCTCACCTGGCCACGGACGATGGGCTTGGGCGCCCAACACGTGGTGGCCATGTTCGGCGCGTCCTTCGTCGCTCCCGTACTGATGGGCCTCGATCCCAACCTCGCGATCATGATGTCCGGCGTCGCGACGGTGATCTTCCTCCTGGCGACCCGGGGCCGGGTCCCCAGCTACCTCGGCTGTTCGCTCTCGTTCGTGGGAGTCGCGGCCACCATCCGCGCGAGTGGCGGGGACAGCGCCACCGTCACCGGCGCGGTCCTCGTCGTGGGTGCCGCGCTCTTCCTCGCGGGCCTCGCGGTACAGCGCTTCGGCGCCCGCGTCATCCACACCGCGATGCCGCCGATCGTGACCGGCGCGGTGGTCATGCTGATCGGGTTCAACCTCGCTCCGGTGACGGCCAGCACCTACTGGCCGCAGGACCAGTGGACCGCGCTCCTGGTGATGCTCTTCACCGGTGGTGCCGTGGTCTGTCTGCGCGGCTTCTTCTCCCGGATCGCGATCTTCCTCGGCCTGGTCTTCGGCTATCTGCTCTCCTGGGTGCTCGACCGGGTGTTCGGCAAGATCCACTCCCCTGCCGGAGGGGCGGAAGCCGTCGACCACTGGCGGCTCGACCTCTCGGCGGTGGGAGGGGCCGACTGGATCGGACTGCCCTCGTTCCACGGTCCCAGCTTCGAATGGTCGGCGATCCTGGTCGCCCTCCCCGTGGTCATCGCCCTGATTGCTGAGAACGCCGGCCATGTCAAAGCCGTGGGCGAGATGACCGGCGAACCGCTCGACGACAAGCTCGGCACCGCCATCGCCGCCGACGGCGCGGCGTCCATGCTCTCCACCGCCGTGGGCGGACCGCCGAACACCACGTACTCCGAGAACATCGGTGTCATGGCGGCCACCCGCGTCTACTCCACCGCGGCCTACTGGGCCGCGGCCGGGTTCGCCCTGCTCTTCGGTCTCTGCCCCAAGTTCGGCGCCGTGGTCGCTGCGATCCCCGGTGGAGTGCTCGGCGGGATCACCGTCATCCTCTACGGAATGATCGGGCTGCTCGGCGCACAGATCTGGATCAATGCCAAGGTCGACCTCAGCAACCCCCTCAATCTGGTGCCGGCGGCAGCGGGCATCATCATCGGTGTCGGCGGGGTCAGCCTGAAGATCACCGACTCGTTCGAGCTCGGGGGCATCGCCCTGGGAACCATCGTCGTCATCGGCGGGTACCACCTCCTTCGGGCGTTCGCCCCGGCCCATATGAAGAGGCGGGAGCCCCTGCTCGACTCGGGCACCTCCACGTACGACTCCGACTCCGACTCGGGCGCCTCCACGCACGACTCCGATCACGACTCCGACTCCGACTCCAGCTCCAACGCCGGCTCGGAGCCCGGGCCCGGGCCCGACAAGCGGTAGCGTCCCGTCCCCCGTTCCGGGGAAGTCCCAGCCGGCGGGCTCTCGTGCCACCCGGCGGCTGGGACCCTGCTGCCATGGCGCACAGGGAACAACTCGCGGCAGCACCGGTCATGTCCTGCCAACCGGGGCCGCCGCCCCCGGCCGCATCGGATGCATCGGGCACGATCCCCCCGGAAGCTGCGAACCACTCCGCGCTGGAGGACGTGATCCACCGGATGCGGACCCTGGATTCCCACTGGCCCGCACGCGACGGTGTGGCCGTCTTCAACCGGATCTACCTCCTCGTCACGGAAGAGATCGCACGGCGGATCGCGGCGGGCGAGTTCCCGGACCGCAGGGCGGCCACCACCCTCGACGTGATCTTCGCCCGGCGCTATCTGACGGCCGTGGACCTCGCCGGCGCGGGTGGTCGACCACCCGCCTGTTGGCGCCCGCTGTTCCAGTACCGACGGCATCCCGGCATTCGCCCGACGCAGTTCGCACTGGCCGGGATCAATGCCCACATCGGCTACGACCTGGCGTTCGCCGTCCTCGACAGCTGTCGCGTTCTGGGGTGCGAACCATCCGACATCGAGCCCGACTTCGATCGGGTCGGCGACGTCCTCACCCTGATGGAGGAACGCATCCGGGACGACCTCATGCCCGGCCCGGACCTGCTGGAGATCGCCGATCCGCTGACCCATCTGGTGGGGGCGTGGAGCCTGGACCGCGCTAGGGAGGGAGCGTGGTCAGCCGCCAGACTCCTGTGGGGCGTACGGAATCTCCCGGAGCTGTCGCGGGAGTTCGACGAGCGGCTGGATGCCGGCGTGGGGCTCGTCGGACGCTGTCTGCTCACCCCGTGGCGTTAGCCACCTCCCCAGGGCCGCCGCGGGCCGCTGATGGTCTCCCAACCCAGCGGCGCCGCGCGCCACCCGCCCGTCAGTCCTCCGGCAGTTCCACCGGGGCGATCTCGTCGTACACATCGCCCGGCCCCGGATTCGTCGGGTCACTCTCGCCGCCGAAGTGGTGCATCACGCCCCAGACGGCGTTCAGCGCGGTCTGCACCGCGCCCTCCGCCCAGCCCGCGGTCCAGGAGATGTCATCGCCGGCCAGGAAGATGCCCCGCTGGTCCTCGGGGAGCGAGTCCTGCATGAAGTGGGTGAACAGCCGGCGCTGGTAGCGGTAGTGACCGGGCAGGTTCGCCTTGAACGCGCCCATGAAGTACGGCTCGTTCTCCCAGGAGACCGTCACCGGGTTGCCGATGATGTGACGGCGGATGTCGACCTTGGGATAGATCTCGCCGAGCGACTTGAGCATGACCTCCATCCGCTCGTTCGCCGAGAGCGGCAACCATTTGAGGCTGTCGTCGCACCAGGTGTAGGAGAGGCAGATGACCGCAGGCTTGTCCGGGCCGTTGTCCAGCAGATAGGTACCGCGCGTCATCCGGTCGGTCAGCGTCATCGACATGGTGTCGCGTCCGGTGGTCTCGTCCTTGTCCAGCCAGAAGGGCCGGTCGACCGGGACGAACAGCTTCGACGACTCCATGTAGTGGGTGCGCTCGATCGCGGTCCAGTGGTCGATGGGGAAGAGCGCGTCATCGCAGGTGATCTTGGAGAGGAGCATCCAGGACTGCGCGGTGAAGACCGCGGCCCGGTAGGTACGGATGTCGCCCGAGGCGTCCGTGACGGTGATCCGGTGACCCGCCGTGCGATGCAGCCGGGTGACGGCCGGTCTCGGAGACCCCTCGTGCAGGGAGGCGAGCGAGGTGCCCGGCGCCCAATGGGTGATCTTCACCGGTTCGCGTTCCCACAGCCGCAGCGGGAGCTGCTGACTGCCTTCGACGATCCCGCGGTGGTGGTCGTCGGCCTCCGAGTAGACGACGCGGAGGATCTCCAGGATCGAGTTGGGGAAGTCGGTGTCCCAACCGCCCGTACCGAATCCGACCTGCCCGAAGATCTCCCGGTGGCGGAAGGAGGCGAAGGACTCGGAAGCGCAGAGGAAGCCATAGAAGGTCTGGTTGTCGAGCTTCTCCACGAGCCGTGCCCAGATCTCGCGAATGCGCGGGACATCGCGCTCGCGCATGGCACGGTTCATGTCGGTGAAGTCGGCGCCCTCCTCCAGAGTGGCGTTCCAGGCGTCCATCACATCGCGGTAGACCTGCGGCAGGTCGTCGATCGTCTCGGCGTAGTGGGAGGCGCCCTTGAGGTCGACGACGGTCGACGGCGTGCTCGGGGCCAGTGGGTTGGGGAAGGGCCTGGTCGTCAGCCCGACCAGATCGATGTAGTGCTGGAGCGCGGTGGACGACGGCGGGAAGCGCATCGCGCCCATCTCGGCGCTCAGCTCGGGGTCACAGCCGTCGAACCCGACCGTGCGCAGCCGGCCCCCGATCTGGTCCGCCTCGTAGACGACCGGGCGCAGCCCCATCTTCATCAGTTCGTACGCGGCGACGAGCCCGGAGAGTCCGCCGCCGATCACGGCGACCTCGGTGCCGTGCTCGGTGGCCGGGATCTGTCCGAGCCCGGCGGGGTGGGCCAGGAAGTCGTCGTACGCGTATGGGAAGTCCGGGCCGAACATGGTGATCGGCGGCTGCGCGTCGGTGTGCTGGACGGCGGTGGGCACCGTGGACGTCATGGGGTGCGGACTCCTTGCGAACTGCGGTACGGGGTGGGCCCGCCCCCGCGGGGTACGGGGTGGGTCCGGTCGGGGCTGCGGTGTCCAGAGGGCGGGGATCGCGGGCCCGTGGGGCTCGCGGTGATCCGTCCGTCCCGGGCAGATCATCCTGCTCTTGGCGCTATGGCCCTTCACACCGCGGGCCGACCCGGTGCCCGAGGATTCGCGGTGGGGACACGGCTGACCTCGGGCGGAGTAGGGGGGTGGCGCGGACCGGCGCCGGGGCGAGAAGGAACGATTACGACGGTACGGTCCGCACTTGTGCCGGGACAAGGCGCGTCCGTTGCGCGCAGATGGGCGATCCATTGCGCATTGCGGGCGGGATCCGGCGATTCGTTGCGTGCCTGGCTGTCCGGGGCGTTCAGGAGGGGGCATCGCTGCTCAGCTGCGGTCGTGGGCGGGCCCCACCACCTCGGCCGGGGCCGGTCGGCGGCCGGTGACACGGGAGCCCCGGGGTCCACGGCGGAGCGCCCTGACTGCTGGCCGGACGGGTCCGCTCAGCCGGGAGTGCCCGAGGAGAATCGCCGCAGGAGCGGTGAGAGCACCAGAACCGACTTGGTGCGCTCCACGAAGGGCTCGCCCGCGATCCGCTCCAGAACCCGTTCGAAGTGCCGCATGTCGGAGGCGAAGACCTGGACGATCGCGTCCGCCTCCCCGGTCACGGTCGACGCCGACGCCACCTCGGGGTAGCGCTTGAGACCCCGTTCGATGGCCTCGGGCGAGGTGTTGCTGCGGCAGTAGAGCTCGATGTACCCCTCGGTCTCCCAGCCGAGCGCCGCCGGGTCGACCCGTACGGTGAATCCGGTGATCGCGCCGACCGCACGCAGCCGGTCCACGCGTCGCTTCACCGCGGGGGCGGACAACCCCACCATCGAACCGATGTCGGCATAGGAGCGACGGGCGTCCTCCGCGAGAGCGTGGACGATGCGTTCGTCGAGGTCGTTGAGTCGCACTGCGGGTGGATCACTTCTCTACTGGGCCGGCCGGGCGGCGGTTGCCGTCATCGCAGTAGAACACGCCACCGGGCCCACTCGGACATCCCGGTCCCGGTGTCCGACGATCATCAACTCCTCCCCGCGGCGGCCCCACAGGGCAACCGCGTCCGGAGCCGCTCTGCCCGGCGTCCTGCCCGGTGGCGGGGGTAGGCGGTGGGGAAAGCCACCCACCGCAGGCCGACGTGGTTCATGATCGAAACTGACCGCCCTTCGCCCACCACCACCCCGCTCGCCCCGGGAGGCGCACCATGACCTGGCTCGATCCCCAGCCCTTCCTCCGTGGGGTGGCCTGGCGCGACCAGGGGCGCCCGGTGCGCGCCGACCCCGCCGATCTGGGCCGATTGCCCTGGCACACGGCTGTTCGGGCGGAGCTGCCGATCGGGGTGCGACTGGAGTTCGCCACCGACGGCGCCCGTGCGGTCGAGATCCACTACCGCAGTTCGCCCGATGCCGGAGGTTCGACCGCTCGGCTGCCCGACTGCTTCGCCCTCTGGCAGCGGACCGGGCTGGTGGGCGAGACGCTCGTGGAACCCACGGAGGAAGGGATTGTCACGCTGTCGCTGCCGAAGGACCTGTCGGAGGGTTCGGACCGGTGGATCGTGCATCCGCCCGAGGCCCGCTCTCCGCTGGTGCTGGGCGTGCGCGCCATCGGTGGCTCCCTCGCTCCCCCACCGGAGCAGCCGCGCTGGCTGGTTCACGGGGACTCGATCACCGAGGGTTGGTGGTCCACCCGCCCGGCCCACTCCTGGCCCGCACGAGCGGGTCGGCTGCTGGGGCTGGATACGGTCAATCTGGGATACGCGGGCTCGGCTCATGGCGAACCCGCGATCGCGGAGCAGTTGTCGACGCTGTCAGCGGATGCCATCACCCTCGCCTTCGGCACCAACTGCTGGTCACAGGTGCCGTACTCACCGGCGCAGCTGTACGAGACCGTGCGGACGTTCCTCGCCGTCGTACGACAGGGGCATCCGCGTACACCTCTGCTCGTGGTCTCTCCCGTGCTTCGACCTGCCGCTGAGAACGCCCGGAATCGACTCGGTGCCACGTTCGCGCAACTGCGCACGGCCCTGGAGCAGGCGGTACGCGATCGGATCGACGGCGCATCGGGACGGGCGGGGGGTGACGGGGGTGCGGC
The DNA here is from genome assembly GCF_042753785.1 of Streptomyces sp. NPDC059256. Taxonomy (NCBI): domain Bacteria; kingdom Bacillati; phylum Actinomycetota; class Actinomycetes; order Kitasatosporales; family Streptomycetaceae; genus Streptomyces; species Streptomyces sp. NPDC059256. The sequence goes on along the minus strand of NZ_JBHYZO010000012.1, from coordinate 158,601 downwards.
CGGACCGCGGAACCTCGAAGGTCTCCCGGGTGCCGAGCAGGGGGATCGTCATCTCGCCCTGCTTGCCGGGCGCGAGGTGCTGGGCCCGCAGCAGTTGACCGATGGAGTGCATCCCGATGACGAGGGACATGCGGCTCTTGCGTCGGCAGTCGCCGATGCCCTGCGGTCCTTGCATCCGCAGGGCATCCAGGCACGGTGACCACTAGGTATTTCGTTCTCGATCCCGCCGAGGCCCGCAACGGGCCTCGGCGGGCGGGCTTCACTCCACGACGAGCAGCCCCTCGCGGAGCTTGGTGGTGATCCGGTTCAGCAACCGGGACACATGCATCTGGGAGACGCCGAGCTCGGCGCCGATCTCCGACTGGGTCATCTCGTCACCGAAGCGCATCTGGAGGATCCGACGGTCCCGCTCGTCCAGCTCCTCGATGAGGGGCTTGAGCGCCTGGACGTTCTCGGCGATCTCCAGATCCGCGTCCGGGGCGCCGAGCCGATCGGACAGGGGCGTCGCCGCACTGTCCGACGAGTCGTCCATGGGGATGTCGATGGAGCCGGCGGTGTAGCCGTTGCTCGCGACGACCCCCTCGATGACTTCCTGCTCGTCGATCCCGAGGTACTCGGCGAGCTCCGCCATGGTCGGGGAGCGGTCCAGACGCTGCGACAGATCGTCGGTGGCCTTCGCCAGGTCGATGCGAAGCTCCTGGAGCCTGCGCGGTACGTGGACCGCCCAGCTCGTGTCGCGGAAGAACCGCTTGATCTCCCCCACGATGTAGGGGACCGCGAAGGTGGCGAACTCCACCTCACGGCTCAGCTCGAAACGGTCGATCGCCTTGATCAGACCGATGGTGCCGACCTGGATGATGTCTTCCATCTGCTCGGCCCGGTTGCGGAAGCGACCGGCCGAGTACTTGACGAGCGCGAGGTTCAGCTCGATCAGCGTGTTGCGGACGTACTGGTGGTCCCGAGTGCCCTCTTCGAGCGAGGCGAGGCGCACGAAGAAGATCCTGGAGATCTCACGCGCGTCCTTCGGGGCGACCTCCCCGGGGTTGGTCACCTCCGGAAGGCTCAGCTCAGTGCTCGGGCACCATGTGCCGGGCTGTGTGAGTTCGGTCGCGACCGTGCTCGCCATGGACACTTAGTCCTCCCCTGCTCCGTGGTCAGTGCAGGGCGCGTATACCCCGGTCCAATCACCCCATGCCAAGAAAGTTCAAGGAAGTTCGAAGAGGTCCGCGCGGTCATGACTGCGGCCCCGGGAAGCCCGGGGCCGCAGTCACATCGAAGTGCTTACTCGGTGGTCAGGTCCAGCTGGCGTGGAGCGGCTTGCCCTCCGCGTATCCCGCGGCGCTCTGAACACCGACGATGGCCTTCTGGGCGAACTCCTCCAACGATCCCGCCCCCGCGTAGGTGCACGAGGAGCGGACGCCGGCGATGATCGAGTCGACGAGGTCCTCCACCCCCGGACGGGTCGGGTCCAGGAACATCCGCGAGGTGGAGATGCCCTCCTCGAAGAGCGCCTTGCGGGCCCGGTCGTACGAAGACTCCTCGCTCGTGCGGTTGCGCACGGCGCGGGCGGACGCCATACCGAAGGACTCCTTGTAGTACCGCCCGTCGGCAGACTGCTGGAGGTCTCCCGGGGACTCGTAGGTACCGGCGAACCAGGAACCCACCATCACGTTGGAGGCTCCCGCGGCCAGTGCCATGGCCACATCACGGGGATGCCTGATACCGCCGTCGGCCCATACGTGCTTGCCGTACTTCTTCGCCTCGGCCGCGCACTCCAGGACGGCCGAGAACTGCGGCCGGCCCACGCCGGTCATCATGCGCGTGGTGCACATGGCGCCGGGGCCCACACCGACCTTGATGATGTCGGCGCCCGCCTCGATCAGATCGCGGACCCCCTCGGCCGCGACGATGTTCCCGGCGACGATGGGAACCTGCGGGTCGAGTCCGCGGACCGCCTTGATCGCGGCGATCATGGATTCCTGGTGGCCGTGCGCGGTGTCGACGACCAGGGTGTCCACACCCGCGTCGAGCAGCTGCTTGGCCTTGCCCGCCACATCGCCGTTGATGCCGACGGCGGCGGCGATGCGCAATCTGCCCTGGGCGTCGACGGCCGGGGTGTAGAGGGTGGCGCGGAGGGCGCCCTTGCGGGTGAGGATGCCGGCGAGGCGACCGTCCGCATCCACCGCGGGGGCGTAGCGCCGGTTGGCGTGGTCCAGCTTGTTGAAGGCGTCGCGCGGGTCGATGTTCACGTCCAGGAGCAGAAGGTCCTTGGACATGACCTCGCTGAGCTGGGTGAAGCGGTCGACTCCGGTGAGGTCCGCGTCCGTGACCACACCGATCGGACGCTGGTCCTCGTCGACGACCACTCCGGCGTCGTGGGCCCGCTTGGGCAGCAGGGCCAGCGCGTCCGCGACGGTCTGGTGGGGCGCGAGCACGATCGGGGTGTCGAGGACATGGTGCCGGGTCTTGACCCAGGAGATGACGTCGGTGACGACCTCGATCGGAATGTCCTGCGGGATGACGACGAGCCCACCGCGGCGGGCCAGGGTCTCCGCCATCCGGCGGCCGGCGATCGCGGTCATGTTGGCGACCACCAGGGGGATGGTCGTACCGGTGCCGTCGGGGGACGAGAGGTCCACCGCCTGACGGGAACCGACGGCCGATCGACTCGGCACCATGAAGACATCGTCGTAGGTCAGGTCGTACGGAGGCTTGAGATCATTGAGGAAACGCACGTGCTGGACATCCCAGTCGATTGGAGTTGACCCCCGGGCACATCAGCCGGGGAAACGCACGTACTTCATTGTCCCACGGGCGGTGGATTTCCCGCTCTGGGAGAAAGCTCCAGCTCATGGGGGTCGCCGCAAGCGCATCCTCCAAAGGGCGAGGCCCTGCGGGGCGGTACGGTCAATACCGGGCGAAGTCGAGTCATGACCGTCCGTGCAGCACGGAAGCAGACACCGCGGCGGGCGGGCTTCCGGCCCGATCGGGGCCGGAAGCGATGCCCGGCGCGGTCAGCTGTCGGGGTCGACGCGGTCCAGGGCGGGGCGGGGACCGGCCGGGCTCGCCAGCAGGTGATCCGCCGCAGCGGTGTCGGTCACCAAGCTGGTGACCAGGCCCGAGCGGAGGACGGCGGCGATCGCATCGGCCTTGCGCGCACCTCCGGCGATCGCCACGACCTCGGGGATCCGGCGCAGCCGGTCCGCCTCCACCGTGATGCACCGCTCCCCCAGATCACGCCCCACCCTGCGACCGTCGCGGTCGAAGAGGTGTGCCGACATCTCGGCGGCCACACCGTACGAGGCGTACCGGGCGCGCTCCTCGTCGCTGAGCATGTCGTGGACGGTGGAGATGCCCCGCTCCCAGGAACCGATGGAGACGGCGGCCACGGTCACCTTGTCGAAGTACTCGAAGGCGCGGGCGATCCCCGTCTGGTTGCGCAGCGCCGCGGCCGTGGCCGCATCGGGGAGCAGCATGGGCGCGTAGATCGGATGGGCGTCGCCGCCCGATACCTGTGCCGCGCGTCTGACGGCCTCCACCGAACCGCGCTCGGCCGTTCCCGCGTCGTAGACACCCGTGAGCTGGACGACCGTACAAGGGGGCAGTCGATGGAGGGCGGCGGCCATGTGGATGGTGGACCGACCCCAGGCCAGGCCCAGCACATCGCCCTCGGCCACCAGTTCGCCCAGCAGGTCCGCGGCGACTTCGCCGAGGTTCTCGGGGTCCGGCGACTCCTCGGCCTCGGCGGGCGACTCGACGACGACCGCGTGCCGCAACCCGAAGTGGGCGCGGAGCGCGTCCGAGCGCTCGGCGTCCAGCTCTGCCGGAACACGAATCTCGATGCGTACGAGATCGCGCTCCAACGCGGTCTCCAGTACGCGTGCCACCTTGAAGCGGCTGACGCCGAACTCCTCGGCGATCTGGATCTTGGACTTGCCCTCCAGGTAGAAGCGGCGGGCCATGGCCGCCGCCTGTACCAGCTCCGCGGGTCCCATCCGCAGGGCAGACCGTCCCGCCGACCTAGCAGACACCGCGATCTCCTCACTGCTGTTCACACTTCGGACCTGTAATCCTGTCAGATCCGACGGTTGTTGATCAGCCCTGATGGGCTGAGTTCATTTGCTTCTGGCTCAATGGCCGTAACTGCACGGTTTCGGTTGCGCGACCGGTGCGGTGTCACTTCGGTTCACTCCGGTTCATTCCGGCGCGCGCACCGGCTCAGCGGTGGCAGGCCCAGCCCGCGGTGGCGATGGTGCCTTCAGCCTTGGCGCGCAGCGCGCGCACCGCTTCGGCGGGGTCATCCGCACCGTAGACCGCGGACCCGGCGACGAACACGTCCGCACCCGCCTCGGCGCACTGCTCGATCGTGGCGTCCGACACCCCGCCGTCCACCTGGAGCCACAGCTCAAGGCCGTGCTTGCCGATCAGCTCCCGGGTACGACGGATCTTCGGCAGCATGATGTCGAGGAACGCCTGTCCGCCGAAACCGGGCTCCACCGTCATGATCAACAGCATGTCGAGCTCCGGCAGGAGGTCCTCGTAGGGCTCGATGGGGGTGGCCGGCTTGAGCGCCATCGAAGCGCGTGCGCCCTTGGCCCGGATCTCACGGGCCAGCCGCACCGGAGCAGCCGCCGCCTCCACATGGAAGGTGACGGAACCGGCCCCCGCTTCGACGTACTGCGGTGCCCAGCGGTCGGGGTCGGCGATCATCAGATGGCAGTCCAGCGGGGTGTCCGTCGCCCGGCTGAGGGATTCCACGATCGGGACGCCCAGCGTCAGATTGGGCACGAAGTGGTTGTCCATGACGTCGACGTGGAGCCAGTCGGCGCCTTCGACAGCCTTGGCCTCATCCGCGAGGCGGGCGAAGTCTGCGGAGAGAATGCTCGGATTGATCTGTGCGGCCATGGCCCAAGCCTGCCATGCTCGACGGCGCTTGCCCGCCCCCGCGGGAGTTCCGGTACAGACCAATGCAGTCCAAAATTAGTGCAGTACGCGCATTCCACCACTTTTCCCCTTGCGGCTTTTCCCCTTGCGGCGAGGGCGTACCGCAGCGATGTGCCCGCCCATCACGCAGTGACCCGGGTGCGGTCGCATGCGCTCCGTTCGCCCTCGGAGCCACGGTTGCGGACCGAGCCCCACAACCGTGGTCGACAGCCGGGCAGCACTTCCACCGACCCGAAGGCGAAACAGCACCCCCGGCCGAGGGCCGCGGCCCGGGCGCACTCACCACCGAGTCGCAGCACCTCTGGCGCCACCGCGTCGACGGATACGACGGACGCCCCCGGCCGGGCCCGGTCAGGCAGTGCGTCTGAGCAGGGCCAGATACATGGCGTCGGTACCGTGGAGATGCGGCCAGAGCTGTACGTCCGGCCCTTCCCCGAGTGCCGGTACGCCGGGCATCAGCGGCCGGGCGTCCACCCACTCCGCCTCGACCGGCGCACCCCCACGGCCCCGCAGCACATCGGCGACGACCACCCGGGTCTCGGCGAGGTGCGGCGAGCACGTGGCGTACCCGACGATCCCTCCGACACGGACCGCGCTCAACGCCTCACGCAGCAGCGAGCGCTGGAGCGGAGCGAAGCCGTCCAGGTCCTCGGGCCGCCGTCGCCAGCGCGCTTCGGGTCGACGGCGCAGCGCTCCGAGACCGGAGCACGGAACATCGACGAGCACCCGGTCGAAGGTGCCGGGCGACCAGGGCGGACGGGTCCCGTCCGCGGCAATGACCTGGTACGGGCCCGGGTTCCCCGCCAGCGCCTGCGCGACCAGGCGGGCACGGTGGGGCTGCTTCTCCGACGCGAGCAGGGACGCCCCGCGCTGGGCGGCAAGCGCCGCCAGCAGGGCGGCCTTGCCTCCGGGGCCGGCGCAGCCGTCCAGCCAGCGGGTGTCCTGGCCCTCCAACGGCGCGTTGGCCAGGGCGATGGCGACGAGTTGGCTGCCCTCGTCCTGAACACCGGCCCGGCCTTCGCGCACCGCGTCGATGACGCCCGGCTCGCCGCCCTCGGCCATGCGGACCGCAAAGGGCGACCAACGGCCCGGCAGGGCCGATTCCTCGCCCAGCACGTTCAGCAGTTCATCGGACGTGGCACGGCCGGGCCGGGCCACGAGGGTGACCTCGGGCCGCTCATTGTCGGCCTCCAACAGGTCCTCGATCCCCGCGCGACCGCCGCCCAGCGCGTCCCAGAGGGCGGACACGACCCACCGCGGATGCGAGTGCACCACAGCGAGGTGCTCCTCGGCATCGTCGTCATAGGGCGGAGCGACCTGTTCCAACCAGGTGTCCAGATCGGACCGGGAGATCTTGCGCAGCACCGCGTTCACGAACTTGGCCCGACCGTCGCCCAGCACTACCCTGGCCAACTCCACACTGGCGGAGACGGCGGCGTGGGTGGGGATACGGGTCCCGAGCAGTTGGTGCGCGCCCAGGGACAGGACGTCGAGCACCGGTGGGTCCACCTCGCGCAGCGGGCGGTCGATGCAGGCCGCGATGACGGCGTCGTACGTGCCCTGGCGGCGCAGCGTGCCGTAGACCAGCTCCGTGGCGAGCGCCGCGTCCCGGGTGTCGAAGTCCCCCTTCTCACGGGCCTTGCGCAACAGGGGCGGGAGAACGAGGTTGGCGTAGGCGTCGCGTTCGTCCACGGCACGCAGGGCCTCGAAGGCGAGGATCCGCACGGGATCCCGCTGGGGACGGCGGTAGGGCTTGTGGGGGCGGCCGGGCCCCTTGGGGCGTGCCTGCTGGTTCAAAGGTGCTCCGCTGTCGAAATGGGTCTCAGCCCTCCAGCGTAGTCCTTGGTTCGAACAGGGCACGGCGTGGCGAACCCGAGGCCCCGCGCAGCCATGGGCCCACCGCCGCCTCCGCCCGGCGCTCCCGTGCCCGACCGGCTGATCAGGGATGGGTCAGGGCTTCGCGCTGTCCGCCTCGGCCACGCCCACGCGCTCACCCGCCGCGATCCGCACCCCACGCGCCCAGTCCGCCGCCCGCATCGGCTTCTTGCCCTGCGGCTGGACCCACCCCAACTCCACGGCGTGCGAGCCGGTGCCGACGTGGACATGGTTCTTGCCGACGGACAGTTCGCCAGGGCTCAGATCGGTACGGTCGACGAGGAGCCCCACGGAGATCAGCTTCAGCCGCTCGCCGCGGAACTCGGTCCAGGCCCCCGGGGCGGGCGTACAACCGCGTACGACCCGGTCGACGCGCAGGGCCGGGGCACTCCAGTCCACCCGGGCGTCCTCCACACCGAGCTTCGGCGCGAGTGACACCCCTTCGGCGGGCTGCGGCACGGCGTGCAGGGTGCCGTCCTCGATGCCGTCCATGGTCGCCGCCAGCAGACCGGCGCCCGCGAACGCGAGACGGGTGAGCAGATCACCACTGGTGTCGGTGGGCCTGATCGCCTCGGTGATCACCCCGTAGACGGGCCCGGAGTCCAGGCCCTCCTCGATCTGGAAGGTGGCGGCGCCCGTCATCTCGTCCCCCGCGAGCACCGCGTGCTGGACGGGTGCGGCGCCGCGCCAGGCGGGCAACAGCGAGAAGTGAAGGTTGACCCAGCCCCGAGCGGGCACGTCGAGGGCGACCCGGGGCAGCAGGGCGCCGTAGGCCACCACCGGGCAGCAGTCCGGTGCGATCTCCCGCAGCCGGGCCAGGAAGTCCTCGTCACGCGGTTTGACGGGCTTGAGCACCTCGATGCCGGCTTCCTCCGCCCGCTGGGCAACAGGGCTGGCCACCAGGTGCCGACCCCGTCCGGCCGGGGCGTCCGGCCGGGTGATGACCGCCGCCACCTCATGCCGGTCGGAGGCGATCAGGGCGTCCAGGGCGGGCACGGCGACCTCTGGGGTACCTGCGAAGACGAGCTTCATCGGTGCTGACTGCCTCTCAAGCTGATGCCTACGGTGAGCTGATCACGAGCGGCGCACCAGTCTATGGGGGATGCCGACAGGGGGCGTACGGGAGCTCGCGCGCCCTCGGCGTATGCGGATACGCCCCCGCAGCGTGACCACATCGGCGGGTGGAGCGTTGGTCAAGAGAGATTGACCGAAGCGGGCCGCCGGGACGCGGCCCGGCCCCTTTCAACGCCGGTTCGAGAGGCTTCCCAATGGCCGACCACGCAACCCACGACGCCCAGGCCCGGGCGAGTTTGCACCTCTTGGTACGGGACATCGAGCGGGTCCGCAGGCAGGTGGACGCATTGCGCACGCTGACCGCGCAGCTGGGCAACGTCTACCGCCCGCGGCGCTCGGGTCCCTCCACCGGCTTCGTCGTCTACGGCAGAGCCCCCGCACCGACGGTCCGGCTGGCGCAGGAACTGCGCGACAGCGTTGAGACGCTGGTGACGGCCGCCGTGGACTTCGACCGTTCGCTGGGATTCTCTTGGGACGCGGTCGGATCGGCACTCGGAGTGACCAAGCAGGCGGTCCACCGACGCTACGGCGCCCGCCGAGCCGCCCAGCAGCCCGGCGGGAGCGATGAACTGCCGGTGGAGCCGACCGCCACCCGTACGCTGCCGAGTCCTGCCCTGCCCGCCGTACCCGCCGCGCGGGCGATGCCGCCGCAGCCGACGGTCAGCAGCCAGTCCTTCCGGGAGGAGATCCGCCCCAACGCCTTCCCCGGCCCCCGCAACGGTTGACCCGGTCCACTCGCTGCCCCGTCCCGACTGCCCGGGGCGGGGCAGCGGTGTGCTGGGCTCGCCGGCCCCCGTCGACCAGTTCCCCCCGTCCGCTAACCGATATCCAGGGGATCGATCCTGATCCGCACCTGGTCCGTGCCACCGCGGGCCAACCTCCTGGCCTGGGCCGACTTCACCGCCGCCGCAAGCGCTGCGCCACTGCCGGGCGGCACCCGCAACAGCGCCCGCACCCAGGACTCCCCGATCGGTGGCTCCCCCGGTCTGCGGGGCCTCCCCGGCGGAGGCGAAGGCAACGAAACCGGACCGAGCACCTCGGCGTCGGACGGCAGCTCGACGGTCGTGAGGAAGTCCTCGACCGTCTCCGCCCGGCCCGCGACCGCCGCCATCCGCGACACCGGGGGGAATCCCAGCTCCGCGCGCTCCGCCAGCTCCCGCTGGGCATGGCCCACCGGATCCCAGCGCACCAGGGCCTGCACAGGTCGTAGGGAAGGCTCGCCCATGACGACGACCGTGCCCCCCTCGCTCTGGCTCCGCACCAGGGAAGCCGCATCGATCCACCGCCGCAGGGCATCCTCACCGGCGCGGAGGTCGGGCCGCGACAGCATCGCCCAGCCGTCGAGCAGGAGTGCCGCCGCATAGCCCCCTTCGGCGACAGGCTCCGCACCCGGTGTGCTCACCACCAGCGCGGGCCGGCCCGAAACGGCGTCCAGCACATGGTCTCGTCCGGACGTGCGCACCGGAACGGCCGGGAAGGCCCGGCCCAGCTCCTCGGCCGTCCGTCGCGCACCGACGACCCGTGCACGCAGTCGTGTCCCACCGCACTCGGTGCAGTGCCAGGCCCCGGCGTCACGCCCGCACCAACGGCACGACACGTCCCGGTCGTCGGGGGCCTCCAGCGGGCCCGCGCAGTGTGCACAGCGCGCGGTGACCCGACAGCGCTCACACGCCAACGCCGGCACATAGCCTCGTCTCGGCACCTGCACCAGCACCGGCCCGATCGCCAATCCGTCCCGCACGGCCCGCCAGGCAAGGCTCGGCAGCCGAGCCGACCGGGCGGCTTCGTCGCGCGCCAACTCCGCATCGCCGACCGTACGGACCAGGGGCGCCGCCAGACGCACCTGGTCCCGGGTGGCGGTCAGCGGAAGGGCCCAGCCGCTCTCGACCAGCTGCGCGGCTTCCACCGTGCAACTGGTGCCGCCCAGCAGGAAGGCGCACGACTCCTGGCCGGCGCGCAGCTCCAGCACCTCCCGGACATGGGGAAACGGAGCGTGCTCATCGCTGAGGCTGGCGTCGCCGTCGTCCCACACGGCGACCAGACCAAGACGCTGGACGGGAGCGAACATCGCCGCCCTGGTCCCCACCACGGCCCGCACCGAGCCGCGGCGGACGGCCAGCCACTGCCGATAGCGCTTCTCGGGCCCGGACTCGGCCGTGAGCACCGCGTGATGGCCTTCGCCGAGCAGCGCCGTGAGCGCCGCATCGAGCCGTGCGGCCCGGCGTCCGTCAGGCACCACCACGAGCGCCCCCCGGCCGGACGCCAGGGTGGCGGCGACGGCGCGCGCCAACTCATCGGGCCAGTGCGGGCCGGGCAGCGCCGTCCACACGGCGCGCGGGGCGCCGCCGTCCGCCAACGCGGTGAGGAAGGCCGCCCCCCTGGCGTAGCGCTCCCAGGTGCCGATGCCCGGGGGCTCGGGAACGGGCAGCGGCTCGGGGGACGGCTTCGACTCGGCGCGCCCGTTCCTCGGGGGGATCGCGAGCTGGAGCACATCGGCGAGGGAGCCCGCGTACCGGTCGGCGACCGCCCGCGCGAGGGCGAGCATGCCCGGGCTGAGCACGGGCTCCGGGGACACGACATAGGCGAGGGCCGCGAGCGCCCCTCCGTAGTCGGTGTCGGCCCGGCGCTCGACGATGAAGCCGTCGATCATGCCCCCGCCCTCGCGGCGGCCGTCCCGCACCCGATGCCCTCCGGCCCCGAACCGCACCCGAACCCGCACGCCGGGGAGGGCTTCCGCGTCGAGTTCCTCCGGCACCGCGTAGTCGAAGAACTGGTCGAGGTGGAGCACGCCCTTGTTCACCAGCACCCGCGCCACCGGCAGCTCCTTGGCGAGCGCCGCGCCGCGCCAGGTCCGCGGCTTGGCCTTGGGGACCTGCGCCTTGCGGACGGTCTCCCTGATCAGCGCAAGCTGCTCCGGCCCGCCGGCGGCGGGCTCCTCGGGCTGCTCATGATCGCTGCTCACAACCAAATTCCTACCAGACCCCACTGACACCGTGACCACTGCGCGATTGCCTCCCCCACCACTACGTCTTGGCACTCCAGGGCCCCGTACACGGCCGAAGTCCCGGCCACCCCGAGAGGGGGCGACCGGGACTTCGGGTCGTGCCGTGGAACGAGAAGCCGGCCTAGAGCAAGGCTCTAGAGGCCAGCGGCCGTGCGCAGGGCGTCCACACGGTCGGTGCGCTCCCAGGTGAAGTCGGGCAGCTCACGACCGAAGTGGCCGTAGGCGGCGGTCTGGGCGTAGATCGGACGGAGCAGGTCCAGATCGCGGATGATCGCGGCGGGCCTCAGGTCGAAGACCTCGCTGATGGCCCGCTCGATCTTGTCGACCTCCACCGTGGCCGTGCCGAAGGTCTCCACGAACAGACCGACCGGCTCGGCCTTGCCGATGGCGTACGCCACCTGGACCTCGCAGCGCGCGGCAAGACCGGCGGCGACGACGTTCTTGGCGACCCACCGGGTGGCGTAGGCAGCCGAGCGGTCCACCTTGGAGGGGTCCTTGCCCGAGAAGGCCCCACCGCCGTGGCGGGCCATGCCGCCGTAGGTGTCGATGATGATCTTGCGGCCGGTCAGACCGGCGTCGCCCATCGGGCCGCCGATCTCGAAGCGACCGGTCGGGTTGACCAACAGGCGGTAGCCGTCGGTGTCCAGCTTGATGCCGTCCTCGACGAGCTGCTTGAGCACGTGCTCCACCACGAACTCGCGGATGTCAGGTGCCAGCAGGGAGTCCAGGTCGATGTCCGAGGCGTGCTGGGAGGACACGACCACCGTGTCGAGACGGACCGCCTTGTCACCGTCGTACTCGATGGTGACCTGGGTCTTGCCGTCCGGACGCAGGTAGGGGATGGTGCCGTTCTTGCGGACCTCGGACAGCCGGCGCGAAAGCCGGTGCGCGAGGTGGATCGGCAGCGGCATCAATTCGGGCGTCTCGTCGCAGGCGTACCCGAACATCAGGCCCTGGTCGCCCGCGCCCTGCTTGTCGAGGTCGTCCCCGGCATCCGTCGAGGCACCCTGCACGCGCTTCTCATAGGCGGTGTCGACACCCTGGGCGATGTCGGGCGACTGCGCACCGATGGAGACCGAAACGCCGCAGGAAGCGCCGTCGAACCCCTTCTTGGACGAGTCGTAGCCGATGTCCAGGATCTTGTTGCGCACGAGCGTGGGAATGTCGGCGTACGCCTTGGTGGTCACCTCGCCGGCGACGTGCACCAGGCCGGTGGTGATCAGAGTCTCGACGGCGACGCGAGAAGCCGGGTCCTCCGTCAGCAGGGCGTCGAGAATGGTGTCGCTGATCTGATCGGCGATCTTATCGGGGTGACCTTCGGTCACAGACTCCGAAGTGAAGAGACGGCGGGACACATCGCTCCCTGGGGTTGCAGCGGCTGCTGGCTGATCATTGGCGGACCGGCAGGGGGCTGCGCCCCGCGACGTTCCATGACCAGTTTATCCGTGACCCTCCGCCAGCGGACCACCTGTCTCGCTCCGTGGGAGTCTGGCGGGAAGTCGCTCACCTGCGGCTGGAAGGTTTCGGGCAGGACAATAGGCCGAAATCGATCGATGGCATGCCGCCCTTCGTGTGATTTCCTCCACTAGTTCGGACAAGCGGGGTTCCTCACCGAATCCGCGGCGCCACCAGATCCCAGACGATGTCCGCGAGGGCTTCCTTGGGTCCGTGCGGCACGGGCGTCTCACCGCCGTCGGCCGCCAGGACAACGGCCTCGTTCTCCTCCGAGCCGAATGTCTTGCGTTCGCCGACCTCATTGACGACCAGCAGGTCACAACCCTTTCGGCGGAGCTTCTCGCGGCCGTTGGCCAGGACGTCGTCGGTCTCTGCGGCGAAGCCCACGATCACCTGATCGGCCCGGAGCCGTTCGGCGGAGATCTCGGCGAGCACATCGGGGTTGCGTACCAGCGCCACGGGCTCCGGGTCGGCCCCGTCCTTCTTCTTGATCTTGCCGGAGGCGTACTCGGCAGGGCGGAAGTCGGCCACGGCTGCGGCCATCACCACGGCGTCCGCGTCCGCCGCAGCCTTGATCACGGCCTCCCGCAACTGCACGGCGGTGCCCACTCGGACCACATCCGCGCCCGCGGGATCCGCCATCGAGGTGTTGGCAGCGATGAGCGTCACCCGCGCACCCCGGGCCACCGCGGTACGGGCGAGGGCGTAGCCCTGCTTCCCGGAGGAACGATTCCCCAGGAAACGGACCGGGTCGAGGGGCTCACGGGTGCCACCGGCACTGATCACCACGTGACGGCCGGCCAGATCCCGTTCGCCCACGCCCCGGGCCAGGACCCGGCGACAGACTTCGAAGATCTCTCCCGGGTCCGGCAGCCGGCCCTTGCCGGTGTCCACCCCGGTCAGCCGGCCGACCGCGGGCTCGATGACCACGGCTCCGCGCCTGCGCAGGGTGGCGACGTTCTCCTGGGTTGCCGGGTGCTCCCACATCTCGGTGTGCATGGCCGGCGCGAAGACGACGGGACAGCGCGCGGTCAGCAAGGTGTTGGTGAGGAGGTCCCCGGCCAGTCCATGGGCCGCCTTGGCGAGGAGATCGGCCGTGGCCGGTGCGACCACGACGAGGTCGGCGCCCTGCCCGATCCGCACATGGGCGACCTCGTGCACATCGGACCACACCTCCGTCGAGACGGGGTGCCCCGAAAGGGCCGACCAGGTGGGGGCACCCACGAACTCCAGGGCCGCGGCCGTCGGCACGACCCTGACGTCATGACCCGACTCCGTCAGCCTGCGCAGCAGCTCGCACGCCTTGTAGGCGGCGATGCCTCCACTGACCCCCAGAACGATCTTCGGCTTCTCCACTGCGTCTCCCCGCACGTCGCCCGTACTCCCCTGCACGCCCTATGACACACCACAGGCCCGACGGACGCGCCGCCGGGCCTGTGGTGAACGTGCTCTGACGATGTTCCGATGCAGCCCTACTGGGCCGGGCCGTCGATGGCCTCGGAGGTCAGCAGACCCGCGTTGATCTCACGCAGGGCGATCGAGAGCGGCTTCTCGTGGACGTGAGTGTCGACGAGCGGACCGACGTACTCCAGCAGGCCCTCGCCCAGCTGGGAGTAGTAGGCGTTGATCTGACGGGCACGCTTGGCCGCGTAGATCACGAGGCTGTACTTCGAGTCCGTGGCCTCAAGCAGCTCGTCGATCGGCGGGTTGATGATGCCCTCGGGCGCAGTAATGGAAGAGGACACGCTCTACCTTCCGAAAGATGGGAAAAAACCGGGTGGTGCAGTCGGGGGATCACTCCCCGCGGCCGAAGACGACTCCATGGCTCCTGAGGAGCATGCCCCCATGAGGAGCCAGTGGAGTCATGAGGAGCCGGAAAGGACTCCACAGCCAAAGATCACTCTCCAGCGGACACCTTGAGCAAGGCTAGCAGCTCACGCGCCACGTCCTCGACGGAGGTGTTGACCAGGGTGGTGTCGAACTCGGACTCGGCAGCCAGTTCGATACGGGCCGCATCCAGTCGGCGCGCGATGACCTCAGGGGATTCGGTGCCCCGGCCCGTCAACCGCCGCACGAGCTCGTCCCAGCTGGGCGGGGCGAGGAAGACCAGTTGCGAATCCGCCATGGACTCCTTGACCTGGCGGGCCCCCTGGAGATCGATCTCCAGCAGCACGGGCTCGCCGGACTCCAATCGCTGGAGTACCGCCTGACGCGGTGTGCCGTAGCGGTTGCCGGCGAATTCGGCCCACTCCAGCAGCTCGCCGTTGGCGATCAGCTTGTCGAACTCATCGTCGTTGACGAAGAAATACTGCACGCCGTGACGCTCGCCGGGGCGCGGCTTTCTGGTGGTGGCCGACACCGAGAGCCAGACCTCGGGGTGGACCTTGCGCATATGCGCGACGACCGTGCTCTTGCCGACCCCTGAAGGGCCGGAGAGCACGGTCAACCGCGGACGTACCTCTGCTGCCATGCAGCGATTATCCAGCTTCCCAGGAGTGCCCGGGAACGTCAGGCGGGCTTGCCGCCGAACTCGCGCTCCAGGGACGCGATCTGATTGGACCCGAGACCGCGAACCCGGCGGCTCTCGGAGATGCCCAGTCGCTCCATGATCTGCTTGGCGCGGACCTTGCCCACGCCGGGCAGGGACTCAAGGAGGGCGGAGACCTTCATCTTGCCGATGACGTCGTTCTCCTGACCCTGCTTGATGACCTCTTGGAGCGAGGCACCGGAGTGCTTGAGTCGATTCTTGACCTCGGCCCGCTCCCGGCGAGCCGCGGCGGCCTTTTCGAGCGCGGCTGCGCGCTGTTCAGGGGTAAGGGGCGGAAGAGCCACGCCTACGTCACCTCGGATGTCGAACTGTCGGATACGGACCGGTGAGGAACCTCATAGCCCCACACCAGGCGAGCGACGAGCAACGGAGTTGCACGTTCGCTCTTCGACGGAGACTAGCGGCCAACACCGCTCTCGTCAGCGAGAACAAGCGAAAAGTCCTGGTCAGCATCAACCGACCAGGACTTTTGCGACATAACGAACGGTATTTACGCCAAGATTCCGTCAAGGCGACGCCGCGCGTTTCCCCCGACCGTCCGGGCCGGCAACTGACCCCGATGCGCAATAGGGCACGAAGGGGACGTCACGCCCCGATCGCCACCCGTGTCTCGTCGACGAAGCGCTCCGCGGCGGACCGCAGCGCCGCGATGTCCGGTCCGTGCCGAAGTACGCCTCGACTGACGCTCGGCAGGACGTTGCCCACGGCGTCCCCGAAGACCCGGGGCAGGTCGGCGGGGGTCGCCCCCTGTGCTCCGATGCCGGGGGCGAGCAGCGGCCCGTTGATCGCCAGGTCCACACCGGCGTCGGCCAGGGTGGCACCGACGACGGCGCCGACCGAGCCCATCGGCCGGGCGTCGGCGTTCTCCGCGGCCATCCGGTCCAGCATCAACTGAGCGAGGGAGCGGCCGTCGGCGGTGGTGGCGCGCTGGACCTCCGCGCCCTCCGGGTTGGAGGTCAGCGCGAGCACGAAGACACCCGCGCCGGAGGCAGCGGCAGCGTCCAGCGCTGGCCGGAGCGAGCCGAAGCCCAGGTACGGCGACACGGTGAGGGCGTCCGAGAACAGCGGGGAGTCCGGGGTGAGGAACGTCTGTGCGTAGGCGTTCATGGTGGACCCGATGTCACCGCGCTTGGCGTCCATCAGCACCAGGGCGCCCGCGGACCGCGCCTCCTCGACCGCCTTCTCCAGCACGGCGATGCCACGGGAGCCGAACCGCTCGAAGAAGGCCGACTGGGGCTTGAGGACGGCGACCCGGTCGGCCAGCGCCTCCACGGCCGTGCGGGTGAAGCGCTCCAGGCCCGCGACATCGTCGTCGAGACCCCAGTCCTTCAGGAGCGAGGTGTGGGGGTCGATGCCCACGCACAGGGGGCCACGGGTGTCCATGGCCGTGCGAAGACGCGTACCGAAGGGGGTCATGCGGCGGCCTGCTTCCGGGCGGCGCGGTCACGGGTGTCGGCGCCGACGGCTTCGGCGAGGGTGGCGTGGGGACTGGCGGCAAGACGGGCGGCCAGGCCCTTGTGGATGGAGCGGCTCCAGAAGGGGCCCTCGTAGATGAACGCGCTGTAGCCCTGGACGAGGGTGGCGCCGGCGAGGATGCGCTGCCAGGCGTCCTCGGCGTTCTCGATGCCTCCGACGCCGACCAGGGTGACCCGGTCGCCGACCCTCTCGTACAGCCGGCGCAGCACCTCAAGGGAGCGCTCCTTGAGGGGGGCTCCGGAGAGTCCGCCGGTCTCGGCGGTCAGCTCGGCGGCGGAGCGCAGCCCGTCGCGCGAGATGGTGGTGTTGGTGGCGATGATCCCGTCGAGGCCGAGTTCGACCGCGAGGTCGGCGACGGCGTCCACGTCCTCGTCGGCGAGGTCGGGGGCGATCTTCACCAGCAGTGGGACCCGACGGTCGGTGACCGTGCGGTCGGCGGCCTCGCGCACCGCGCTGAGCAACGGGCGCAGCGACTCCGTCGCCTGGAGGTTGCGCAGCCCCGGCGTGTTGGGCGAGGAGACGTTCACCACGAGGTAGTCGGCGTGACGGGCCAGCCGCTCGGCCGATGTGACGTAGTCGTCGACCGCTTCGGACTCGGGGACGACCTTGGTCTTGCCGATGTTGACGCCGACGACGGGCTTGAAGACCGGACGTCGCTCGGCGAGTCGCTGGGCGACCGCGGCCGAGCCCTCGTTGTTGAAGCCCATGCGGTTGATCAGCGCCCGGTCGGACAGCAGCCGGAAGAGGCGCTTCTTGGGGTTGCCGGGCTGGGCCAGTCCGGTGACCGTGCCGATCTCGATGTGGTCGAAGCCGAGCATGGCCATGCCGTCGATGGCCACGGCGTTCTTGTCGAAGCCCGCCGCGAGGCCGAAGGGACCGTGCATCCGCAGCCCGAGGGCCTCGGTGCGCAGTTCCTTGTAGCGGGGGGCGAGCACGGCCGTGAGGTAGGTGCGCAGGACGGGTGTGGCCGCGGCGAGCCTGATCCAGCGGAAGGCCAGGTGATGGGCCTTCTCCGGGTCCATCCACCGAAAGACGAGGTTGAAGAGCAGCTTGTACATGGGGGTCCTCATGGAGAGGGGGACACCGCGTTGATCGGTGTCCCCCTGTTCCGCGACTAGGCTCGGGCGGCGGTCAGATGCTCTGCGTGTTCCTGGAGGGAGCGGACGCCCACGTCCCCGCGGCCCAGCGCGTCGATGCCCTGGACGGCGGCGGCGAGCGCCTGGACCGTGGTGAGGCACGGGACCGAGCGCGCGACGGCGGCGGTACGGATGTCGTAGCCGTCGAGCCGGCCACCGGTTCCGTACGGGGTGTTGACGATGAGGTCCACTTCGCCGTCGTGGATCAGCTGCACGATGGTCCGCTCGCCGTTCGGGCCTTCGCCCTCGCTCTGCTTGCGGACGACGGTCGCGTTGATGCCGTTGCGCTTGAGGACCTCGGCGGTGCCGGAGGTGGCCAGCAGCTCGAACCCGTGGGCGACGAGTTCACGCGCGGGGAAGATCATCGAGCGCTTGTCGCGGTTGGCGACGGAGATGAACGCGCGGCCCTTGGTGGGCAGCGGCCCGTAGGCGCCGGCCTGGGACTTGGCGTAGGCGGTGCCGAAGACGGTGTCGATGCCCATGACCTCGCCGGTGGAGCGCATCTCCGGGCCGAGGATGGTGTCGACGCCCCGACCGTGGATGTCGCGGAAGCGCGACCACGGCATCACCGCCTCCTTGACGGAGATGGGTGCGTCCATCGGCAGGGTGCCGCCGTCGCCCTCGGCGGGCAGCAGTCCCTCGGCGCGCAGTTCGGCGATGGTGGCGCCGAGCGAGATGCGGGCGGCGGCCTTGGCGAGCGGTACGGCGGTCGCCTTGGAGGTGAAGGGCACGGTCCGCGAAGCACGCGGGTTGGCTTCGAGGACGTAGAGGATGTCCCCGGCCAGGGCGAACTGGATGTTGATCAGCCCGCGGACTCCGACGCCGTGGGCGATGGCCTCGGTGGAGGCGCGCAGCCGCTTGATGTCGAAGCCGCCGAGGGTGATCGGGGGCAGGGCGCAGGCCGAGTCGCCGGAGTGGATGCCGGCCTCCTCGATGTGCTCCATGACTCCGCCGAGGTACAGCTCGTCACCGTCGTAGAGGGCGTCGACGTCGATTTCGATGGCGTCGTCGAGGAAGCGGTCCACCAGGACCGGCCGGGTGGGGCTGATCTCGGTGGACTCGGCGATGTAGGACTCCAGCCGGGCCTGCTCGTAGACGATCTCCATGCCGCGTCCGCCGAGGACGTAGGAGGGGCGTACGAGGACGGGGTAGCCGATCTCGTCGGCGATGGCCTTGGCCTCGGCGAAGGTGGTGGCGGTGCCGTGCTTGGGGGCGGGAAGGCCCGCCTCCTGGAGGACGCGGCCGAAGGCGCCGCGGTCCTCTGCCGCGTGGATGGCCTCCGGGGAGGTGCCGACGACCGGTACGCCGTTGTCCTTGAGGGCCTGTGCGAGACCCAGCGGGGTCTGACCGCCGAGCTGGACGATGACTCCGGCGATCGGCCCGGCCTGGGATTCGGCGTGCACGATCTCCAGGACGTCCTCCAGGGTGAGCGGCTCGAAGTAGAGCCGGTCGGAGGTGTCGTAGTCGGTGGAGACGGTCTCGGGGTTGCAGTTGACCATCACGGTCTCGTAGCCGGCCTCGCTCAGGGCGAAGGAGGCGTGGACACAGGAGTAGTCGAACTCGATGCCCTGGCCGATGCGGTTGGGGCCCGAGCCGAGGATGATCACCGCGGGCTTCTCGCGCGGGGCGACCTCGTTCTCCTCGTCGTAGGAGGAGTAGAAGTAGGGGGTCTTCGCGGCGAACTCGGCGGCGCAGGTGTCCACGGTCTTGTAGACCGGGCGGATGCCGAGGGCGTGTCGGACCTCGCGGACGACGTCCTCGCGCAGTCCGCGGATGTTCGCGATCTGGACGTCCGAGAAGCCGTGGCGCTTGGCATCGGCGAGCAGCTGGGGCTCCAGCTTCTCGACGGCGGCGAGCTCGTCGGCGTACTCCTTGATCAGGAACAGCTGGTCGACGAACCACGGGTCGATCTTGGTGGCGTCGAAGACCTCTTCCGGAGTGGCGCCGGCGCGGATGGCCTGCATGACGGTGTTGATGCGGCCGTCGGTGGGGCGCACCGCCTCGCGCAGCAGTTCGTCCTTGTCGCCGGGGTCGCCGACGAAGTCGAACTGACTGCCCTTCTTCTCCAGCGAGCGCAGGGCCTTTTGGAGCGCTTCGGTGAAGTTCCGTCCGATCGCCATGGCCTCGCCCACCGACTTCATGGTGGTGGTGAGGGTGGAATCCGCGGAGGGGAACTTCTCGAAGGCGAAGCGCGGTGCCTTGACGACGACGTAGTCGAGGGTGGGCTCGAAGGAGGCCGGGGTCTTCTCGGTGATGTCGTTGGGGATCTCGTCGAGCGTGTAGCCGACGGCGAGCCTGGCGGCGATCTTGGCGATGGGGAAGCCGGTGGCCTTGGACGCGAGCGCGGAGGAGCGGGAGACCCGGGGGTTCATCTCGATGACGATGATGCGGCCGTCTTCGGGGTCGATGGCGAACTGGATGTTGCAGCCGCCGGTGTCCACGCCGACCTCGCGGATGATCGCGATGCCGATGTCGCGCAGCCGCTGGTACTCGCGGTCGGTGAGGGTCATCGCGGGGGCCACGGTGATCGAGTCGCCGGTGTGGACGCCCATGGGGTCGAAGTTCTCGATGGAGCAGACCACGACGACGTTGTCGTGCTTGTCGCGCATCAGCTCCAGTTCGTACTCCTTCCAACCGAGGATGGACTCCTCCAGAAGGACCTCGGTGGTCGGGGAGAGCGTCAGCCCCTGGCCGGCGATCCGGCGCAGTTCGTCCTCGTCGTGGGCGAAGCCGGAGCCGGCGCCGCCCATGGTGAAAGAGGGGCGTACGACGACGGGGTAGCCGCCGAGGGTGTCGACGCCCTTGATGATGTCGTCCATGGAGTGGCAGATGACGGACCGGGCGGACTCGCCGTGGCCGATCTTCTGCCGCACCGCGTCGACGACGCCCTTGAAGAGGTCGCGGTCCTCGCCCTTGTGGATGGCCTCGACGTTGGCGCCGATCAGTTCGACGCCGTACTTCTCCAGCACGCCCTGCTCGTGCATGGAGATCGCGGTGTTGAGCGCGGTCTGACCACCGAGGGTGGGCAGGAGCGCGTCGGGGCGCTCCTTGGCGATGATCTTCTCGACGAACTCGGGGGTGATCGGCTCCACGTAGGTGGCGTCGGCGATCTCCGGGTCGGTCATGATCGTGGCCGGGTTGGAGTTGACGAGGATGACCCGCAGGCCCTCGGACTTGAGGACGCGACAGGCTTGGGTGCCGGAGTAGTCGAACTCGGCGGCCTGTCCGATGACGATCGGGCCAGAGCCGATGACCAGGACGGACTGGATGTCGGTGCGCTTAGGCACGCTGGCCCTCCATCAGGGATACGAAGCGGTCGAACAGGTACGCGGCGTCGTGCGGGCCCGCGGCTGCTTCGGGGTGGTACTGGACGCTGAAGGCCGGCTGGTCGAGCAGCTGGAGACCCTCCACCACGTTGTCATTGAGACACACGTGGGAGACCTCGGCACGGCCGTAGGGGGTGTCGGAGACCTTGTCGAGCGGGGCGTCGACGGCGAATCCGTGGTTGTGGGCGGTGACCTCGACCTTGCCGGTGGAACGGTCCTGCACCGGCTGGTTGATGCCGCGGTGGCCGTACTTCAGCTTGTAGGTGCCGAAGCCGAGTGCACGGCCCAGGAGCTGGTTGCCGAAGCAGATGCCGAACAGCGGGGTCTTCCGCTCCAGGACGGCCTTGATGACGGTGAGGTCCGCGGTGGCGGGGTCGCCGGGGCCGTTGGAGAGGAACACACCGTCGGGCTGGAGGGCGTACACCTCCTCGGCGGTGGCGGTGGCCGGCAGGACGTGCACCTCGATGCCGCGTTCGGCCATCCGGTGCGGGGTCATGCCCTTGATGCCGAGGTCGAGCGCGGCGACGGTGAAGCGCTTGGTGCCGATCGCCGGGACCACATAGCTCTCGGCAGTGGCGACCTCAGCGGAGAGGTTCGCGCCGGTCATCTGGGGCGATTCCTGCACCCGGGCGAGGAGGGTGGCGTCATCGGCGATCGCGCCACCGGAGAAGATGCCGACCCGCATGGCACCACGCTCGCGCAGATGGCGGGTGAGGGCGCGGGTGTCGATGCCGCTGATGCCGACGACGCCCTGGGTGGTGAGCTCCTCGTCGAGGGTGCGCCGGGAGCGCCAGTTCGACGGAACGCGGGCGGGGTCGCGCACGACATAGCCGGCGACCCAGATCCGCTTCGACTCGTCGTCCTCGTCGTTGACACCGGTGTTCCCGATGTGCGGCGCGGTCATGACGACGACCTGACGGTGGTACGAGGGGTCCGTCAGGGTCTCCTGGTAGCCGGTCATCCCGGTGTTGAAGACCGCCTCGCCGAAGGTCTCCCCCACGGCCCCGTAGGCACGGCCGCGGAAGGTGCGGCCGTCCTCCAGGACGAGTACGGCGGGAGCTTGGGCGGCTCCCCTGGTGGAGGTGGTCATCGTGCGCCTTCCGTCGTTTTGATCAGGTGGTTCAGGGTGGTGACCCACTCGTTGTGTTCGGCCGCCCGCTCAGAGCGGAAACCGGAGTCGATCAGCGTTTCGCCGTGCGTCCAGGTGATGACGAGCAGCCCGCCCTCGGTGAGGACCTTGCCCGCGATGCCCTTGTCGAGACGGGCCTCGCGCAGCGCCTCGCGAGGGACGAAGAAGTCGCTCGCCCCCGGTCGGAGCACGGTCAGCCCCGCATCGGTCAGGGTGAGCTCGACCCGGCTGCGGACGCCGAGGCCGTGGGCGACGATCCGGTCCAGCCACTGGCCCGCGGTGGTGGAGCCGTGGTAGCGACCGGTCAGCTCCAGCTGGGCGGGGCCCTGCTGTGCCGGCGCGGTGTGCAGCGGCGGCAGTCCTGACTGGAGACTCCCGCGCCACTTCCAGCCCTGGCGCATCAGCCAGTAGACGAGGGCGATGAAGACCAGCAGTCCCACGACCCAGCCGATGCGGGCCGCCCAGTCGGTCACCTCCGCGGACTTCTTCTCCGCGGCGATGCCGATACCGGCTGCGATGGTGGTGATTGATGTCACGCGAGTTTCCCGTCGACGACCGTTGCCCGGCCCCGCAGGAAGGTGTGGGTGACGCGTCCCGGCAGCTCACGGCCCTGGTAGGGGGTGTTGCGGCTGCGGGAGGCGAAGCCCGCGGGGTCCACCGTCCCACGGTATGCCGGATCGACGAGGGTGAGGTTCGCGGGCTCGCCAGCCGAGATGGGACGGCCGTGGCCCTCAAGGCGTCCGATCACGGCGGGGCGGAAGGACATCCGGTCGGCGACCGCCGCCCAGTCCAGCAGTCCCGTCTCCACCATCGTCTCCTGGACGACGGACAGCGCGGTCTCCAGGCCGACCATGCCCATGGCCGCCGCGCCCCACTCGCAGTCCTTGTCCTCGTGCGGGTGCGGGGCGTGGTCGGTGGCGACGCAGTCGATGGTGCCGTCGGCCAGCGCCTCGCGCAGCGCCAGTACGTCGGCCTGGGTGCGCAGCGGCGGGTTCACCTTGTAGACGGGGTCGTAGGTGCGCACCAACTCATCGGTGAGGAGCAGGTGGTGCGGGGTGACCTCGGCGGTGACGTCCCAGCCCTTGGACTTGGCCCAGCGGACGATCTCGACGGAGCCCGCGGTGGACAGATGGCAGATGTGGACGCGCGAGCCGACGTGGGCGGCGAGGAGGACGTCGCGGGCGATGATCGACTCCTCGGCGACGGCGGGCCAGCCACCGAGTCCGAGTTCGGCGGAGACGACGCCCTCGTTCATCTGGGCGCCCTCGGTGAGTCGGGGCTCCTGGGCGTGCTGGGCGATGACTCCGTCGAACGCCTTCACGTACTCCAGCGCGCGCCGCATGATCACGGCGTCGTCGACGCACTTGCCGTCGTCGGAGAAGACCTTCACCCCGGCGGCGGAGTCGTGCATGGCCCCGAGCTCGGCGAGCTGCTTGCCTTCCAGGCCCACGGTGACCGCGCCGACGGGCTGGACGTCGCAGTAGCCGGACTCCTTGCCGAGCCGGTAGACCTGCTCGACCACGCCGGCGGTGTCGGCGACGGGGAAGGTGTTGGCCATGGCGTGGACGGCGGTGAAGCCGCCGATGGCCGCCGCGCGGGTGCCGGTGAGGACCGTCTCGGAGTCCTCGCGGCCGGGCTCCCGCAGATGGGTGTGGAGGTCCACGAGGCCGGGGAGCAGGACGCGGCCTTCCGCTTCGATGACGGTCGCATCGCCGGCTTCGATGAAGTCGGCGACCTCGGCGATGGTGTCGCCGTCGATCAGCACGTCCTGCGACTCGCCGCCGAGCACCTTCGCACCGCGAATAAGGATCTTGCTCATCTTTACTTGGTCTCCTCGATACGCGAGTGGGTGACGGCGGGCTCGACGCCGCCGAGCAGCAGATAAAGGACGGCCATCCGGATGGACACGCCGTTGGCGACCTGTTCGACCGCGGTGCAGCGATCGGAGTCGGCGACCTCCGCGGTGATCTCCATGCCGCGGTTCATCGGGCCGGGGTGCATCACGATGGAGTGTTCGGGCATGCGGGCCATGCGCTCGCCGTTGAGGCCGTAGCGGCGCGCGTACTCGCGCTCGGTGGGGAAGAAGGCGGCGTTCATCCGCTCCCGCTGCACCCTCAGCATCATCACGGCGTCGGACTTGGGGAGCACCCGGTCGAGGTCGTAGCTGATCTCGCAGGGCCAGCTCTCGACGCCGACGGGCACCAGGGTGGGCGGGGCGACCAGGGTGACTTCGGCGCCCAGGGTGTTCAGCAGCAGCACGTTGGAGCGGGCGACCCGGCTGTGCAGGACGTCGCCGACGATCGTGATGCGGCGGCCGGAGAGGTCCTGGCCGAGTCCGATGTCCCGACCGACCAGCCGTCGGCGCATGGTGAAGGCGTCCAGCAGGGCCTGGGTCGGGTGTTCGTGGGTGCCGTCGCCCGCGTTGACGACCGCGCCGTCGATCCAGCCGGAGTTCGCCAACCGGTAAGGCGCGCCGGAGGCGTGGTGGCGGATGACCACGGCGTCCGCGCCCATCGCCTCCAGGGTCAGTGCGGTGTCCTTCAGGGATTCGCCCTTGGAGACCGATGAGCCCTTGGCGGAGAAGTTGATCACGTCGGCGGAGAGTCGCTTCGCGGCGGCTTCGAAGGAGATGCGGGTCCGGGTCGAGTCCTCGAAGAAGAGGTTGACGACGGTACGGCCGCGCAGGGTGGGCAGCTTCTTGATCGGCCGGTCGGCGACCCGGGCCATCTCCTCGGCGGTGTCGAGGAGGAGGACGGCGTCATCGCGGGTGAGGTCGGCGGCCGAGATGAGGTGATGCTTCATCTGTGCTCCGGTGTGTCGGCGGTGGGTGCGGGGGCTCGCGGGGGTCACCCGCGGTGCCTGGACCCCGCAGGCCCTCGGCGCTGCTGGACATGCGGGTGTGCGACCCCACCGGTCGGTGTCGGTGGGGTGCGGAGCTCGACGGGGTTCGTGGACGCTCGGATTCGTGGGGCTACGGTCCGGCGAGGGGGGCGGTCTCCCGCAGTCCGAGCAGCACGGTGTCGCGACCGTCCTCTTCGGCCAGCTGGACCTTGACGGTCTCGCGCAGCGACGTGGGGAGGTTCTTGCCCACGTAGTCGGCGCGGATCGGGAGCTCTCGGTGGCCGCGGTCGACGAGGACGGCGAGTTGGACGGCGCGTGGCCGGCCGATGTCCCCGAGGGCGTCGAGTGCGGCGCGAATGGTCCGACCGGAGAACAGCACGTCGTCGACGAGCACGACGAGCCGGCCGTCGATGCCGTCGGCGGGGATGTCGGTGCGGGCGAGCGCGCGGGCGGGCCGCAGCCGCAGGTCGTCCCGGTACATGGTGATGTCGAGGGAGCCGACGGGGATCGTGCGACCGGTGATCTCTTCGAGCTTCTCGGCCAGCCGGCGGGCGAGGAAGACACCGCGGGTGGGGATGCCGAGGAGGACGACGTCGTCGGCGCCCTTGGCGCGTTCGACGATCTCGTGGGCGATGCGGGTCAGTACCCGCGCGATGTCGGGGGCCTCAAGAACGGGCCGCGCGGCATCGGGGCTGTGTTTGTTGGGTGTGCTGAGTGTGCCGGATGTGTCGCGTGCGTCGTGCGTGTCGTGCGTGTCCATACGAAACGGACCTCCTTCTCCGCCTCACGGGACGGACCTTAAAGGACGTCGAAATTGCGCTACCCACGGTATCAGGGCCCTGCGGGTACCCCGTCGGCGGGCTGCCAACCCCCGGAAGGCAGCCCCGGAGGCGCGGGGCGAGCCGGTATGGGGGACCCTGGGACCAGGTCGGTCCCGATCATGACAACAGACCGGTCCGGACCCATTCGGCTTGACGCATCCAAGTAACGCTGCGTAACCTCACAGTGAGTTACCAGACTTCGTCCGGGGAGCTATATGTCCAGCGAATACGCAAAGCAGCTCGGGGCCAAGCTCCGTGCCATCCGCACCCAGCAGGGCCTGTCCCTCCACGGCGTGGAAGAGAAGTCCCAGGGCCGCTGGAAGGCCGTGGTGGTCGGTTCGTACGAGCGTGGCGACCGCGCCGTGACCGTGCAGCGCCTGGCCGAGCTGGCTGACTTCTACGGCGTCCCGGTGCAGGAGCTGCTTCCCGGGACCACGCCCGGCGGTGCCGCCGAGCCGCCGCCGAAGCTGGTGCTGGACCTGGAGCGGCTCGCCCACGTGCCGCAGGAGAAGGCCGGTCCGCTCCAGCGCTACGCCGCCACGATCCAGTCCCAGCGCGGCGACTACAACGGCAAGGTCCTCTCCATCCGACAGGACGACCTGCGCACCCTGGCCGTCATCTACGACCAGTCCCCGTCGGTCCTCACCGAGCAGCTGATCAGCTGGGGCGTGTTGGACGCGGACGCGCGCCGCGCGGTCAGTCACGAGGACAGCTGAGCCGGCTGCCGGGCTTCCCAGGCTCCCGAGGGGGCCGCAGCCTCCGAGGAGAAACGTCACATCTCAGGGTGCATCCGTAGACCGCGGATGCACCCTGAGACGTTTTCCGGCCACTCTCGGCCCATGCGTCGGGCCCGGGACGGAAGGCTTTGCAGCTATCCGTCCCGGGCCCGGGACGACCGGTGTCCGGCCGCGGTCAGTCGCGGCGCAGATTCGGCTTGAGCTCCTTGAACCGACCCAGCATGCCGTTCACGAACGACGGGGACTCATCCGTGGAGAACTCCTTGGCGAGCTCCACCGCCTCGTCGATGACCACCGCATCGGGTGTCCCGTCCACCCACACCAGTTCATAGGCGCCGAGACGAATGATGTTCCGGTCGACGACCGGCATCCGATCCAGCTCCCAGTCCACGGAGTAGGTGGCGATGAGCTCGTCGATCCGGTCCGCGTACTCCGCGTACCCCTCGACCAGTTCCATCGTGTACTCGGTGACCGGAGGCTGCCGGGTGTCGGTCCGCGCGTGCCGAATCCAGTCGGCGAGGACCGTCTGCACGGACGCCCCGCGCTGGTCGGCCTCGAAAAGGATCTGGAAGGCGCGCTTGCGGGCCTTGTTGCGGGCGGCCACGGTTAGCTGTTCACCCGGCTGAGGTAGTCGCCGGAGCGGGTGTCGACCTTGATCTTCTCACCGGTGGTGATGAACAGCGGGACCTGGACGGTGTAGCCGGTCACCAAGGTGGCCGGCTTGGTGCCGCCCGTGGAACGGTCGCCCTGGACACCCGGCTCGGTCTCCTGGATGACCAGCTCGACGGCGGCCGGCAGCTCCACGTAGAGCACCTCGCCCTCGTGCGTGGCGACGGTGGCCTCAAAGCCCTCGATCAGGAAGTTCGCGGCGTCACCCACGGCGGCGCGCGCCACGTGCAGCTGGTCGTAGGTCTGCATGTCCATGAAGACGAAGTAGTCGCCGTCCATGTACGAGAACTGCATATCGCGGCGGTCGACGGTGGCCGTCTCGACCTTCACGCCGGCGTTGAACGTCTTGTCGACGATCTTGCCGGACAGCACGTTCTTGAGCTTGGTGCGCACAAAGGCCGGGCCCTTGCCGGGCTTGACGTGCTGGAACTCGACGACGGACCAGAGCTGGCCGTTGTCGAGCTTGAGCACCATGCCGTTCTTGAGGTCGTTCGTGGAAGCCACGGTTGCGGAATCTCCTGGACTGACGCTGGTGGACGACCGTGAGGCGCGCGCTAGAGCGCGAGCAGCTCCTTGGTCGTGATGGTGAGTAGCTCGGGTCCGCCGTCCGCCTCCTGGCGTACGACGAGCGTGTCATCGATCCGGACGCCGCCCCGGCCCGGGAGGTGGACCCCCGGTTCGACGGTGACCGGCACGCAAGCGTCCAGTTTACCCATGGCATCAGGAGTCAACTGCGGGTCCTCGTCGATTTCGAGCCCCACACCGTGCCCGGTCAGGGGGGCGAGGCCCTCTCCATGGCCTGCGGCGGCCAGGATCTGCCGCGCGGCCCGATCCACGTCACGGCACGCCGCGCCGGGCGTCAGAGCCTCTCTGGCCCCCCTCTGAGCGGCGAAGACCAGATCGTACAGTTCGATCTGCCAGTCCGCGGGAGAGGTGCCGATGACGAACGTACGACCGATCTCACAGCGATAGCCGCGGTAGTCGGCGCCGACGCAGACAGAGAGGAAATCACCCTCCTCGACCCGTCGGTCCGTGGGGCGGTGCCCACGGCGCCCTGAGTTCGGTCCGGTGGCGACGGACGTGGGGAACGCCGCGCCGTCAGCGCCGTGGTCGATGAGACGGCGCTCCAGCTCCAGGGCGAGATGGCGTTCGGTACGACCCACCAGGATGGACTCCAGCAGTTCGCCCAACGCCTGGTCGGTGATTTCGGCGGCGATGCGCAAGGAGGCGATCTCCTCCTCGTCCTTCACCATCCGCTGCTGCTCGACGGCCATCCCCAGGTCGGCCAGGTGCAACCGAGGTGCGGCTGCACCGATGGCCCGGTGCCGGGCGACGGTGAGGTGGTGTTCCTCGACGGCGAGGGTCTCGATCCGGGCGCCGCAGGCCAGCTCGGCGGCTGCCACCGCGAGATCCCCGCCGGACGAGGGCAGGACGGTGAGTCTGAGCGGCTCGTCGACCCTGTTGTCCCCCGCATCGGCGGGGGTGCGGGGGCACAGGAGGACGTCTTCGGTGGGTCCGACGAGGAGCACGGCACCGGGAGGAGTGGCACCCGCGAGGTAGCGCACGTTGGTGGGTCGGGAGATGAGGGCGCCGCTGTTGCCGCTGGCCCCACAGCGCTCGCGCAGCCGGTTACGCCGGACCTCTTGCATCCCAGACGCCTCTGCCATGTTCCGAGCGTACGACCGGGCCGCCGAGACGGCCCGGCCAGTGCGTCCGACCGGGGTCCGGGCACCGCGGGGCGACCGGCCGACGCCCGGATCCCCCAGGCGTCCGGGGCCCTTCGACCACTCGGTGGGTACGGCCGGCGACTACCAGTTGGGCGGGCTGGCTATGGCCCTGGCGAGCACCTCGTCCAGCACGCGGGCCGTGGTCTCCACGTCGTACGTGGAGTTGTCGATGATCGGCAGGCCCGAGCCGTACCACCCCGCCATCCGGCCGTGGATGCTCGCCACCTCCTCGTCCGACAACCGACGGTTGCCCCTGCGCTCGGCGTTCCGCTCCAGGACGACCTCAAGACCGGGCAGGAGGACCACCGGCAGCAGCCCCGGACCCACATGGCGCTTCCAGCCGCCCAGTCCCACCACCGGACGGTCCGGGAAGACTGCGTCGTCGAGGATGCAGGAGATGCCGTTGGCCAGGAAGTTCCGGGCGGCGAAACCGCAGGTGCGACGGGCCAGCCGATACTGCGCCTCGGAGTGGTCGTTCCACCCGGACTGGGGGTCGGCGAAGCCGGAACGGACCCACTCCCGTACATCGTCCAGGCTGATGTGCGCGGTGGGTACCCGCCGTCGGGTGGCCCAGTGGCGCGCGACGGTCGTCTTGCCCGCGCCGGCGGGCCCGATCAGCAGGACGGCGAGCGTCGCCGCTCCCGTCCCCGTCTCTGCGGTGGGTGGGACGGGCAGGTCGACCGGACCGCCCGGTGGCAGGGAGATGTGTCCCGTGACCTCGGGCTGTGCGGCCCTCGGTGGCGGTGGCGGTGGCGCAGTCCAACCGGGCGCGGGACGGCCCTGGCCCGGGTGCTGGGCACCGGGCACGGGGTGCCCTGGGGCGGTCGGCGGTGGCGGTGGGCCGTGCGGAGGTGGTGGCCCCACGGGCGGTGGCGGGCCCGGTGGCGGCACAGGTGCCCCGGGATAGGCGCCTGGATAAGGGCCTGGCGCGGGAGCAGCGGGCGACTGCCCGCCGGAAGCGCTCGGTGCCTGCGGTCCACGCCCCGGAGGGGGCGGCGGCAGCGGACCTCCCACTGCGTAGTGCATCCGGTGCCACTCCGTCTCGTCTGACTGACGCTGGTCGGACAGCGCCCATGCTGCCGTGCCAACGAACGGTACCCCGGCCGTCTCGGGAACAACGGCCGGGGACTCCGTGAAGTGCCCTGATCAGGCGGAGAGTTCCTCGGCGAGGGCGCGAAGTGCCAGCCGGTAGGAGCCGATCCCGAAGCCTGCGATCGTCCCACTGGCCACCGCCGCCACCACCGAGGTGTGACGGAACACCTCACGGGCGTGCGGGTTGGAGATGTGCACCTCGATCAGCGGTGCGGTGCGCTGCGCCGCCGCATCGCGCATCCCGTACGAGTAGTGCGTGAAGGCTCCGGGGTTCAACACCACCGGAAGGGATTCGTCCGCCGCTTCGTGGAGCCAGCGGATCATCTCCCCCTCGTCGTTGGTCTCCCGTACCTCGACGTCGAAGCCCAACTCCTTGCCGAAAGCCCCACAGGTCTCCACCAGGCCGGCGTAGGAGGTGGCGCCGTACACATCGGGCTCCCGGGAGCCGAGGCGCCCGAGATTGGGACCGTTGAGGACCAGAACGCGGCGACTCACCCGGAGACCTCCCCGTAGGCGGCGAGCAGCACGGCCGGGTCCGGGCCCTCCAGGACGGTGGGCTTGGCCAGGCCGTCGAGCACGATGAACCGGAGCAGGCTGCCGCGGGACTTCTTGTCCACCTTCATGGTCTCAAGGAGCCGTGGCCACTGGTCCGCGCGGTAGGTCAGGGGCAGTCCGACGGACTCCAGCACGGCCCGGTGGCGATCGGCCGTGGGGTCGTCGAGACGGCCGGCGAGGCGCCCCAGTTCGGCGGCGAAGACCATGCCGACCGAGACGGCCGCTCCGTGCCGCCACTGGTACCGCTCGTTCTTCTCGATGGCGTGGGCGAGGGTGTGCCCGTAGTTGAGGATCTCGCGGCGACCGGACTCCTTGAGATCGCCGGAGACGACGTCCGCCTTGACCCGGATGGAGCGCTCGATCAGCTCCGCCGTGTGCTTCCCGGTGGGCGTACGGGCCGCCTGCGGGTCGGCCTCGATCAGGTCCAGGATCCCGGGGTCGGCGATGAACCCGGCCTTGATGACCTCGGCCAGCCCGCTGACGTAGTCATGCACGGGCAGCGAGTCCAGCGCCGCCAGATCGCAGAGCACACCGGCCGGCGGGTGGAAGGCGCCCACGAGGTTCTTGCCCTCGGCGGTGTTGATGCCGGTCTTGCCGCCGACCGCCGCGTCCACCATGCCGAGGACCGTGGTCGGCAGGGCGATCCACCGCACGCCGCGCAGCCAACTCGCCGCGACGAAGCCGGCGAGGTCCGTGGTCGCGCCGCCGCCCACCCCGACGATGACGTCGCTGCGGGTGAACCCGGACTGCCCGAGGGCCTTCCAGCAGTACGCGGCGACCTCGACGGTCTTCGCTTCCTCCGCGTTGGGCACCTGGATGGCGATGGCCTCATAGCCCTGGGCGGCCAGGTCCGCCCGGATGGCCTCCCCCGTGTCGGCGAGCGCCTCCGGGTGGAGCACGGCCACCCGTCGCGTCCCCGCGGCTCCACCGGCCGGTCCGATCAGTCCGGGCAGCTCGCCGAGCAGCTGGCGGCCCACCAACACCTCGTAGGGATCGGAGCCCGCCGAACCGCCGACCTGGATGCGGGTCACTGACTGATCGGTCATGCGTCCTTCAGCTCCAAAGCGTCGAGGACCGCCTGGGCGACCTCTTCGGGGGTGCGTTCGTCGGTGGCCACGACCACGCGGGCCACCTCGGTGTACAGATGGCGACGGGCGTCCATCAGCTCCCGCCACTGCCGGCGCGGATTGACGGCGAGCAGTGGCCTGGCCTGGTTGAGGCCGACGCGGCGCACCGCCTCCTCCACGTCGAGGGAGAGATAGACGACGGGCAGTCCGGCGAGCAGTTCCCGGGTGCCGTCGTCGAGGACTGCACCGCCGCCGAGGGCGAGCACTCCGGTGTGCGTGGCGACCGCCTCGCGTACGGCGGCGCGTTCGAGTTCGCGGAAGTACGGCTCGCCGGCGTCGACGAAGATGTCGGCGATCTCCCGGCCCTCGACGTCGACGATGTCGCCGTCGGTGTCCCGGTAGGCCACCTTGAGCCGCTGCGCGAGCAGCTCGCCGACCGTGGACTTGCCCGAGCCCATGGGCCCGACCAGGACGATCAGCGGGCCGCCCGCCGTGGGTGCGCTGCTCAACGGATGCTCATGCTGTCGAGGTAGCCGCGGACGTTGCGGCGGGTCTCCGCCACGCTGTCGCCGCCGAACTTCTCCGCGACCGCGTCGGCGAGGACCAGCGCGACCATCGCCTCGGCGACGATGCCCGCGGCGGGCACGGCGGCCACGTCGGAGCGCTGGTGGTGGGCGGCTGCGGCTTCGCCCGTCGCGATGTCGACGGTGGCCAGTGCCCTGGGGACGGTCGCGATGGGCTTCATCGCGGCGCGCACCCGCAGCAGCTCACCGGTGGACATGCCGCCCTCGGTGCCGCCCGAGTGGCCCGAGGTGCGGCGCAGGCCCTCGTCGGTCTTGACGATCTCGTCGTGTGCCTGGGAGCCGGGCACCCGGGCCAGTTCGAAGCCGTCGCCGAGTTCCACGCCCTTGATCGCCTGGATACCCATCAGAGCACTGGCGAGGCGGGCGTCGAGGCGTCGGTCCCAGTGGACGTGCGAGCCGAGGCCGACGGGTACGTCGTAGGCCAGCACCTCGACGATGCCACCGAGGGTGTCGCCGTCCTTGTGGGCCTGGTCGACCTCGGCCACCATCGCCTTGCTGGCGTCCGCGTCCAGGCAGCGGACCGGGTCCGCGTCGAGGCGCTCCACATCGCCGGGCACCGGGTAGACGCCGAGCGGCGCCTTGGCCTTACCGAACTCCACCACGTGGGAGACGATCTCGATCCCGGCGACCTCCTTGAGGTAGGAGCGGGCCACCGCGCCGAGCGCGACCCGGGCGGCGGTCTCCCGGGCGCTGGCGCGCTCCAGGATCGGCCGGGCGTCTTCGAGTCCGTACTTCTGCATGCCCGCGAGGTCGGCGTGGCCGGGTCGGGGGCGGGTGAGGGGGGCGTTGCGGGCGAGGGAGGCCAACTCGTCCGGGTCCACCGGATCGGCCGCCATGACCTTCTCCCACTTGGGCCACTCGCTGTTGCCCACCAGGATCGCCACCGGGGACCCCATGGTCAGACCGTGGCGTACGCCGCCGATGAAGCTCACCGCGTCCTGCTCGAACTTCATCCGCGCGCCGCGGCCATAGCCGAGCCGCCGCCTGGCGAGGTGGTCGGCCACCAACTCGGTCGTGACCGGCACACCGGCGGGAAGACCCTCCAGCGTCGCCACCAGTGCGGGTCCGTGGGACTCGCCGGCCGTCAGCCAACGCAACCTGCTCAACGGTGCTCCTCTTGCTCGCGCCTGGAACTGCGAAGGGCGCGGCCGGGTGCGCGGCCCTGGCCCGCCACCTCCGATCCTCCCACGTTCGCGGAGGTGGCCCCGCGACGGTCCAGCAATCGGACGCATGAGCGAGCGATCGGCCGGTCCGGATGTCGTACCGGCCGATCGGCGCAGGCGCCGGTCACACCCGCCGTGGTGCTCGTCAGCGCGGCTCCGGACGGCCGTCCTGCTGGGGTGCGTACGCACCGAGGAAGTCCGCGCCGCTGGGTTCGGCCCGGGCGGGCTGCGGGGTCTGCTGAGGTGCGTAGGCCCCGAGGAAGTCCGCGCCGGAGGAACCGGGTTGCGGCTGCGGCGGTGCGTAGGCGCCGAGGTGGTCGGCGCCGCTGCCCTGGGAGCCCGGCGCGATGACGACGGGGTGTCCGCCGCGGGTGGCACGTCGTTGCTCGATCTTCTTCTTGGCCCACAGAACCCACCGGACGACGAAGAACAGCAGGACCAGACAGAGGAGGGGGATCTCCAGCCAGTCCGGCAGGAACGCCACGACCCCGTCGAAGATCTTGCCGGCGATTCCGGCCTGCGGCTGCCCCAGCTCATCCGTACGCATCAAACGTCCCCCACACCCCGAGATCTACTGAATGTGGAGGATCCTAACGATTTTCGAGCGCTTGTTCGCCTGCATTCCGCATGGCCTGCAAGGGACCCTTGCGGCCGGTCATCTGCTCCACCTGGAGGACGGCTTGGTGGACGAGGAGGTCCAGCCCGCCGACGACGGCCCCGCCGCGCGCCGACCAGGCCGCCGCGAGATCGGTGGGCCACGGCTCGTACAGCACGTCGAAGAGCGTGGCCGGCCGTTCGGGCACGGCAGCCGCGAGTGCGTCGGTGGTCCCGGCCGGGGTGGTGGCGATGACCAGCGGCGCCCGCAGGGCCTGTGCGGCCTGTTCCCAGCCGGCGGTGCGTATGTCGACGCCGAGGCGTGCGCCCCACTCCCGCATCTCGGCGGCCCTGCCCTCGCTCCGTACGTAGGCGGTGACCGGACCGGTGCAGATCCTCGCCAGTGCGGCGAGCGCCGATGACGCCGTCGCACCGGCCCCGAGGACCGCCGCCGACTCCACGGTGTCCACCCCCCGCTCGCGCAGGGCGGCGATCATGCCGGGGACATCCGTGTTGTCACCGACCTTGCGCCCGTCGTCGGTGAAGACGACCGTGTTGACGGCCTCCACCGAGGCCGCGGTCCCACTGATCTCATCGAGAAGCGGAAGGATCGCCCGCTTCAACGGCATGGTCAGCGACAGCCCGGCCCAGGAGCTCCCGAGCCCGGCCAGGAAGCCCGGCAGCGCGGCCTCGTCCACCTCGAACCTGTCGTACGACCAGTGGTCGAGGCCCAGTTCCGCATAGGCCGCCCGGTGCAGCACCGGGGAGAGGGAGTGGGCGATGGGCGATCCGAGGACCGCCGCCCGCCTGCCGGTGCCGCTCACTGGTCGGACTTCTTCTGCTGCTCCAGGTACTTCTGCCGGTTGCGCTCGTGCTCCTGGTTCGTCTCCGCGAAGAGGGTCTCCTCCTCGGTGATGGAGACGAAGTAGTACCACGGCCCGGGGGTCGGTTTGAGCGCCGATGCCAGGGCGTCCTGCCCAGGGTTGCCGATGGGGCCGGGCGGCAGACCCCTGACGTGGTAGGTGTTGTACGGGTGCTTCAGTTGGCGCAGTTTGTCGACGGAGCCGATGTCGAGCCTGCTCTGTCCCTTGATGTAGTTGACCGTCGAGTCGAACTCCAGCCGGCCGACCGTCTCGATGTTGCCTTCCTTCAGGCGGTTGTAGACCACCCGGGACACCTTGTCGAAGTCGTGCTTGTACTTGCCCTCGGCCTGCACCAGGCTCGCCACGGTGATCAGTTCGAGCGGCGACGCCAGACCCAGCCTGGACGCCTCGGCAGCGAGGTCGGTCCTGCCGTACTCCTTGTTCGCCTCGGCGACCATCTTCTTGAGCACGGCCTCCGGCTTCGTGCCCTTGGCAATCGGATAGGTCGCCGGGAAGAGGAAGCCTTCCAGCGGGTCCTGGAGGCCCTTGGCCTCGGTCACCCAGGAGGGCAGGTTCAGCGACTTCAGCTGCGCCTTGGCAGCCGCAGCCGTGGTGCCCTCCTTGAGCTCCAGACGCTTGTCGATCTCCGCATAGACCCAGACGTTCCGCTTGCCGGGGGGGACGATCAGGTTGTTGCGGCTCTTCGGATCGAGCATCGCCTCGACCGCGTTCGCGCCCGACATCTCCTTGGGCAGGGTGTAGACGCCCGCCTCGACGCTCTTGCCCTGCGCCGCGGAGACGAACGCACCGGAACTCTTGACGACCCCGGCCTTCTTCAGGATGTTGCCGATCTCCGCGAGGCCGGCTCCCGGCGGCACCTCGATCTGGGTGCTGCCGCTGCCCGCGCCGGCGAAGTCCGCCGGGGCACCGAACTTGCCCTGCCAGAACTGGTAGCCGAAGTAGCTGACACCGCCGAGGCCGCCGAACAGGACCAGGGAGACGACGAGGCAGGCACAGCCGTTGCGGCCCTTCTTCTTGCCCTTGCCGCGGCGCTCACCACCGTCGTCGCCCCCGCCACCACGTCTGCGGCGCGAGCCGGGCTCGTCGTCGTAGCCGTCGGTGTCGTCGCTCTCCTCACCGGTGAAGAACGGGTGCTTCTCCTCCTCGGGGGCCTCTGCGTCCCACTGCCCCGCGCCGGCGGTGGGCTCGGGGTCGTGGCGGTGGGAGGGAGGCTGCGGCGGAGGGTACGCATCGGCGGTGGCGTACGGATCGGCATGCTGCTGGCCGTCGTAGCCGGATGGCGTACCGCCGTAGCCGTCGGCCGGGCTGCCGCCGTAGGGCATCGCGGTCTGCTGGCTGGTGTCCCAACCGCCGCCGTACTGCTGTGCAGCGCCCTGGCCGTCGAACTGCTGCCCGTCATAGGGCTGTTGGCCTTCGTAGCCCTGCTCGCCGTACTGCTGCTGGTACTGGGCCTGCGCACCGTAGTCCTGGTGCTGTGGCTGCTGCGCGTACTGCTGCGGCGGCTGACCGCTGGAAAAATCCTGGCCGGTTCCAGCCTGGCCTTCCCATCCCTGATCACCGTACAAAGGGTCATCGGGATGCCACGGTTCGGAGCCGGGGCCCCGGCCATAATCAGTCATCGATCCCCTAGGGCCGCGAGGTGGCCGGTTCGCCGCGCCGCCTCTTTTCTGTGCGGCAGCTGTTCGAACACCGCCGCATCGCGCGGAACGTTACCGTATCGCGATCAGACAACCACTTCGACGCCCTCACCGGGTGGGGCCCCTGACGCCCGTTCGGACTCCAGAGCGTTCTGAAGGATCACCACAGCGGCAGCTTGATCAATGACAGAGCGGCCCTTTTTGGACTTCACGCCCGAAGCACGAAGACCTTGAGTCGCCGTTACTGTGGTCATCCTCTCGTCGACCAATCGCACCGGTACGGGCGCAATGCCCTGCGCCAGCACCTGGGCGAAGGCCCGGATCTTGACCGCCGCGGGGCCCTCCCCGCCGCTGAGCGAGCGGGGCAGGCCGACGATGACCTCGATCGGTTCGTACTCATCGACGATTTGTTTCAGCCGTCTGTGCGCGGCGGGGACATCGCGCCCCGGCACGGTTTCGACCGGAGTGGCGAGCACCCCGTCGGGGTCGCACGAAGCGACCCCGATCCGGGCGTCTCCCACATCCAGCGCAAGGCGTCGTCCTCTGCGCATCAGGAGGTCTCGATGACCAGACGCTCGACGGCAGCCACAGCATCGCCGATCGCGTCCGGGTTCTGTCCACCGCCCTGGGCGACGTCGGGCTTGCCGCCACCGCCGCCACCGAGTGTCTTCGCCGCCGTACGCACCAGATCGCCGGCCTTCAGACCGCGCTCGCGCGCCGCCTCATTGGTGGCGATCACCGTCAGCGGGCGTCCGGCCACCACGGTGAACAGGGCCACCACGGCGGGGCGATCGCCCTGGATCCGGCCGCGGACGTCGAGGACCAGCTTGCGCAGGTCATCGGCGGAGGTGCCGTCCGGCACCGATCCGGTCACCAGGGCCACCCCACGGATGTCCCGGGCGCTGTCGACCAGTCCGGCAGCCGCCTGGAGCACCTTCTCCGCACGGAACCGCTCGATCTCCTTCTCGGCGTCCTTCAGCTTGGACAACATGCCCGAGATCTTCTCCGGCAGTTCCTCCGGACGGCCCTTGACCAGCTCCTGGAGCTGGGCGACCACCGTGTGCTCCTTGGCGAGGAAGTGATACGCGTCCACACCCACGAGGGCCTCGATGCGCCGGACGCCGGAACCGATCGACGACTCGCCGAGCAGCTTCACCAGCCCCAGTTGGGCGGTGTTGTGGACGTGCGTACCGCCGCACAGCTCCTTGGAAAAGTCCCCGATGGTCACCACGCGCACCCGCTCGCCGTACTTCTCGCCGAACTCGGCGATGGCACCGGCCTTCTTGGCGTCTTCGAGGCTCATCACCTCGGCCTGGACGTCGAGCTCTCGGGAGAGGACCTCGTTGATCCGCTGCTCGACGTCGACGAGGACCGTACCGGGCACGGCCGACGGCGAACCGAAGTCGAAGCGGAAGCGACCCGGTGAGTTCTCCGAGCCGGCCTGGGCGGCCGTGGGGCCGAGCGCGTCGCGCAGCGCCTGGTGGGTGAGGTGGGTGGCGCTGTGGGCGCGGGCGATGGCGCGTCGGCGCTTGATGTCGATGGCCGCATAGGCGGAGGAGCCCACGGTGACCTCTCCGACCTGGACCGACCCCTTGTGGACGGAGACTCCGGGCACCGGCTGCTGGACGTCGCGGATCTGGATGACGGCGCCGGAGTCCAGCCTGATGCGGCCCTGGTCGGCGAGCTGGCCGCCGCCCTCGGCGTAGAAGGGGGTGCGGTCGAGGACGACCTCGATCTCGTCCCCCTCGGAGGCGACGGGCGAGGGCACGCCGTCGACGAGGAGGCCCACGATCGTCGACTCGCCCTCGGTGGTGAGGTAGCCCGTGAACTCGGTGGAGCCGGCGCTGTCGGCGACCGATCGGTAGGCGGAGAGGTCGGCGTGGCCGGTCTTCTTCGCACGGGCGTCGGCCTTGGCCTTGTCCCGCTGCTCCTTCATCAGCCGGCGGAAACCGTCCTCGTCGACGCTCAGCCCCTGTTCGGCGGCCATCTCCAGGGTGAGGTCGATCGGGAAGCCCCAGGTGTCGTGGAGCAGGAACGCCTTGTCCCCGGCGAGGACCTTGGCACCACCGGTCTTGGCCTCGGTGATGGCCGTGTCCAGGATGTTGGTGCCGGCCTTGAGGGTCTTCAGGAAGGCGGCCTCTTCGGCGAGGGCCACGGTCTCGATCCGCTTGCGGTCGGTGACCAGCTCCGCGTACTGCTCGCCCATGGTCTTGATGACCACGTCGACGAGTTCGGCGACGACCGGACCGGTGGCGCCGAGGAGGCGCATATTGCGGATGGCGCGGCGCA
This sequence comes from Streptomyces sp. NPDC059256, assembly GCF_042753785.1. Classification (NCBI taxonomy): domain Bacteria; kingdom Bacillati; phylum Actinomycetota; class Actinomycetes; order Kitasatosporales; family Streptomycetaceae; genus Streptomyces; species Streptomyces sp. NPDC059256. The sequence continues at coordinate 119,974 of NZ_JBHYZO010000012.1, read as the reverse complement.
TGATGCGGCGCAGCACATAGCCGCGGCCCTCGTTGCCCGGAGTCACACCGTCGCCGATGAGCATCACGGAGGTGCGGATGTGGTCAGCGACCACGCGCAGGGAGACGTCCGAGCCGTGGTCGACGCCGTAGCGCACACCGGTCAGCTCGGTGGCCTTGTCCATGACGACGCGCAGGGTGTCCGTCTCGTACATGTTGTGCACGCCTTGCAGGATCATCGCGAGGCGTTCGAGGCCGAGGCCGGTGTCGATGTTCTTCGACGGCAGCTCCCCGAGGATGGGGAAGTCCTCCTTGCCCTCGCCGGCACCGCGCTCGTACTGCATGAAGACCAGGTTCCAGATCTCCACGTAGCGCTCGTCGTTGACGGCCGGGCCGCCCTCCTCGCCGAACTCGGGGCCGCGGTCGTAGTTGATCTCGGAACAGGGACCGCAGGGACCCGGTACGCCCATCGACCAGAAGTTGGGCCCCATGCCCAGGCGCTGGATGCGCTCGGAGGGAACGCCCACGACGTCGCGCCAGATGCGCTCGGCCTCGTCGTCCTCCTTGTAGACCGTGATCCACAGGCGCTCGGGGTCAAGGCCGTAGCCACCGTCGGCGACGGAGCTGGTGAGCAGCTCCCAGGCCAGCTTGATGGCCCCTTCCTTGAAGTAGTCGCCGAAGGAGAAGTTGCCGCACATCTGGAAGAAGGTGCCGTGCCGGGTGGTCTTGCCGACCTCCTCGATGTCCGGCGTACGCACGCACTTCTGCACGCTGGTCACGCGCGGGGCGGGCGGCTTGGCCTCACCGAGGAAGTACGGCTTGAAGGGGACCATGCCTGCGGGGACCAACAGCAGAGTCGGGTCGTCCGCGATGAGCGACGCCGAAGGCACGGGGGCGTGGCCGCGCTCCTCGAAGAAGCTCAGCCAGCGGCGGCGGATTTCAGCCGACTCCATCAGTGGTCCTCATTCCGGTTGTACGAGTGGTCGGGGTGCTGGGTGTAAGGGGGACGGCCCAGGGCGGCACGGTGGGTCCGTGCGGGCAGTTCAACGGGGTCGGTCGGCGCGTGCATGCCGAGCACCTCGCCCAACTCCTCCTCGCGCTGGGCCATTCCGGCCCGTACGTCGAGCGCGAAGTCCTTGAGCTTGTGACCCGCGCCGATGGCCTTGTTCGCGGCCTGCGCCGCGAGGCTCTCGGGGGTCAGTTGCTGGATCTTGCGATGGACCTTGTTGGTGGCCCAGACGCCGGCTGCGGCGCCGGCGCTAAACCAGAAGGCTCGGCGGAACATCGTTCGTCAACCCTTTCTGCCCCACCGGCCGCGCCCCTCACGGGCGCCCGGGATGGTGCGACCGACGACGGTCCGCCTGGAGCGGTCCTGCGGGCGTCGCTCATCGGGCGTGCGACTCATCGCCCGTCGGACGCCGTAGCCGAAGGCCGCGACCTTGACCAGCGGGCCGCCGAAGGTGGAGGCGACGGTCGTGGAGAGCGCGGAGGCGTTGGACGTGACCTCTTGGACGTCCGTGGCGATCGCGTCGACCCGGTCGAGTTGGGTCTGCGCGGAGCGGACGGTGGCCGATGCGTCGGTGAGGAGCGGTACGGCCTGCTCGGTCACTTCCGCCACCAGTCGGGTGGTCGCCCTGAGCGTCTGTGCCAACCTCACCAGCACCACCGCGAGGAAGGAGACCAGGATCGCCCAGAAGACGGCCACCAGAATCCCGGCAACCTCTCCACCGGTCACGCTGCACCGCTCTCTGCCTATCGCCGGACACGTCTGAAAACCTCTGCCGAGCCTATCGCGCCTGCGGTCTTGCCCCCTACCGCATTCCCGACGGCCCGGGCGGTCGCGCACGATGCTTGTACGGAGTGGAATCACGCGGGTACGCTGCGTGTCCCATGCGCCGCTCCCACCGCAACTGCCCGTTTCCCGACGGTCATCCGCACGGCCGTTCACCCGCACCGGACGCCTCGTCCACCGACGCCGAGGGCTTCGTCGGCAGGGTCGACGAACTCGCCCAACTGGCCCGTTTGCTCGACAGCTCCCGGCTGGTCACCGTCGCCGGGGTGGGCGGGGTGGGCAAGTCACGGCTCGCCGCCCGGTGCGCCACCGCGGTGCAGAATCGGTACGCCGACGGTGTGCATCGAGTCGAACTCGCCGCGGTACGTGACCCCGGACTCATCGGGCACACCCTCGCGGAGGCCCTCGATCTGACCCATCGCGGCAGCCGACCGCCGCAGGAGGTGTTGCTCGACCACCTCGCGGACCGGCAGCTGCTGCTCGTCGTCGACGGCTTCGAGCATCTGGCCGTGGAGTGCGCGCGGTTGATGACCGAACTCATGGCGGCGGCCCCGGGACTGCGGATCCTCGCCACGGGTCGTCGCCCCCTCGGCCCGGTGGCCGAAGCGGTCCTCCCGCTTGCCCCGCTGGCCGAGGAGGACGCGGTGCAACTGTTCACCGAACGAGCCGCCCTCGTACTCCCCCGCTTTCGGCTGACCGATGGCAACCTGGCAGCCGTCCAGGAGATCTGCCGTCGGCTCGACGGCATCCCGCTGGCCATCGAACTGGCAGCCGGCCGACTGTCCGCGCTGAGCCTCGACCACGTGCTGAAACGATTGGACGACCGCTTTCGGCTGCTGACCGGGGGCGGTCGCGGTCTGCCACCGCGCCATCAGACGCTCCGCACGACGATCGGCTGGAGCCATGAGCTGTGCACTCCACCCGAGCGGCTGCTGTGGGCGCGGCTCACCGTGTTCGCGGGCGAGTTCGACCTGGAGGCGGTGGAGTACGTGTGCAGCGGGCCGGACTTGCCCTCGGACAGCGTGCGCGAGGTGTTGGCCGGACTGCTCGCCCAGTCGGTCATCACGCGTGTCCACACCCCCGCGGGTGTGCGCTACCGCATGCTCGACACCCTGCGGTACTACGGCGGAGAGTGGCTGAAGGCGCTCGGCGACGACGTACGGCTGCGCAAGAGACATCGCGACTGGTACATGGGGCTGGCGACCTGGTGCGAACTGGACTGGTTCAGTCCGCGCCAACTGGAGGTGGCGGCGAGCACCGAGAGCGCCCTTCCCGATCTGCGCGCCGCCCTCGAACTCTGTCTGGAGAGCGACGAGGACACCCATCTGGGTCAGCATCTGGCGGGCACCCTCTGGTTCTTCTGGGTCGGCTGCGGGCGCCTGGCCGAAGGCAGGCACTGGCTGGACCGGGTGCTCGCCCGACCGAACGGCCGCATCGCGTCCCGGCTCAAGGCCCAGTGGGTGCTGGGGCAGGTGGCGCTGCTCCAGGGTGACACCGCAGCGGCGGCCGAAGTGCTGCACGACTGCCGTGAGCGGGGCATTCGGGACGACCATCCGGTGGCGGTCGCGTACGCGGTGCACCGGTTGGGCGCCCTGGCCCTGCTCTCGGACTCACCGGCCCGTGCCGAGGACCTGCTACGAGGAGCGTTGGCTTCCTACCGCGAATTGGGCGAGCTCAACGGGAACGTACTGCTGGCCCAGACCTCGCTTGCGATGTCCTTGGTCTTCCAGGAGCGGTGGGAGGAGGCTCGGGAGCTGTCCGACGAGGTGCTGTCGATCTGCCAAGCCAACGGGGAGCTGTGGGCACGGTCGTACGCCCTGTACGCCCAGGGCTACACCGCCTGGCTGGACGGTGCTTCGGTGGTGGCGCGCGAACAGCTCGGCGAGGCGGTCGCCATCGCCCATCGGTTCAGCGACCCGGTGGGCGCCGCCCTCTGTCTGGAACTGCTGGCCCTGATGACCGCGAGGGGTGACGGTCAGACGGAGGCCGCCGTCCTGCTGGGAGCTGCGGCGGCGGTGTGGGACACCCTCGGCGTTCCCCATTCCAGTACCGGACGCTTCGGCGCACCCCGTGAGCTGTGCCGGCGCCTGGTGCTGGAGTCACTGGGCCCCGACCGCTTTCGGGCATTGCTGGACGAGGGGGGCGAGCTGCCGCTCGATGTGGCGATACAGCGTGCGCTGACTCCTTTGGCCCGCTGTCTGTCGGTCCCGACCGGGCCCATGAGCGAGCCGCAGCCGGTCGCGGAACGCCCGGAAAAGCGAGAGCCCGCCGGCTCCCCGACCGCACAGGCGGGGGAGACGGCGGGCTGAGACGCGGGATACCCCGCCCGGATCAGCGGGCGTAGTACTCGACGACGAGCTGCTCGTCGCAGATCACGGGGACTTCCTTGCGCTGCGGGTCGCGGTCCAGGCGGAAGGCCAGGGCCTTCAGGTTCACCTGGAGGTAGCGCGGGGTCTCACCGTCGGCGGCGAAGCCACCCTCGCGGGAGACCTGGAAGAGGGTCTTCTCGCGGGAGCGCTCGCGGACCATCACGACATCGTCGGGACGGACGCGGAAGGACGGCTTGTCGACCTTGCCACCGTTGACCTCGATGTGGCCGTGGACGACCATCTGACGGGCCTGGTAGATGGTGCGGGCGATGCCCGAACGCAGGACCAGGGCGTCGAGACGGCGCTCAAGCTCGATGACGAGCGCCTCGCCCGTCTTGCCCTCGGCCTTGCGGGCGCGGTCGTAGGCGCGGACCATCTGGCGCTCGCTGATGTCGTACTGGGCACGCAGCCGCTGCTTCTCCAGCAGACGGACCTTGTAGTCCGAGTTCTGCTTGCGGCCACGGCCGTGCTCACCCGGGGGGTACGGGCGGGCCTCGAAGTACTTGACGGCCTTCGGCGTCAGCGCAATGCCGAGCGCACGAGACTTCTTGACCTTGGGACGCGACTGGTTAGGCACGTTCTCCAGACCTCCGATATAGGTTAGGTTAGGCTCACCTTACTCAAGGAGATCGCATGTCTCGCCCGGGGAACACCAAACGCATCACGGACAGCACAAAGAACGTCGACGCTGCTCAAAGGAGCGTCGAAGCGACGGAGGTCCGATCAGCTCATGGTCAGCCGCGTCCCAGCGGGCTTGAAATCACTCGGATGCCGTCAGCAGCCGAGCGCACACGAACTCTCGTACAGAGTACATGCTCAGCGGTACTGCTCATCGCCGGCGTGGACGCACCCCGCCCGGAGCTGATGAGCCCGCACGCCCGGGTCGTGGGGCCGGACGGCGAGGTCTTCCTGCTCTTTCCCGCGGACTCCCTCGCCGTGCGCGCCGCCACCCATGCGCAGGACGACGAGCTCAGTGCCGTACTGGAGATCACCGATGTCGCCCCCGTATCGGTGCCCCACCGCATCCGCGGTCGTGCCTGGGTGTCCGGGTGGCTCACCTCGGTACCGGGGCTCGCGGAGCCCGGCTTTATGATGCTCCGTCTCGAAGTCGGCGAACTCAGCGTGGACGACCTGTGGGGCGCCGGGAGCGTCGAGCCCGAGGACTTCACCCAGGCTCGCGTCGACCCGCTCGTCGCGCACGAGACCGAACTGCTCCAGCACCTCCACTCCGCCCACGGGGAGCAGATGCAGGAACTGTCCGCGCTGCTCGGCGAGCGCTCGGACGGCATGGGCACGGAGAACGGACGCATCCGCCGTGCGGTGCCGCTCGCGCTCGACCGGTTCGGACTGCGGGTGCGCTTCGTCGCTGAGCAGTGCTTCGACGCCCGCTTCGACTTTCCCGAGCCGGTCAACGACATCACCGAACTGCGCCGGGCGATGCACACCCTGTTCGAGGCGGCGACTCATTGACCGCAGGCCCGGCAGACGCCCGCGGCCCCAGCACTCCTCTCGACTAGTCGCCACGCAGTCGCTCGCGCACCCTCTCCACCACGTCCGCGTAACGGGCCTCGGCGCCGTAGCGCGTCGGCTCGTAGTAGCGCTTGCCCTGCACGGCATCCGGCGCGTACTGCTGGGCCGCGATGGCGCCGGGAACGTCGTGCGGATAGACGTATCCCTGGGCGTGTCCCAGTTTGGCCGCACCCTTGTAGTGGCCGTCGCGGAGGTGCGAGGGCACCGGCCCGGCCAGCCCCGCACGGACATCGGCGAGCGCGGCGCCGATCGCCGTCGTGGCGGTGTTGGACTTCGGCGCGAGCGCGAGGGCGATCGTCGCGTGGCTGAGGGTCAGGGCCGCTTCGGGAAAGCCGATCATCGCCACCGCCTGGGCAGCGGCGACGGCCGTGGGCAGGGCCGTCGGATCCGCCAGCCCGATGTCCTCACTCGCCGAGATCATGAGCCTGCGGGCGATGAAGCGAGGGTCTTCGCCCGCATCGATCATGCGGGCGAGGTAGTGCAGTGCGGCATCCACGTCGGACCCGCGGATGGACTTGATCAGAGCACTCGCCACGTCGTAGTGCTGGTCGCCGTCCCGGTCGTACGCCACCGCCGCGCGGTCGACCGTCTCCTCCACCGTCTGGAGCGAGATCTCCGACTCGCCCTTGTCGAGCGAGGCACCCGCGGCTGCCTCCAACGCCGTCAGCACGCGCCGGGCGTCCCCACCCGCGATGCGCAGCAGATGGGCCTCGGCATCCGTGGGGAGGGACAGGGTCCCGCGCAGGCCCCGCTCATCGGCCAGGGCCCGTGCCAGCAGTCCCTTGAGGTCCTCGTCGGTGAGTGATTCCAGGGTCAACAGCAGCGAACGGGACAGCAGCGGGGAGATCACCGAGAAATAGGGGTTCTCCGTGGTGGCGGCGATCAGGGTCACCCAGCGGTTCTCGACCGCGGGCAGCAGGGAGTCCTGCTGGGCCTTGGAGAATCGGTGGATCTCGTCGAGGAAGAGGACCGTCTCCCGACCGAAGCCGCCCGCGGCCCGGCGCGCGCCCTCGATGACCGCCCGTACTTCCTTGACGCCGGCAGTGATGGCCGACAGCTCGACGAAGCGCTTCTCGGTGGCCTTGGAGACGACGTACGCCAGAGTCGTCTTGCCCGTGCCCGGCGGACCCCAGAGGATCACCGACGAAGGACCGGCCGGTCCGGGGCCGCCACCGGGACCGGCGCCCACCAATCGGCGCAACGGCGAACCCGGCTTCAACAGATGCCGCTGGCCGACGACCTCGTCGAGGGTGCGCGGACGCATCCGAACGGCCAGGGGGCTGCTGGAGGGATCCTTCTCCTGGCGTTCTTCGGCTGCGGCGGTAAACAAGTCGGGCTCCACACTTCGCAGCCTATGCCAGGGCAGTGACAACGCCCCTGGCCGGGAGCGGGGCAGGGGCGCTGGCGCGGGCGGGGCTCAGCTGGTCCAGAAATCCCACCAGCGGGTCAGGATGAGCATCCCGATGATCCCGATCCACAACACCGGCGGCATCCAGTGGAACTCAAGCAGCGCGCTGCGCAAGCCCTCGGGCACCTTGACGATCCGATGGCGGACGTTGTGCACGGTGACGTAGCAGAACATCACGATGGTGGCGACCCAGGCCAGTGAGCACCACAGGCACAGGGAGTTGATGTTGTACAGGGACTGGTACATCAGCCAGGTGCAGAACCCGACGCCGAAGAGGCAGCCGGCGTTCAGCCCGAGCCAGTACCAGCGCCGGTAGCGGGCCCCTCCCAGAAGGGCGACGCCGATGGCGATCACCATCGAGTACGTCACCAGGCCGAGCATCGGGTTCGGGAAGCCGAACACGGACGCCTGGTCGCTCTTCATGATGTTCCCGCAGGAGACCACGGGATTGAGGCTGCACCCCGGTGTGAAGGAGGGGTCTTCCAACAGCTTGAACTTGTCGATCGTGATGACCCAGGAGGCCAGCAGTCCCGCTGCGCCCGTGATCACCAACAGCCAGGCGAGGGAGCGACTACCGCCGATCGTGCCTCTGGCGCCGTCCTCCCGCTCGCCCGAGGACACATCGTCTACCGCCGCTGTCGTCATATCGCCGTTTCCCTTGCTCAGTCGCCTGACGGGCACGGACATTGTGCCGCACCCCCCTGTGAAACCCCCGTTCGATGGGGGCAAGGGCATCCGGACATTCCGGTGGACCGGGAGATGGAGGGCCGTGCGGCGCGGGTGCCTCCCGTCCCGGCGTCGAGCCCCGAGAAGTGGTGATCACACCCCATGGGCACGGAGGTGGCCGCGTTCCTCATCGGGGGTACGCCTCATGGCGATGCGGCCCAGCTGGGCAATATGGCCGAAAATCTACTACTCGGCGGCCGAAAGAGAGGTCGCCCCGGGGATGACTTCGACGACCCGACGGTTGACGGTCGTACGAGCCGACATACCGGAGCCGGCCCTCCTTCACCGAAGGGCCGGCTCCGATCTCCGCTCGCTCAGGCCAGACGCGTGCGCAGGACGTCCGTGATCTCCGCCAGCGGCACCGGTGTCTGCTCGCCGGTCTCCATGTCCTTCAGTTGAACGTGCCCCTCGGCCAGATCACGTTCACCGGCCACGAGCGTGTAGCGGGCGCCGCTGCGGTTGGCCACCTTCATGGCTCCCTTGAGACCCCGCCCGCCGTACGCGAAGTCAGCGGCCACGCCCGCCCGCCGCAGCTGCGTGACCACGGCGAACAGCGCCTTTCGGGCCTCCTCGCCGAGCGGGACCGCAAAGACGCTGGTCGCCGACGGAATGGCCAGCTCGATTCCCTCCGCCTCCAGGGCGAGCACCGTGCGGTCGACCCCGAGCGCCCAGCCGACCGAGGGCAGTTCCGGACCGCCGAGCATCTCCGACAAGCCGTCGTAGCGACCGCCGCCGCCCACCGCGGACTGGGAGCCGAGACCGTCGTGGACGAACTCGAAGGTGGTCCGTGTGTAGTAGTCGAGCCCGCGCACCAGCTTCTCGTCGTCCTTGAAGGCGACGCCCTCCTCGGTGAGCAGCTCACGCACCTGACCGTGGTACGCACGGCAGGCGTCGCAGAGGTAGTCGGCGAGCCGCGGTGCGTCCGTCAGCTGCTTCTGGACCTCGGAGCGCTTGTCGTCGAGGACCCGCAGGGGGTTGATCTCGATCCTCCGCCGGGTCTCCTCGTCGAGGTCCAGTTCGCGCAGGAACTCCTGGAGCGCCTCGCGGTAGACGGGACGGCACTCCTTGTCGCCCAGCGAGTTCAGCAGGAGGCGGTAGTTGCGCAGACCGAGCGAGCGGTACGCCTGGTCCGCCAGGATGATCAGCTCGGCATCGAGCGCGGGGTCCTCCACCCCGATCGCCTCGGCGCCCACCTGCGAGAAGTGGCGGTAGCGACCCTTCTGCGGTCGCTCGTAGCGGTAGTACGAGCCCGAGTACCAGAGCTTGACGGGCAGGATGCCCTGCTTGTGGAGGTTCGCCTCCAGCGCGGCCCGCAGGACGGACGCGGTGCCCTCGGGGCGCAGGGCGAGCCGGTCGCCGCCCTTGGTCTCGAAGGCGTACATCTCCTTGCTCACGATGTCGGTGGACTCACCGACTCCGCGGGCGAACAGTTCGACGTTCTCGAAGCCGGGGGTCTCGACGTAGCCGTAGCCGGAACTGCGCAGTGGGGCGGCGATGGCCTCGCGCACCGCCAGGTACGTCGCCGAGACGGGCGGCAGCAGGTCATAGGTGCCCTTGGGGGCCTGAAAAGTGCTCACGAAGATCTCTCGTCACATTCCTCGTCGGGGAGCGTCCGTGCTCCCGAGGCCGGCGGCCACTTCCCTGAGGTAGGGATTGGTGACGCGCTCATGGCCGATGGTCGTCTGGGGACCGTGTCCCGACAGCACCACGGTGGAGTCGTCCAGCGGCAGGCACACGCGGGCCAGCGACTGGAGCATCTCACCGTGGTCGCCTCCGGGGAGGTCGGTGCGTCCGATGGAGCCGGCGAAGAGCAGATCGCCCGAGAAGAACACCGGGGGCACATCCCCGGCCTCGGGCATCTCGAAGGTCACCGACCCCTTGGTATGACCGGGCGCATGCGACACGGTCAGCTCCATGCCGGCGAGCGCCAGCCGGGCACCGTCGGTGAGCTCGTGGACGTCGGACGGCTCCCCGACGGTCAGCTCCCCCATGAGCTGGGTGCCCAACGAGCGACCGAGGGCCTTCTCCGGGTCGCTCATCATGTACCGGTCGGCGGGGTGGATCCAGGCGGGCACATCATGGGCACCGCACACCGGGACGACCGAGGCCACATGATCGATGTGGCCGTGGGTGAGGATGACGGCGACCGGCTTGAGGCGGTGCTTCCTGACCGCTTCGGCGACGCCCTCGGCGGCCTGGTGGCCCGGGTCGATGATGACGCACTCCTCACCCGCGGCCGGGGCGACCAGATAGCAGTTGGTCCCCCAGGCTCCGGCGGGGAACCCGGCAATAAGCACGATCGTCCTCAAGGTGGTTGCGGAGGTGCGGCGCGGCACGACGGTGACGGAGATGTCATGGCAAAGAGGGAACGCTCCGCATCCGAAATGGTGGATCGCGGCAGTTCAGAGCCTACCGGCGGTGCTGCGTCCACAGCCAACCCGTATACGGTACGGGCACACTCAACCGGTCGGCGGCACCTGCGGTGCACAGGAATGAGGGAGAAGACCCGGTGGTCAGCAGCGATCAGCGGCGGCGCCAGCTCGCCAGGGAGAAGTTCGAGCGCCAGCAGCAGCGCAAGGCGCAGGTACGCAGAAGACGGCAGCGCAACACGGTCATCGCAGCCGCAGCCGCCGTGGTGATCGCGGCGGGCGGAGCGGTCTACCTCTCGATCGGACTGTCCGACGGGGACACCAAGTCAGACGCCCAGACCCCTGGCGACAAGGCGAGCGGATCGACCGATCCGACGCCTTCCGAGGTCAAGAGTCCCGAGCCGGCCCTGTCCGTGGACAAGAAGGCCACGTACTCGATGCAGCTCACCACGGACCGGGGCACCGTCAAGATCGCGATGGACGCATCGAAGACCCCTCGTACCGTGAACTCCTTCAAGGCGCTCGCGGACAAGGGCTACTTCAACGCGACCAAGTGTCACCGGCTGACCACCGAGGGCATCTTCGTGCTCCAGTGCGGCGACCCCAAGGGCGATGGCACCGGTGGACCCGGTTACAACATTCCCGACGAGAATCTGGCGGCGCTCGGCAAGCCGGAGGCGGACGGCAAGGTTCCGTACCCGGCGGGCACCGTGGCCATGGCCAACACCAACCAGCCCAACACAGGTGGGAGCCAGTTCTTCCTCGTCTACAAGGACAGTCGACTGCCCCCCAGCTACACCCAGTTCGGCACGATGGACGCCGCCGGACTCAAGGTGGTGCAGGACGTGGCGAAGGCCGGTGTCAGCGGTGGCGGTAGCGACGGGGCGCCGACCACGTCCGTCACCGTCCAGCGGGCGGACGTCACCAAGGAGTGATCCGCCGCGTCGGGCGGCCCCGAGCGGGTCCGGGAATTCGGACGCGCTGAGTGCGGACAGCCGGGCGGCCGGTCGCCTAGATTGGCGTTGTGCAGGGTGGGCGCTGCCCGCCCCGAGGAAACTGTGGACGATGCCCGGGGGCTGCCCCCTGGTGGGCATCAGGTGGAGGAGGCGCTGTGAGCAGCGACCCGTGGGGCCGTGTCGACGAGACGGGCACCGTGTACGTGCGTACAGCCGACGGCGAGAAGGTCGTCGGATCGTGGCAGGCGGGCACTCCCGAGGAGGCCCTGGCCTATTTCGAGCGCAAGTACGAGGGCCTGGCGGTCGAGATCGGTCTCCTCGAACGGCGGGTGAAGACCACCGACCTGTCGGCGAAGGACGCTCAGACCGCCATCGACCATCTGCGCCAGCAGGTGGACGAGCACCACGCCGTGGGCGACCTCGACGCCCTGGCCAAGCGGCTCAACGCGATCACCGAAGCGGTCGACAAGCGCCGTGAAGAGCGCAAGGTCCAGCGGGCGAAGCAGCACGACGAAGCACGTGTGGCCAAGGAGGCCCTGGTCGCCGAGGCCGAGGAGCTGGCCCAGAGCGACCAGTGGCGATCGGCCGGTGAGCGGCTGCGGGCACTGGTGGACACCTGGAAGGGCCTGCCCCGGCTCGACCGGAAGTCGGACGACGAGCTGTGGCACCGCTTCTCGCATGCGCGCTCGGCGTTCTCCAAGCGCCGCAAGGCCCACTTCGCCTCGCTGGACGCCCAGCGCGAGGACGCCCGCAAGGCCAAGGAGAAGTTGGTCGCCGAGGCGGAGTCGCTCTCCAACTCCACGGACTGGGGCAACACGGCCGCTCGCTACCGGGACCTGATGGCGGAGTGGAAGGCTGCCGGACGGGCCCAGCGCGATGCGGAGGACGAACTGTGGAACCGTTTCCGCGGGGCGCAGGACGTCTTCTTCGCCGCCCGTAGCGGGGTGTTCGCCGAGCGGGACGCCGAGCAGTCGGAGAACCTGAAGCTGAAGGAAGAGCTCGCCACCGAGGCGGAGAAGCTGGTTCCGGTGACGGACCTCAAGGCTGCTCGCGCTGCGTTCCGCTCCATCAACGAGCGCTGGGAGGCGATCGGGCACGTGCCGCGCGATGCCCGACCGCGGGTCGAGGGGCGGATGCACGCGGTCGAGCGGGCGATGCAGGAGTCCGAGGAGAACGAGTGGCGCCGCACCAACCCCGAGGCTCGGGCGCGCGCCGCGGGGCTGACGGGCCAGCTCCAGGCGGCGGTGGACAAGCTGCGCGGACAGATCGACACCGCCCGTGCGGCCGGCAACAACGCCAAGGCCGACAAGCTCGCCAAGGAGCTTGAGGGCCGGCAGGCACTGCTCGACCAGGCGCTGAAGGGCCTGGAGGAGTTCGGGGGCCGATAGTCCGCTCCGCACGACCACCACGAAGAGGGGCTCTCGTACCACCAGGTACGAGAGCCCCTCTTCGTATGACGACTGCCGGGCTGACCGGCGGGGTTACGGTCGGCGCGCCGAGGTGACCCGGTAGACGTCGTAGACGCCTTCCACTCCCCGTACCGCCTTCAGCACATGGCCGAGGTGCTTGGGGTCTCCCATTTCGAAGGTGAAGCGCGAGGTGGCCACCCGGTCGCGGGAGGTCTGGACGGCCGCCGACAGGATGTTCACGTGCTGGTCGGACAGGACCCGCGTGACATCGGAGAGCAGTCGGGACCGATCCAGGGCCTCCACCTGAATGGCGACCAGGAAGACCGACGACTGGGTGGGCGCCCACTCGACGTCCAGGATCCGTTCGGGCTGCTGGGACAGCGAGTCGACGTTGACGCAGTCGGCCCGGTGCACCGAGACGCCGCTGCCGCGGGTGACGAAGCCGATGATCGGATCGCCGGGGACCGGTGTACAGCATCGGGCGAGTTTGACCCAGACGTCCTCGACGCCCTTGACGACCACACCGGGGTCATTGCTGGAGCGGCGCTTCTTGCGGCTGCGCGAGGGCGGTACCGACTCGGCGATGTCCTCGTTGGCGGCTTCCTCGCCGCCGAGCGCCTGGACGAGTTTCTGGACGACGCCCTGGGCTGCGACATGACCCTCGCCGATCGCGGCGTACAGGGACGAGATGTCCGGGTAGCGCATCTCGTGCGCCAGGGTGACCAGGGAGTCGCCGGTGAGGATGCGTTGGATGGGCAGGTTCTGCTTGCGCATGGCCCGCACGATGGCGTCCTTGCCCTGCTCGATCGCTTCCTCGCGGCGCTCCTTGGAGAACCAGGCTCGGATCTTGTTGCGGGCGCGGGGCGACTTGACGAACCCCAGCCAGTCGCGGGACGGGCCCGCGCCTTCGGCCTTGGAGGTGAAGACCTCGACCAGATCGCCGTTGTCGAGGGTGGACTCCAATGGCACGAGCCGCCCGTTGACCCGAGCCCCTATGGTCCGGTCGCCCACCTCCGTGTGCACGGCGTACGCGAAGTCAACCGGTGTGGCGCCCGCCGGGAGCGCTATCACGTCGCCCTTCGGTGTGAAGACGAAGACCTCGTTGCGCGAGAGGTCGAAGCGCAGGGACTCAAGGAACTCCGACGGGTCCTCGGTCTCCTTCTGCCAGTCGAGCAACTGGCGCAGCCACGCCATGTCGTTGACGTGGTCGTCCTTGCCCGACCGCTTGGGCACGTCGGTACGGACCTTGGACGCCCCGGCGACGGCCTCCTGCTTGTACTTCCAGTGGGCCGCGATGCCGTACTCGGCCCGACGGTGCATGTCGAAGGTGCGGATCTGGAGTTCGACCGGCTTGCCGTTGGGACCGATCACCGTCGTGTGCAGCGACTGGTACATGTTGAACTTCGGCATCGCGATGTAGTCCTTGAACCGGCCGGGGACCGGATTCCATCGCGCGTGGACCGTACCGAGCGCCGCGTAGCAGTCGCGCACGGACTCCACCAGCACACGGATGCCCACCAGGTCGTAGATCTCCGCGAAGTCCCGACCGCGGACGATCATCTTCTGGTAGACGCTGTAGTAGTGCTTGGGGCGTCCGGTGACGGTGGCCTTGATCCGGGCGGCCCGCAGGTCGGACTGCACCTCGTCGGTCACTATGGCGAGGTACTCGTCGCGCTTGGGCGCCCGCTCGGCGACCAGTCGCACGATCTCGTCGTACATCTTCGGGTAGAGGATCGCGAAGGCGAGGTCCTCCAGCTCCCACTTGATGGTGTTCATGCCCAGGCGATGGGCGAGGGGAGCGTAGATCTCCAGCGTCTCGCGGGCCTTCTTCTCCTGCTTCTCCCGCTTGAGGTAGCGCATGGTGCGCATGTTGTGCAGCCGGTCAGCGAGCTTGATGACCAGGACCCGGGGGTCCTTGGCCATGGCCACGACCATCTTGCGCACGGTCTCGGCCTGGGCGGCCTCGCCGAACTTGACCTTGTCCAGCTTGGTCACACCATCGACGAGCAGGGCGACCTGGTCACCGAAGTCGCGACGCAGCGTGTCGAGCCCGTACTCGGTGTCCTCGACGGTGTCGTGCAGCAACCCGGCCATCAACGTCGCGGGGTCCATGCCCAACTCGGCGAGGATGGTGGTGACGGCGAGTGGATGGGTGATGTACGGATCGCCACTCTTGCGCTTCTGTCCCCGGTGCCACCGCTCGGCGACCTGGTAGGACTTCTCGATCTGCCGGAGCGTGGCCGTCTCGATCTTGGGGTCATTGCTGCGCACGATTCGCAGCAGCGGCTCCAGGACGGGGTTGTACGGGGAGGAACGCTGCACGCCGAGGCGCGCGAGACGGGCCCGTACGCGGTTGGAGGAGCCCGCGGCGGAGCGCTGGGTGCTCCCGGGCGCCGGCCGGGAGCCCGGCGAGGGTGCGGGACGGGACTTCGCCGCCGGGGAGGGCGTGGTGGGCTTCAGCGCCGAGGACGCCGTGGAGCCGGTCGCACCGCTGGGGCGCTCGGGAGCTGCCGACCCTGGCTTTTCAGCCGCATTCTTCTCGGGCACGACAGGGGCTCCCGCGGCCTTGTCGGCCTTCTGGGCGGGCTGCGCGGCGGTGGCGGGACGGGCCTCGTCTGGCAAGAGCGCTCCTCGTGCGGTTCCGGGTCCCCCAGTCAGGTCCGGAGAGGCCATGGTATCGACCTCGGCGTACTACTGCCCCAGAGGCTGAAACAGGCCCCTGGGGTCCCGGAATTCCCGGGGCTCCCAGGAGCCTGTCTACAACTGGTCGGACCCTCCGGTCACAGAGTGAGCAGTGACTCCAGCGGAGCACCGCGCAGCGCGGGCTCCAGTCGACTCCGGCCGGAGAGAAAACCGAGCTCCATGAGAACGGCTATGCCCGCGACCTCGGCGCCACCGCGACGGATCAGTTGCATCGCCGCCTCGGCGGTACCGCCCGTCGCCAGGACGTCGTCGATGACCATCACACGGTCACCGTCGTTGAGGTCCTCGGCGTGGATCTCGATCTCCGCGGTGCCGTACTCCAGGTCGTACGTCTGCGCCAAGGTGGCTCCGGGCAGCTTGCCCGCCTTGCGGACCGGGATGAAGCCCAGCCCGGCGCGGACCGCGACCGGCGCTCCCAGGATGAAGCCGCGCGCTTCGAGCCCGACGACCTTGGTCGCCCCGTGCCGCACGCAGATCTCGGTGAGCGCATCGGTGAGGACCGAGAACGCCTTCGGGTCCGCGAGCAGCGGGGTGATGTCCTTGAAGACCACTCCCGGCTGGGGGTAGTCGTGGACGTCGCGGATGCGGCTGAGCAGCAGCTCCTGGGAAGCGGTGGTCATCGCCGCCTGCCCGATGAGCGGCCCCGACCCCGCCCGCGCTGCCCCACTACGGGACTGCTGGGGCTGCTGGGGCCACCCGCGACCACCGGAGCGGCGTCGAGCGGGCCGTCGTGATGGTGCGGATCGTGGGGGTCGTCCCCGTGGGAGGGGTCGTCGTCCTCGTCGACGGACTCCCCCTTGGAGAGGGCCGCAGCGCGCTTGGCCAGGACCCGCTTGCGCAGGGCCTTCATCTGCGGTTCGCGTTCCTTGAGGTCGGCGACCAGCGGAGTGGCGATGAAGATCGAGGAGTACGCACCGGCCGCGAGGCCGACGAACAGCGACAGCGAGATGTCGTTGAGCATGCCCGCGCCGAGGAACCCGCCACCGATGAACAGCAGACCGGCGACCGGCAGCAGCGCGACGATCGTGGTGTTGATGGAACGCACCAGCGTGCCGTTCAGACTGCGGTTGGCGATCTCGCTGTAGGTGTTGCGCGACTGTTTGGTGACACCGACCGCACCCTCCTTGAGACCGTCGAAGACGACGACGGTGTCGTAGAGGGAGTAGCCAAGGATGGTCAAGAGACCGATCACCGTACCCGGCGTGACCTCGAAGCCGACCAGGGCATAGACGCCGACCGTGATCGTGAGGTCATGGATCAGCGCGATGAGGGCCGCGATCGCCATGCGCCATTCGAAGGCGATCGCCAGATAGATCACCACCAAGATCATGAAGACCCCGAGACCGGTCCACGCCTTGTTGGCGATCTGCTCGCCCCAGCTGGGTCCGACGAGTTCGGCGTCGATCTTGTCCACGGGGATGTTGAGGTCCGTGGAGAGCTGCTTCTGGACCTTGGTGGCCTGAGCGGTGTCCAACTCGCTGACCTGGATGCGCAGGCTGCCGTTGCCCAGCTCCTGGACGATGGCGTGGTGGCCGGACGACTCCTGCGCGGACTCCTGCGCCACCGAGACCGAGGCGTTCGACTTCGCGGGCGTGCTGAAGACGGCGCCGCCCTTGAACTCGATGCCCATGTTCAGACCCCGCACCGCCAGGCCGACGATGGCCGTGATGGTGATCAGGATCGAGACTGCGTACCAGAACTTCCGCTTGGCGACGAAGTCATAGCCGATCTCGCCGCGATAGAGCCTGACGCCAATGGAGCCGAGACGTGACATCTCACGCCTCCTTCGGTTCGGTGGGGGCGGAGGTGCGGCGCGAGCGGCGCAGCGGGGGCTTGGCGCCGAGACGCTTCGGGTCGAGGCCGGACCAGGGGTGGCCGCCGCCGAAGAACTTGGTGCGCGCCATGAGCGTCATCAGGGGCTTGGTGAAGAAGAACACCACGACCACGTCCAGCAGGGTGGTCAGACCCAGCGTGAAGGCGAAGCCCTGGACCTTGCCGACGGTGACCACGAAGAGGACCGCGGCGGCGAGGAACGAGACGAAGTCGGAGACCAGGATGGTGCGTCGGGCACGCGGCCAGGCACGCTCGACGGCCGGGCGGAGCGTGCGGCCTTCGCGGATCTCGTCCCGGACGCGTTCGAAGTAGACGATGAACGAGTCCGCGGTGATACCGATGGCGACGATCGCGCCACACACGGCCGGCAGGTTCAGTGCGAACCCGATGGCCGGGCCGAGCAGCGCCATCAGCGAGTAGGTCAGACCCGCCGAGACGAAGAGGCTCACGATGGCGATCGCGGACAGGCCGCGGTAGTAAGCCACCAGGTAGACGATGACCAGCGCGAGGCCGATGGCACCCGCGATCAGACCGGCCTTCAACTGCTCGCCACCGAGGGCAGCGCTCACCGTGGTGACGCTCTGTTCCTCGAAGCTCAGCGGCAGGGCACCGTAGGACAGGATGTTTCCGAGGTCCTGGGCTTCCTGCTGCTTGAAGCTGCCTGAGATCTCGGCGCTGGCGCTCAGCACCGTGTTGACCTGCGGGGCGGAGACGACCTCACCGTCGAGCACGATCGCGAACTGGTTCTGCGGGGACTGCTGCGCCGACAGCTTGGCGGTGATCTTCTGGAACTTCTTGGCGCCGCCCTTGGTGAAGTCCATCGTGACGATCCAGATGCCACGCTGCTGGTCCATCTGGCCCTTGGCGTCGTCGACGTCCTTGCCGTCGAGCTCCGCCGGGCCGAGCAGGTACTTCTCCCAGGTCTTGCCGCCGTCGTTGGAACCACAGGCGACCATGGGGTTCTCGGGCTTCGCATCCTTGCCTGCATTGGCGCGGGACTTCTCGTCCATGCAGTTCAGCGCCGCGAACTCCTTGTCCAGCCCGCTCGTCTCCGGGGTCTGGCCGGGAGTCGTGGCGGGGGCAGGGGGCTGCGAGGGGTCGGCAGCCTTGCCGGACGCGGTGGGCGACGGAGACGTCGTGGCGGGGGCCTTCAGGCCCTCGGTGACGGCCCGACCCTGCGCGGTGGCGCTGGGTGCCGCGGAGGCGGCGGGGGAAGCCGGGTCCTTCTTCCCGTCCGTGGCCTTGTCCTTGCTGGACGCGGAGCTGGATGCGGAGGGCGTCGGGGCGGGCTGCTGCGGTGTGACGCCGCCTGCGGCGGCAGTCAGCACCGGGCGGAAGTAGAGCTGCGCGGTGGTACCGACCTGCTTGCGGGCCTGCTCGGAGTCCGTCCCCTTGGGGATGTTGACGATGATGTTCTCGCGGCCCTGGGTC
Organism: Streptomyces sp. NPDC059256; assembly: GCF_042753785.1. NCBI lineage: Bacteria > Bacillati > Actinomycetota > Actinomycetes > Kitasatosporales > Streptomycetaceae > Streptomyces > Streptomyces sp. NPDC059256. Next base: position 101,470 of record NZ_JBHYZO010000012.1, on the reverse strand, counting down.
TGGACCTCGGCCTCCGAGACACCGAGACCGTTGACGCGGCGCTCGATGATGCCGACCGCCGTGTTCATGTTGGTCTCGTTGACCGCACTCTCCTTGCCGGGCTCCGCCTCGGCCTTGAGCGTGATCGTCGTACCGCCCGCGAGGTCGATGCCCAGTCGGGGCGTGGTGTGCCCGGACACGAACATCCCGCCGGTCAGCGCGACCATGGCGATCAGGATCAGTACCAGGGTGCGCACTGGCTTACCCTGGGCCCCCGCGGGCCTTCGGCCCCTGTTCGGTGCTGCCACCTTCTCGTTTCTCCCTGTCCAACCGCCCCGCGCGGGGTATGCGCTCGGGCGGCCACGAAGTGTTGTGGGGACCTGCCCCCGAAGAAGTCAACACGACCAGAGGACCGCTTGGCATCGGCCGTGCCCGCGGTCCCCGAACATGGCTACTTGTCGCCGTCGGCCTTGTTGTCTTTGGTCACCTCGGTGTCAGCGTCGGCGGCTGCGGGCTCGTCCGACTTGGGCTTCTTGCCCAGCTCGATCTTGGTGACATCGGTGTCAGCCGCGTTCGTCGTGTCCGACTCGGTGCCCTCGGTGAGCGAGGAGGCGTCATCGGGCACGATCGTGTTCTGCTCGGCGGGGTCGTCGCCGTGGACGATGCGGTTGTACTCCTCGTCGTCGAGGACGGCACCGATGGAGTTCTTCGCGTAGACGGCGTGGACGCCGGGGGCGACCTCAAGGAGCACGGTGTCCTCGTGAAGCTCCTTGACGGTGGCGTACATGCCTCCGATCGTGCGCACTCCTGTGCCTGGCTGCATCGAGTCGCGCATCTGCGCGGCCTGCTGCTGCTTCTTCTTGGCGGAGCGGGTCATCAGGAACATGGCCCCGATGAGCACGATGAAGGGGAGGAAGGTCAGGAGATTCACGGGAAGAAACTTCCTTCAAACGACCGCGTCGATGAGGCGGCCTATCTACGGGGGTGGGTACGCCGACCTGGAAGGGGCGGCATCGGCGGAGTCTAAGCGAGTCCGCATCGTTGGAACAACGCCCAGCATCGCACTGTGGTTCCTCCCGCGAAGAGTCTCCGCGCCGTCACGCCCCGAACAACCCTTGTTGTCCGCTTGCGCCCGGGGGCTGCTGGGGCGGCACCAGCCCGAGATGCGCCCAAGCCGCCGGAGTCGCGATCCGACCACGGGGTGTACGCGCCAGTAGCCCCTCCCTGACGAGGAAGGGCTCGGCGACCTCCTCGACGGTCTCCCGCTCCTCCCCCACCGCCACCGCCAGGGTGGAAAGGCCCACAGGTCCGCCGCCGAAGAGCTTGAGGAGGGCCGTGAGCACCGCGCGGTCGAGACGGTCGAGACCACGGTCGTCGACCTCGTACACCCGAAGGGCGGCGGCGGCGATCTCCTGGGTGACGGCGCCGTCCCTCTTGACCTGTGCGTAGTCGCGCACGCGGCGCAGCAGGCGGTTGGCGATGCGCGGCGTGCCGCGGGAGCGGCCGGCGATCTCCGCGGCGCCCTCGTCGTCGATCTCCACGTCGAGCAGGCGCGCGGAGCGATGGAGCACGCGCTCCAACTCCGCGGGGGCGTAGAACTCCATGTGGGCGGTGAAGCCGAAGCGGTCGCGCAGTGGTGGTGGCAGCAGCCCGGCCCTGGTCGTGGCCCCCACCAGGGTGAAGGGCGGCAGGTCGAGCGGGATGGCCGTGGCGCCCGGGCCCTTGCCGACGATGACGTCGACCCTGAAGTCCTCCATCGCCATGTACAGCATCTCTTCGGCGGGCCGCGACATCCGGTGGATCTCGTCGAGGAAGAGGACCTCGCCCTCCTGGAGGGAGGAGAGGATCGCGGCGAGATCTCCCGCGTGCTGGATGGCCGGGCCCGAAGTGATGCGGATCGGGGCCTTCATCTCGGCCGCGATGATCATGGAGAGGGTGGTCTTGCCGAGGCCGGGGGCGCCGGAGAGCAGGACGTGGTCAGCGGTGGCGCCCCGGGCGAGGGCCGCCTTCAGCACCAGGTCAAGCTGCTCGCGCACCCGCTCCTGGCCGACGAACTCGCCCAGCGACTTGGGGCGCAGAGCGGCTTCCACGGCCTGGTCCTCGCCGTCGGCCGATGCTCCGACGAGCCGCCCGTCGGCAGCGGGGATGGCGACGTCGTCGGCCGGGGCAGGGGTGCTGTCGTCCCAGTTCACTGCGGAAGTGCCTCATCGGGTTGGCGCGGCCGGGGCCGCGGGCGGACGGTCCTGAACGGTCGGGGCGGGGCGGCTGGGGTGTCGCCGTGGTCGGAGTGGATCAGGGGTGGGCGAATCAACGAGGGCGGTGCGAAAGCCTCAGCCCACCGACGCCGCTGGGGAACGCGTGGGGTCGGCCCCGACCGCCCGGCTCGACCCACTCGTACGAGGGACACCCGTGCGGGGGATGCGGCGGTGCCAGGGGGCTGCTGCCGTCCCGGCGCGCGGAGCGATGGAACGGCGGAGGCGGTGGGATGAGCAGCCTTCCGACGCACCAACGCACCAACGCACCAACGCACCCGGCAGGGAATGTCTTCGTCGACTGCCGAGGCCGACGCGGCACCCCTCGCACATGAGTCCCCGCTCCGGGTCGCGCCCGGGTCGAACCGCCCGCGCGCACCTCATCGTGTGCGGTTCAGCGTCTGGAGCGCGGCCCGCAGCAGCGCCCCGATCTGGGGTTCGCCGCTCGACGCCTCCGCCTGAGGGGCGACTGCGGTCACCGCCTCATCGGCCTCGCGCGTGGCGTATCCCAGTCCGATCAGGGCGGCGTGCAGTTGATCGCGCCAGGATGCGGTGACCGCACTGCCCACGCCCCGGCCGGCGCCGTGGGCTCCGAGTGGCTCCCCCAGCCGGTCCTTCAACTCCAGGAGCAGTTTCTGTGCGCCCCTCTTGCCGATGCCGGGCACGGCGGTCAGCGTCTTCTCATCACCCGACGCCACCGCGATCCGCAGCACATCGGGGGTGTGCACCGCCAGCATCGCCTGTGCGAGGCGCGGCCCGACGCCGCTGGCGGTCTGGAGGAGCTCGAACACCTGCCGCTCGTCATCGTCGGTGAAGCCGTAGAGCGTCAGGGAGTCCTCCCGGACCACCAGGGAGGTCGCGAGCTTGGCCTGCTCGCCGATGCGGAGCGTCGAGAGGGTGCGGGGAGCGCACTGCACCGCCATACCGATCCCCCCGACTTCGATCACCGCGGTCGTGGGGGCGAGTGCGGCGACCGGGCCGCTCACAAAGGCGATCATGCGGTACGGCCTTTCGCTGTGTGCTGGGCGACCGCCTGCTGGAGGCGGTTCTGGGCGGGAGCCCGCCAGATGTGGCAGATGGCCAGGGCGAGGGCATCGGCGGCATCGGCCGGTTTGGGTGGGGCTGCGAGCCGGAGCAGTCGGGTCACCATCGCACCCACCTGCGCCTTGTCCGCGCGACCGCTGCCGGTCACGGCCGCCTTGACCTCGCTCGGCGTGTGGAGGACGACGGGCAGACCGCGGCGAGCGGCACAGAGCATCGCGACGGCGCTGGCCTGCGCGGTGCCCATCACCGTCCGTACGTTGTGCTGGCTGAAGACCCGCTCCACGGCGACGCAGTCGGGTCGGTGGTCGTCGAGCCACTGCTCGATGCCCTGCTCGATGGCGACCAGTCGAACGCCGAGCGCGGCATCGCTGGGCGTGCGGACGACTCCGACGCCGATCATCGTCAACGGACGGCCTGCCACGCCTTCGACGACTCCGACTCCGCACCGGGTCAGGCCGGGGTCGACCCCGAGCACGCGCACGTAGCCCCTCCTTCGGTCACCTGTTTGTGCAGGCTATCCGCTGCCACTGACAATCCGCTGCCATGGGCGGGACACGGAAAACGGGCCGACGGTGGGTGCCGTCGGCCCGTACTCCATGGGTGCGTGCGTCGGTCAGGCGTCGACCTTCTGCATGACCTCGTCCGAGACGTCGAAGTTGGCGAAGACGTTCTGGACGTCGTCGCTGTCCTCCAGCGCGTCGATGAGCTTGAAGATCTTGCGCGCGCCGTCTTCGTCCAGCTCGACCTGCATGGTCGGGACGAAGTTGGCCTCGGCCGAGTCATAGTCGATGCCCTCGGCCTGAAGGGCCGTGCGCACCGCGACGAGGTCGGTCGCCTCGCTGAGGACCTCGAACGACTCTCCGAGGTCGTTGACCTCTTCCGCGCCCGCGTCCAGGACGGCTCCGAGGACATCGTCCTCGGTCAGCTCGCCCTTGGGGACGATGACGACGCCCTTGCGGTGGAAGAGGTAGGAGACAGAACCGGGGTCGGCCATCGAACCGCCGTTGCGGGTCATGGCGACCCGGACGTCGGACGCCGCGCGGTTGCGGTTGTCGGTGAGGCACTCGATGAGGACGGCGACCCCGTTGGGGCCGTACCCCTCGTACATGATCGTCTCGTAGTCGGCGCCGCCCGCTTCGAGGCCGGCGCCGCGCTTGAGCGCGGAGTCGATGTTCTTGTTGGGCACCGACTGCTTCTTCGCCTTCTGAATGGCGTCGAAGAGGGTCGGGTTGCCCTCGATGTCAGCACCGCCGGTCCGGGCCGCGACCTCGATGTTCTTGATCAGCTTCGCGAAGAGCTTGCCGCGCTTGGCATCGATCACGGCCTTCTTGTGCTTCGTCGTAGCCCATTTAGAGTGGCCGGACATCTGCCTGTCTCCTTCGCGTTACCCATTGCGCTTGCGTTCGGCAGAGATCCTACCGGGACGGGCTCACCTGACCGCGCGCACCATGTCCGCGAAGAGACCGTGCATCCGGTGGTCCCCGGTGAGTTCGGGGTGGAAGGACGTGGCGAGCACCCGGCCCTGCCGGACCGCGACGATGTGACCGTCGTACTCGGCCAACACCTCGACGGCGGCGCCGACCGACTCCACCCACGGTGCGCGGATGAACACGCCTTCCACCGGGCCGCCCTCGACGCCCGCGACCTCGACGGCCGCCTCGAAGGACTCGTTCTGCCGACCGAAGGCGTTGCGGCGCACGATCATGTCGATGCCGCCGATCGTCTCCTGCCCGGATCGCGGGTCGAGGATCTTGTCGGCGAGGAGGATCAGCCCGGCGCAGGTCCCGTAGACCGGCATCCCGGAGCGCACCCGCTCGCGCAGCGGCTCCATCATGCCGAAGAGGTGGGCCAGTTTGGAGATGGTGGTGGACTCCCCACCGGGTATGACCAGCCCGGCGACCTCAGCCAACTCCTCGGGACGTCTGACCGGCCTGGCCACGGCGCCCGCCGCGACCAGGGCCGCCAGATGCTCCCGTACATCGCCCTGGAGTGCGAGGACTCCGATGACCGGATGGGCGGGAGCGGTCATCACCAGCCCCGGTTGGCGTAGCGCTCGGCCTCGGGCAGGGTGTCGCAGTTGATGCCGACCATGGCCTCGCCCAGGTTCCGGGAGGCATCCGCGATGATCTTGGGGTCGTCGTAGAACGTGGTCGCCTTGACGATCGCGGCGGCACGCTTGGCCGGGTCGCCCGACTTGAAGATGCCCGAGCCGACGAAGACGCCCTCGGCACCGAGCTGACGCATCAACGCGGCGTCCGCGGGGGTGGCCACACCGCCGGCGGAGAAGAGGACGACCGGGAGCTTGCCGAGCTCGGCGACCTCCTTGACCAGCTCGTAGGGGGCGCGGAGGTCCTTGGCGGCGGCGTACAGCTCGTTGTTGTCGAAGCCGCGGAGCCTGGCGATCTCGTTCTTGATCTGGCGCAGGTGGCGAACGGCCTCGACGACGTTGCCGGTGCCTGCCTCGCCCTTGGAGCGGATCATGGCGGCACCCTCGGCGATCCGGCGCAGCGCCTCGCCGAGGTTGGTGGCACCACAGACGAACGGCGTGGTGAACGCCCACTTGTCGGAGTGGTTGACCTCGTCGGCCGGGGTGAGGACCTCGGACTCGTCGATGTAGTCGACGCCGAGCGACTGGAGGACCTGGGCCTCGACGAAGTGCCCGATGCGGGACTTGGCCATCACGGGGATGGAGACGGCCTCGATGATCTCTTCGATCATGTTGGGGTCCGACATCCGCGCGACTCCGCCGTCCTTGCGGATGTCGGCGGGGACCCGCTCCAGGGCCATGACGGCCACGGCGCCCGCGTCCTCGGCGATCTTCGCCTGCTCGGCGTTGACCACGTCCATGATGACGCCGCCCTTGAGCTGCTCGGCCATGCCGCGCTTGACGCGTGCGGTGCCCGTCGCCGGGGAGTCGGCGGACTGAGAAGTGGTGGAGAGCGTGCTGGACACGGAAGGGACCTCACTCGAAGACGATGGTGATGACCGCCTCTGACGGCCGCTGCGAGCGGCGCCGCGGTGCGTCATTGATGGAACCGCCACGGATCAGTCCACTGCAAGGGCCAATGAACAGCCGGTGGATCGTTTTTGCAGGTGGTGGGAGTGTCTGCCGGTACCCGCGTGACCTCCCCCGGCGCCCGACGCACGACCGCTGACCTGCCCGGACGGGGTCCTCGACGACATGATCACCGAGGAGGGTCCACCGTGTGGACAGGGGGATTTGGCGAAACGATTCATCACGGCAGCGGGGAGGCCGCCCCGACCAGCAGGGAGGCGACTTCGTCCCAGCACCGGGACGTCGGTCCCCGGGCACTTCGGCGCGCCCCCTGACTCAGCTGCCCGGACTCAGCTGCCCGGACGGTCGGCGAGGGCGGTCGGCGGTTCGTCGTCCATCTCGAAGGCCAGCGGGAACGGCGCATGCCCGGCCAGGCGGAACCAGCGCACCTTGCGATGGCGGCGCAGTGCCCGTGCCGCGCGCACCGCATCGTTGTGGAACCGCCGTGCCATCGGGACGCGACGTACCGCCTGGGCCAGCTCCGATGTGGCGTCCTCACCACCCGGGACCTCCCGCACCGCCTCGACCTGCGCGGGCTCCTCGAAGACCGCCCGCAGGGCGGCACTCAGCTCGCTCTCGGCGACCTCGCGCTGCTCCTCGTCCGCTTGCCTGGCCGTGCGCGCGGCCTCGTACAGCACGATCGACGCGGCAGGGTCGAGCACGCCGGCCGTGGCCAACTCCTGCGTCACCGAGGCCCGGCGCAGCAGCTGCGCGTCCAGGGCGGCGCGCGCCTTGTCGATCCGGGTGTGCAGCCGGTCGAGCCGCCCTGCGGTCCAGCTCAGATAGAGGCCGATGGCGAGCAGGGCGACGAAGATCCAGATGAGCGTTGCGGTCACGGGGCGTAAGGCTACCGGGGTGCCGCGTCAACACCGTGGGAGCTCGGCACGAGCGGGCCGCCGACCCACACAAGCGGCCCGCGGGGGGATGATCAGTTCCTGGCGAGGCCGAAGCGCGAGCGCAGTCCGGGGCGTTCGTCGGCGGCCACGGCGGCGGCGCCCTCGGTCACCGTCTCGTAGACCGCGAGGATGTCAGCTCCGACGGTGGACCAGTCGAAGCGGCGTACGTGCGCGCTGCCCCGCTCGGACAGTTCCTGGCGCCGGACCGGGTCGCCCAGGAGGCGCACGGCCGCAGTGGCGAGGGCGTCGGCGTCCTCGTTGGCGAAGAGTTGGCCCGCGGCCCCCTGATCCAGGACCTGGGCGAACGCGTCCAGATCACTGGCGAGGACGGGAGCCCCCGCCGACATCGCCTCCACCAGGATGATGCCGAAGCTCTCCCCCCCGGTGTTGGGGGCAACGTAGACGTCGACGCTGCGCAGCAGTCGGGCCTTGTCCTTGTCGCTGACCATGCCGAGGAACTCGACGCGGGAGCGCATCTGCCGGGGCAGTTGGGCCACCGCCTCCTCCTCGTCCCCACGACCGGCCACCAGGAGTCTGGTCTCCGGACGCTCGGCGAGGATCGCGGGCAGGGCCTTCATCAGCACCGGCAGCCCCTTGCGGGGTTCGTCGATACGGCCGATGAATCCGATCGTGCCGCCCTGCCACTCGGGCTTGGGTTCGGCCTTCTCGAAGAAACCGACGTCGACGCCGTTCGGAATGACGACCGCGTCACCGCCGAGGTGCTCGACGAGGGTGCGGCGGGCGTACTCGCTGACGGCGATCCGGGCGCTGATCTTCTCCAACGCGGGCTGGAGGATGGGATAGGCGGCGATCATGGCCCGGGAGCGCGGATTCGAGGTGTGGAAGGTGGCGACGATCGGTCCCTGCGCCGCCCAGCAGGTCAGCAGTCCGAGCGATGGCGAGGTGGGCTCATGGATGTGGATCACGTCGAAGGTGCCGTCGTGGAGCCATCGCCGTACGCGGGCGGCCGAGAGGAAGCCGAAGTTCAACCGGGCCACGGACCCGTTGTACGGGACGGGCACGGCGCGGCCCGCCGACACCACAAAAGGTGGCAGCGGGGTGTCGTCGTCGGCGGGGGCCAGGACGGAGACCTCATGGCCCAGCCTGATCAGATGGTCGGCCAGATCCCTGATGTGGAACTGCACCCCTCCGGGGACGTCCCAGGAGTAGGGGCAGACGATGCCGATCTTCATGAAGTGGCCCCTCGGGGATGGCGGGGGTCGAGATCCGAGAGCCACAGCCGCTGGAGCATGTGCCAGTCCTCCGGGTGCTCGGCGATCCCCGTGGCGTAGGCGTCGGCCAGGAGTTGTGTCATGGAGGACGTCTTTTCGGCGCGGGTACCTGTCTGCGGTACGTCCACGGGCGGATGGACCCTGCCGTACATCTTCGGCGATGGGCCGTACCAGAGGGTGACGGGCAGGAGCAGGGCGCCGGTCTGTTGGGCCAGCATGGCCGGTCCGGCGGGCATCCGCGCCGTCTCGCCGAAGTACTTCACCTCGACACCGGAGGCCGACAGATCGCGGTCGGCGACCAGACAGACCAGTCCACCGGCGCGCAGCCGCCGCGCCAGGGTTCCGAACGCAGCGCCTCCGGAGTGCGGCAGCACCTCCATGCCGAGGCTTTCGCGATAGGACACGAACCGGTCGTACAACGACTCGGGTTTGAGCCGTTCGGCGACCGTGGTGAAGGGGAGGTCCAGGGTGCGTGTCAGCCAGGCGCCGGCGAGGTCCCAGTTGGCCAGGTGCGGCAGCGCCAGGATCACCCCCCGCCCGGCGGCCATGCCCTCGGTCACCTGGTGGAAGTCGTTGACCTGCACGCTGTCGCGGACCCGCTCCGCGCTCCAGGTCGGCAGCCGGAAGGATTCCATCCAGTACCGCATGTAGGAGCGCATGCCGGCGCGGGAGAGTTCGGCGAGGCGGGTGAGACCCGCGTCGGGCACCACCCGGGCGAGATTGGCCTCCAGCCTCCGCACCCCCTCGCCCCGCCGCTTCCACGCCGTGTCGGCGATCGTCCGGCCCAACGCTTCGGCGGCCGGTTCGGGCAGCTTCTTGACCGCGGACCAGCCCAGCCCGTACAGCCCGTCGGCAACCCGGTCACGGGCACTCACGTGGCCTCGGCCTCGCTCCCCTGCGCCTGCTGGGTCGCCGCATCGGCCTCGGCGGACTCCCGGCGCACGGTGACGACCCGCTGCCCCAGGGTGACCGCACTGCCGACGGCAACGATCCACAGGGCGATCGGCAGCAGCACGTCGATGCCGGGGACGCCGAAGGCGTGCAGTCCGGCCAGACCTGCCGCGACCAGGGAGATCACGAGCCGTTCGGCCCGCTCTACCAGGCCGTTGACCGCGACGGGAAGGCCGATGGCCTCGCCGCGCGCCTTGGTGTACGAAACGACCTGACCGCTCGCGAGGCAGAAGATGGACACCGCGCACAGCACGTTGTTGTCGCCCTGCCCCGCGTACCAGAGGGCGAACCCGCCGAAGATCGCCCCGTCGGCGACCCGGTCGAGGGTCGAGTCGAGGAACGCGCCCCAACGGCTGGAAATGCCGGCCTGGCGGGCCATGTTCCCGTCGATGAGGTCGGAGAAGACGAAGAGCGTGATGACGATCGTGCCCCAGAAGAACTCTCCCCTGGGGAAGAAGACCAGCGCACCCGCCATCACACCGGCCGTGCCAATCAGAGTGACCGCGTCGGGGCTCACTCCGCGACGGAGCAGAAATGCGGCGAACGGCGTGAGGACACGCGTGAAGAATGCACGCGCGTACTTGTTCAGCATGGCCTTCCCGGGGTTGGGGTGAGCCGTGTGACCCCTTGGCCACCGGCTGGCCCATCGTAGCCAGGACCGGCGCGGTCCACCGCCGGGACCCGACGCGGGTGCCGGTCGACGCGTACCCGCCGCTCCCCCTGCGTACGACGTATGGACGTGCCGTGGGCGGAGTGGAAAGCTCGAAGGACGACTGCGGGCGCCATCGGAGCTGCCCGTCGGACGCCGACGCCTCGACCCTTCGCCGGGCGGGGTCCGGCGGCCCGCCCCGCCTTCCCCCCGGCGTCCGCGGCCCTGCTTCGTCAGCGTTTCCCTGTGTTCCTCAGTGTTTCCTAGCATTCCGCAGCGTTTCTTAGCGTCCCTCTGCATTTCATAGACTTTTCTCAGCTCTTCTCACCGTGATTCAGCGTTCCTCACCGTGCAATCGACACGATCGACCGGGAGGCACCACCCATGGGCGACAAGGCGCACACCCACCCCGGAGCCGCCGGCAGGGCGACGACGGCCGACCGGCCCTCTTCCGTACGGAACGTGGTGCTGGTCGGCCACAGCGGCTCCGGAAAGACCACCCTCACCGAGGCCCTGGCGCTCACCGCGGGCGCCTTGAACCGGGCCGGACGGGTCGAGGACGGTGCCACCGTCTCCGACTACGACGAGATCGAGCACCGCCAACAGCGTTCCGTGCAGCTCTCACTCGTCCCCGTCGAGTGGGAGGGGTACAAGATCAACCTTCTGGACACCCCGGGATACGCCGATTTCGTCGGAGAGCTCAGGGCGGGGCTCCGGGCTGCGGATGCGGCCCTCTTCGTCGTCTCGGCCGGGCAGGCGCCCGAAGCGGTCGCCGGCGCGACCCGCGCCGTATGGGAGGAGTGCGCGGCCGTCGGAATGCCGCGTGCGATCGTCGTCACCCATCTGGAGACCGCGCGGACCGGCTTCGACGAGCTGACGGGAGTCTGCGCCTCGATCTTCGGCGGTGACGACCCCGACGCCGTCCTTCCCCTCTACCTGCCCCAGTACGGATCACCGGGGCCCGATGGCCATGTCCCGGTGACGGGGTTGGTCGGGCTCCTCACTCAGGGGATCTTCGACTACTCCTCCGGCGAACGCCGGGCGCTCGCTCCCGATCCCGAGCAGTCGGCCCTGATCGAACGGGCCCGCAACCGGCTGATCGAAGGGATCATCGCCGAGAGCGAGGACGAGTCCTTGATGGACCGCTATCTCAGCGGCGAGTCCATCGACCTGGCCAGTCTCATCGGCGATCTGGAGAAGGCCGTCGCCCGGGGCACCTTCCACCCGGTGCTTGCCGCCGCGCCCGCGGCGCACGGCGCCAAGCAGGGGCTGGGCACCGTGGAGCTGCTGGAGTTGATCACCCGTGGATTCCCCACCCCCCTGGAGCCCGCGCCGCCCGTCGTCACCAGTCCGCAGGGGGCCAAGCGGCCCCCGATCCACTGCGACCCCGACGGTCCGCTGGTCGCCGAAGTGGTCAAGACCGCCTCGGACCCCTATGTCGGACGCATCTCCCTCGTCCGCGTGTTCTCCGGCACCCTGCGGGCCGACGAGACCGTCCATGTGTCGGGCCACGGTCTGGCGGACCGCGGCCACGAGGACCACGACGTGGTGGAACGGGTCGGTGCGCTCACCGCTCCCTTCGGTCGCCATCAGCGTCCGATCGGGCAGGTCTTCGCCGGCGACCTGGCCTGTGTCGCCAAACTGGCGCGCGCCGAGACCGGGGACACCCTCTCCGCCAAGGACGACCCACTGCTGATGGAACCCTGGCCGATGCCGGACCCGCTGCTGCCGTTGGCGATCTCGGCACACAGCAAGGCGGACGAGGACCGGCTCTCCAGCGGCCTGGCCCGGCTGGTCGCCGAAGACCCCACCATGCGCCTCGAACAGAACCGGGCCACCCGCCAGGTCGTTCTGTGGTGTCTGGGCGAGGCCCATGCGGACGTCGCCCTGGAGCGGCTGCGCAAGCGGTACGGCGTCCAGGTGGACGTCGTACCCCACCGGGTGTCCCTCCGGGAGACGTTCGGTGCCAGGTCGACGGGCCGGGGCCGCCATGTGAAGCAGTCCGGTGGCCACGGCCAGTACGCGATCTGCGCGATCGAGGTGGAACCGCTGCCGACGGGTTCGGGAATCGAGTTCGTCGACAAGGTCGTCGGCGGCGCCGTGCCCCGCCAGTTCATCCCCTCGGTCGAGAAGGGGATACGCGCCCAGGCCGCGCGGGGCGTGGTCGCCGGGCATCCGCTCGTCGACGTCCGGATCACCCTCATCGACGGCAAGGCCCACTCGGTCGACTCCTCGGACGCCGCGTTCCAGACGGCCGGCGCACTGGCCCTGCGGGAGGCCGCGGCCGACAGTCCCATCCACTTGCTGGAGCCGGTGGCCGAAGTCCGCGTACTGGTTTCGGACGAATACGTCGGCCCGGTGATGAGCGACCTGTCCGGTCGGCGCGGCCGGGTCGTGGGAACGGAACAGTCATCGGGCGCACGCACACTGGTCCGGGCCGAGGTCCCCGAGATCGAGATCGACCGGTACGCGATCGATCTGCGCTCCCTCTCCCATGGGACCGGCCAGTTCAGCCGCCGCTATTCCCGTCATGAGCCGATGCCGCAGCACATCGCCGACCGGATCGGGGAACGTCACGGCGATCGCACATAACTCCCGTGCACGGGGCCGGTATCGGGATGCTGTCCGCCGACGTGCGACACCGGACGGCATTTCTTTGTCCCGTGACGAATCAGTCGCGCCCCGGATACGCTGAGGTGCCCAGCTCAGCATGTGTGCAGGGCGCGTTGGCCGGGAAAAGGCCGCAGAGCAGCAGCCGAGCGGCGTTGGGGGCGATAAGTCACGATGGACGGTTTCGATTTCAGTCCCGGAGCACAGGTCCCGATCATGGGCTCCGCAGGACAGACCGCGGCGACGCACGCGCTGGCGTCCGCCGCGTACCGCGACAGCCCGGCGGCGGACATCCTCAAGGCCAACAACGACTGGCACAAGTCGTCCGTCAGCGCGGGCAAGTTCTCGCTCTTCGAACCGAACTTCGGCGAGGCGTTCTCCCGTGCGCTGCAACTGCGGATGCTGGGGGGTGGGCGGGGGGCGCTGATCCAGTCGTTCGGGATGGAGCCGCAGACGGTCGTCGAGCACGCACTGGCGGCCAGCCGCATCCGCAAGGAGCGCGACACCAAGCTGACCGTGATCACCGCGGTCTGCGGACTCCTCTTCCTGCCGGGCCTGCTGCTGTGGATGGGCGTCTTCCAACTCCGCCGCACGATCGCGGGCGCGCAGAACAAGCGCGCCGGAACCCTGGGCACGATCTTGCTGTTCGCGATCGGCGCACTGGCACTGCTCTTTCTGATCCGGCTGCCGTTCGGCGGTTTCTGGGCCTACTACCTGCGCGGAATGATCGTCGCCCCGGTCATCGGCTGGTTCCTCGCCCTGCGGATCTGCGAAGCGACGGCCAAGGACCTGCGCGCACGCTGGGACGGTCTGCTCTCGGGCGGTGGCGTGGCGGCCAAGGTGCCCGATGCGGTCCCCGGCAACCCCGGTGACAAGTCGCGCGAGGAACTGCGCCAGAGCCTGCACAAGCTCACCGCCGAGCAGCACGCCAACTCCGTCTTCTACGCGGGGCCCAAGGGCATACTGGGCATGGGCACCCGCTGGGGCAGCTGGCAACTGGCCGAAGAGCTGGTGTCCAAGGACCCCACCAAGGAGATCAACCAGTTCCGCAGCTGGGACGTCATCAAGGCGATGCACGACAAGCTGAAGCTGCTGGAGCGCGGCCCGCTGAACTCGGGCGGCTTCCCGACCCCTTCGGTCAAGCACTGGGTCGTCTCCCCCGTCGGGGAGAACGCCGGATCGGTCTCCCGCCCGGACGGTCAGGACGTGGAGGCGTTCCAGATCAAGGGCCACGAGATGCAGCGGATCTGCAACCACCAGCAGTTCGGCAGCGGAAACCGCCACTACCTGGGCGTCCAGTTCACCCTCTGGGACGGCCAGTTGATCATCACCATGATGATCAATGTCACGGTTCTCCACGAGACGCTGCGCATCGAGGTCACCGGCCATGCGCTGGGACCGGTGAACGGCCTGTTCACCACCAAGTCGTCACCGAAGACCGTGACCACCAGCAAGGCGATCCGCTTCTGGGAAACCAAGAGCCGGACCCTGCCGCTGGTGGACGCCCCGGAGGTGGTGCGCCTCGCGGTGCGCGCACCGCTGACCTGGTACCCCCCGCTCCTCGACTTCCTCGGCGGGAAGCTGAGCCTCCCGGAGCCGTTCGGGCTGCGCCACGCCTGGGCCGAGCAGCCCTGGCGACACCGCTTCATGGCGGACGACGCCCTGCGGGCGGCAACCCCCGTCCTGCGCGTGGCACATGCCGCGGCGCTGAAGGTCCTCAACGAGAACGGGGTGGACACCGACCGCTTCAACAGCCGTTCGATGGCCGTCAGCGGCGCCGTCCAGGACCTCGCCCCCAAGAAGGCGGATCTGTACGACGCCTGAGCGGGGATCACGACGGACGACGAAACCCCCGTACCCAGGGCCGGGTACGGGGGTTTCGCATGCGTGAGCGCGCTCAGACGGGCCAGACGTTCGCCAGCATCGCCCGGGTGTCCGCGAGGAGTTGCGGCAACACCTTGGTGTGGCCGACGACGGGCATGAAGTTGGTGTCTCCGCCCCAGCGCGGTACGACGTGCTGGTGCAGATGGGCGGCGATCCCCGCACCCGCCGCCATCCCCTGGTTCATCCCGATGTTGAAGCCGTGGGCACCGGACGCCGCCCGCAGGGCCACCATGGCGCGCTGGGTGAAGAGGGCCAGCTCCGCGGTCTCCTGCTCGTTCAGCTCGGTGTAGTCGGCGACGTGCCGGAACGGCACCACCATGAGATGGCCGCCGTTGTACGGATAGAGGTTCAGCACGGCGTAGACGTGGGAGCCGCGTGCGATCACCAGACCGTCCTCGTCCGATTTCGACGGAATGGCACAGAAGGGGCAGCCATCGCCGGCCTCGGGCCCGGTGGGCTTGTTCTCACCCTGGATGTACGCCATTCGGTGCGGAGTCCACAAGCGCTGGAACGCGTCGGGCGTTCCCACTCCGATCTGCTGCTCCGGCTCACTCGTCATGCTCTGAAGCATATGGCTTCGCCCGTCCGCGGCGTGTCGCCGGGGGCAAGCCCGGTGGGGTGAGGATGATCCTTGGGCGATGAGAGACGAGTCGAGGTTGACGCGCTGGCGTGAGCGCATGGAGATCCCGCTGTTCGTGGCATCGGTCCTCTTCCTCGGCTGCTACGCGGTGCGGGTGCTTGCCGTCGACCTTCCCGAGGCGTGGCAGGACACGGTCCTCGCCTTCGTCTACGCCCTGTGGGCCCTGTTCGTCGTGGACTACGCGGTCAGCTGGCGCCTCAGTGGCGAGGGGCCCGGCTATGTCCGTCGGCACGGACTCGACGGCATCGTGGTGCTGCTGCCGCTCCTTCGACCGCTGCGGGTGGTGCGGATCTACGAGTCGGTGCAGCGCCGGCACGCCGATGCCCGGCCGCGCCTCGCCCTCTACGCCCGGGTGATCACGTACTCCGGAATGTCGGCCGTGCTGCTGGGGTTCGCCGGGGCGCTCAGCGTCTATGCGATGGAGCGCGGCGCTCCGGGCGCGACGATCAAGACGTTCGGGGATTCGGTCTGGTGGACCTGCGAGACGCTCACGACGGTCGGGTACGGCGATGTGGCTCCGGTGACCTCCGCGGGCCGGGTGATCGCGGTGGCGATGATGGTGGGCGGCCTGGCGCTCCTCGGCGCGGTGACGGGGTCGTTCTCGTCCTGGCTGATCCAGACCTTCACCCTGGAGGCCGACACGAAGCCCCCGGAGAACGGATCTCCGGGGGCTTCGTGAATCCTGCGCCGTCTCCAGCGGACGGGGTCAGACCTGGGCGCGGTCCTCGACGACCTTGACCAGCTTGGCCAGGGCGTCCGCGCGGGGGACCCCGTTCTCCTGGGAGCCGTCGCGGTAGCGGAAGGAGACCGTCCCGGCGTTCATGTCGTCGTCCCCGACGATGATCATGAAGGGCACCTTGAGCTTCTGCTGGGTCCTGATCTTCTTCTGCATACGGTCCGACGAGGAGTCGACCTCGACCCGCAGCCCCTTCTTCTTCGCCTCGGCGGCGAACTCCTGGAGGTACTCGACATGGGCGTCACCGATCGGGATGCCGACCGCCTGCACCGGTGCCAGCCAGGGCGGCATGGCGCCCGCGTAGTGCTCCAGCAGGACCGCGAAGAACCGCTCGATCGAGCCGAAGAGCGCCCGGTGGATCATCACCGGCTGCTGACGTGAACCGTCCGGGGACGTGTACTCCAGGTTGAACCGCTCCGGCAGGTTGAAGTCGAGCTGGACGGTGGACATCTGCCAGGTCCGACCGATGGCGTCCCGCGCCTGCACCGAGATCTTCGGCCCGTAGAAGGCGGCACCACCGGGGTCGGGGGTGAGCGGAAGCCCCTGCTTCTCCGCCACCTGCCGCAGGACCTCGGTCGCCTCTTCCCAGGTCTCGTCCGAGCCGACGTACTTCTCCGGGTCCTTGGTGGACAGCTCAAGGTAGAAGTCGGTCAGACCGTAGTCGCGGAGCAGGTTGAGCACAAAGGTGAGCGTGCGGTCGAGTTCGTCCGCCATCTGCTCACGGGTGCAGTAGATGTGCGCGTCGTCCTGGGTGAAGCCCCGGGCGCGGGTCAGCCCGTGGACCACACCCGACTTCTCGTGCCGGTAGACCGTGCCGAACTCGAACAGCCGCAGGGGCAGTTCGCGGTAGGAACGACCCCGGGCGTCGAAGATCAGGTTGTGCATGGGGCAGTTCATGGGCTTGAGGTAGTAGTCCGTACCACCGTCGAGCTGCATGGGGGGGTACATTCCGTCCGCGTACCAGTCCAGGTGGCCGCTCTTCTCGAACAGGGCGCCCTTGGTGGCGTGCGGGGTGTAGACGAACTCGTACCCCTCCTCCTCGTGGCGCTTGCGCGAGTAGTCCTCCATGACCCGGCGGACGATGCCCCCGCGCGGGTGGAACACGGCCAGGCCGGAGCCGATCTCGTCCGGGACGGAGAACAGGTCCAGCTCGCTACCGAGCTTGCGGTGGTCGCGCTTCTCCGCCTCGACGAGGAAGTCCAGATGGGCCTTCAGCTCCTCCTTGGAGGGCCAGGCGGTGCCGTAGATCCGCTGGAGCATCGGGTTCTTCTCGCTGCCCCGCCAGTACGCGGCGGCGTTGCGCATCAGCTTGAACGCCGGAATGTTGCGCGTGGTCGGCAGGTGCGGACCGCGGCACAGGTCCTTCCAGCACAGATCGCCGGTCTTCGCGTCCAGGTTGTCGTAGATGGTCAGCTCGCCGGCGCCCACCTCGACGTTCGCCCCGTCGTCACTGGACGCCGAGCCCTTGAGCCCGATCAGCTCCAGCTTGTACGGCTCGTCCGAGAGTTCGGTACGGGCGTCCTCGTCGGTCACCACACGACGGGAGAAGCGCTGGCCCCGCTTCTGGATCTCCTGCATCTTCTTCTCGATGGCCTTGAGGTCCTCCGGTGTGAAGGGCCGCGCGACATCGAAGTCGTAGTAGAAACCGTCCTTGACCGGCGGACCGATGCCGAGCTTGGCCTCCGGGAACAGCTCCTGCACGGCCTGCGCCATCACGTGTGCGGTCGAGTGGCGCAGGATGTCCAGGCCGTCCGGCGATGAGATCTCGACCGGCTCGACCTCCTCGCCGTCCACGATCTCGTACGCCAGGTCCTTCAGCTCACCGGCGATGCGGGCGGCGATCACGGTGCGCTCGCCGGCGAACAGATCGGCCGCCGTCGTGCCCGTGGTCACCACGCGCTCTTCCCGCTCGGAATCGCGTTGGATGATCACACGGACGTCTGACACCGGTCTCTCCTCGTTTCAGGGGGTGCGCCTGTGGAAACGGCGCCCCTGAATCGTACCGAGCGAAGGGGGCCGCCCGCGAAACGGTCGCCCCCGGCGCACTCAGTCGTCCGGGGCGCCGTCGTCGCCGGGGAAGACCTGGTCGTCCCGGCTCGCCTTGAGCGCCTTCATCAACCGGTCCCGCTCGGCGTCATCCACGGGGACGGTGACCACGTCGCAGGCATCGGTGAGCCGACGGAATCCGCCACGGCTCTCCAGCCGCCCGACGACCCTGATCGGCTGCCCGGTCAGATGGGCCTGGCCCGCCGTACGGTACGAGTCCTCTTCGAGGGCCACCCGGACGTGCGGCACGTCCGCGCCCGTCAGCACCCGCAGTCTGACCGTTCCCGCGCCGCGCGGGCCGGGGCGGCGCATCCGGACGACGGTGCCCGTGAGCCGGACGGGCATGGGCGGCTCGTCATGGAGGTAGCGGGCGCCCGCGGCCCGCAGGGCGGGCAGGTCACCCGGCGAGAACTCGACCGGGTCACGCCCCGGTCCGCATCCGTCGGGCACCCCGGCAGCCGGCGACCAGGCGAGCGCGATCCGGGCCCCCTCCGAGCCCCGGACCAGCGCGATGACCGCCTCCGTCAACTCCCGGCTCACCCCGAGCCGCACCGCGGCGTCGAACGCCTCCAGCCGCCCGGTGGCGCGCTGGTAGTCGGTGGCCTCCCGAGCCGCGAGGAGCGCCTGGTGGAGCAGTACGGTCACGGCCCGCCCCTGCGCCACGGGCACGAAGGCGGTGAGCGTCCGCCCGCCCGGCGCCGGACCGACCAGGACTCCGGCGAGGGAGGCCCGCGCGCCGCGACGGTGTCGTGCCCCGTGATAGCCGGCCCGGCCCCGAGCGGCGAGCGCGCCGGCCATCATCATCTGCCGGGCGGCGGAGCGCAGTTGCTCCTGCGCTATCCAGGAGGCGGTACCGGACGGCCCCTCGTGCACATCCCGCCACCAGCGGATCTCATCGCTGGGCACGGTGAGTCCCACCAGGACGTCCTGGGCGGACGGAGCGGCACTGCGCGCAAGGGCCGTCAACGCCTCGCCCAACAGGTCCTCGCAGTCCGGGAAGGAGCGGTTCTCCGGTACGAGCAGACTGGTGGCGCCCGTGGGTGCGCCGGGCGGGGTCCAGCGCGCGTACCGCCCCGGGGCTCCGCCGCGCCGCTCCCAGCCGTGGCGGGCGAGCAGCGCACCGAGGACGACCGGGTCGACCTGGGCCGGGTTCGGGCCGTGAGCGGTGTGCCAGTCGTCGCGCAGCTCGTGCAGGGGGTGTGGTCGGACGGTCTCGTCATGGGGCCGGTTCATCAGGGTCTCCCTCCCGCCCCCACCCTCGTCATGATCTCGCAGAGCGCCCGGTCGTCGAAGATCCGTGAGGTCGGGATGCGCACGGTGGTCTTGTGCCTACCCGTCACCGGGTGGCCGGCCAGATTGGTCCAGTAACAGCAGTGCCGCAGATCGAGTCGGTCGTGGTCGGCGCGCAGCCAGTCGTCCTGGGTCCGGGGGACGAGCATCACGACGAGGATCTTGTGCACGGACACGGGGGTCCGGGCGAGTTTGACCAGGTGGTCGTTGTTGAGCGTGAAGGGGAAGTCGGGGCGCTGCGCGAACCCCGGGTGCGGGGCGAGTTGGTAGGTCGACTTCAACTGGACCTTGATGGTCACCTCGTCGTCGACCGAGTGGTCCGGGGAGCCGTGGCTGACGTGCCAGTCGATGCCGTTGTCGGGGAAGGGCTGGGAGAGCGAGCAGCCGGCCGCGGCGGCGACGGCGTGGAGGTAGGCGACCTGCAGGGTTTCCATGCATGCGGTGGTGGCCAGCCCGCCGCGCACCGGCGCCGGCGGCTGGGGCAGCAGCCCTTGGGTGTGGGCGCGGGAGGTTCCCCCGTACTCGGGCTGCGGGAGCGCCATGGCTCTGGGTGCCTTCCGGGATGTGCCGTCCGATCTCCGCCTGCGGGGGCCGTACGTGGGGGCGCACGGATGTCGGTTGCGTACGGCGTGGATGTTCGCGGGGGTGCGGATGAGGCGTCGGTCGGCTTCTGCTTCCCGGTGTCCATTTCCCCGTCAAGTGTGTTGTCACCGCCCTGCGTACGGCGCAAACAGCCCGGGTATCACGGATTCGGCAGGGGGATTCCCTCATCTGCCAGTCATGTGCGAGGAGTTCGGGGATGACGCTCTGGTTCGACGGCCCGATGGCCGCATTTGACACGGAGACCACGGGCATCGATGTCGAGCAGGACCGCATCGTGTCGGCCGCTCTGGTGGTGCAGGACGCGGCGGGGTCCCGGCCGTGGACCACCCGCTGGTTGATCAATCCCGGCATTCCGGTGCCGCGCTCGGCGATCGACGTGCACGGGTTGACCGATGACCACCTCCAGCGCAACGGCCGCTGGCCGGCCCCGGTGATGGAGGAGATCGCCCGGGCGCTGGCGGAGCAGTGCGCCGCCGCAAGGCCCCTGGTGGTGATGAACGCGCCGTTCGACCTGACGATGCTCGACCGGGAGCTGAGGCGTCACCGGGCGGCTCCGCTGACGCGCTACCTGGAGAACGTTCCGCTGTGCGTGCTCGATCCCCGGGTGCTGGACAAGCACCTCGACCGCTATCGCAAGGGGCGGCGGACGCTCACGGATCTGTGTGCGCACTACG
This sequence comes from Streptomyces sp. NPDC059256, assembly GCF_042753785.1. Lineage (NCBI taxonomy): Bacteria > Bacillati > Actinomycetota > Actinomycetes > Kitasatosporales > Streptomycetaceae > Streptomyces > Streptomyces sp. NPDC059256. Next base: position 80,929 of record NZ_JBHYZO010000012.1, on the reverse strand, counting down.
AGGTGGAGTTGGAGGGGGCGCATGACGCGGGTGCGGACGCCGTGGCCGCGCTGGAGGTGACCCGGGCGATCGGGCGCAGGTTCTGTGCGCGGATGGAGCGGTTGTCGCCACCGGAGCTCCACACGCTCCAGGCGGTGTGGCACGCGGCGCAGGCGCGCGGGCTCCAGGCGTGGTTCGCGCGCAGCGGTACGCCGGAGCCCGTGGACCCGGCGTGGCCGCTGCGGCCCCAACTGTCCGCTGCCGCCTGAACCGCACCTGACTGCGCGCAGGGCCGTCGGGGAAACGCAAGAGCCGGTCCGCCAACGGCGGACCGGCTCTTCCCGGTGGGCGATACTGGGTTCGAACCAGTGACCTCTTCGGTGTGAACGAAGCGCTCTCCCACTGAGCTAATCGCCCGGGAACGCACTGAACCATACAGGTCCCGGCGGCCGACCTTCAAATCCCGTGCGACGGGACATCAGCGGGTGTTCAGGTGGGCGGCGAGGCCCCGACGGCCCGCTCTCATCATGGCGGTGTGGTTGGCCCGGAACAGGGGGCGCGCCAGCGGCGCCAGCCATCGCATCAGCGGTCGGCGCACCTCCACCTCCTGGTCGTAGACGGCGCGGGTGCGCGCGGCTGCGGCGCCATGGGCGGTGATCGTCCAGCGGGCCCATCCCTCCAGGTCGCCGTGGAGGGCGACTTCCAGTACGCCCGCGGAAGGGTCCTCACGCCGGGTGGCTGCGGTGATGTTCAGTTCATAGGGGAGGAACGAGCGGATGCGGGCACTACCGGTGCCGTCGTCAGAAGGGACCGCGGCACGGACCTGGGGCCACCACTGTGGATAGTCCTCGCCCCTGGAGAGCACGGCATAGACGTCGTCGGGCGGCGCGTCGATCTCCCAGACGCTGTGGAAGCGATACCGGAACCAGTTCACGGGACGCATGCACTCCGATGCGGTCGGACAGGGGCGTACTCATGTGCGATCTGAGTATCCGTGCCCATGCCCGACGATGTGGCGGGCGACACACTGCGGACCATGAAGAATGCTCCGCCGACTCTGCCACCGGCCGAAGAGATCGCCGTCATCGATCGCGAACTCGTACAACTGGACCACCGCAGGTCGCAGTTGTTGGCCCGCAGGGCGTATCTGGTGTCGGTGCTCCATCGACCCGCCGCGCCCCATGCTCGGGCCGGAGTCAGGGCTGCGACCGCGCGCCCCGTCACCCCGCGACCGGAAGCCTCGCCTCCCGGCGTGCAGAACGTGCTGCTGACGCTGGGCGGCGTCCTGTTGGCGATCGCGGCCATCGCCTTCACGGTGGTCAGCTGGGGTGACATGGGCATCGGCGGACGATCGGCGGTGCTCGCCGTGGTGACCGCGGCGGCCCTGCTGACGCCGGCGATCCTGCTGCGCCGTGGACTGGGCTCCACCGCAGAGGCGTTGGCGGTGCTCGCTCTGGTGCTGCTGGTACTGGACGCCTACGCGGTGTTCGCGGTGGCCCTGTCGGGGGTGTCGGGACTCACCTACTCGACGTGGGCCGCGGCCCTCCTCGCGGCGCTCTGGGCAGCGTACGGAGCAGCACTGCCGAAGCTGCACACCCCGCTGCCGGCAGCGGTGGTCGCCGCCCAACTGCCCCTCCTCCTGTGGTCGGTGAATGGAGCCGCGGCGGACGCGGCGCCCGCCCCTTCGCTGGCCTGGGCACTGCTCGGCACCGCAGCGCTCGATGTCGCGCTCGTGATGCGGGTGACCCGGTCGGCGGTGCGGGTGACGGCGACAGTGGGTGCGGTGTTCAACGGCGCGCTGGTCCTGATGCTCGGCGGATTCGAGTCGCTGGCGGCCGAGTCCGCCCTCGACGCGGTGGAGCCGGCGGTCCTGCTGACGCTGGCCGGTGCGGTGGCGCTCATCCCGGCGTGGCGCTTCCGGGTGGTCGCGCTGCCATGTGCCGTGGTGGCCGGGCTCGCCCTGATAGCCGCCTTCGGCGGGGTGATCGCCGCGACGGCACCGAGCGGCTGGGCGATGCCCGGATATCTGGTGTGTGCGATCGCCCTGCTCCTCGTGGTGCAGGTGCCGGCACTCGCGGCACGTCCGCCCGCCGACGCGCTGCGTGGACTGGGTGCGGCGTCCGCGGCGCTGATGGCCCTGGCACTGGTGTCGACACTGCCCCTCGTGGTGCTCCAGTACGCGGGCCCGCTCACGGTGCTCCCGGACGCCTGGGCCGGGGCTCCGACGGATGCGCGCGCAGCGCTGGGCGAGGACCTGACCGACGGCAATTGGGCCGCGACGGCGCTGGTGCTCGTCCTGCTTGCGGGTGTCCTGCTCGCGGTGTCCCGACGGCTGCCCGACCAGATCGGCACCGGCCCTCAGCAGGAGGGCGAAGGTGCCACCGCAGGCCCGGAAGGCGCCGGCACCGCCCGAACGCTCCCCCCTGTCGATCTGCGCGCCTGGGCGGGCGTGGCCGCCGCCGTACTGGCCTGGGCCGCCCTGACCATGGCGCCCTACGTCCTCGACACCGGCTATCCGCAGCTGGTCGGCTGGCAGTCGGCGCTCGGCATCGCCCTGCTCGCACTCTCACTCGACCGAGTGCGGTACGCCCGCGGGCTGCGGTTCGCCGCAGAGATCGGCATGGCCTGCGCACTGGTGGGGGCCGCGAGTACCACGGCGCTCGCCCTGGCGACCAGGGCGGCAACCTTCACGGTGCTGGGCACCTTCCTGACGGCGTTCATCGCCGTCGCCGCCCTCTCCCGGGCGGGCCGGATCGTACGGGCGGTCGCCGGCTGTGCCGCCGTGGTGTGGGGCAGCGGTCTGGTGGTGGCCCTGGCCGAGGCATGGGAGCTGGCGCCCCACCGAACCGCGGTGGTCCTGATGGCCGTGCCCGCCGTGGTCGCCCTGCTCGCGGCCCGGCTGCGCACCCATCCCATCGCCGCTCCGCTGGAGTGCACCGCGGCCCTGGTCGGGGTCGTTGCGCTGGCCCTGGCCACGGACCACGCGCCGACCGTCGCCCTGGTGCTGGCGCTCGGTGGGGTGATCGCGGCCGGTACGGCGATACGGACGGAGCGTCGAACGGCGGCCGGCTGGAGCGCCGCGGTCCTCTTCCTGCTGGCCACCTGGGTACGGCTGGCCGCATCGGAGGTGACGGTGCCGGAGGCGTACACCCTGCCGGTGACGGTGCCCGCGCTCGTCGTGGGCGTGCTGCGGCGCCGAAGCGCTCCCGACACCTCGTCCTGGACGGCGTACGGAGCGGGCCTCTCGGTGACGATGGTGCCGAGCCTGGTCGCGGTCTGGGGCGAAGGCGACTGGCTGCGCCCCCTGCTGTTGGGCACCGCGGCCCTGGCCGTGACCCTGGCGGGCGCGCGACAGCGGCTCCAGGCGCCGCTGGTGCTCGGCGGAGCGGTACTGGCCCTGGTGACGCTGCACGAACTCGCGCCCTACGTGGTGCAGGCCGTCGACGCGCTGCCCCGCTGGCTGCCCCCGGCCCTCGCGGGTCTGCTGCTCCTGGTGGTCGGCGCCACCTATGAGCAGCGCCTGCGGGAAGCACGCAGGCTGCGCGAGACCCTCGGCCGCATGCGCTGACGGATCTCAAGGAAGCGGAATGCGCGAAGGGCCCGGAGACTCTGCTGAGTCTCCGGGCCCTTCGATCCGGGTGGGCGATACTGGGTTCGAACCAGTGACCTCTTCGGTGTGAACGAAGCGCTCTCCCACTGAGCTAATCGCCCCGGCGCACCGCAAACATTACCCCATGTCAGCGGGCGCTCCCGACCGGATTTCCGGTCACTGCTCGATCTTCCAGGGCATGATCAGCCCGAACTTCCAGAGGTAGACGCCGGCGGCCACGGCGCAGATGACCACACCGATCGTGGTCAGGATGAGGTTCCGGCGCCGCACCCGCGGGTCGAGGGCGCGCTGGGCCGCCTCGCTGACCTTGCGCTTGGTCCAGCGCAGGACGAGTTGTGCCCAGACGAACTCGGTCGCCCAGATCGCCATACCGCCGAAGATCACCAGCCAGCCGGGCCCCGGCAGGACGAGCATCGCCGCACCGGCGCCCACCACGGCGAGCCCCACGACGAAGACGCCGACCTGCCAGCTCAGATGCAGGGTCTTGCGCGCCTTGATGAAATCGGGCGCACGCGAGCCGAGGAGGGACTCGGTCGTGCCCTCCTCGGCCTTGCCCCCGACATCGGCGGTGCCGGCCGGGTCGACCGGCCCTGCACCGTCATCGGGCTTTCCCTCTTCAGTCGCCACCGCGACCTCCGTACCGTTACTCCCCGTGTTCATGGCAGCAAACTTACCGGACGCTGCGGAGTCACCGGAATGGTCCCAGGGAACGAAGAATCACTCCGCCATACGAGGTACCTAAAGGTACCCAAATCCCTCAGAGGGGTTTACAACGGCACCGTAGGTGGCATGTCGATTTCGCCGACGTGCGAATCCCCGAGCGCACACTGAGCGAAAGGCCCTGGCGCTTATGAACACCACGGTCAGCTGCGAGCTGCACCTGCGCCTCGTTGTATCGAGCGAGTCTTCACTGCCTGTACCCGCGGGCCTGCGGTATGACACGGCCGATCCCTATGCCGTGCACGCCACCTTCCACACCGGAGCCGAAGAGACGGTCGAATGGGTGTTCGCCCGCGACCTCCTCGCCGAGGGGCTGCACCGGCCCACCGGCACGGGCGACGTCAGAGTCTGGCCATCCCGCAGTCACGGCCAGGGCGTCGTCTGTATCGCACTGAGCTCCCCGGAGGGCGAAGCACTGCTCGAAGCCCCGGCGCGGGCCCTGGAGTCGTTCCTGAAGCGAACGGACGCAGCGGTGCCGCCCGGCACCGAGCATCGTCACTTCGACCTCGACACGGAGCTCTCCCACATCCTGGCGGAGAGCTGAGCCAGGCCGAGAGCTGCACGGCGCCGTCCTACTCGGGGAGACGGCGCCGCGCGGACCATCCCCCACGGCGCCGATCTGCTGTGCCGATCTGCTGTGACGTGAACCGCTAGAGTTCAGCGCAATTCGGCGGGACCGGCCCGCAGCAGGCCAGGGAGCGAATCTTGCTGATCCCCCACGACACCAGGATTGCCCTCGACATGGTCGTCGATCTGGTGAACACAGCGCCGGAGGGCGACCAGGGCGACGGGCTCGCCGACATCGCCGCGCTGGAAGAGTTCGTCCGGGGGCACGACATCAGCGGTGTGAACGTCCTGAACGCACGCGACCTCAAGTCGGTCCAGGGCGTAAGGACCAGGTTCGCCGAGATCTTCGCCGCCTCCGACAGCCAGTCGGCGTCCGAACTGATCAATGACCTGGTGGCGGCTGCGGGGACCACGCCCCAACTGACCAACCACGACAACTACGACTGGCACGTCCACTACTTCGCCCCGGGTGCCTCGGTCGCCGACCACCTGGCGGCCGACGGCGGAATGGCGCTGGCCTTCATCGTCGTCGCGGGCGAGCAGGAGCGGTTGCGACACTGCGAGGCCCCGGATTGCGGGCGGGCCTTCGTCGACCTCTCACGCAACCGGTCACGTCGCTACTGCGACAGCCGCACCTGCGGGAACCGGCTCCATGTGGCTGCGTACCGAGCCCGACGGCGGGAAGCGGCCAGCTGAAGCGGGCGCGCGTCACAGCAGGAACAGATCGTGCACCGACGCCATCAGCAGCAGCACGCCGATCACCGTGAGGAAGATCATCAAAGGCGGCTGGGAGAGCGCGAAGAGGCAGCCTCGCGGCTGCTCTTCCGATGCGGGGACTTCCCCCCGTGAGGTATCGACCATCTCGGGGCGATCATGACGCAGCCCGCCTCCGCATGATCACCCAACACGCATGCACATGGCGGGAGTTCACCCCACGACTGACCGCGCCCTGCAACGCCCCAGCCCCTGCGGAAAGCACCCGCACAGCTCCCTTGACCGGGGGTTTCGCGCAATGCGCCGATGGCTCGGTACGACGGATCGCTCAGATGCCGTGCTTCTTCAAGATCGCCTCGATATCGCTGAAATCATCGGTCGCGGCGCTTCCCTTGGGCTTCGCTGTGGGTCGCGCGGTCGGGCGGGCGCCTGCCCCCAGGGACGGGGCGGAAGCCGCCGGGGCGACCGCTTCCCGCTGTGCCGCCTTGGCAGCCTTGCGCTCCTTGCGCGTCGTACCCGAGCGACGCTCGACCGCCCGGGTGGCCAACAGCAGCAGCCAGGCACCGCCCAACAGCCCGAAGCCGATCCAGGCGGTGAAGCTGAACGCGGTGTCGACGGCCCACTGAACGGCACCGGTGAGCACCAGGCCGAGCGGTACCAGGGAGTACGCGGCGATTCGGGTCGCCGCGAGGAAACGCTTGCGGTACGCCGTGATCGCGGCGATGCCCAGGCCCGCCGCGGACACCGCGGAGCATATGGTCTCGGCAATCATCCGGTCCTCCTGCTAGGGCGGGCATCTGCGGTTACGTCCCTTCCATCCTGCACCGACGGATGGGTCGCAGGCCATGGCCGGAAGCCACTTGGTCAAGATCTCCGGGTGATCTCCGGGGCAGGATCATCCCCAGGTCGGGGCCTGGGCCCCTTTTTGGATCTTGGCGGGTACACGGCAGGCGCCCCGTCCGAGGCCGTTGGCCGGCCCTCCCGAGGTCCGTGGCCCGCTGCACCCGGCCATGGTTTCCCCCTGCAACCTGGGGGCGACCCCGCTCCCCGTCGGGTACTGCCCGGGGCCGACTGGGTGTGCCCGGCGGGAACTGCGAGACTGGCCCCATGAGCGAGCCCACACCCCAACCCGTCGTCCTCGATGTCTGGTGCGATCTCCAGTGTCCCGACTGCCGGACCGCCCTGGATGACGTCCGAGCCCTGCGGGAGCGCTTCGGCGACCGGTTGGACGTGCGGCTGCGGCACTTCCCCCTGGAGAAGCACCGCCATGCGTACGCCGCAGCCCAGGCCGCCGAAGAGGCGGTCGACCAGGGCAAGGGCCGCGAGTTCTACGAAGCGGTGCTGGCCCGGGTCGAGGACCTCGACAAGGGCGGTGAGGAGTTCCTGCTGCGGACCGCCCGCGAACTGGGTCTGGATGCCGATGAGTTCGACACCGCGCTCATCGACGGTCGGCATCTGCTGATCGTCGACGCCGACCAGGCCGAGGGCAAGGCGATCGGCGTGACGGGCACCCCGACCTATGTGATCGACGGCGAGCGGCTCGACGGCGGCAAGAGCCAAGAAGGGCTGCGGACGCGCATCGCGGAGATCGCCACCCGGTTGATCGCCGCGGAGCCGTCCGCATAGCGCGGATCCGGCGGTACGCGGGGGCGCCCGCCCCTTCCGGTACCGGGATCGCGCCGCTGGCACATAGGCGGCGCGATCACCGGACGACGGTCGATCGGGCCCAGCGCCGCCCGGCAACCCCGTTCAGGGAATACGTCGGCCCCGGCATCCCGACTAGAGCAGCGGTTTCGCGAAGTTCACCGTGTCCGTGCGATAGCCGAGCGACTCATAGAGCGCGAGTGCCGGAGTGTTGCCCGCGAAGACGTGGAGCCCGATGATGCGGGTCCCATCCTCCCAGGCCCCCCGTTCGGCGAGCAGCATCAGGGCCCGTCCGTAGCCCCTCCCCCGCCATCGGCTCCCGACCTCCACGTCATAGACGAAGGCACCGTGCTCACCAGGTCTCACCTCGCGCTGTCCCAGGTACAGAAGTCCGACGGTCTCACCCTCGCCGATGAGGACCTGCAACCGGGCATCGGCGGTGGCAAGGCCGTCCGGTAGGGCCGTGGCCAGGTCGGCTTCGGCCTTCGCACGGGCCTCCTCGGGGGAGAACCCCCGATCCGCCCAGTTGCGCGCGTACTCCTGGAGCCCCGTTCGCGACCACGACGCGTACTCGTCGTCGGTCATGGGACGGACGCTCAGTGCCTGCGGCAGGGCGGGCGGCTCCTCGGTGAGGACCTTGGACAGGTTGCGACTGCGTTCGACATAGCCGAGTGCTGTCGTCAGTCGGGTGGCCTCGACGGCTTGGGGAGGGACCGAGACCTGGATCTGGTTGCACCGCCAACTCCGCAGCACCTCCTCGGCGGCGAGCGCGGCGACGGTGCCCCGGCCGCGCCCGCGGTCGGGACCGTCGATGTGCAGGGAGCGGATCGTGCCGGCCGTGGGGCCGAGTGAGACCGAGGTGGCGATCTCGATGGTCCCGACGGCACGGCTGTTGACGCAGACCTCGTAGGCGCGTGACCGCGTACCGTCCGCCTCGTGCTGAAGCGGCCCGGTCGGCCGCAGGGTGGTGGTCATCAGGGGTGTTGTACCTGCCGCGCGGCCGTTCGTCACGGGGTTTGACCGGTCAACCTCACATCACTGGCCGATGCGCGGATCGGCGTCGGCGCCCGCGCGCTCCTCGAAGACCCGTATCGCCTTGGCGGTCACCGGTCCCGGAGCGTCGTCGAGACGTCGCCCGTCCACCCGGTGGACCGCCTGGACATCACGCAGGCTGGAGGTGAGGAAGACCTCGTCCGCCCGCTCCAGTACGTCGAACGGGAGATCGGTCTCATGGGCACCGGTCCACTCCACGGCCAGGGCTCGGGTGATGCCCGCGAGGCAGCCGGAGGAGATCGGTGGGGTGTGCAGTTCGCCGTCGACGACGACGAAGACATTGGAGCCCGTGCCCTCGCAGAGCTGTCCTACGGTGTTGGCCAGCAGCGCCTCGGACGCGCCGTTCTCGGCGGCCTTGGCGAGGGCAACCACGTTCTCCGCATAGGAGGTGGTCTTCAATCCGGTGACCGCTCCCCGTTCGTTGCGGGTCCACGGGACGGTGATCACCGCGGTCGTCGCCGACGGGGGCTTGCTCTCGCCCAGGGCGACCACCAGGGTCGGCGCTGCGGTGCCGCGGTCCGAGCCGAGGGGCGACAGTCCACCGGTGTAGGTGATCCGCAGCCGGCCCCGGTCCTGGGGGTTGGCGGCGAGTACGGCCGCGCAGGCGTGGCGCACCTCGTCGTGGTCGGGCTCGGGCAGTCCCAGGCCGGCGGCCGAGCGGCTGAGGCGTTCCAGATGGAGGGTGAGCGCGAAGGGTTGGCCGTGAATCGTCTTCAGGGTTTCGAAGACGCCGTCGCCCACGGTCAGGCCGTGGTCGAGCACGGACACCCGGGCCTCATCGGCGTCCCGCAATCCACCGTTGACCCAAAGCTTCATCTCGCTGGTCCTTCCGCTGGTCTCATTCGTCCCGCTCGTCCGGGCTCGACGCTATCGCGAGCAGCCGGGCAGCTTTGAGTTCGGTCTCGGCCCACTCCCGCTCGGGGTCCGAGCCCCAGGTGATGCCCGCCCCCGTGCCGAAGCGCAGGACAGCGCCCGTGCGGGAGCCACCGGAGTCGTCGGAATCGTGGGAGTCGTGGGAGTCGGTGGGGGCCCGGTCGATCCAGAACGTGCGTATGCCGACCGCGAGCTCGCCCGTGCCCCGGTCGGCGTCCACCCAGCCGATGCCACCGCAGTACGGCCCGCGGGGCGCGGTCTCCAGGGCGTCGATGATGGTCAACGCACTCGATTTGGGGGCGCCGGTCACCGAACCGGGCGGGAAGGTGGCATGGAGCAGATCCCGCCACCCCTCCTTGGGGCCGAGTTCGCCGCGCACGGTCGACACCAGGTGGACCAGGCCCGGATGGGACTCGACGGCGCACAGTTGCGGAACGGTCACCGTGCCGGTGGCGCAGACCCGTCCCAGGTCGTTGCGGACCAGATCGACGATCATCACATTCTCGGCGTGGTCCTTCTCCAGGAGGTCATCGACCGTTCGCCCGGTGCCCTTGATCGGGCCGGATTCCACCAAATCTCCCTGGCGACGGAGATAGAGCTCGGGTGATGCTGTCGCGATCTCCACCCCGTGCTGAGCCAGGCGAATCGTTCCGGCATAGGGGGCAGGGTTGCCCATGGCCAGCAGCGAGGTCAGGGCGTCGACATCGGCGGCGGCCGGGTCGGGCAGCGGCGCGGAGAGGACCCTACAGAGATTGGCCTGATACACCTCACCCGCGGCGATGTGCTCACGGATGCGACGTACGCCGGCGATGTACTCTGCCCGGTTCAGCGAGGACGTCCAGTGGTGTGCCGCGGGCCCGCGCCAGCGGCCTGCCGTCGGGGGTGGCACCGGCTCGGTTCGTACATCGCCGAAGCGTGCGCAGGTCAGACCGCCCTCGAAGTCGGCGGCGACGGCCCAGAAGCCGGCGGAGTCCAAAGCCGCGGGGTCACTGGTGACGTCCCTGAGGTCGGTGGCGATGAGCCGGCCGAAGCGGGCCAGCGGAGCGAGGTGGTGCACGTCTGCGAGTGTATGACCGGTGCCGGCCGAGCCCCTGACCGGCACTCTTGCCGCGAACACCGGTGATGGCCGACCACTGCGGAGTGAATACAAGTCAGCACGCTGCGGAAACGCGTTTTTGTGCTGGCTCAGGAATCCGCTAGAGTTCACCACGTCGCCGACCGCATCATCGGGTCGGAAATGACAAGCGGACGTGGCTCAGTTGGTAGAGCATCACCTTGCCAAGGTGAGGGTCGCGAGTTCGAATCTCGTCGTCCGCTCGACGTGGGGGATCTTCCCGACCCCCGCAACACTCCGGGTGGAGTGGCCGAGAGGCGAGGCAACGGCCTGCAAAGCCGTCTACACGGGTTCAAATCCCGTCTCCACCTCCAAGGACGATTAGCTCAGCGGGAGAGCGCTTCCCTGACACGGAAGAGGTCACTGGTTCAATCCCAGTATCGTCCACTGGATCCTTCTGGATTCTCCGCGCGATTAGCTCAGCGGGAGAGCGCTTCCCTGACACGGAAGAGGTCACTGGTTCAATCCCAGTATCGCGCACGCAAGTGCACCACACGCAGTCTCATCTGCGCGATTAGCTCAGCGGGAGAGCGCTTCCCTGACACGGAAGAGGTCACTGGTTCAATCCCAGTATCGCGCACCAGTCAGAACCCCCGGCCGCATCAGTTGGCCGGGGGTTCTTTCGTCGTCGGGTCGTTCCCGGGGCTGGCCCGGCGCCGCTCGACCCACGAGGGCGCCGGCGCCCGGAGACGCTCAGCTCGTCCGGGACCTCAGGAGGAGAAGAGCATCCGGCCGAAGCCGCGCTGACGGTGGTGGCCGTGGTGGCCGCCGTGGTGCTGCTGCGGGGCACCCCAGGCCGGGGCGTGCGGCGCACCGTGCGCCGGAGGCGGCGGAGGAGGAGCCGGCTGGGTCCACTGCGACTCCAGGCGCGTCAGCGCCTCAAGCTCGCCGTAGTCGAGGAATATCCCCCGGCAGCCGCTGCACTGCTCGATCTGGATGCCGTTGCGGTTGTAGGTGTGCATCGCTGCATGGCACTTGGGACACTGCATCGTGAGGCTCAGCTCCTTGCCTTTCGCTCCTACCGCCGGCATGATCCCGGCGACGACAGCAGCCTACGCCGGACGCACGGACTCCAACTGCGCTGGGAGCGAAGCAATTCGGGCACATGCGTCGACCATCGCCTCATCCACCTCATCCGGAGCTCGGCGCTCCGCCGTCGCCTTGACCAGGGAGAGCGCCGCGGTCTGTACGGTCAACGCCCGAGCCGGGACATCCAGCACGGGCCAGGGATCTGCGACCACCGCGCCATCCGGTCCGACGAGAGCGGTTCCCCGCGCGTCCGCATAGCCGCCCAGGAACCGCTGCCAGATCTCCGGGGACAGCAGCCCCGCGGCGAACCAGGCGGCAGGGCGGGCCAGGTCCCAGGCCGGATCGCCCAGACCGAGGTCATCGATGTCGATCAGCAGCCAGGGGCCGGTCGTGGCGGGGTGACGCACCAGCTGCCCCAGATGAAGATCGCCATGGCAGACCGTGGTGCTCAGGGGCGCGGGGGCCTCACCTCGGGCCCAGGCGGGCAGACTCTCCCACGCCCGTTCCACCACGGCGGCGAAGCGCGGGTGTTCCGAGGTTGCCGCGCCACGCATCCGTAGCATCGCGCGGGCCACTTTGGCGGGGCCCCGCATGGGCGGAAGAACGTCGGGCAGAGCGGCGGACTCGACCGCGTGGAGCCGGGCCAGGAGAACGGCAGCCTCCTCCCAGGGCGCGGTCTGTGGATCAACCGGGTCGACGGGCGTCCCGTAGGGCCAGACGGTGATCGGGCGCCCTGGGGACCTTGGCTGCGGCAACGACAGCGGCAGTGGGGGCAGCAGAATCCCTTGGAGCAGGGGGTGCGCCGCGACAGCGACCCTGGACCGATGACCGGGCAGGTCGGTGGCGGGCGCATGGGCCTTCGCGACGGCTGGGCCGTGGCGTACGACGGTCCCGTCGTCGCGGTCGGCGAGGACATCCGGTGGATGGGTGCAGCCGGGGCAGTCGGCGGGGGCTCCGGCTGGGTGGGCCGCGGCCCGGGCGGCTTCGACGAGCTCGCCGATGACGGTCGTGATCATGTTTCCCCCCAGCGGCTCCGTGCCCTGGTGGGGAGCTTACGCGGCCGTCGGGACCGGATCGGGGGCTGTTGCGCCGGGGGCCATGACGGATGGAGGCCCCGGGTGGCGGCTCGGGTCGTCGGCCATCCGCAGATGGGCCGGGCTCGGGCAGGGGCCTCATAGGAGCCCTCACGGGGGCGGGAGGCAACAGCGCAGGTCACTACGGAGCCGGTCAATGAGGGCCGGTCAATGAGGGGCCGAGAAAAGTACCGGGCAGCGCGATGGCCGGTCAGCTCCCCAGCTAACCGGCCGATCGCTGCCGTCCGCCGCACCCCCGTCCCCACGGGGTTTTGGCCGGATGTCCCCGACCCGGACCGCTCTTCCGGGTCCGGGGCGCCTTTCAGCGCCCCAGCATCACGCCCACGGACGACGCCTGTGTGACCACTGCTTCCCAGCCGCCGAAGGCGACCACCAGCAGTGCTGCGAGGGGAAGGACCATGGCCGTCGCCACCAGGGGGTGGCGATGTCCGGACGGCCGGCCGCCGAACGCGGTGGAAGCCCTGCGTCCCTGCGTGCGGATCATGGTCCGCGATGCCGTGTCCGCCATGTCCCTCTCCTGTTCGTCTTTGACAGCGGCGGGTGTCTGACCTCGGGGGACGAGTGCTGCACCCGCCGCTTGACTTCAACACTAGGCATTCGAGAAGCCCAGGACGTCATGCCCGCGTACCCATTGGCTGGCCTCCCGGAGGATGAGCCGAGCGACTAGGACGTACTCCCCTGGGTGGAGACAAGAGGCAGGGACTTGGGGTCTTCCCGGAGGGGACGCTCCGATGCGTCGTCCCTGGGCACGGGCTGCTCCACCAGAGCGAGCACGCGGGCGGCCATGAATCGGGCCGTCCGCACCACCGAGCCGTTTCGGGTGACTTCGCTCACTTCCACCACCCCTCGACGCACGGCCGTCTCCACACGACGACCTGCCCGGCTTGCCACGACTTCGTACGTACGTGTGGTGTCCCCGGCGTCCACCACTATCTCCACACGGTCACCCTTCATTGATCCAATCCCCCTTCAGCGATGGTCCGTTGAGATCTCGCATCGGACAGGGGCTTCGGATCATCTGTCCCCTGACCTCTTTTCAAGTCTCCCATCCAGCACTGACAATCCATCACCCGACGAGGGCGCGGCCTATGAGCGCACCGGGGCGACGGTACGTAAGCTGTGCCACGGCAAAAACTGGACGGTCAGGCAACAGGGTGGGGCTCCCCGCCCGTTGGTACAGGGCGGGGTTCGGCTCCGCCGCTCGGCAGGGGTGGGCGCCGCCCGCCACGAGGCATCGGGTGGACCGCCCGCACGAGGCGATCGAGGTGGGTCACCCACCGCGAGGCAATCGAGTGGGCTGCTGCACACCGCGAGGTAGGAGTGGGGTCTCCCCACTCCTAGGTAGGGGACGGACATGGCGATGATGCGGCTCCGGCGCGAGGACCCGCGTGTCGTCGGCTCGTTCCGACTGCACCGACGACTGGGCGCAGGCGGCATGGGGGTCGTCTATCTGGGCTCGGACCGGCGCGGTCAGCGGGTCGCGCTCAAGGTGATCAGGCCGGACCTGGCCGAGGACCAGGAGTTCCGCTCGCGTTTCGCACGCGAGGTCTCGGCCGCTCGACGTATCCGCGGCGGCTGCACCGCCCGGTTGGTGGCCGCCGACCTGGAAGCCGAGCGGCCGTGGTTCGCCACCCAGTACGTGCCCGGTCCCTCCCTGCACGACAAGGTGGCCGAGGAGGGGGTGCTCCAGGCCGCCGAGGTCGCCGCGATCGGCTCAGCGCTCGCTGAGGGCCTCGTCGCCGTGCACGAGGCAGGGGTGGTGCACCGGGACCTCAAGCCGTCGAACATCCTGCTCTCGCCCAAGGGCCCGCGGATCATCGACTTCGGCATCGCCTGGGCGACCGGCGCCAGCACGCTCACCCATGTGGGCACCGCCGTGGGCTCGCCCGGATTCCTCGCCCCGGAGCAGGTGCGCGGGGTCGCGGTCACTCCGGCGACGGACGTCTTCGCGCTGGGGGCGACCCTCGCGTACGCGGCGACCGCGGACTCCCCGTTCGGGCACGGCGGCTCGGAGGTCATGCTCTACCGGGTGGTGCACGAGGAGCCGCACCTTGAAGGCGTACCGGATGCGCTCGCACCGCTGCTGCGGGCGTGTCTGGCGAAGGATCCCGAAGAACGGCCGAGCACGCTCCAGCTGTCGATGCGGCTCAAGGAGATCGCGGCCCGTGAGGCGCAGGGGCTGCCGGAGGCCCGGCCCGTACCGCAGCGCGAGCGGATCGACGCCGACCGACCCACCTCCCGCTATCCCGGGCGGGTGGATCGGACCGAGCGGATGGAGCGCCCCGAGCGGCGTACCGCCGGCGGGAGCGGGCCACGCTCGCAGCCCTCGCGCACGGGTGGCACTCGGCCGCAGCCCCAGCGGGGCGCATCCCGGACGAACGGACAGGGCGGTGGCCCGCGTTCGGGGGTGCGGACGACATCGACCGGACGGCGACCGGCCAACCCCCGACTGCTGCGTCAGCGGATCGTCGTCTTCTGCGTGGTGACGCTGATCGTCGCGCTGGGCATCGCCGCGGCCCAGCAGTTGTAGGCACTCCGCCCCGGGACGGCATCCCGCCTTGTCACATGGCACCGCCTTGTCACGAGGTGCCGGTGGCCACCGCGTAGAACGCCACGGCTGCGGCAGCGCCCACATTGAGGGAGTCGACGCCGTGGGCCATGGGGATGCGGACGCGGTCGTCCGCGGCGGCCAGGGCCCGTCGGGACAGTCCGTCCCCTTCCGCGCCGAGCATCAGCGCGACGCGTTCCTCCCGGTGCGGTGCGGCCTCGTCGATGGCGGTGGCGCTGTCGTCCGGAGTGAGGGCGAGGAGTCGGAAGCCGGCTTGGCGTACGGCCTCCAGTCCCGCGGGCCAGACGTCGAGCCGGGCATAGGGGACGGCGAAGACCGCGCCCATGGACACCTTGACGGAACGTCGGTAGAGCGGGTCGGCGCAGTCCGGTGACAGGAGTACCGCGTCCATGCCGAGAGCGGCTGCACTACGGAAGATGGCCCCGATGTTGGTGTGGTCGTTGACCGATTCCATCACCACGACGCGCCGGGCTCCGGCGAGCAGTTCAGCGGGGGTGGGCAGCGGTTCGCGCTGCATGGAGGCGAGCGCACCGCGGTGCACGTGGTAGCCGGTGACGCGTTCGGCGAGGTCGGGGCTGACCACATAGACGGGGGCGGGGAGCTCGTCGATGACGTCTCGCATGGGTTCCACCCACTTCGCGGAGAGCAGCATCGACCGCATCGTGTAACCGGCTTCCCGGGCCCGTCTGATGACCTTCTCGCCTTCGGCGATGAACAGTCCTTCGGCGGGTTCGCGCCTGCGGCGCAGTTCCACGTCGGTGAGATCGGTGTAGTCGCTCAGCCGGGGGTCATCGGCGTCGTCGACGGTGATCAGGTCTGCCACGGGGGTGTACTGCCTTCTTGGAAAAGGGGCGGCCGATGGGGCGGCGGGGCGGGTCAGGCAGGCGGGTTGCCGATGGCGACGACCTCGCCGATGACGATCACCGCCGGGGGCCGTACCGATTCGGCGATGACGGTCTGCGCCACCGTCGCGAGGGTGGCGTCCACTCGGCGCTGGGCGGCGGTGGTGCCCTCCTGGACCAGCGCCACAGGGGTGCCGGGGGCACGGCCACCAGCGATGAGAGTCTGCGCGATCGCACCAATCTTGTCGACGCCCATCAGGATGACGAGGGTTCCACGGAGCCTGGCCAGGGCGGTCCAGTCGACCAGGGAGCGCTCGTCGTCCGGCGCGACGTGGCCACTGACGACGGTGAACTCATGGGCGACTCCCCGATGGGTGACGGGGATGCCGGCAGCGCCGGGGACGCTGATCGAGCTGGAGATCCCGGGAACGACCGTGCAGGGGATGCCTTCGGCGGCCAGCGCCTCGGCCTCTTCCATGCCCCGACCGAAGACGAAGGGGTCACCGCCCTTGAGGCGGACCACCGCCTTGCCCGCCTTGGCGTGCTCGATCAGGGCGTTGTTGATGGCCTCCTGGGCCATGAAACGGCCGTACGGGATCTTGGCGGCGTCGATGACCTCCACGTGCGGAGGGAGTTCGTCGAGGAGGTCGCGCGGGCCCAACCGGTCGGCGATGACCACGTCGGCCTCGGCGAGGAGTCGACGGCCGCGGACGGTGATGAGGTCGGGGTCGCCGGGGCCACCGCCCACGAGCGCGACCCCGGGGGTCTTCGTACGGTGGTGGCGTGCGGCGAGGGTCCCGTCCCGCAGTCCCTCGACGATGGCGTCCCGCACAGCCGCGGAACGACGCGGGTCACGGCCGGTGAGGACCGCGACGGTCAGACCGTCGGAGCGGCCCGTGGCGGGGGTCCAGGCGGTGGCCGCGGTGGCGTCGTCGGAGCGGACGCACCAGATCCGTCGACGCTCGGCCTCCGCGGACACCTGGTCGTTGGCGGTGGCATCGGCGGTGGCGACGAGCACGTACCACGCTTCGGCGAGGTCCCCGTCGGCGTACCTGCGCTGTTCCCAGCGGATCTCACCGGAGGCCGCCATGGCCTCGACGGAGGCCGTGGCGGAAGGGGATACCAGGACGATGTCCGCGCCCGCCGCGATCAGGGCGGGGAGCCGACGCTGAGCCACCTGTCCGCCACCGACGACGACGACGCGACGCCCGGCGAGACGCAGACCGACGGGGTAGGCGGGGTGTTCGGGCGCGTGGGCTTGCTCGGACATGGCGGTGGAAGCTCCTCGGGCGGTACGGGTGCGGGTGCCGGTCCGCTGCGTCGGTGAAGCGGCTGGTGGGGAGGGGTACTGCGTTGCGGACACCTTACGGTGCCGCGCGATGTGCGCATCGGGGCGGGCCGCCGATGGCGACGGGTTGGCGATCAACGGGTCCGGAAGGCCGGGGCAGGCGGTCGGGCGCGGCAGCCATCGGGCCTCACCACAGGGGCACGGAAGGGAACCTGCGCGCGCCGGCCGTGGCGCTGACGGCGGTGGCTGACCTCGGCACCCGTGCGATGCTGGTGCACATGATCCTGGAGGACCTGGTACGGCTGCGGCGCGCCCGGGACGTGATGGACCGCGACTATGCGCAACCGTTGAACGTTCCTGCGCTGGCCGCCGTCGCCCTCATGTCGCCCGGACACTTCTCCCGCAGCTTCCGGGCCGCCTACGGGGAGACGCCCTACAGCTATCTGATGACCCGCCGTGTGGAGCGGGCGAAGGCGCTGCTGCGGCGCGGGGACCTGAGCGTGACGGAGGTCTGTTTCGCGGTCGGATGTACCTCGCTGGGATCGTTCAGCTCGCGCTTCACCGAGTTGGTCGGTGAGACCCCGAGTGCTTACCGGGCCCGCCGCCACGAGGCGGGCGCCGCAATCCCGGCATGTGTCGCCAAGGTCCTCACCCGGCCGGTCAGGAACGGTGAACCGGTCAGGATCGAAGAAGCGGAATCGGCCGCCGCGTCGTAGCGTCGACGGCATGGACATCAAGCTCTCACAGTGCTTCATCGCAGTCGACGATCATGACAAGGCGCTCGCTTTCTACCGTGACGCCCTCGGCCTGGAAGTACGCAACGACGTCGGGTTCGAGGGGATGCGGTGGGTCACCGTCGGCGCGCCCTCGCAGCCGGATGTGGAGATCGTCCTCGAACCGCCGCTCGCCGACCCCAACGCCTCGCCTGCCGATCGGCAGGCTATGGCGGAACTGCTGGCCAAGGGCATGCTGCGCGGCGTGATCTTCTCCACGGACGACTGTGACGCCACCTTCGAGCAGATCAGGGCCGCCGGCGGCGAGGTGTTGCAGGAGCCGATCGACCAGCCGTACGGCGTCCGCGACTGCGCCTTCCGCGACCCGGCGGGCAACATGCTGCGTTTCACCGAGCGCCGTAAGAAGTGAGGCTAGGGGAGCCCTCGGGCGGGCATCGGCCGCAGGCGGCGGGGTGCTGGGCTCCGGGGCGGCGCGGTCGGTCGGTACCGCCGGGGGCTGCGCTGATCACGGGCGCTCGTTGCCGGCTGCCGGGGGCGGTGTACCCCGTTCGTCCCGGTGGCCGGCACGAAGGAGTCCGGTAGGGGTGGGGCGGGCGGCCCGAGCGGTTGCTTGCGCCGCTCGCCCTGCCATGGGTCGGGACGCGCAACGTTCTGCTGGGGCAGGACGGGGCCGCCGTGGTCCTCGTACCGCTTCTGGCCGGCGAACTCCCGGCCAGTGGCCGCCACCAGCACCGCACGATCAAGCGGCCGGCGTTCTCCCGGCCGGGGCCGCGCTGATAATGCCGGTAGTGCTGGCGCGCTGACGTACTGGTGTGCTGGCGTACTGGTGTGCTGGTGTGCTGGTAGGGCCGACCGACACCATGCAGAACCAGATGTAAGGCTCGACGCCGATCAGATCGAGCCAGGCGACGTCGACGGAGACCGCGAAGACGGCTCCGCCCCACAGATGGAGAGACGATGAGCAAGGCCAAGCGGACGGATACGCAGTCGCCTGCGCAGCACGTGGCCGACAACCACGATCTGATCCGCGTGCACGGCGCGCGAGTGAACAACCTCAAGGACGTCAGCATCGAGATCCCCAAGCGCCGGCTGACGGTGTTCACCGGGGTCTCCGGCTCGGGCAAGAGCTCGCTGGTGTTCGGCACGATCGCCGCGGAGTCACAGCGGCTGATCAACGAGACGTACAGCACCTTCGTACAGGGCTTCATGCCGACCACGGCACGGCCCGAAGTCGACGTGCTCGACGGGCTGACGACCGCGATCATCGTCGACCAGCAGCGGATGGGCTCGGACCCGCGCTCCACGGTCGGCACCGCGACCGACGCCAACGCCATGCTCCGCATCCTCTTCAGCCGACTCGGCACACCCCACATCGGCTCGCCCAGCGCCTACGCGTTCAATGTCGCCTCGGTGCGGGCGAGCGGTGCGATCACCGTCGAACGGGGTGCCAGGAAGACGGTGAAGGCGACCTTCAACCGCACCGGCGGCATGTGTCCGCGCTGCGAGGGCCGCGGCTCGGTCTCCGACATCGACCTCACCCAGCTCTACGACGACTCCAAGTCGATCGCCGAAGGCGCGTTTACCATCCCCGGCTGGAAGTCGGACAACGTGTGGACCGTCGGGGTCTATGCCCAGTCGGGGTTCCTCGACCCGGACAAGCCGATCCGCCGGTTCACCAAGAAGGAGATGCAGGACTTCCTCTATCGCGAACCGACGAAGGTGAAGGTCAACGGGGTCAACCTCACCTACGAGGGGCTGATCCCCAAGATCCAGAAGTCCTTCCTCTCCAAGGACCGGGAGGCGATGCAGCCTCACATCAGGGAGTTCGTGGACCGGGCGGTCACCTTCACCACCTGCCCCGAGTGCGACGGCACCCGGCTCAGCGAGGCCGCCCGATCGTCGAAGATCAAGAGGGTCAGCATCGCGGACGCCTGCGCGATGGAGATCAGGGACCTGGCCGAATGGATCCGCGGCCTCGACGAACCCTCGGTGGCACCGCTGCTCACCGCGCTTCAGCAGACCCTCGACTCATTCGTGGAGATCGGTCTCGGCTATCTCGCGCTCGACCGGGCATCGGGCACGCTGTCCGGCGGCGAGGCACAGCGCGTCAAAATGATCCGTCACCTCGGCTCGTCGCTCACGGATGTCACCTATGTCTTCGACGAGCCCACCATCGGTCTGCATCCGCACGACATCCAGCGGATGAACGACCTGCTGCTGCGACTGCGGGACAAGGGCAACACGGTCCTCGTCGTGGAGCACAAGCCGGAGACGATCGCGATCGCCGACCACGTCGTCGACCTCGGCCCAGGCGCGGGCACGGCGGGCGGAACCGTCTGTTTCGAGGGCAGCGTCGACGGGCTGCGGGCCGGTGGCACCATCACCGGGCGCCACTTCGACGACCGGGCCTCGCTCAAGGAGACCGTGCGCAAGGCCACCGGGGCACTGGAGGTCCGGGGTGCGACGACGCACAACCTGCGCGACATCGATGTCGACATCCCGCTCGGAGTGCTCACCGTCATCACCGGAGTCGCAGGCTCCGGTAAGAGCTCGCTCGTGCATGGGTCCCTGCCCCAGCAGGCGGGAGTGACCGGCGAGAGCGTGATCTCGGTCGACCAGAGCCCGATCCGCGGCTCACGACGCAGCAATCCGGCGACGTACACCGGGCTGCTCGACCCGATCCGCAAGGCGTTCGCGAAGGTCAACGGAGTGAAGCCGGCGCTGTTCAGCGCCAATTCCGAGGGCGCCTGCCCCAACTGCAACGGTGCCGGCGTCATCTACACCGATCTGGCGATGATGGCCGGCGTCGCCACCGTCTGCGAGGAGTGCGAGGGGAAGCGGTTCCAGGCATCGGTCCTGGAGTACCACCTCGGCGGGCGCGACATCAGCGAGGTGCTGGCGATGCCGGTGGCCGAGGCCGAGGAGTTCTTCGGTGCGGGCGAGGCGAGCACACCAGCCGCGCACAAGATCCTCGACCGGCTCGTCGATGTCGGGCTCGGCTATCTGAGCCTCGGCCAGCCGCTCACGACCCTGTCCGGCGGGGAGAGGCAACGGCTCAAGCTGGCCACGCATCTGGGGAACAAGGCGGGCGACCGTCTCGTCTACGTGCTCGATGAGCCGACCACCGGCCTGCACCTCGCCGATGTCGAGCAGTTGCTCGGGCTGTTGGACCGGCTCGTCGACTCGGGCAAGTCGGTCATCGTCGTCGAACACCACCAGGCGGTCATGGCGCACGCGGACTGGATCATCGACCTCGGCCCCGGTGCCGGACACGACGGCGGCCGGATCGTCTTCGAGGGCACACCGGCGGACCTCGTCGCCGACCGCTCCACCCTCACCGCCGAGCATCTGGCAGCGTACGTCGGCGCCTGATCCGACCACTGCTCCAGCCCGCTCGCCCGCCTCCTGGTGCCCTATCGCTCAGGGCCGGCCACCGGATGGTTTCCGGTGGCCGGCCCTGAGCGATGCTCGGCTGTCCTAGTCGACGAGGGCACCCCCTCGTCAGCGCTGCGGTTCAGCGCTGCGGAGTTACTTCTCCGTCACCCCGGCCGTGTCAAAGGTGGCGACCTCGTGCATGGCGCGGGCGGCGCTCTGCACCACCGGCAGGGCCAGGAGCGCCCCGGTGCCTTCGCCCAGTCGGAGATCGAGATCGACCAGGGGGCGCAGACCCAGCTTGTTGAGCGCGGCCACATGGCCCGGCTCGGCGCTGCGGTGACCCGCGATACAGGCGGCCAGTGCCTCGGGGGCGATCGCCCGGGCGAGCAGGGCTGCCGCTCCCGCGGACACTCCGTCCAGGAGGACCGGGGTGCGCAGGGACGCACCACCGAGGATCAGTCCGACGAGGGCCGCGTGCTCCAGTCCGCCGACGGCCGCGAGCACACCGATCGGATCGGCCGGGTCGGGGGCGTGGAGCTCCAGGGCGCGCCGAACGACATCGACCTTGCGGGCATGCATCTCATCGTTGATGCCGGTGCCACGGCCGGTGATCTCCGCCGGGTCAAGACCCGTGTACACACAGATCAGCGCCGCCGAGACCGTGGTGTTGGCGATGCCCATCTCGCCGGTGAGCAATGCCTTGTTGCCGGCTGCGACGAGGTCACGCGCCGTTTCAATGCCGACCTCGATGGCGGCGAGCACCTCGTCACGGGTCATCGCGGGACCGGCGGTGAAGTCGGCGGTGCCCGCGCGGACCTTGCGGGGCAGCAGTCCGGGAGTGGTGGGCAGTTCGGAGACAACTCCGACGTCGATGACGCAGACCTCGGCGCCGACCTGGTTGGCGAAGGCGTTGCAGACCGCGCCTCCGCCGAGGAAGTTGGCCACCATCTGGGCGGTGACCTCCTGCGGCCAGGCCGTGACGCCCTGCGCGTGCACCCCGTGGTCACCGGCGAAAACAGCGACGGCAGCGGGCTCGGGGATGGGCGGCGGGCACATCCGGGAGAGTCCGCTCAACTGGGCGGAGATGATCTCCAACATGCCCAGGGCACCCGCGGGCTTGGTCATCCGCTTCTGGCGCTCCCACGCCTCGCCGAGCGCCTTGGCGTCCAGGGGACGGATGTTGGTGACGGTCTCCTGGAGGAGGCCGTGCGGCTCCTCGCCGGGCAGGGCGCGACGTCCGTACGTCTCCTCGTGGACGACCCAGGACAGCGGTCGGCGCTGGGACCAGCCCGACTGCATCAACTCGGGCTCCTCGGGGAACTCGTCGACGTATCCGACGCACAGGTAGGCCACGACCTCCAGGTGTTCGGGCAGTCCGAGGGTGCGCACCATCTCGCGCTCGTCGAAGAAGCTGACCCAGCCCACGCCCAAGCCCTCGGCCCGGGCGGCGAGCCAGAGGTTCTCCACGGCGAGCGCGGAGGAGTACGGAGCCATCTGGGGTTGGCTGTGACGGCCCAGGGTGTGCCGACCGCCCCGGGTCGGGTCCGCGGTGACGACGATGTTGACGGGGGTTTCGAGGATGGCCTCTATCTTCAGTTCCTTGAACTGCTTGGCCCGCCCCTTGGGCAGCGACTTGGCGTAGGTGTCGCGCTGGCGCTCCGCGAGTTCGTGCATGGTGCCACGGGTCTCGGCCGAGCGGATCACCACGAAGTCCCACGGCTGCGAGTGACCGACGCTGGGCGCGGTGTGGGCGGCCTCAAGGACCCGGATGAGGACCTCGTGCGGGATGGGGTCGCTGCGAAAGCCGTTGCGGATATCGCGGCGGTCGCGCATCACGCGGAGGACGGCCTCTCGCTCAGCGTCGTCGTACGCCGGTGCGGGAGGGCTCTTGGGCTCTTCGGCCGTCGGCGCGTCGACGGTCTCGGACTGCGCTGCACCTGCTGGCTCCACAGTGTTTGCCGGCTCTGCTGGCTCTACTGCCTCTGCAGCGGGTTGTACGTCGGCGGCAGCCGTCTCGTGCGCCGCGAGCTCCTGTGCCTCCGGGCTCGGCTCGGCCTCAGCGGCGGGCTGCGCTGGAAGGGGCGCCTGCACCGCGGCTTCGACCTCGGCGGGCTCCACCACTGCCGCTTCGGGCTCCCCGGCCAGCGTCTCTTCCTGCGGTACGGAGGTGGCTTCGGCGCTGGCCTCCGGGTCGACCGCGGCGTGCTCTGCGTGTTCAACGGATGCAACGGATTCAACGGATACCGGCTGCGGGGCGGCTTCGGACACGGTGGCGGATGCAGGCTCGGACGCTGGGACCGGTGCCTCGACTACGGCCTGTGTCTCGGCTGCGGTCTCTGTCTCGGCCTCGGCCTCGGCGGATTGAGCCGGGGCGGGCGCCGTTTCCGGAGTCTCGGCGGGGGCGGCTTCCGTCGCGGTGCCGGCCTCTTCGGCGGTGGCCGCGGCGGGCTCGACCTCGCCCTCAGACTCCGCCGACGGTACGGACGCTGGCGCGGGCTCGGGCTCTGCGTCAGGCGCCGGCTGGGCGAGGGGCGCGGAGTCCGTTGCGACTGCCGCCGGGGTTGCGGCATCCGGTGCTTCCGCGGGCTCGGACGCGGCCACCGTGGCGGGAGCCACAGCAGCGGTGGTGTCCGTACCCGCCGTAAGTTCCTGTGCTGTGGGTTCCTGTGCTGTGGGTTCCTGTGTCGTGGAGCTCTCGACCGGCTGCGGAGCCGGGGCGGACTGCTCGTCCGGCTCGGGCTGCTCGACCTGCGCAGTCTCCTCGACGGGTGCCGTCTGCTCGGCCGACTCGGTGGGCGCGGCGGACTCGGGCTGGGGCGTGCCGGCTTCGGCGGCAGCACCTTCGGCCCCGGGCTGTGCGGACTGCGCGGCTTCGGGCTCGGCCGCAAGCTCGGATTGCCCGGCCTCGGGTTGCCCAGCCTCGGGTTGCCCGGCCTCGACCGGGGTGACGTCAGCCTGCGAGCCATCAGCCTGCTCGACGGGCACGGTCTCCTGCACCTCGTCAGTCACGGGCTGTGCCTCGTCCGCCGCGGCCCCGGAGGGGGCATCGGCGTCGGGGGCTTCCTGAACCGGGCGGACGACCGTTTCTGCTGCCACGGCCGCAACCGGCTGGGGCTGCGGGGGCTGAGGGTCCCACGGCGCCCCTGCCTGCGGCGGGATCTCCCCGAGTTGCGGACCGGGCAGGCCCGGTCCGTCCAGGTACTCGGGACCGGCGGTGGGCGCCGGAACGGTGAGGTTCTGCACGGTCAGCGGGTGCGGAGGCGTCTCGGCCGGCCCTCGGTCGGCGAGTGAGCGAACCACCCCGGCCGAGGAGTCCGCGGCCAGCGGAGGTCCCATGTGCAGCGGGCGCGGCGCGGTCGGCGGGGTGAGACCGGACGCCACGGGCGCCGACTGGACCGGAGCGCTCGCTTCGGAGGTCTCGGGGGATGGCGCGGAGCCGCCGGGTACCGCTCCGGCCGCGGGCAGCGCACCTTCCGACTGCGCGCCCTGCTCCGCGGCGTGCTGTATGCCCGGTAGCGGAGCGACCGAGTCCGGAGCGCCAAGGTCCATCGGACCGCTCGGGGCCTGCACGGCTTGTTCCGGCTGTGCCGGACCTTCGGCGGCGGGCGCAGCGCTCGGTTCCGGTGTCGGTTCGGGGGCGCCCAGATCCATCGGCGCGGCGAACTCCGGTCCTGTCGGCGAGGCGCCGCCCGGCTGGTCGCCGGCTACGGGCCCGGCCTGCGCGGAGGCATGGCCCACCCCGCGGACCTGGACCTGAAGTTGCGGCGGGATCGGCGGCGCCGGCGTGTACTGCTCGGGCACCTGCGGTGCGGGGGCCTGCTGGGCCAGTGCGACGGCAGGCCCGGCCGGGGCCGTCTGCATGGCGTGCGCCGGCTGCTGAAGCGTTTGGGACGGGTCACTCCACGCGCCCTGGGCACCTGGCATCAGCAGCAGATCGTCTTCCTCGGGAGCGTGCTCGGAGGGGTCCAGGAAGGTGTACGCACCAGGACCGGGGCTACCCGGCTGCTGCTCCACCACGCCTGCGTTCTCCGGCAGTCCCTCACCTGGGATCTGGCCGGTGTCAGTCATGCGTACCCCTCGCCCATCGATTGTGATCCTTCGCCCGTAGCCCGGACGCCCGATCTCGGCACACGTGACGCCCGCCAACAAGAACGAGCGCGTGCGTCACGCGGCACGATCGCCTACCGGACTCCCAGTATTCTCGCGGCCGTTCGCCACCATGGCACTCACATCCCGCCACGGTCGGCTGTGGGTTGCGCCACGTTGCGCCTCCCCGGTCCACGACGTACCACATACCGGAGTCAAAGCGGCACTGCTTTTCCGGTGTTCCTGGACATTGTCGATGAAGCGACTAAACGCCCAGGGCGCGGTACAACGGTCGGTCAGCCTACCTGGCGACCTCTCCCACCGGGGTCACGGGGCGCGGTCGGGCGCCCTGCCCGAGAGCAGGAAGACGACGGTCCGCTCGCGCTCCTCCCAGTCGCCCGGGTCGAGTCGGACGGATTGCAGCAGGGCGCACTCGACGGTGTACCCGCCGGCGCTGAGCGCGGCGCCGATGGCCTCCGCCTCGTCGCGGGTGAAGGCGTGGGCGACGATGCGTTCGGGGCGGCGGTCGGCGCAGGCGGAGACCACGGCCGCTCCCCCGCCGCCCACCCGTACGACATCCGGTTCGGGCAGCCGCTCCAGCACATGCGGGGCCCGGCCGTGCACCACCTGGAGTTGGACGGCGGCACGCCGGCCGGCGGCGTCGGTGCGGGCGCAGGCGTCCGCTTCGGCGTCGACGGCGATCACCGCGGCCCCCAGCCGAGCGGCGTCGACGGCGAAGGCCCCGGACCCGGATCCGACGTCCCAGACGAGGTCGCCGACCCGGGGGCCGATGCGGGCCAGTTGGAGGGCGCGCACCTCCTCGGACTCCCCTTCGGCCCGTGACAGCGCGTCTTCGAGGGCGCTCCCTCCCCTGCCCCCGTCGGCGGCGGCGCGCGGGGGCAGCTCTCCCCCATAGGAGTCGGTGGGCAGCGCCCAGCCGCGCACCCCGACCGGGTGTCCGGCCTCCCGACCGGCGATCCAGGCAGCCGTCGGCGCGGGACGGACTCCGGAACCGCCGATGACGATCACGACATTGGGGTCCCGCCACACATGGTCGGCGGCCTTGTCTGAGGTGAGCACGCTCACCTGCTCGCGGTCGGTGCCCAGTTCCTCGCAGATGACGAAGGTGCGGTGGACGCCTTCGAGAAGCAGGGCCAACTCACTGGGGCCCGCCCCCGGAGACGTCAGCACGGCGACCTTGGGGTGGACTCGGCAGACATTGACCGCACGGCGGAGGGTACGGGGGTGGGCGACGACAATCTGGGCGTCGTCCCAGGGCATTCCGGCCCGGGCGAAGGCGGTGGCGACGGAGGACACCGCGGGCACGACCTCGACCTCCAGGCCGTGCTCGGGTGCGCGCAGGGTGCGGACGACGCCGAAGAAGCCCGGGTCGCCGTCGGCGAGCACCACGGCGGTGCCGCGGTGGCCCGCGATCCGGCGGGCGGCCAGGTCGATGCTGCCCAGGCGGATGCGTTCGGCCCCGGGCGGCACTTCGGGCAGCGCGAGATGGTGTGCTGCACCGGCGACCAGGGTGGCGGCGGTCAGCGCGGAGGTGGCCGTGGCGGTGAGGGGCGAGCCGTCCCAACCGATCACCGTGACACGGTCGGCCATCTCATGAGCTCCTGGTGTCGTCGCAGGTGGTGGTCGCCCCTGAGCTGCGCGGGTGCGCGGGTGCAGAGTGACAGTACCTGGCTCGGGCACGGGCGGGACCGGCTCAACTGCCGGCGCCCTGGAGCACGGCCGATGCACGGCTGGGTTCCGCCCTTGTGCGGGCTCGGCAACCGGGTCGTCGAATCCCGACCACCCCGGCGCGAGCGCTGCGGAGGAGCGGACGGATCAGTGCGCGCCCTGGTCGGCGCGGAGGCTTGCGGAACACCCGCCGCCCGACGGCCCGGTCACGCCAGAGCTGGACTGGACTGGACCAGGCAGGTCAGGACCGGGCTGGACTGGAACTGGACTGGGCCGGGTTGGGTTGGCCGGGCGGTCAGTTCAACTCGTTGAAGGACGCATAGCCGAATTGCGCCATCTGGTCCGTGCCGCCTTCGAGGTCCTCGGGCAGCAGGCTCCAGACGATGAGGTCGGTGCGCATGTCCATCCAGTCGCCGTCGTCCCGCTGGGCCCGGGCTATCCAGGCGTTGCGCAGCACTCCTTCGCTGATGCCGCCGACCTTCTGGGCGACCTGTTGGGAGGCGGTGTTGTCGGCCGGGGTGCGCAGTTCCATCCGTTCGAACTTCTGGTCCCGGAAGAGCCATTTGGCGACGGCCAGCACGGACTCGGTGGCGTATCCCTCGCCGCGGGCCCAGGGAGCCGTGACATAGGAGATCTCGGTGGCGAGGGTGTGCCAGTTGGTGTTGCGGAGGCGAATCGTGCCCACGAGCCTCTGGGTGAGGAACTCGGTGACCGCGAGCGCGATGCCATCGCCGCGCGTGCGCTGTGCAGGAGCGATCCTGCGGACCCAGTCGCGGGCGTCGTCACCCGTGTACGGGAGGGGTGCCGATGTCCAGGCCGCCACGAGTTCGTCGTTCATCATCTCGGTGTACGCGGGAATGTCGGCCTCCTCGAAGGGGCGCAGCACCAGTCGCTCCGTGCTGATGGACACGTCCGGAAAGGTGGTAGTCATGCGCCGCTCCGTAGCCAGGGGCCTGCTGGGTCCGGGTACCAGAACCAGGGGTCTGCCGAAGTGCCAAGGATGCAGCATGGACACGCCGGGCCGCACCACAGGGTGCCGCTCGTGGCCGTGAGTCCGGCCGTGGAGCCGCGTACCCCCAAGTGAGGGACGCTGTCGGTCCGTTCGATGTGGGCTCACATCGGCCCGCGGATTTTCCGGCCGGGGCGCCGGGCGTGAGTGTGGGCGTGGACGTCATGGGTCAGGGCCGTGGTGTACGGAGCCGCCATCGGTCTGACCGAGCGCTACCTGAGCGGGTTCGGCACGAACTGTTCGGTACAAGCTTCGGCCACTGACCCGTCCATCGGGAAAAGGCCGGCGGCCCCCGTCCGTACGTTCACGACGTACGGACGGGGGCCGCGGGGTACAGCGGAGGCGACGGGCCGTGCCGCTTAGAACGCGGGTATGACCGAGCCGTCGTACTCGTCCTGGATGAACTTCTTCACCTCGGGCGAGTTCAGCAGCTTGACGAGCTTGACCACCTGCGGGTCCTTCTCGTTGCCTTCCTTGACTGCGAGGAAGTTGCCGTAGGGGTTGCCCTCCGCGGCTTCGAGGACGAGCGAGTCGTCCTTGGGGCTGAGCTTCGCCTCGACCGCGTAGTTGCCGTTGATCACGGCGGCGTCCACGTCATCGAGCGAGCGCGGCACCTGGGCCGCCTCCAACTCCTTGAACTGGAACTTCTTCGGGTTCTCTGCGATGTCCTTGGGCGTTGCGTCGTTGCCGGCGCCCGCCTTCAGCTTGATCAGGCCGTTCTGGTCGAGGAGCTTGAGCGCACGGGCCTCGTTGGTGGTGTCGTTGGGCAGTGCCACGGTCGCGCCGTCCTTGAGGTCCGTGAGCTTCTCGACCTTGTTGGAGTAGAGGCCGAGCGGCTCCAGGTGGACCGTGACGACGGGCGCGATCGTGGTCTTGTTCTTCTTGTTGAAGTCGTCGAGGTAGGGCTTGTGCTGGAAGAAGTTGGCACCCACCTCACCGCTCTGGGTCGCCGTGTTGGGCGTCACGTAGTCGGTGAACTCCTTGACCTCCAGCTTGAGGTCGGCGTCGGCGGCCAGGTTGTCCTTGACGAAGTCGAGGATCTGGGCGTGCGGGACGGCGCTGGCGGCGACGACGAGCGTGCCGCCCGGCGACGCGGACTTGGCTTCGGAGTCGGAGCCGCAGGCGGAGAGTCCGAGGGTGAGGGCTCCGACAGCGAGGACAGCGGTGGTGATCTTGGCGGTGTTACGCACGAAAAGTGCCTTTCTCCATGGGTGGTGCGGTGGTACGACCCCGAGGGGGTCATCGGGGGGCTAGAGGGTCTTGTCGGGCCGGGGTGCGACCTTGGTGACGACGACCGGGGTGATCTGACCGACGGGGGCGGTGGCGTCGTGGCGCAGCAGCCGTAGCCGGGGTGCGGAGGAACTGCGTCCGCGGCGGTGCAGACCACGGGCCGCGTAGTCGCCTGCGAACTGGATGAGGGAGATGACCACGGCGAGGATCGCCACCGTGATCCACATCAGTTCCGTCTCGAAGCGCTGGTAGCCGTAGCGGACGGCGATGTCCCCGAGCCCGCCCGCACCGACCGTGCCCGCCATGGCGGAGTAGCCGATGAGGGCGACGACCGTGGTCGTGGCGCTGGAGATCAGCGACGGCAACGACTCGGGAACGAGGACCTTGCGGACGACGGTCCAGGTGCTGCCGCCCATCGACTGGACGGCCTCCACGAGTCCGTGGTCCACCTCGCGGACGGACGTTTCCACCAGTCGGGCGAAGAACGGGATGGCGCCGATGGCCAGGGGGACGATCGCGCCCTCACGGCCGATGGTGGTTCCGGTGATCGCCTTGGTGAAGGGCATCAGCGCGACCATGAGCACGATGAAGGGCATCGAGCGGGTGACGTTGGCGATCTGGCCGATGACCTTGTTGGCGAACGCGTTGCCGAGGAGTCCGCCACGGTCGGTGAGGACCAGGACGATACCGAGCGGCAGCCCGACGACGACCGCGATCACGGTGGACCAGCCGACCATGTAGAGGGTGTCCCAACAGGCGTCCACCAGCAGTGGCTGCATCTCGGACCAGGTCACTTGGCACCTTCCTTGAGCGCGTCGAGGCGGTCGGAGCCTCGGGCGGGCTCGGCGATCTCGACCTGGAGCCCCTGCTCCCGCAGGAATCCGATCGGTACGACGTTCTCCTCGAACCGGCCGGGCAACTCGATGCGCATCCGGCCGACCTGTCGGCCGCCGACGGTGTCCATCGCCGCACCGAGGATCGAGATGTCGATGTTGTAGGTGCGCGAGAGCTGTGAGATCACCGGGCGGGTGGCCGCGTCACCGTGGAAGGTGACGTCGACGACGGTGCGATCGGGTCCGGATGCGTCTCCCGCGACGGGGAAGAGTGCGGCGGCGAGCTGCGAGCCGGGCGTCGCAAGCAGTCCGCTGACCGTGCCCGACTCCACGATGCGTCCGTTCTCCATCAGCGCGGCCGAGTCGCAGACCGTCTTGACGACGTCCATCTCATGCGTGATGAGCAGGACGGTCAGCCCCAGGCGCCGGTTGAGGTCGCGCAGGAGATGCAGGATGGAACGGGTCGTCTCGGGGTCGAGTGCACTGGTGGCCTCGTCCGAGAGCAGTACGTCGGGGTCGCCGGCGAGGGCCCTGGCGATGCCGACGCGCTGTTTCTGCCCACCGGAGAGCTGGCTCGGATAGGACTTGGCCTTGTCCGCGAGGCCCACCAGATCGAGGAGTTCGAGCGCCTTGCTGGCGCGTTCCCGCCGGGAGAGGCCGAGGATCTCCAACGGCAGTTCGACGTTGTCGCGGACCGACCGGGACGAGACCAGGTTGAAGTGCTGGAAGACCATGCCGATGCGGCTGCGGGCAGTGCGTAGTTCCTTGCCCGCCCGTGGTCCGCGGCCGGCGAGTGCGGTGAGGTCCCGTCCGTTCACCGTCACGGTGCCGGCCGTGGGGCGCTCCAGCAGATTGACGCAGCGGATGAGGGAGGACTTTCCGGCGCCGCTCTGGCCGATGACGCCGTACACCTCGCCTTCCTCGACGTGCAGGTCGACGCCGTCCAGGGCGGTGACCTCGCGTCCTCGCGAGCGGTAGACCTTGGTGAGGCCCGTGGTGGTGATCACTGGGATGTCCATCACTGTCGAGTGCACGGCACGCGGGCGCGCCGGCACGGGGCGTTCGTCTTCGGGTGGGATGTCTTCAGAACGCGGCACGGTCTTCTTCCGGGGCGCGCTCGGCGGCTCCGGGGCGTGAAGGGGTCAGTGCGTGCGTGGTGGCAGCGGCGATCCGATCAGGCGAACGGACGGCTGCGCGATCTCACTTCGGGGCGCGAGGCAAAGCGGGGGCCCTCAGAAGGCGCACATTCGACACAGACAACGAGCACCGGGCGTCGGGGGCGCCTCGGTCGCAAGGGTGCGGCTGCTCGTCGTGGTCATGTCGGCCAGTAAACCAGATGGTTCCAGCAAGCAAAGAGCGCCGTCCGAATAGCGGACGGCTGCGATATGGGGGCGCCTACGACCCCACCCCTGGGAAAGTACCCATCAAGACCGACCTGACCTGCGAAAATTAAGCCCTTCGGCGTTTGCCTGGAGCATCATCCATGGCCCCGCACTGTGGTCAAGGCCACGGTGAAGCCACCGGCCCCGCTCCGCCGACGTGAGGTGCCCGACCTCGCACGGGGTCGCGCGCAAGAGGTCCTCGAACCCGTAATACGCTCGTGGGCATGCTTGACGCCCTGACGGTCGTGGTCGCCGTGACCGCGCTCGCCCTCGCCGCCTGGTGCGGATACGCGGCCTACCGCGATCAGCCCACCAAGGACTGGCACTTCATCGGCATGGCCGTGGTGACCGCCCTGGCCCTGATCCAACTGATCGTGGGCGTGGTGCAGCTGGCCCGGGGCGAGGACGCACGGGACGGCACGGTGACGTTCGTCGCCTATCTGATCGGCGCGTTCACGGCGGTCCCGGCCGCCGGTTTCCTCTCGCTCACGGAACGGACCCGCTGGGGCTCCGCCACCGTCGCAGCGGGTGCGGTGGTGCTCGCCGTGCTGCAAGTGCGGCTCTACGACATCTGGGGAGGCTGACCGTGTCCGAGCCCGTGGCGGCGAAGCCGCAGACGGAGCGCTCCACGACGGACCAGCAGCAGCCCGGGGCCCGGACCAGGCTGGTCGCCGGCCCCGGAGTGCTTCTGGTGTGGCTGTACGGCGTGATGTCGGTGGGCGCGGTGTCGCGTTCCATCTACGAGATCCTCGTCCGCTTCGACACGGCACCGCTGGCCCATACGCTCTCGGCCGTTGCCGCCGTCGTGTACGCGTTCATCACGTACACGCTCGTACGTGGCGGTGAACGGGCCCGCAGGGCTGCGCTCGTGTGCTGCGCTGCCGAACTGGCCGGCGTACTGATCGTCGGAACCTGGACCGTGGTGGAGCCCTCGGCCTTCCCCGACTCGACCGTCTGGTCCACGTACGGCATGGGCTACGTCTTCATCCCGGTCCTGTTGCCGGTGACCGGAATGCTGTGGCTGCGCCGCGCACGAGGTCAGCGCCCGGCAACTGAAGCCTGAGCGTCCCGCAGGCCGAGGCGTCCGATCAGGCGCTGGTCACATAGCCCAGCTCCGACGCGCCCTTCTCCAGGGTGACCAGGGTCAGACTCGGGCCTACCTGCTCCCGGGCGACCGGGACGTAACCGCGGCTGCGGTACAGCCGGAGGTTGCCCTCACTGCGATGCCCGGTGAACAGCTGGAAGCGCTGGGCGGCGGGCTCGGTGGCGAAGTGGTCCTCGATGGCGTCCAGGAGCCGTCCGCCCAGACCGTGACGCTGCATCCGGGGGTGGACGATCAGCTTGGCGATCCTGGCGGTGCCGTCGTCGTCGACTCGGCCCCGCACGGATGCCACGACCTCGTCGCCGAGGCGGGCCACGAGGGCGTGTCCCTCCGCCAACTCGGCCCGCAGACCGTCCAGGGACTGGGTGAGGGGCTCGATCGCGTAGTCGCCGTACAGCTCTGCCTCGCTTTGGTAGCAGAGGTACTGGAGCTTGAGGATGTGCTCCGCGTCCTGGGCTCTCGCCGCTGAGATCGTCACGCTCATGCCCATGTGCACATGCCTCCCGCTCACCCGTCCAGGGCAGTTGTCAGCCGATTGCCGGCCGTTGTCTACCGCTCCTTTCCCCCACGGGCAGGAGCTCCAACCTCCACAGCGAGCATTCTGCGCAGACATCCCAGGCAACGGGAACGCATCGGTCCTAGACTTCCCTGTGAGATACCCAACTCTCCTGCGATTTCGCGGTAAGTGGGGTCATTCGCCGACAACATCGCAGCCAATAGTCGGGGGCAGTCCCCGGGGGTCCGTGCCAGCGCTGCCCAGACGGCCCGGCGCCGCTCGGCGCTGAGCAGGGCACCTTCGGGCTCGGGTGCGAGGTCGTCCGCCGGCTCCGGGACCCGCCCGCCGATGGGCCGCTCCCTCCGTGCGGTCCGGCGGGAGCGGCGCGCCTGGGCACGCACCACGTTCCTTACCCAGCGGGCCGGTTCCGCCGGCGGCCCGCCCTTCCCCAGGGTCTCGAACAGCCTGAGCCACACCGTCTGTTCGAGGTCGGCCGCGTCCATGCCCGCTGCGGGTGCCTCCGCCGTGGCCTCGGCGCGCACCAGGGGGCGCAGGGCGGCCACGGCCGAGGCGAGTTCCTTGCGGGGCGTCATGTGGTGCGGGACATCGATGCGCACGGCGACGGTTTCCGGGAACCGTCGCTGTCACCCGTACGGGGAGGGTCAGCGCACGCCGCCCGGTCGGCGACCGTCGCGGTAGGCGTCGGCGGCCAGGAGGCCCGTGTCCGGGTGGTCGGTGAAGATGCCGTCGATGCCGGTGGCGAAGTAGCGCCGATAGGCGCCGAACACATCACCGTATCCATCGGCCGTGCCACCGGGGACCCCGGCGGCGTCGCGTCGGAAGTCGGCGGGCAGGAAGACGTTCTCGTTCCGCAGGGTGTAGGGGTGGACCACCAGCCCGCGGCGGTGCGCGTCCCGCACCAGCGCGGTCGGCTCCCCGAGCTCGCCGTTCGCGCCCTTGGGGATGACGAGGTCGAGCGTGGGGCCGATGCCCTGGGCGAAGGAGGCCAACCACGCCAGGCCCTCGGGCTTGACCAGGTCGGCGACCGTGCGCGGGTCGCCCCCGACGACGAAGTCCCAGGGCCTGCTGGTCGGCCCGGACAGCAGCACCACCCGTGGCGCCGAGACGAGCCGTGCCATCCGTCGCATGCTGTCGGGCTCGAAGGACTGGAGGAACACGGGAGCGTTGCGCCCGTCGCGGCCATGGCGGCGCAGCAGCCGGGCGAGCCGCTCTTCGAGGCCGAGGCCCAGTTGGCGGAAGTGGGTGGGGTGCTTGGTCTCGATGTGCAGCCACACCGGGCGCCCCCGGCGACGCCCCTCGTCGTTCGCCCAGCGCAGCACCTCGTCGAGGGTGGGGATCGGCCAGCGTCCGTCGTAGAGCGTGTTGTCGGGGCGGTTGCGGGGGATGCGCTCCTTGGCCCGCAGGGTCTTGAGTTCGGCGAGCGTGAAGTCCTCGGTGAACCAGCCGGTGAGCCGGGTGCCGTCGATGCTCTTGGTCGTCCTGCGGTCGGCGAACTCGACGTGCTCCGCCACATCCGTGGTGCCCGTGATGTCGTTCTCGTGGCGACAGACGAGATGACCGTCCCTGGTGGGCACCACGTCCTGCTCGATGATGTGTGCGCCCATGTCCAGGGCGAGTCGGTAGGCGCCGATGGTGTGTTCGGGGCGGTAGCCGCTCGCACCGCGGTGGGCGATCACGGTGGGATGCGGCAGGGCCCGGTACGCACCTCCGCCGTGGTGCTGCCGGCCGTCGTGGGCGGCTGCCGGCAGCACCACGGGGGAGGCAGCGGCGCTCGGCGTGGCAGCCACGGTTGCGGTGCCGAGTGCCGCCGTGGAGAGCACGGCAGCTCCCAGCACTGTGCGCCGCGCCGGCTTGCTGTCCGGGCCCTGTACTGGCTTGGTCATCGGATTCCTCCCTGGATGCGCACGCTTTCCCGAAAGGTGTTGCGTGCGGGTTTCGGCGCTGCCGACGCTAGGAAGTCATCACTTCTCGCAGGAGGACCACGGGCGAACGGAGCGCTAACACACATCAACAGTGAGTATCTGATCCGTGAACCCGATGTGCGATCGGGCGTTTGCCGCGAGTATCGTCCTCACCTGCGCAGACCACGGCGGATCGGGAGAGGTCCGACAAGGTCTCGCCCAGGCCGCCCACCGCTGCCGTCCCTTCATGACACCGGAGGACCCGTTGTCCCGCTTGACCCTCATCAAGGCCGTACTAGGACCCATCCTGCGCCTGATGTTCCGTCCCCGTGTGGAGGGAGTGGAGAGCATTCCCGGGTCCGGCCCCGTCATTCTGGCGGGCAACCACCTGACGTTCATCGACTCGATGATCCTGCCCCTGGTGTGCTCCCGCCCCGTCTACTTCATCGGCAAGGACGAGTACGTCACCGGGAAGGGCCTCAAGGGCCGGGTGATGGCGTGGTTCTTCATCGGCGTCGGCATGATCCCGGTGGACCGGGACGGGGCCAACGGCGGGGTGGCCGCCCTGATGACGGGGCACAGGGTGTTGGAGGAGGGAAGGGTCTTCGGGATCTACCCCGAGGGCACGCGCTCGCCCGACGGACGGCTGTACCGGGGACGCACCGGAATCGCCCGGCTCACCCTGATGACCGGGGCACCCGTGGTGCCGTTCGCGGTCATCGGCACGGACAAGCTCCAGCCGGGAGGCGCGGGGCTGCCCAGGCCGGGTCGGGTGACCATCCGGTTCGGCAAGGCCATGGAGTTCTCCCGGTACGAGGGCATGGATCGCGATCGCTATGTGCTGCGAGCGGTCACGGACTCGGTGATGACCGAGGTCATGCGGCTCTCCGGCCAGGAGTACGTCGACATGTATGCGACGAAGGCGAAGGCCGCCTGACCGGCACCCACATCGCGAGGGCTGGCCCCGTCCGACGTCGGACGGGGCCAGCCCTCGCGATGTGAGCAAGGCGGGACTAGGGGTGTTCCACCCCGTCCTCCAGTCGCTGCCCCTTCAGCAGGAACCAGGCCGCGACCGCGGTGAGCAACAGGACCACCGAACCGACTGCTCCAGCCACATGGAAGCCGTCCGCGAAGGCGTTCTGGGCGGAGGCGAGCAGGGCCGCGCTCTGCTCCTCGGGCAGTGTCTCTACGGCCTGCGCCGCGCCGCCGAGCGAGTCCCGGGCGGCGTCGGTCACCTCGGACGGCACCCCTTCCGGGACCGGGAAACCGCGGTAGACGCCGGTGACGATCGAGCCGAGCAGGGCGATGCCGAGGGCCGCGCCGAGTTCGTACGCCGTCTCGGAGACTGCGGATGCCGCACCCGCCTGTTCCTTGGGGACGCTGGAGAGGATCACGTCGGCGGTCACCGTGAAGGCGAGGCCCGCACCGAGACCACCGAGGAACAGCGCGAGGCCCATGGAGAGCGGCCCGGTCTCCGCGGTCAGCAGGGTGCAGGACGCGAGCGCCAGGCCGACCGCCGTCAGCCCGCCCGAGACGGCACTGCGCACGGACGCCCTGCGGGCGAGGTAGCCGGCGAGCAGACCGGCCATCACCGCACCGATCGCCGCGGGAAGTTCGATCAGCCCCGCCTCCAGCGGCGAGCGCCCCTGGACCAGTTGCAGGAACTGGGAGAGGAAGAAGACCAGACCGGACAGACCGAGGATGGTCAACAGGTCGGCGAGGACGGCACCGGAGAAGCCCCGGTTGTGGAAGAGGCGTACGTTCAGCAGGGGCGAGGCCAGGGTCAACTGCCTGCGGACGAACCAGTACAGCGAACCGATGCCGATGACCGCGGCGGCGGCCGAGAGCACACCGATGCCGTGGACGGCCATCTCCTTGATCGCATAGACGATCGCGACCATGCCCACCAGCGAGAGGGCGACGCTCAACAGGTCCCACGGGCCCGGGTTCGGGTTGCGTGACTCGGGCAGCAGCTTGATCCCGACGACCACCAGGACCGCCATGACGGGCAGGTTGATCAGGAAGACCGAGCCCCACCAGAAGTGCTCCAGCAGGAATCCGCCGACGACGGGCCCCACCGCGGCGCCCGCTGAGGCGGCGGCGCCCCAGATGCCCACGGCGATGCTGCGTTCCTTCGGGTCGTGGAAGAGGTTGCGGATCAGCGCGAGCGTGGAGGGCATCAGGGTGGCACCGGCGACACCGAGCAGCGCCCGCGCTATGATCATCATCTCGGGGCTGGTGGCGTACGCGTTGAGTACCGAGACCGCGCCGAAGGCCACGGCGCCCGTGAGCAGCAGCTTCTTGCGACCGATGCGGTCACCGAGGCTGCCCATCGAGATCAGCAGCCCCGCGATGATGAATGAGTAGACGTCGCCGATCCACAGCAGTTCGGTACCGGACGGCTTGAGGTCCTCACTCAGGAACGGCGTGGCGAGCCCCAGCACCGTGGCGTCGACCGCGACCAGCAGCACAGCCAGCACCAGTACGGCCAGGGCGAGCCATCGGCCCGGGGCCTTCACGGTCTCCTTCGTCAGTTGGTCGGTGCCGTTCACTTCTCCACGCTCCGTCGGGTGACACCACCGAGCAGTAGCTCGGCGATCATGAATTGGTAGTCCTTGCCGGCGACCCGGCCCGACTGGACGGCCCAGGCTCCGGAGCCAACCAGTCCGTACAGCGCCTCGGTCAGCCAGGCGGCGGTCAGATCGATGCGGAAGTCGCCCTCTTCCTGTCCGCGTTGGAAGAGGGCCGACACCCGGGCGTCCAGCCGGTTCCAGCCTTCGTTGACCGCGTCCTCGAAGAGCTGGTTCTCCGTGAAGAGGAAGCCGAGCAGGGCGGCGTTGGACTCCGTCTCGGCGATGAGCCGGCGCAGGGCGTCGCACGCCCTTCCGTCGTCGAGGCGCGCGGCATCCAGAGCCGTCTCGAACTCGCGGATGCCGAAGTCCTCCAGGGCGCGCACCAGGGAATCCCGGCCGGCGAAGTGCCGGTGGAGGGTGGCGCGACCGATCCCGGCGGCTTTGGCGACCTCGTCCATGGTCGCGGTGGCCTTGCGGGAGAGGAGGGCGGCTGCGGTCCGCAGGACCTGCTCACGGTCAACTGTCATGAGACAACCATAACCCACATGAGACATGAATGTCTCAATAGATATTGCGTCGACTCATGGGCGCCAAGAAGGAAGGCTGTACGAATGAAGCCGCTGCTGCTGATCGACATCGACGGGCCGCTCAACCCCTACGGCGGAAAGCCGGAGCGTCGCCCCCACGGCTACACGACCCACCGCATGCATCCGAACGGCTGGACCCAGCCCCGCCCGCTGCGCGTCTGGCTCCACCCCGGCCACGGCCAGGAACTGCTGGCACTCGCCGACCGCTTCGACCTGGTGTGGGCGACGACCTGGAAGGACGAGGCGAACGTCTGGGTCGCTCCCGTGCTGGGGCTGCCGGAACTGCCCTTCATCGACTGGCCGGAGATGCACGGCGCGGCACCGCGCGGCACGTTCTGGAAGACCCAGTACGTGCTTGAGTACGCGGCGGGACGCCCGTTCGCCTGGTTCGACGACGAGATAACCGCATCGGACCGGGAGTACGTGGAGCAAACACATCTGGCCGCCGCCCTGCTGCTGCACGTCGACCATCGGATCGGGCTGACCCGACCGGACTTCGACGCGCTCGCACGCTGGGCGGCGGCGCTGTAGTGAACCGATTTCCCCCGGTTAGCGAACGGCGTTCGCCCAGGCGTGCTGCACGGCCAGATCGGCCTTGACCTCGGTCAGCTGGACGGCGACCGCCGAGGGGGCCGTACCGCCACGTCCACTGCGGGAGGCCAGCGCGCCCGACACGGTGAGGACCGAGCGGACCTCGGGGGTCAGATGGGGAGAGATCTTGGCGAACTGCTCGTCGGTGAGCTCATCGAGCTCGATCCCGAGGTCCTCGCACTCCTTGACGCACTCCCCCGCGACCTCGTGCGCGACACGGAACGGCACGCCCTGCTTCACCAACCACTCGGCGATGTCCGTGGCCAGCGAGAAACCGGCCGGCGCGAGCTCGGCCATCCGCTCCCGGTTGACCGTCAGGGTCGCCATCATGCCGGTGAAGGCCGGCAGCAGCACCTCCAGTTGGTCGCACGAGTCGAAGACGGGCTCCTTGTCCTCCTGGAGGTCGCGGTTGTACGCGAGCGGGAGGGCCTTCAAGGTGGCCATCAGGCCGGTGAGATTGCCGATCAGCCGGCCCGACTTGCCGCGGGCGAGTTCGGCGATGTCCGGGTTCTTCTTCTGCGGCATGATCGACGAGCCGGTGGAGAAGGCGTCGTGGAGGGTGACGAAGGAGAACTCCTTCGTGTTCCAGATGATGACCTCCTCGGCGATCCGGGAGAGGTTCACCCCGATCATCGCGGTGATGAAGGCGAACTCGGCGACGAAGTCGCGGGATGCGGTGCCGTCGATGGAGTTGCCGACCGAACCGCCCTCGAAGCCCAGGTCCGCGGCGACGGCCTCGGGGTCCAGACCCAGCGAGGAGCCCGCCAGCGCACCCGATCCGTACGGGGACACGGCCGTCCGCGCATCCCACTGCCGCAGCCGTTCGGCGTCCCGCGACAGCGACTGGGCGTGCGCGAGCACATGGTGGGCGAAGAGGACGGGTTGGGCGTGCTGGAGGTGGGTGCGCCCGGGCATCGCCACATCGGGGTGGGCTTCGGCGAGACCCACGAGTGCGTCCTGGAGCTCGGCGATGAGTGCGCCGATGATCCTGGCGTGGTCCCGCAGGTACATCCGGAAGAGGGTGGCGATCTGGTCGTTGCGGGAGCGCCCGGCGCGCAGTTTGCCGCCGAGGTCGGGCCCGAGGCGCTCCAGCAGGCCCCGCTCCAGCGCGGTGTGGACGTCCTCGTCCGCGATGGTGCCGGTGAAGGAGCCGTTCGCCACATCGGCTTCGAGCTGGTCGAGGCCCGCCAGCATCCGGGTCAGCTCGTCCTCGGTGAGCAGCCCCGCGGTGTGCAGCACACGGGCGTGGGCCCGCGATCCGGCGATGTCGTAGGGCGCCAACCGCCAGTCGAAGTGGACCGATGCCGACAGCTTGGCCAGTGCCTCGGCGGGACCGTCGGCGAACCGAGCGCCCCAGAGCCGGACGTCACCGTTGTTGCTGCTCACAGCTTCAAGCTCCTCGAAGAAAGAGATGTGCGACCGCCTCCCCGCGAAAGGTTACGGGGAGGCGGCTTCTTCACATGGTGCGGGCGTCGTGTCGCCGAGGCCCCTATCAGGTCTGCCGACCCTGCCAGCTTCTGCCGGATGGCCAACCGTGCCGGTTCCAACGACGACAGGAACAGCTCCGGCGGGCTCGACGGAACCGAGGGATCAGGCCAGGTCCCGCTTGGCAGCGATCTTGGAGGAGAGTCCGAAGATCTCGATGAAGCCCTGG
Organism: Streptomyces sp. NPDC059256; assembly: GCF_042753785.1. NCBI lineage: Bacteria > Bacillati > Actinomycetota > Actinomycetes > Kitasatosporales > Streptomycetaceae > Streptomyces > Streptomyces sp. NPDC059256. Next base: position 40,570 of record NZ_JBHYZO010000012.1, on the reverse strand, counting down.
GCCTTCGACTGGTCGAAGGTGTCGCCGGAGTCGTAGGTGGCGAGGTTGAAGTCGTAGAGCGACTCGTCCGACCTCCGACCGGTGACAACGGCCCGGCCGCCGTGCAGGGTCATCCGGATGTCGCCCGTGACGTGCTGGTTGGCCTCGTTGATGAAGCCGTCCAGGGCCCGCTTGAGCGGGGAGAACCACAGACCGTCGTAGACCATCTCGCCCCAGCGCTGCTCGACCTGCCGCTTGTAGCGGGCCAGCTCGCGCTCGACCGTGACGCTCTCCAGCTCCTGGTGTGCGGTAATCAGCGCGATCGCGCCGGGCGCCTCGTACACCTCGCGGGACTTGATGCCGACCAACCGGTCCTCGACCATGTCGATCCGGCCGATGCCGTGCTCGCCGGCCCGCTCGTTGAGCTGCTGGATCGCCTGGAGGACGGTGACGGGCTTGCCGTCGATGGCGACGGGGACGCCCTCCTTGAAGGAGATGACGACCTCATCGGCCTCGCGCGGGAGGGCCGGGTTGGAGGTGTACTCGTAGATGTCCTCGATCGGGGCGTTCCAGATGTCCTCCAGGAAGCCCGTCTCCACGGCCCGCCCGAAGACGTTCTGGTCGATCGAGTACGGCGACTTCTTGGTGGTCGCGATGGGCAGCTGCTTGGCCTCGCAGAAGGCGATCGCCTTGTCCCGGGTCATCGCGTAGTCACGGACCGGGGCGATGCACTTGAGGTCGGGGCCGAGCGCGGAGATGCCGGCCTCGAAGCGGACCTGGTCGTTGCCCTTGCCGGTGCAGCCGTGGGCGACGATGCCTGCGTTGTGCTTGCGGGCGGCGGCGACGAGGTGCTTGACGATCGTGGGCCGGGAGAGCGCGGAGACCAGGGGGTACCGGTCCATGTACAACGCATTGGCCTTGATCGCCGGAAGGCAGTACTCATCGGCGAACTCGTCCTTGGCGTCGGCCACCTCGGCCTCCACGGCACCGCAGGCGAGCGCGCGCTTGCGGATGACGTCCAGGTCCTCGCCGCCCTGGCCGACGTCCACGGCGACGGCGATGACCTCGGCGCCCGTCTCCTCGGCGATCCAGCCGATGGCGACGGAGGTGTCCAGACCGCCCGAGTAGGCGAGTACGACGCGCTCGGTCACGGGATTCTCCTTACGGTGCATTCGACGATGGAATAAGTATGCACTCCCTTGCATGATTCGTCAATATCAGATGTCAGAGGCGTCCCGCGCGGCGGATAATCCACCCCATGGGACAGCGATACGCACGCATAGAGGGCCGCATCAGGACGTTCATCGAGCAGCAGCCCGTGTTCTTCACCGCCACCGCGCCCCTGGACGGCGAGGGGCACGTCAACCTCTCCCCCAAGGGCCGCAGCGGCAGCCTCGTCGTCCTCGACGAGCACACCCTGGCCTATCTGGACTTCGGCGGCAGCGGCGCAGAGACGATCGCGCATCTGCGCGAGGAGGGGAACGGGCGGATCACCCTGATGTGGTGCGCGTTCGCCGGGCCGCCCAAGGTGCTGCGGGTCCACGGCAGCGGAGAAGCGGTCTTCCGGGATGATCCGCGCTGGTCGGAGCTCATCGGCCAGTTCTCGGCGGCGGACGGTCCGGGGGCCCGGGCCATCATCGTCGTCCATGCGCGCCGCATCAGCGACGCCTGCGGTTTCGCCGTCCCGTTCATGGACTACCGGGAGGAGCGCACCCAACACGCCGAGCACTTCGGTCGGAAGTCGGACGAGGAGTTCGCGGCCTACTGCGCCAAGAAGGAGCACGTCGGGGTGAGCTTGGACGGCCTGCCGGCACTACCGCTCCCACTGCCCCAGCGCTCCGCCTAGCGATCCCGCTCCGCAGAGCGCCGTGCCCAGGACAGGGGGCGGACCACCGGGTGACCCGCCCTCACCGCTACCGGTCGTTCTGGGCCAGCCTCAGCAGGTGGTCCGCCAGGGCCTGACCGCCCAGCGGATCCCTGCTGATCAGCATCAGGGTGTCATCGCCCGCGATGGTGCCGAGGACGTCGTGCAGTTCGGCCTGGTCGATGGCCGAGGCGAGGAACTGGGCCGCGCCCGGAGGAGTGCGCAGGACCACCAGGTTGGCGGACGCCTCGGCGGAGATCAGGAGCTCCCCCGACAGTCTGCGCATCCGCTCCTCCTTGGCCGACCCGCCGAGCGGAGCCTGGGGCGTGCGGAAGCCGCCCTCGCTGGGCACGGCGTAGATCAGCTCACCACCGGTGTTGCGGATCTTCACCGCGCCCAACTCGTCCAGATCCCGGGAGAGGGTCGCCTGGGTGACACTCAGCCCGCTGTCGGCGAGCAGTTTGGCCAACTGGCTCTGGGAGCGGACCGGCTGCCGGTTGAGGATGTCCACGATCTGGCGGTGGCGGGCCATGCGGGTCTGCGGAACCGCGGGCCCGCCCTGCTCGGTGTCCTGCGCCTCGGTCATCTGCGTCTCATTCTCCGGATCGTCCTTCCCCGTACTTCTCGTTGGCCGTATCGAGCACACCGGGCCATGCCTGGAGGAACGCGTCCACATCAGCCTCGTCGATGATCAGTGGCGGCATGAGCCGTACGACATCGGGAGCCGGGGCATTCACCAGAAAACCGGCACTCTGAGCCGCGAGCTGCACCTGGGGCGCGAGGGGCTCGTTGAGCACGATACCCAGCAGCAGTCCCGCACCGCGGACATGGGAGACCAGAGGATGTGCGTCACGGCCGTCCGGCCGCTCGATCCCGTCCCGGATCTTCTCCCCCAGCCGCTTGACCCGATCGAGGATTCCATCGCCGGCGAGGGTGTCGAGAACGGCGAGCCCAGCGGCGCAGGCGACCGGGTTGCCACCGAACGTGGTGCCGTGCTGTCCGGGTCGCAACAGGTCGGCCGCAGGGCCGAAGGCCACGGTCGCCCCCAGCGGAAGACCTCCGCCGAGCCCCTTGGCCAGGGTCACCACGTCCGGCTCGACGCCCTGGTGCGCCTGGTGCTCGAACCAGGAACCGGTCCGGCCGACACCCGTCTGCACCTCGTCGAGTGCGAGCAGCGCACCGGCGGCACGGGTGATCTCACGAGCGGCTTCGAGATAGCCCGGGGGCGGAACGACCACGCCGTTCTCGCCCTGGATCGGCTCGATCAGCACCAGGGCGGTGTCCGCGGTGACGGCTGCCCTCAGCGCCTCCACGTCCCCGTACGGAACATGGGTCACCTCACCCGGCAGCGGCAGGAAGGGGTCCCGCTTGGCGGACTGGCCGGTGAGGGCGAGTGCTCCCATGGTCCGGCCGTGGAAACCGCCCGTCGTGGCGACCATGTGGGGACGGCCCGTCAGACGTCCGATCTTGAAGACGGCCTCGTTGGCCTCCGCGCCCGAGTTGCAGAAGTACACGCGCCCGGGCCGGGCGAAGAGTTCGATGAGCCGCTCGGCGAGCAGGACGGGCGGCTCGGACACATAGAGGTTGGACACATGACCCAGCGCGGCGATCTGGCGGGAGACGGCCTCGACCACGGCGGGGTGGCCGTGCCCGAGTGCGTTCACCGCGATGCCGCCGACGAAGTCGGTGTACTCGGTGCCGTCCGCGTCCCAGACCGTCGCGCCCTGGCCGCGGAGCAAGGACAGGGCGGGCGTGCCGTAGTTGTCGCTCATCACGCCCTGCCAGCGCCGGGCGTACTCCTGGTTGCTCATGCTTCCCCCTGTGCGTGCGTCACGAGCGGGTGCCCGTCGGGGACGACCATGGTGCCGATCCCCTCGTCGGTGAAGATCTCCAACAGGATGGAGTGCGGGACCCGGCCATCGATCACCCGGGCGGTGTTGACTCCGTTGCGCACGGCGAACAGACAGCCCTCCATCTTGGGGACCATGCCGCTGGACAGGTCCGGCAGCAGCTTCTCCAACTGGGTGGCCGTCAGTCGACTGATCACCTCGTCGCTGTTGGGCCAGTCCACGTACAGTCCCTCGACGTCCGTGAGGACCATCAGGGTCTCCGCGCCCAGCGCAGCAGCGAGTGCCGCAGCCGCCGTATCAGCATTGACGTTGTAGACATGTCCGTCGTCCTCCGCGCGTGCGATGGAGGAGATGACCGGGATGCGGCCGTCCTCCAACAACGCTTCGATCGCACCGCTGTCGATCCGGGTGATCTCGCCGACCCGGCCGATGTCGACCAACTCGCCGTCGATCAGCGGCTGGTGCTTGATCGCCGTGATCGTGTGTGCGTCCTCGCCGGTGAGGCCGACGGCGAGCGGCCCGTGCTGGTTGAGCAGTCCGACCAGTTCCCGCTGGACCTGGCCGGCCAACACCATGCGTACGACGTCCATCGCCTCGGGCGTGGTGACCCGCAGACCGGCCTTGAACTCGCTGACCAGGCCGTGTCGATCCAACTGCGCACTGATCTGCGGCCCTCCGCCGTGCACGACGACGGGGCGCAGGCCCGCCTGTCGCAGAAAGACCACGTCCTGGGCGAAAGCAGCTTTGAGGTCCTCGTCGACCATGGCGTTGCCACCGAACTTGACGACGACGACCTTGCCGTTGTGCCTGGTCAGCCAGGGCAGAGCCTCGATGAGGATCTGCGCCTTGGGCAGGGCGGTGTGCTTGCGGGTGCTCATGGAGTGAAGGTCCCCGAATCCTCAGGAGGAATAGGCGCTGTTCTCATGGACGTAGTCGGCGGTCAGATCGTTCGCCCAGATGACGGCGGACTGGGAGCCCGCGGAGAGATCTGCGGTGATCTTGACCTCGCGGTAGCGCATGTCGACCAGCTCGCGGTCCTCCCCCACGCCGCCGTTCCGGCAGACCCAGACGCCGTTGATGGCCACGTTGAGCTGATCCGGTTCGAAGGCGGCCTCGGTGGTGCCGATGGCGGAGAGCACCCGCCCCCAGTTGGGGTCCTCGCCGTGGATGGCGCACTTCAGCAGGTTGTTGCGGGCGATGGAACGCCCCACCTCGACGGCGTCGTCCTCCGTGGCCGCACCGATCACCTCGATGCGGATGTCCTTGGACGCCCCCTCGGCGTCACCGATCAGCTGGCGGGCCAGATCGTCGCAGACCTCCCGAACGGCCGTGGCGAACGCCTCGTACTCCGGGACCACACCGGACGCGCCGGAAGCGAGGAGCAGCACGGTGTCGTTGGTGGACATGCACCCGTCGGAGTCGATCCGGTCGAAGGTCAACCGGGTCGCGTCGCGCAGTGCCTTGTCGAGGACTGCGGCCTCCAGATCGGCGTCCGTGGTGAGAACGACCAGCATGGTGGCGAGCCCGGGCGCGAGCATGCCGGCACCCTTGGCCATCCCACCGACCGTCCAGCCCTGGCCCTCGCGAACCGCGGTCTTGTGGACGGTGTCAGTGGTCTTGATGGCGATGGCGGCCTTCTCGCCGCCGTGCTCGGACAGTTGCCCGGCAGCGGTCTCGACTCCGGGCAGCAGCTTGTCCATGGGCAGGAGCAGGCCGATCAGCCCCGTGGAGGCGACGGCGATCTCACCGGCGCTGTGTCCTTCGAGCACCTCGGCCGCCTTCTCCGCGGTGGCATGGGTGTCCTGGAAGCCCTGCGGGCCGGTGCAGGCGTTGGCGCCGCCGGAGTTCAGGACGACCGCTGTGACCGCACCCCCCTTGAGCACCTGCTCCGACCAGAGGACAGGTGCGGCCTTGACCCGGTTGGAGGTGAAGACTCCGGCGGCGGCCCGGCGCGGCCCGTTGTTGACGACCAGCGCCAGGTCGGGGTTGCCGCTCTCCTTGATTCCGGCGGCGATGCCCGCCGCGGTGAACCCCTTCGCTGCGGTGACGCTCACTCTGTCTCCCTCTCGGCTTCTTCGCGTTCTTCGCGTTTCTCGCGCGCCCGGCGCGCCCCTACGGCCTTCGTCCCGATCAGTGGCCCGGTGGCGATCTCTCCCCCGGTCATCCGCACCGCTGTCAGTGCGGGTGCGCCGCGCCGTGGGCGCGTTGCTGGGCACATCGCACCGAGGCCGTCATGGCGCGAGCCCGACCAGGGGCAGCCCCGTGTCCTCGGGGAGACCGAGGGCGATGTTCATGCTCTGGATCGCTCCACCGGCCGTGCCCTTGGTGAGGTTGTCGATGGCGCTGATCGCGATGATGCGGTGCGCGCTCTCGTCGAAGGCGACCTGGAGGTGCACCGCGTTCGCCCCCATGACATGTGCGGTCGCCGGCCACTGGCCCTCGGGGAGGAGTCGGACGAAGGGCTCGTCCGCGTACGCCTTCTCGTAGGCGGCCCGGACGTCCTGCGCGGTGGTTCCCGGCTTGGCCTTGGTGGAGCAGGTGGCGAGGATGCCACGGGCCATCGGTGCCAGGGTCGGTGTGAACGAGACGGTGACCCGCTCGCCCGCCACCGCACTGAGGTTCTGGATCATCTCCGGGGTGTGGCGGTGACCGCCGCCGACTCCGTAGGGGCTCATCGACCCCATCACCTCGGAGCCGAGGAGATGTGTCTTGGGCGCCTTGCCCGCGCCGGAGGTGCCGGAGGCGGCGGTGATGACGGCTTCCGGTTCGGCCAGGTTCGCCGCGTACGTGGGGAAGAGGGCCAGCGAGACGGCCGTGGGGTAGCAGCCGGGGACCGCGATGCGCTTGGACCCCTCCAGCGCAGCCCGGGCACCCGGCAGTTCGGGGAGGCCGTACGGCCAGGTTCCGGCGTGGGGCGAACCGTAGAATCGCTCCCAGTCGCCGGCGTCCGTGAGTCGGAAGTCGGCGCCCATGTCGACGACGAGGACGTCGTCGCCCAACTCTTCCGCCACGGCGGCGGACTGCCCGTGCGGCAGGGCCAGGAAGACCACGTCATGACCGGCCAGCACCTCGGCGGTGGTGGCCTCAAGGACGCGGTCGGCCAGTGGCAGCAGTTGGGGCTGGAGGCTTCCGATGGTCTGACCCGCGTTGGAGTTGCCGGTCAGCGCGCCGATCTCCACCCCGGGGTGTGCGGTCAGCAGTCGGAGCACCTCTCCGCCCGCATAACCGCTCGCACCGGCCACTGCTGCTCGAACAACCATCGAAACCCTCCTCATTGATGGCATGACTATACGCAGTTCGGAAGTTTTATGCAATGAGTCCTCAGGTTGAGGCTGGAGCGATCTGCGACCGAACGGCCGAGTTGACCCCGAGCGCTTGAGTTGGCAACACAGAGTGATTCCACTGGCACGCAGGGTGGCGATTACCGCACTGACCTGCTGGGATTGCGAAAGAACTGGGATTGCGAAAGAAGCAGTAGCCAAGCAGTTACTTGAGCGCGGGACGGTGCCGCTGCCCCGGCTCGCCACGTGAACCTGCTCCCGTCGCTGCTGGACTCCAGGAGGGGTTCCGCGGCATCAGAGGTGGCTGCCGCGGGTGAGCGTCAGCACACATCGCTTCCCGAGGGAGCGCGGCCGAAGATCGCCCCAGAGGAGTGAGCGCGTCCCGGCAGGACCGCCTGGAGTTGGTCCGCGCCGACGCATGCGTCCGCCGCCCCGAACCGCGAGAAATTGTCCCAGGGATATCGGGTCACTCACCCGTCATCAATTCCGGAAATCTGCTCTCTTCGCCATCTGACAGCCGCCCGACTTCCCACCTCCGAGGCCGTGCCCTAGGGCGCAAGGCCGGCGTTTACCCCTGCGTATAAGGCCCCGTAAACACATGGATCGCGATGAGCGCGGACCATGGGGCCCGTTCCGGCTGCTGGAGGTAAAGGGTGTCACGTCAGCATCGAAGGCTGGGAGTACTCGCCGCCGCGACTCTCATTCTGTTGGGTCCATCGGCAGCTCCGACCATTGCCGTATCACCGCCCCCGGGGCTGACTGCCAAGAGTGTCCACGGGCAATCCGTCCGGGCGGGTTCGCCGGCCGACGAGAACCCCCACTTCGAAAAGAGGCGCCAGGAAGCCCAGGCCAAGGGGCTCATCGACGCCGACGGACGGGTCCCGGGAAACCAGCGCGTGGGAATCCGGGCATGGCCGCGCGATGACACGGGATATCTCATCCAGCCGCGTGACCTGGAGTTCCTCGGGCTGACACGGCAGCAGGTCGACTGGTGGCGCCGCTACCAAGCCCCCCTGGGCACGACTCCGCAGCAGTTCAAAGAGCTGTCATCGTCCCTGTACCAGGCTCTGTGCTCCGCGTGTGAGCACCCCGAGGAATACGACGTGCGGCTCCAGGGATCATGGGCCTTCTTCTTCTCAGGCCGTCACAAGAACTTCCCGACCGAACGGGATCTGGCAGAGCAGCCCCTGGCACTGGAGCGGCTCCAGACATGGATGGGCTCCACGCCTGCCAGCGAACGCCCCGCACGCCGCCCATTCGAAACCCTTTACAAGCTGGGGGCGCTCGATGAGAACGGGACGCCGGTCGGACCCAGCGACGGTGACATTCATGTCTCATCCGATCTGATGGTGGCAGCCGCCCAAAAGAAGTGGGATGAGCTCAAGGGTGCGGGAAAGCTCACCGACGCGGACATCCAAAAGGGGTTCATTCACCAGAAGTACAAGTTCGTGAACCGTACGGCGGTGCGGGAGGCATTCCCGAATCTTGAGAAGTGGATGAGCGTGTGGAAGGAACGACTGGGGCGTCCTGTGGTGCCCTCCCTGTTCCCCAGCTCCGGACCGCCCGACAAGACTCAGGAGGGGACTGGCGTGTCCACTCACTACCGGGACTCCGACTGGTTGGTGCCGTTCTCACCGAACCGTTTTCCGTTCCCGGCCGGGTGGTACGCGGCGAGCCCGGCCTGGTGATGCGCACGCCGCCATCGCCCCGTCCGGATGCACTGCTCAGGCGGGCTGGCTGAGCCCGGAGGTTGTCAGCTCGAACGTTCGCCTCAACGGCTGTGGCTGACGCCTCTCAGTCAGCGGGTGGATGGGCGACTCGGCGGCCGAACCCTTCGGATGGTCACGGGCGGCTTCGACTGCGGCACCGTCCCGACCCGCGATGAGGCAGGAAGCCGGTGCCCTCCCGCTGGAATCGGGCGGGACCCCGGCTTCCAAGGGACTGAGCGGCGCCACGTCGTCTGTGTCGGCCCGGGTGTCACCGGCCCCGGGGCCGCCGCTGGTCATACGGGCGTGGTGATCTTCCAGTGGTAGCCGTCGAGATCGGTGAAGTGTCCGGCGTACTCACCCCCGTCGACCCGTGCCGCGCCGGCGACGGCCCGCCCCCAAGCGGAGTCAGCGGCGGCGAGGAGTGCGTCGACCTCGGCGCGGGAAGCGGCCGTGTGCGTGAGCACGAGCGCGGAGAAGCCGTCGCCGCGCGGATCAACGCCTACGTCCTTCGCAAGGCCCTGTCGGGGCAGCAGACCCAGGCGGCACACCCCCCCGGTGACGGTGAAGTCGATGAACTTGTCGCCGTAGTCATGGTCTGTGCCCATCCCCAGCTTCTCGTAGAAGACCTTGGAAGCCTTCGGCTTGGCGACACCGAGGTAGATCGCGGTCTCGGTCGGTTTCGGCGGATCGGTGCGCGGGCCGGTGTCCTTCTTGGCCGCCGCCGCCAGCTTCCACACCGCGCCGTCGGGTGCCCGGTAGACGGCGGTGAACTCGCCGAAGAACTGCTTCTTCGCCGGCTTGACGACCGTCGCACCGTTGCTGGTGGCGGCTTCGAGGAGCGCCTTGACCTCGCTCGGCTGGCTGACGATCGACGACAGGACGTAGCCGCGGAAGCCCTCGGTCACCGGGTCTGCTCCGACTTCGGTGGCGAGGTCGTCGAATTGGCGGACGGCCAGGTGGCCGGTGCCGTGCAGGTCCAGTTCGGCGGTGTCGTTCTCTCCGCCGGTGAGGGGTGAGAGCGCGGCCGTGTAGAAGGCGTGCGCGGCCTTCACGTGCGGTACTCCGAGGGTGATGGTGTCGAGCGTGAGTGCCATGCGAGGGGACTCCCCTTTCGGAACCGACGTCATTCAGGACCTCCGCAGCGCGGGCCCGGTGGTACGCCCGGAACGGCTTCGGGGCCGTTGGACGGGGGGACGGAGGGATGCGCAGCAGCCCGTGAAGTCCATGTCCGTCACGCTACGCACGACCGTCGGGCGCGCGCTTCTCGATTCCTGACCGGTCTGCTCCTGACCGGTCGGATCTCCTCTTCGACGGAAGCACCGTGTCCCCGGGAACGCACCACCCGCATCGATCAGGAATCGAGAAGCCCCGACCGCTCGGCACCACTAACGTCGAAGCACCTCGTACGGAGCTCGACCAGGAGGATGAGGCGATGAGCACGAAACACACGGGAGGCTTCTCCGAGCATGAGCGTGCCGCCATACAGGAGCGTGCCGCTGAGCTGAAGAAGGAGGCCAACCGTGGTCGCGGCAACAAGAAGGCGGCCGAGGAACTGGACGTCCTGTCGAAGATCGCGGAGATGGCCGGATCGGACCGAGCAGTGGCCGAACGCATCCACGCCATCGTGACCACCACCGCCCCCGAACTGTCGCCGAAGCTGTGGTACGGACAGCCGGCCTACGCAAGGAAAGGAAAGGTCGTGTGCTTCTTCCGCAGTGGCCAGGTCGACAAGGAGCGGTACTCGACCTTCGGATTCACCACCGAGGCTGGCCTCGACGACGAGGGGGGTCTGTGGCCCACGTCGTACGCGGTGACGGAGTTGAGTGACGAGGCAGAGGAGACGATCACCGCGCTCGTCAAGAAGGCCGCCTGCTGACGCGGCGTCGCGTCCCACCGCCCGGCCCGGTCACGATCCAGCCGGGTGAGAGCAGGCCGCGTCAGATGTACGGGTGATCCGGGACCGACACCATCCGTCGGTACTCTCCCGGCGGAACACCGTAGGCCGCGCGGAACGCACGGCTGAAGTCAGCGGGGTCTCGAAACCCCCACCGCACACCGACCTCGCCGACGGCCCTGCGCCGAAGCTGCGGATCAGCGAGGTCGGCCCGGGTGCGTTCGAGTCGCCGCCGTCGGATGGTGGCGCCGACCGTCTCCGGGTGTTGCCGGAACAACTGGTGCAGCAGCCGCACCGAGATGTGGTGGCGCGCCGCGAGGGACACCGGCCCCAGTTCGGGATCGGCCAGGTGGCGGTCGATGTGCGCCAGAACACGGGTCAACAGGATCCGGTGCCGAGCCTCGGTCGACAGGGTGGACGCCCCGTCGAACCGGGTGGCCAGGAATCCTGCGACGAGATCGAATCCCACTGCGCCGAGACGGAGCAGTTCCGCCTCGTCACAGTGGGCCGCGTTCGCCCGCAGACCGGCCAGGAAGGACACGAGCAGGGCGCCGGTCCCGGCCCTGGTGGGCAGCCGGGTGCTCAAGAGTCCGTTGGTCCGCTCGTACGGCAGGGGCATCGTGGCGCGGGGCAGCCGGACCAGGGTGAGCCTGCACTGTCGTCCCTGGTCCTGGAACTCGCAGGCGAGCGGATGCCAGGTGTCGAACAGGGCCATGTCGCCGGCCTGGAGGAGGCTGGTGTTGCGCCCCTGTTCCAGCCCGATCGGACTGCCGTGGACCAGCACGAGGAAGTACGACTCGGGGTCCGCCCTTCGGATGTGGGTCGGGGTGCGTCGGGCCGACATCGGTGAGAAGGAGAACGACGACACCTCGGTGTGGGGCAGTTGCAGCGAAGTGGCCCGGCCCTTGAAACGGTGGGCGTGGTCGCTGCTGATCGCGACCGGCATGACCGCCTCGGCCACCATCGAGGCCCACCAGCCGAGCCGGTCCTGCGGGCTGACGCCGTCCGCCTGGACACGGGTCACCCTCGTTGCCGGCATCGCACCCCCGAGTCCACCGAAACGCTCGGGCTCCATGTTCGGCGGCGCCGTCATCCGGGTAAAGCGCGCCTCCGGCCAGTTCCCGTGCGCTACCGGCCAACCTCCCGTGCGCTCTCTGCCAGAGCCAGCGGGGGTGCGTCGCGCAGATACTCGTTGCCGCACCCCTTCGCACAGCTCTCCATGACGTAGGAGGCACCTTGAACAGCAGGCGCAATCTCGTGGGCAGGACCGTTCGCGGCGCTGCCTCGCTCCTCGCCGCAGCCGGTCTCGTACTGGCGTCGGCAAGCACCTCTGCCGCGGGCACGGCCACACCTTCCACACCGCCCGCACCACCGGCCGCCGCTCCGGACGGCCCTGCAACCGGCCGGTTAGGCGAGGCACTCACGACAAAGGCCGTGGGTACGGCCGCCGTCTACACGGTTCGGCTGCGCAATGTCGCCACGGGACTGTGCGTGGACGACAGCAACATCGGGCTACGACACTTCGGCTGCCAAAGCCAAACCGGCCCCTACGCCAACTACCAGAAGTTCGACTTCGTCACCGTCGCTCCCTACACCTACGTCCTGCGCAACCACGCCACCGGGCTGTGCGTGGACGACAGCAACATCGGACTGCGGCACTTCGGCTGCCAAAGCCAAACCGGCCCCTACGCCAACTACCAGCGGTTCGTTCTGGTCGCGGCTCCCGGTGGCACGAACGTGCTGCGCAATGTCGCCACGGGACTGTGCGTGGACGACAGCAACATCGGGCTACGACACTTCGGCTGCCAAAGCCAAACCGGCCCCTACGCCAACT
>NZ_JBHYZO010000012.1:0-28059 GCF_042753785.1 Streptomyces sp. NPDC059256 | reverse complement strand
ACCAGCGGTTCCATCTCGACACGTACTGATCCCTGGGCAGCAGGCCATGACAGCGGGGTGCGCCGACTTCGCACAGTCGGCGCACCCGGTTCCGGAGCCGGTACCGCGATCCGCGATCCGCGATCCGCGATCCGCTATGGACGCCCCAGCCACGGCGCTCTCCCGTCCGGTGGACGGCAGCGGGCACCACGGCCGACCATGGAGGGGACCTGTCGAACCCGGGGACCAGCCACGGGGAGGCACCAGTGGTGGACACCGAGGCGCCCGATGTCCTGGTCGTCGGAGCGGGCCCGGTCGGGCTGACCACGGCGGCAGAGCTCAGCCGGCGCGGGGTTTCGTGCCGCATCGTCGACAAACTGCCGGCCGGATTGCCGTACGCGAAGGCGGTGGGCATCCAACCGCGAACGCTGGAGATCTGGGACCGCATGGGACTCGTGCGGTCCGTCCTGGACGCGGCGGTTCCCATGCGGGGACAGCTGGTGTACATCAACGGTGTCGAGCAGACCAGGATCGACCTCGCCCTACCGCCCGATGTGCCGTACGGCTTCGCCGCGCTCCCCCAGTACGAGACCGAACGCATCCTCGAACAGTTCCTGGCCGGCCTCGGAACCCGGATCGAGCGGGGTCGCGAGCTGGTGTCGTTCACCCAGGACGGCAACGGGGTGACCTGCGCACTGGTCGATTCGACCGGCGTGCAGGAGGAGGTCCGAGCGCGGTACCTCGTGGGCTGCGACGGCGCTCACAGCGTCGTGCGCAAGTCGCTCGGGCTCACCTTCGATGGCGGCGCCTTCCCTGAGGAGTACATGCTCGCCGATGTGGAGGTCGACTGGGACCTGCCGGCCGGATACGGCGTACGGGCCATGCACCGTGCCGGCGACCGGACCATCGACGATCTCCTGGTGTGCATTCCGCTTCCCGGCGCCGGGCGCTACCGCATGTCGATGCTGGTACCGCCCGAGCTGTCGGCCGCACACGAACAGCAGAACGGGACGCCGCACGACGGGGTCGCACACGGGCTGGAGGGCGGCCGGGTGCCGGTGCTCGCCGATATCCAGACGGTTCTGGACCGGTTGTCCCCAGGGCCGACCACGGCGACCGCCCTGCGGTGGTCCTCGGTCTTCCGGATCAGCCACCGGCTGGTGAACCGGTACGGGGGAGGTCGGGTCTTCGTCGCCGGGGACGCCGCGCACATCCATCCGCCCACGGGCGCGCAGGGGATGAACACCGGCATCCAGGACGCCTACAACCTGGCCTGGAAGCTGGCACTCGTCCTCAGCGATGGCGCCGGGACCGGGCTGCTCGCCAGCTACGACACCGAGCGCCGCCCGATCGGCGAGGAGGTCGTCGCCCGAACCGTCCGGCACGCCGCCGAAGGCGTCCAGGCAGACCCGACCGATCCGCAGACCCTGTTGCTGAGGGAGGCCCAACTGCTCATCGACTACCGGAGCAGTCCTCTGGTGGGTCGGCCGGACCCGACCGCTGGGGACGGACCCCAACCGGGCGATCGGGCCCCGGACTGCGCCGGCCTGACCCGGGACATCGCCGCCTATCCCGTCCGGCTGCACGAGCTGCTCAGGGACCGTGAACACCTGCTGTTGTGGTACGAGGACCGGCCGGGCGGCGTGTCCGACGAACTCACCGAGTTCCTCGCCGTCGCCGAGGAACTGTCAGCCGCACGGCTGGAGACCTGTCTGGTCCTGGCTCCCGCGGTACCGGAGCGGCTCGGCGTCGGACCGCCCGTCTACCGCGACGGCGCGGGCGAGTTCGCCCGGATCTACGGGGTGGGAGGGCCGACGGTGTTGGTGGTGCGTCCCGACGGCCATCTCGGGGCTCGTCTGAGCCCGCCGAGCACCTCGGAACTGACCGCGTACCTCAAGGATGTGTTCCAGCGCTGAGAGCCGGCCGTCCGGACCGGGAGGAAGCACCGAAGAGCCGACCCGCGGCCGTCCCTCGGGGCAGGTCCCGGAAGGACGGGGCTCGGCCGTGCGGTGCCGTCTGCGTCAGGAGTCGGAGCCCGACTTCGTCTTGCGTGCCTCGTTCTTCTCCTTGATCCGCACGGCTTCCTTGCGGACCTCGGCCTGGGTGGCGCGCTCCTGTCGGAGCCACGAGGGGTTCTCGTCCTTCAGGGCGTCGATCTGCTCGGTGGTGAGCGCATCGGTGACCCCGCCACGGGCGAGACCCGCGATGGAGACGCCCAGCTTCGCCGCGACCACCGGCCTGGGGTGCGGGCCGTTGCGCCGCAGGTCCTGCAGCCACTGGGGCGGGTCGGTCTGCAACGCGTTCAGTTCGTTGCGCGAGACGACACCCTCCTGGAACTCGGCAGGGGTGGCCTGGAGGTACACACCCAGCTTCTTCGCCGCGGTGGCGGGCTTCATCGTTTGGGTGGTCTGGTGCGACGTCATGGGGTCAAGGGTATCGAGCGTGTGCGATGCCTTCGACCACGACCGGCTAACCTGGCCTGGTGACAGGCTCGGAAGCACCCCCCCCATTTCGACTCGCGTACGTTCCGGGCGTGACGCCGACCAAGTGGGTCCGGATCTGGCACGAGCGGCTCCCTGCGGTCCCCCTGACGCTCGTCCCGGTGTCCGCCGCGGAAGCCGCGGACGTGTTGCGCGCCCGAAGTGTCGACGCCGGATTCGTCCGTCTGCCGATCGACCGGACGGACCTCAGCGCCATTCCCCTGTATGCGGAGACGACGGTCGTCGTGGTCCCCAAGGACCATGTGGTGGCGGCGGTCGATGAGGTGTCACCGGGCGACCTCGCGGACGAGATCGTGTTGCATCCCCTCGATGACACCCTGGAGTGGGAGGAGCGACCGGGGCTGGCCGCCAAGGAACGCCCCGCCACCACTGCGGACGCCGTCGAGTTGGTGGCTGCGGGAGTGGGAGTCCTCGTCGTACCGCAGTCGCTCGCGCGGTTGCACCACCGCAAGGACCTCACCTACCGAACGGTCGTGGACGCTCCCGAGTCCCGCGTGGCACTGTCCTGGCCCGAGGACGAGACCACCGACCTGGTGGAACAGTTCATCGGAATCGTCCGGGGGCGAACCGTCAACAGCTCCCGCGGTCCTCAGGCCCCGGCTCAGCCCCAGGCGAAGCGCTCCGATGCGGGAGGCGCCCGCAAGAAGCCCGCGGCGGGCAAGCCGGCGGGACGTGGCGGTCGCGCCGGTTCCGGTACGGCCAAGGCGAAGGGACGCGGCAAGCCGCGCCGTCGCTCCTAGCGTCGTGCCCCCGCGGGCGTACGGCACTCCCGATGGCCCCGGACCAGGGCTGATCATCACCGTGGACGTGGGGCGCTCTGCTGGCATATCTTCCGGCAACGCCCGTTCTCGTACGGGCCGTTCCGCTTTCTGTGCCCGTGGGGGGTCAATCGCCATGCTCACGTCCAACACACTGCCCTCGCTCCCACCGCTCCCGTCCCAGCTGCGAAGAACGCCGCGAGTCCTCCTGGTGACGGTCGGGGGCCTGTTGACAGCGGTCGCCATGACCGACCTGTACAAGGTCTACCGGGGGTGGCAGACCTACTCGCTGACCCCGACGAACGAAGGCTTCTCCTTCGTCGCCCAGGAGGAGTTGGACAGTGCCCACCTGGCGTACAACCTCGCCAACTCGATCGGTTCCACCGCGTTCTTCTTCTGCGGGATCGCCTTCGTCGTCTGGTTCCACCGGATGCGCCGCAACGCCGGGACGTTCGAACCCGCAGCCTTCCGACTAGGTCCCGGCTGGGCCATCGGTTCCTGGTTCTTCCCGTTTGTGAACCTGGTGCTGCCCTATCTCATCGCACGCTCCATCTGGAGCGTGGGCGCCCGCCCGGCAGCCGAGGGAAAGGTCACCACCTGGCCGCTGCACCTGTGGTGGGGCCTCTTCGTCGGCAACACGCTGCTCGGCGGTGTCAGCAACTACGTCTACAACGCGGCCGAATCCTTCGAGGAGCAGCGGGACGCCTTGGTCCTGGCGATGACGGCAGACGCCTCGTGGATCGTGGCCGCGGCGGCAGCGGTCTACTTCGTCATCCGGCTGACGGACACGTTGGACTCGAAGGTGGCCGCGGCGCAGCCCGTCTGAAAGGCGCGTGTCTCGGCGATGGCGCGTGTCCCGACGATGGCGCGTTTCCCGACGATGGCGCCCGTCCGCCCGGTGCGCAGTGTTCAGACCAGCTTCTTCGCCTCGTTCAGGGACGGCACCGAGCCGATGGTGAACTCATGGAGGTCGCCGAAGACCTCGATACGCACGGACTGGTCGATTCCGCCCACCTTCAGGGGGTCGAAGCCGGCGGCGCGGATCAGATCCGCCACTTCGCGGCCAGCGGCGTCGTCGTCCGTCGCGTAGAAGCCGACTCCCCGGTCAGGGGAGCGGCGGGCCGCCGAGGTGAGGGAGTCCGCCGAGAGGGTGCCGAACGCCTTCACCGGTCGGGCGCCCCGGGGAAGCAGTGCGGCGATCGTCGCGCCCGCGGACTCGTCCTCCGGGATGGTCTTGGAGAACTCCCCCTGGTCGTTCTGGGCGATCGGATTCGACGGGTCCACGACGATCTTCCCGTCGAGCCGGTCCCCGTACTGCGCCACCAGTTCCTTGATGGTGTCGAACCAGACCGCGAGGACCAGGGTGTCTGCCGCGTCGACGGCTTCGTCCACCGTCACGGCGGCGGCCCGTTCGCCGAGCCGGGTGGCAAGGGCGCGGGCGTCGTCGAGGTCACGGCTGGCGAGAAGGACCGTCTCACCGCCCGCGACCAGGTTGGCGGCCAGACGGGAACCGATGTTGCCCGTGCCCACAATCGCCGTTGTCATGGGGTCTCCGTCCTCGGGGTTCTACTGGGTCGGTGCTGGGGGACGCACCGACCCAGTAGAACCCCGACGGGCCCTGCCCGCACGGTGGGCGGGCATCCAGGTGACCCCTGCCGGGCGCACGAGAACGGGCGCACGAGAACGGGACCCGTGCCTGCTCGGCACGGGTCCCGTCGTCGTCAGCGGTTTCAGGCGAGCGTTGCCAGCGCCTGGTTGAAGGTCTCCGAAGGACGCATCACCGCGGTCGCCTTGGTCACGTCGGGCTGGTAGTAGCCACCGATGTCGACGGGCGAGCCCTGGACGGCGATGAGCTCGTCGACGATGGTCTGCTCCTGCTCCGACAGCGTCTTGGCGAGCGCGCTGAACGCCTCGGCGAGCTGGACGTCGTCGGTCTGCTGTGCCAGCTCCTGGGCCCAGTACAGCGCGAGGTAGAAGTGGCTGCCCCGGTTGTCGATGCCACCGAGACGACGGCTGGGCGACTTGTCCTCGTTGAGGAAGGTGCCCGTGGCCCGGTCCAGGGTGTCGGCGAGCACCTGGGCGCGCGCGTTGTCCGTGGTCTGGGCGAGGTGCTCGAAGCTGACCGCGAGGGCGAGGAACTCACCCAGGCTGTCCCAGCGGAGGTAGTTCTCCTTGACGAGCTGCTGGACGTGCTTGGGCGCCGAGCCGCCGGCTCCGGTCTCGAACAGGCCGCCGCCGTTCATCAGGGGTACGACGGAGAGCATCTTGGCGCTGGTGCCGAGCTCCAGGATCGGGAACAGGTCGGTCAGGTAGTCGCGCAGCACATTGCCGGTGACCGAGATCGTGTCCTCGCCGCGGCGGATGCGCTCCAGCGAGAAAGCGATCGCCTCGACCGGCGCCAGGATGCGGATGTCCAGGCCCTCGGTGTCGTGCTCGGGGAGGTACGCCTCGACCTTGGCGATCAGGCTGGCGTCGTGGGCGCGGCTCTCGTCCAGCCAGAACACGGCCGGGGTACCGCTGGCGCGGGAACGGGTGACGGCGAGCTTGACCCAGTCCTTGATCGGGAGGTCCTTGGTCTGACACATGCGCCAGATGTCGCCGGCGCTGACCACGTGCTCCAGGACCACGGCACCGGAGCCGTCGACCACCCGGACCGTCCCCGTGGTGGGGATCTCGAAGGTCTTGTCGTGGCTGCCGTACTCCTCGGCCTTCTGGGCCATCAGACCGACGTTGGGCACCGAGCCCATCGTCGAGGGGTCGTACGCGCCGTTGGCCCGGCAGTCGTCGATGACGACCTGGTAGATGCCGGCGTAGCTGCTGTCGGGGATGACCGCGAGGGTGTCGGCCTCCTGGCCGTCAGGCCCCCACATGTGGCCGGAGGTGCGGATCATCGCCGGCATGGAGGCGTCGACGATGACATCGCTCGGCACATGGAGATTGGTGATGCCGCGGTCGGAGTCGACCATCGCCAGCGCGGGTCCTTCGGCGAGCTCGGCCTCGAAGGATGCCTTGATCGCGGCGCCGTCGGCCAGAGCGTCCAGTCCCTTGAGGATGCCGCCGAGACCGTCGTTGGGGCTCAGGCCCGCAGCGGCGAACGCCTCGCCGTGCTCGGCGAACGTCTTCGGGAAGAACGCGCGCACCACATGGCCGAAGATGATCGGGTCGGAGACCTTCATCATCGTCGCCTTGAGGTGGACCGAGAAGAGCACGTCCTCGGCCTTGGCACGGGCCACCTGTGCGGTGAGGAACTCGCGCAGGACCGCGACGCGCAGGACGGAGGCGTCCACGACCTCGCCGGCGAGGACGGGTACCGAGTCGCGCAGCACGGTGGTGGTGCCGTCGTCCCCGGTCAGCTCGATCCGCAGCGTGCCCGCCTCGGCGATGACGGCGGACTTCTCGGTGGAGCGGAAGTCGTCGGCGCTCATGTGCGCGACGTTGGTCTTGGAGTCGGCCGACCAGGCGCCCATGCGGTGCGGGTGGGCCTTGGCGTAGTTCTTGACCGAGGCGGGGGCACGGCGGTCGGAGTTGCCCTCGCGGAGCACCGGGTTGACGGCGCTGCCCTTGACCTTGTCGTACCGGGCGCGGACGTCGCGGTCCTCGTCGGTCTTGGGGTCGTCGGGGTAGTTCGGAAGGTCGTAGCCCTGCTCCTGAAGCTCGGCGATCGCCGCCTTCAGCTGCGGGATCGACGCCGAGATGTTCGGCAGCTTGATGATGTTGGCACCGGGGGTCTTGGCCAGTTCACCCAGCTCGGCGAGTGCGTCGTCGATGCGCTGGCTCTCATCCAGCCGCTCGGGGAAGCTGGAGATGATCCGCCCCGCGAGGGAGATGTCACGGCTCTCGACCCTGACTCCGGCCGTCGAGGCATAAGCCTCGACCACCGGCAGGAACGAATGCGTGGCCAGGGCTGGGGCCTCGTCGGTGTGCGTATAGATGATGGTCGAGTCAGTCACCGGGTGCTCCGCTCCACGTCTGCAACATTGCTCGACATCAAGATATCTCGTGTTCGACCCGGTCTCGAAAGGGCCCCGCCCCAGTGTGGTCGCAATCTCGTCACCTGGGACGACGCGGGCAGTTCCGAGCACTGGCTGTGACGGCGTGACGACTGTCAGGACTCAGGGCTGCGGGATCGAGGGCGTCCAGGGTGGCGGGCAGTCGTCGGTGCGGCGCACAGCGCGGCGACGAGTTGGACGCCCGCCGCCGCCAGCAGTGCGGCGGTGAGGGAGCCGAGCGAGATCACCAGCCCGGCCAGGGCGGCGCCCACCGCGAAACCGGTCAGTTTGAGGCTCGCCCCGGTGGTGAAGACCTGTGCGCGCAACCGCTCGGGGGCCTCGCGGTGGCGGATCGTGAACAGTGCGGTCAGTTGGGGGCCTTCGCCCGCACCGGCCAGCACGACGGCGACGACGAGCAGGAGGGGTTGGCCGGTCGCCATCAGTGCGTACGCCAGCGCGAGGGCGAGTGGGCTCCAGTTGAGGATGCGGTCGGGCCCGTGCCGCGGGGGCCGGCGGGCGAGGAGGGCATTGGCGGCGACAGCGGCGACGGCGATCCCGGAGAGCAGGAGCACGCCCCGGTCCCGGTCCCCGAGCAGTTGATCGCCGAGCAGCGGTACGCAGACGACGAAGGCCCCCTCCCCCGCGCAGGAGATCACGGTGACGGCGGTTGCCCGGGCCAACGGCCGGTTCCGGACGGTAGCCCGGAAGCCGGAGCGGAGTTCTGCGCGGAGCAGCTGATCGGCGAGGGGGACGCGCCAATCGCCGGACCGCGGGGAGCGGGCTGCCCTCCGGGAGGGGTCGGGCGGGACGCTCAGGGCCGCGGGGAGGGAGAGGGCGATCAGCACGGCCGCGACGACGACGCCCGTACCTGCTCCCAGGAGTCCGGCCGCCGTGCCGGCGAGCGCCGGTCCGAGCAGTGCGGCGGCATGGAAGGTCATGGCGTCGAGGGCCGTGGCCCGGGGCAGTGCGGCGGGCAGGACGAGCCGGGGCAGTTGGGAGGTCCAGCCGGCGGAGAGGACGGGCCCGAGCAGTCCCGCACCCAGCGCGATCAGAAGCGTCATGACGAGCGGTGGTTCGCCATGGGCGTGGAGTGCCCAGAGGACGGCCAGGAGTGCCAGGCAGTGACCGGCGAGGGCCGCGGCCAGGAGTGCGCCGGGCCGGGTGGATCGGTCCAGGAACAGGCCGAGGAGGGGCCCACCGACGGCTGCGGCGAGGGTCATGCCGGCGAGGAGCACGGAGGCGGTGGCGGTCGAGCCGGTGAGGGCCAGCGCGGTCAGGAGGAGGGCGGGGCCGGACATCTCGTCTCCGGTGCGGGCGACGGCTGCACCCGCCAGATGCATCCTCAGCGCGTAACGGTTCTCCATCCACTTGACGCTACTCAAGTAACTTAAATATGCGCTAGATGCGTTACATTGCCTCGATGGAGCCCTTGAGGAGTGCCGGGTCCGCACGTCATTCGGTGGATGCGATGGCCAGGCGGACGGCTGCCCTGATCAATGTGCTGACCGGGACGGACGGCCCGGACCATCTGGAGCCGCCCGCCGACCTGGAGGCGGTCGGCGCGGTGCTGCGGGCGTACGGCGAGGTGGCATCGGACGACGAACACGGGGCAGCCGAGCGGACCGGACGAGCGGTGGGCGGACTCGCCCCCCTGGCACTCAGCGCCGATGACCTGGTCGAGATGCGTGAGGCGGCCCTCCAACTGCGTACGGTCTTCGCCGCGGAGGGGGTGGACGAGGCGGCTGCCCGGCTCAACGAACTGCTCGCCCTGACGGAGGGCCGACTCAGGCTCTCCTCCCACCGAGGATCCTCGCCCTGGCATCCGCATCTGGACGGGGATGACGACGGACCCTGGGGCGAATGGCTCCTGGCTACGTCGGCGCTGGCGCTGACCGTCCTGGTCTGGGACCGCCAGCGCCCACCGGGCGGAATCTGCGCCTCCACCACCTGCCGCAATGTCTTCCTGACCCAGGGCAGCGGTCCGGTGCGCCGCTACTGTTCACGGCGGTGCGCTACCCGTGAGCGGGTGGCGGCACACCGTCGGGCGCGGCGGACCGACCCTTGAGCGCGGCAAGCTCCACCCGGCGCCGCGCCGGAGCCGTCGGGAGTCAGCAGACGGTCTGGAGACGGAGTTGCCAGCAGCCGGCACGGCCGGTGAGGACGAGGGTGGACAGCGGACGGACGTCCACGTTCCAGTACGAGGTCGGTGGTGCGTTCAGTACGTAGACGAGCGCCGCGCGGATCACCGAGGGTTCCGCCACGGCCACCACGGAACCGCCGTCCTGCGCCGGACGGGTGTCCAGCCAGGTCCCTATCCGTCCGATGAAGGCCAGCAGCGATTCGCCGCCGTGCGGCGCCGACCGGGGATCGGCGAGCCAGGTGTCCACCGCATGCGGCTCCACGGCCGTCACCTCGCCCAGCGTCAGCCCGCGCCAGCGCCCCATGTCGCATCCCCGCAGGGCGGGTTGGGCCATGGGCGCGAAGCCGAGGGCCTGTGCGGTGGCCCGACTACAGAGCGTCGGGGAGCAGTACCGCAGTTCTGCGGCGTTGAGCGGTACGAGGGAGGGCGCGGCCAGTTGCACCTCGTGCCAGCCGGTCTGGTCGGGTGACCGGTCATCGTCGAAACGCTCGGAGAGCATGGAGGTGCTGCGCGCTGCGGCGACGAGCGTGATCCGGACACTCATGGCGTGATGGTGGGCGGGCGGAGGCGAACCGGTCAAGTGACCGGAGTCACTCATTCCACTGACCAGGCAGAGTGCGCCCTTCATTGATCATGCACATGCCACCGACGGGCCATTCCCCGCTGCCGAGTCGGACGCCCGAGCGTTCACCTGACCATTGGCCCCCTGGCCGCGAGCGGTCGCACCGGGACGGGAACCCATGCCGCGGAACGAACAGTTCGGAGGGTCAGGACACCCCGGACTCGCCCCAGGCGGCCCTGAGCCGACGCACTCCTTCCGCGATCTCCGCGCTGTCCGCCACCCCCGCGAAACTGAGCCGCAGATGGGCCCCGGGAGGCTCAGCGCTGAAGTAGGGACGCCCAGGGGCCAGGGCCACACCCCGACGCAGTGCCGCCGCCAACAGCGCCGACTCGCTGCCGCCGTCCGGCAGTCGAAGCCAGAAGTGGTAGCCCCCGGCAGGGATGGCGGACAGCGACAACTGCGGCAACCCGAGCTGCAACGCGGCGGCCATGGCCTCCCTGCGCTCCTTCAACTCCACCCCCACGGTCCGCAGATGACGGTTCCAAGCGGGCGCCCCGACCAGCTCCAACGCGGCCTCTTGCAGGGGGCGGGGAACGAAGAAGCTGTCCACCACCTGGATCGCGCGCAATCGGTCCAGTACGGGCCCTCGGGCCGCGAGCACCCCCACCCGCAGACTGGGCGAAGTCACCTTGGTCAGCGAGCCGACATGGACGACGACCCCGTCGGAGTCGAGCGCGGCGAGCGGTTCCGGGAGCGGCCCCGCATCGGCGTGGACCAGTCGTCGGGCGAAGTCGTCCTCGACAATGAACGCCCCGGCCTCGCGGGCGATCCTCAGCACCTCGGGCCGGCGCGCCGGGGACAGCACGCTTCCGGTGGGGTTCTGGAAGAGCGGCTGACAGACGAAGACCCGTGCGCCCGTCGCAAGGAAAGCGGCGGCCAGCAGTTCGGGGCGGACTCCTGCCGCGTCCACCGGCACCGGCACCGGACGCAACCCGGCCGCCCGGGCGATGGCGAGCATGCCGGGATAGGTGGGCGATTCGACGAGAACGGGCGCGCCGGGTGGGGCCAGTGCGCGCAGGGCCGTGGTGAGCGCCGCCTGTCCGCCCGAAGTGATCAGTACGTCGGCGGCTCCCGTCCGCCCTCCGATGCCCCGGGCGAACCACTCGCGCAGTTCGGGGAGCCCCTCCACCGGCGGCCGTGACCAGGCTCCGGGGCGGCGGGCGGCCCGGGCGAGGGCTGCGGCCATGGCCCGCTCGGGCTGGAGCGAGGGGTGCAGATAGCCGCCGTTGAACTCGATCACGCCCGCTGGGGGTGCGGCCAGGGTGGCGAGCACTCCGGAGGCGTCCACCGACCGGGGCACATGGTCCGACGCCGGTTCCGCGCTGAGGGCGACCTCCTGCCAGGAGGTGTCGCCGGGCGGGACGCTCTGCGCCCGGGGCCGGACCCGGAAGGCACCGGCGCCGGGGCGGGTGACGACGAGCCCTTCGGCAGCTAGTTGCGCCAGCGCCCGGGAGACCGTGACCGGCGAGACCCGATAGCGCTCGACCAGTGCACGACTGGATGGCAGCTTTCCCTCAGGAGAGTAGCGGTCCAGCTCCTTTTTTAGCTGAAACACCAACTCATCCACACTGCTACGCTGATTCATGAAAGTACAGGATAGCGCTACTGATACTGCTTCGATAGCGGTGAACACCCCGCCGGCCAGGGACCAGAGCCCCGTGACGGGCGTGGACGACTCTCCCTCGGCGACCTCAGGAACCCTGCTCGCCGCACTGGGTGTAATCGCCTTCTCGCTCACCTTTCCGTCCACCGTGTGGGGACTGACGTCCTTCGGCCCCTGGTCCCTGGTCTCGCTGCGATCCGTTCTGGCGGCGGTCATCGCCGGCGGCTTCCTGTTGCTGTTGCGGGTGCCGGTGCCCGACCGCCGCCACTGGGTGGCCCTCGCAGTCGTCGCCGGCGGTGTGGTGGTGGGCTTCCCCCTGCTGACGACCCTCGCCCTCCAGACGTCGACGACCTCGCACGCGGCGGTCGTCGTCGGACTGCTCCCCCTGACCACCGCCGTGTTCGCCGCGGTGCGCACCGGGCGCCGCCCCTCGCGGGCGTTCTGGCTGGCCGCCGGAGCGGGCGCGGCCGTGGTCATCGCCTTCACCGTGTCGCAGAGCGGCGGCTCCCTCCAGGGCGGCGACCTCTACCTCTTCGGCGCGCTCCTGGTCTGCGCGGCGGGCTACACCGAAGGCGGGCGGCTCGCCCGGGAGATGCCCGGTTGGCAGGTGATCGGCTGGGCCCTGATCCTGTGCCTGCCGCTGGCGCTCACGGGCTCCGCGGTGTCCCTCGCCGTCGAACCCGTGCGGCTGACGGCCCAAGGACTGATCGGACTGGCGTGGGTGGCCGTCGTCTCCACGTTCTGCGGCCTCTACGTCTGGTACCGGGGCATGGCCGCGATCGGCATCGCCCGGGCCAGCCAACTCCAACTCGCCCAGCCGCTGCTCACCCTGGTCTGGTCGGTCGCCCTGCTGTCCGAGGAACTCGCCCAGGCCGCTCCGCTGGCCGCCGTCGCGGTGCTGGTCTGCATCGCCGTCACCCAGCGGGTCCGCAGTTGACCTGTCCGGACGGATCGCACGCCTGCGCGCAGCACCCGGACGATCGACCGGGGGTGCGGCTTCCGTCCCCGGTCGTAGACTCGAAGACACGAGGACTGCCTGCGAGGAGGTCACTGCCGATGCACGCGAATGTGGGCGACAAACTGGTGGTGCACGGCCGGATCGTGGGCCAGCACGACCGGATCGCCGAGGTCGTCGAGGTGCTCGGCCCCGAGGGCGGGCCACCGTACCGGGTCCGGTTCGACGACGGACACGAGACGCTGCTGTCCCCCGGTCCCGACACCGTCATCCAGCCGCACGAAGCAGCCTGAGGGCGGCGCCGGCACGGGCGCCGGTCAAGGGCAAGGATCACCGACAGGGCCTCCCGGTAGACCGAGGGGCCCTTCGTGTGGACCGAGGGGCCCTTCGCCCAGCAGGAACCAGCGCTATCGCTGTGCCGGGGCTCCGCCGTAGTGGTCGGCCACCACCCGGGCCATTGCACCGCCCCGGTCCGCGCTGACCTCGCGGGCGGAGAAGAAGCAGTGCCCTTCGACCCGGTCGTACCCGCTGGCCAGGGTCAGGTGCCGGGAGAGTTCCGCGGGGTCCTGCCAGGAGGCCGGCTGGGCGGAGTCCCCCGCCTTGTAGAGCGCTTCGCCGATGTAGAGGGAGACGTCCGTGCCCTGGACCAGGTCGTTCCACCATGGCAGCAGAACGGCGTAGTCGGCGGCCTTGAAGCCGATGTGCCAGTAGATCTGGGGCACGACGTGGTCGATCCACCCCCGGTGGATCCAGGTGCGGGTGTCGGCGTGGAGGTCGTCGTACGTCTGGACCCCTGCTGTGGTCTTCGACCCCCGCGGATCGGTGGCGGCGTTGCGCCAGACCGCGAAGGGGCTGACGCCGAACCGGACCCCGGCCCGGGTCTCCTCGATCCGAGCGGACATCTCCTGGATCAGCAGATCGATGTTGGCGCGCCGCCACGCGGCCCGATCGGCGAAGCCCGCACCGTGACGGGCGAAGGCGAGGTCGTCGTCGAAGCGCTGACCGGCCACCGGATAGGGGTAGAAGTAGTCGTCGAAGTGGACGGCGTCGACGTCGTAGCGGCGAACCGCGTCGATCATCGCCTCCTGTACGAAGGCCCGCACCTCCGGCAGCCCGGGGTTGTAGTAGAGCTTGCCTCCGTAGGGCACCACCCAGTCCGGGCGCAGCCGTGCGGGATGGTCCGCCGCCAGTCGGCTCTGATCGGCGTGGACCGCCGCCCGGTAGGGATTGAACCAGGCGTGCAGCTCCAGCCCGCGACGGTGGGCCTCGTCCACGGCGGTCCCCAGCGGATCCCAGCCCGGGTCCCCGCCCTGCGTTCCCGTCAGCCACTGGGACCACGGTTCGTACGGGGACGGCCACAGGGCGTCGGCCGCCGGTCTGACCTGGAAGACGACCGCCCGCAGACCGCGCTCGACGGCCGTGTCCAGGTGGGCCAGCAGTTCAGCGCGCTGTCGGTCCGCGCTCAGCCCGGGGGCGGACGGCCAGTCGCGGTTGCTGACCGTGGCCAGCCACATCCCGCGGAAGTCCCGTGTCCGTCTGCTGCCCGCCGCGATCTCCTGGGCCCCTCGGGGTCTCGCCACCGCGTCCCCTGCCACCGTCACCCCCGCCAGGGCCCCCGCGGCCGTACCGATGAGGGCCCTTCTGCCGATACTCCCCACACCCTGCCCGATCTGCCCCATGTGCAACCCGTACCTTTCACTCCACCGCGGTCAGCGGCCTCCCGGCCCCTGGCATTCCCGCCCCTGGTCGTCGCGGACAGCGGTATCCGCAGTAACGTCGGAGCGTCGAGGCCGGCACCGGAACCATACGGAGGCCGCGCCACCCCAGATCAGCGAAAGGCACGAGGTGACGGACACAATGGCCGACATTGCACGCGTCGGAGTGGTGGGCTGTGGCCAAATGGGCGCGGGCATCGCAGAGGTGTGCGCACGCAGCGGC
This sequence comes from Streptomyces sp. NPDC059256, assembly GCF_042753785.1. Taxonomy (NCBI): domain Bacteria; kingdom Bacillati; phylum Actinomycetota; class Actinomycetes; order Kitasatosporales; family Streptomycetaceae; genus Streptomyces; species Streptomyces sp. NPDC059256. Next base: position 13,574 of record NZ_JBHYZO010000012.1, on the reverse strand, counting down.
CTGGAGGTCAAGGTGGCCGAGACCACGGGCGAAGCCCTGGAGATCGGTCGCACCCGGCTGACCAATTCCCTCGCGAAGGCCGCCGAACGCGGCAAGATCAGCGAGGTCGAGCGCGATGAGGCGTTGGCGCGCCTCAGTTTCACCACCGACCTCGGGGAGTTCGCGGACCGCGATCTCGTCATCGAGGCCGTCGTGGAGAACGAGCAGGTCAAGACCGAGATCTTTCAGGTGCTCGACCAGGTGGTGACCCGGCCGGACGCCATCCTGGCATCCAACACCTCCTCCATTCCGCTGGTGAAGCTGGCCGTCGCGACCTCACGGCCCGACCAGGTCATCGGCATCCACTTCTTCAATCCGGCCCCCGTCCAGCAGCTCGTCGAGCTGATCCCCGCGCTGACCACGTCCGAGGAGACGATCAAGCGCTCGGAGGCCGTCGTCCAGCAGGTACTGGACAAGCACGCCATCAGGGCCCAGGACCGCTCGGGCTTCGTGGTGAACGCGCTCCTCATCCCCTATCTCCTCTCGGCGATCCGGATGTTCGAATCCGGCATCGCCAGCCGCGAGGACATCGACAACGGCATGGAGCTGGGCTGCGCCCATCCGATGGGACCGCTCAAGCTGGCCGATCTGATCGGCCTGGACACGGTGGCCTCGGTCGCCGACTCCATGTACGACGAGTACAAGGAACCGCTGTACGCCGCGCCCCCGCTGCTCCAGCGGATGGTCGACGCGGGGCGCCTTGGCCGCAAGTCGGGCTCGGGCTTCTACCAGTACGCCTGACCCCGCCCGCCCCGACGCCCCGATCCCTGAGGTGGCTCAGCCCAGCCGTAGTTGATGGAGCATCAGCAGCCCGGCCGCCATGTTGGCGGCCGGGACCTCGCCCCGGGCGATCATGTCCGGCACCCCTTTCAAGGGCACCCATTCCCGGCGCGATGACTCGAAGTCGTCCTGGGGATGACCGATGTAGGTGGCGCTGTCGGCCCAGTAGAGGTGGTGTCGGGAGTCGGTGAGGCCGTTGGACGGCTCCACGGTCATCAGCGGGCGCAGCGGACCGGGACGCCAGCCCGTCTCCTCCTCCATCTCCCTGGCTGCCGCGCTCTCGATGTCCTCCCCGTCCTCGACGACGCCCGCGGCCAACTCCCACCCCCAACTGTCCGTGATGAACCGGTGGCGCCAGAGCATCAACACCTCGTTGGCGGTGTTGACGGCCGTTGCGATGGCGACGGGACGCATTCTGATGAGGAAGTGGTCCAGGTGCCGGCCGTCAGGAAGCTCGACATCTGCGAGGTTCACGGTGAACCAGCGATTTTGATACACAGTTTGTTCGTTTAAGTTCATCCACTGCACGTCTTGTGCCGCCTTTCGACCAGTCGATGGCAACATCGCAGCAGGCGCAGCGCTCCCGAGGGGCATCACAGCGCAGAGTGGGCCGGATAGGAACGTGCGCTTCCGGACATCGAGGCGTACGGCCGGGCCCCGAGAAGCGCTCGGGGCCGATGAACCGGGCCATGGAACGACCGCCGTGACGCATCGAGCCCCCAACGGGACGCGATCGTCGCCCAACTCTCCCTACAGGGGCACGCGCAACGCACTGTCGATGCGCTCGGCCGCATCGTCGGCCCGTGCCGACCGACTGGCCACCAACTGCTCCCGCACCAGCCGCAGTCGACCGCGCAACCGCCGGGACTCCATTCCCCGGGCCCGCTCCGCCATCTCCGTGGCCGTCTGCGCCGCCCGATCGGCCTCGCCACGACAGAGTTCGATCTGACAGAGCATCGCCAGCCGGTGGACCCGTCCCCGGTCATGTGCCGGAGCGCCCACGGCAGCAGCCGCATGGTCATGGGCGGCCGATAGATCGCCGAGGCTGAGCAACGCCTCGGCGGCCTGCACATTGATCAGACCCGGTTGGACATAGCCGGTCTCCTCCGGCTCACCTGCCGGGTGGATGCGTGCCGCCTCGTGCTCCGCACGCCGGATGCACCGCAGCGCACCCGCACGGTCCCCGAGCCGGGCGTACGCCTTGGCCTGCGTGGCATAGAGGTCGGAGGCGAGGGCGGGCGTGATCTGCGCGCCCGCCGTCCGCAGCGCGGCCTCGGCGAAGGCCACCGCCTGTCGGTACTCCCCCAGCAGCAGGGACTGGTTGACCAACAGTGCGATCACATAGGCGCCGAGCCCTCGATCCCCACTGGCCTTGGCCAATCGCAACGCCTGGTGGAAGTAGCGCTGGGCGAGCCCATGGGCGTCGGAGTCATAGGCGCAGATGCCGGCCACGGCGACCAGCCCACCGGTGGCCCGGTGCAGTTGCCTGCCGAGTTCATTGCCGTAGGAGCCGCGCAGCAAGGGGGCGGTCGCGGTGGTGAGGAACCCGACGATGCGTGCCCGGGTCGCCATTCCGCCGGCCTTGCGGTACATCAACTCGTAGTGCGTACGGGCTGCTCGCAGGGTCACGATGTCGGCGGGAGAGACGCTCATCGGCCCGGCCCGCGAGACATCGGCGTCCTCCGGGGGGTTCTCCCACTCCCAGACGGGCATCACGGCCGATGTGCCCGTGACGGCGGGCGCCTCGATGACGTGGCGGCGCTGTTGTTCGTCCGAACGCCACAGGGCGGTGGCCCTCTCGACGAAACTGCACAGCGGTGAGCCCGTCTCCCCCACTCCTTGGCCGCTCACCCCTAGCCCGATGTCCCCGAGGGTCAGGGCGCGGTTCAGTCGCTCGGCGAGAACCTCGCAGATCAGATCGGGCACCTGTCCCCGGGGACGCTGCCCCTTGAGCCAGCGGGCCACCGCGGTGTGCTCGTACCGCAGTGACAACCCCTTGGCCCGACCGGCCCGGTTCACCCGGGCGGCGAGGCCGGCGTGGGAGAAACCAGCCTCGTCAAGCAAGGCATCGAGCAAGGTGTTGGGCTGCATGGGGCCCTCCGGAGGCTCAGTGGGCCCAGCGTAGTGGACGACCCATTCACACGGGGTGTGAACACAACGCCCCGACCGGTGGTGCGTGCGCTCTGCCGCACCACCCCGGGCGGTTGTTGACTGAGTGGCCTCTCATAGAGGCGGCCGGATCACCGCGCTCCCCCTCGTACAGCGCGGTGATCCTCCATCGCGTCGTCCGCTTCGCCTTCTGCCCGACACTCCGCGGCGGGGCGGACGACGCCGGCCGCATCGGCCATCAGCGGGCCAGGCCCAGGGGATCCAGGGCGTCCTGCTGGTGGGCGGGCTCCCCGCGGGGTCGGTGCACTGCTTCCCCACCGGGCGCCGCCCGCGGGCGGTCGTTGCGCAGTGCCAACAGAGCCGTGTCATCGCCGATCCGCCCCCGGGTGTGCCGAAGCAACTGCGCATGGACATCGGCGATCAGGGCGGCCGGCGCCGGCGGACCACCACGGACCGCCTGCCGCAGGTACGCCTCCAGGTCGAAGAAGGCGCCCGTGGCGTTCCGGGCGTCGGTCGCCCCGTCGGTGTGGAGGAAGAGGACCTCGCCGGGCAGCAGCGGTGCACCGTGCCACACCGGTGGGAGCGCGGGCAGGGGGAAGGTGCCGAGCGGAGGCAGCGGCTCTCCCCAACACAGCGGTCGTACCTCGGGCCCGAGCCGATAGGGCCAGGGGTGACCGCAGTTGAGCACCGTCAGGGTGCCGTCCCCTGCGATCTCCACCAGCAGCACGGTCACGAACTCCTCCACCGACGGCCCGTCCGACTCGCCGGTGCCCGGTGCATCCCGCGCCTGCTCGCGCAGATGCCGCTGGAGGGACCGTTCCAGCCGGCGCAGGACGCCGAGGAGTTCGGGCTCGTCGTGCACGGCCTCGCGGAAGCTGCCGAGGACGGCCGCGACGGCACCGATCGCAGGCAGCCCGTGGCCGCGGACATCGCCGATGATCATCCGTACGCCGTAGGGCGTGTCGACCGCCTCGTACAGATCGCCGCCGATGGTCGCCCCGCGGGTGGCCGAGCGCTGGACGGCGGCGATCGTGAGCCCGTCGAGTTCCGCGGGTACGGGCCGCAGCAGTACGCGCTGGGTGGCCTGCGCGACGGCCCTGACCCGGTTGAGCTCATCACCGAGATGACGACGGACGCCCACCACCAGACCCGTGCCGACGGTCAGGAGGATGGCACCTTCGACGATCCGCTCGCCGAACCCTTCGGGGTGGCTGGGCGGCATGAGGCGCCACAGCAGTGCCACGGCACCGCAGATGACGGCGAGTGTGAGGGGGGTGTTGACGCGCCGGGCCGTCGCACGTGCCGTATCGAAAGCACCCGATGAGCCGGACGAACCAAACGAACCAAACGAAGCAGATGAGCCGAACGAAAAAGACGAGCTCGATACGACAGACGAGCCCGATACGGCAGACGAAGGGCGTCCGTCGTCGCCGTGATGGTCAGGCTCTCGCCGAGGGCTCATCCCCAACGCGCCCTCGTGCAGCGGCCCGGCCGAGCGCCCTCGGCCATCGACGGTTCCACGCAGACCCGATAACCGGCGCACACCGGTCCTTCGGACCGTCGTATCCGTCTCGGCCGTGCCGGACGAGAGCGCCCGCTCACCGCTGGACGGGCGAGCGGTCCCCGTGGAATCGGCCGCCCACCACCGCGGTCGCAGACAGGCGGCCATCAACTGGAGGGTTCTCGACCGGAGCACGGTCGGAACGAGAGGTGAAGACCTGATGCGGATCATGCCGATGGTCCCCTCAGAAAGGCCCGGTCCGGCGCACCGGCCGCCCGATCGGCCGGGACGATCCCACCGACGGCAGCGCCTGCCGGTCGGTGATTCCGTCGATCGTGGCGGAACGGCGGAAGGGACGAGAACTCCGCCCTCCCTTCTCACCCGAACGAGTGAGACTGGGGGGTTTCACCTCGACAGAGGCAAGGGGCGCACCCGGATGACCGGATGCGCCCCCAAGGAGCGGACTGGAGCGATCAGGCTCCGCGGAGTACGGCTCCCGTGTGCTCGGTCGCACTCGCCACCGCGGTGTCCCGCGCGGCGGACGCCTCCTCGACCGTCAGGGTGCGGTCGGGCGCCCGGAAGCGCAGCGCGTACGCCAGGGACTTCTTGCCCGTTTCGATCTGATCGCCGGTGTAGACGTCGAACAGCCGGATGGATTCGAGCAGTTCGCCCGCGCCGAGCGTGAGGAAGTGCTCCACGGCCGCTGCGGGCACCGTCTGGTCGACGACGAGCGCCACGTCCTGGGTCGCCACCGGGAACGTGGAGATCCGGGGCGCGGGGAGCACCCCTTCCCCGGCGCGCTCGACCAGGTCCAGATCGAGCTCCATGGCACAGGTGCGGGCGGGCAGCCCCAGCGCCTTGATGACCCGGGGGTGCAGCTCGCCGGCATACCCCACAGGGGTCTTCACGCCGTCGACGGCCACGAACAGTCCAGCGCACCTGCCGGGGTGCCACGGCCCGTACTGCACCTGCTCGACAACGAGTTCGGCACCCGCCTCCGCGGCGAGCAGCCGAGCGGCCTGTACGGCATCGGCCCAGGTGGCCGGTCGGCCCTGGCCCCACCAGCCGGCCTGTTCACGGGCGCCCGCCAGCACCACGGCGGCGTGCCGCGGCTGTACGGGCAGTGCGGCGTCGAGTGCGGCGATCTCCGCATCGGTCGGCCTGCGGTCGACGGGGAGCGGTGCGGTCGTCCGCGGCCCAGCGGCCGGGTGGAAGACCACACCGGTCTCGAACAACGCCAGGTCATGGCTACCGCGCCCGTCGTTGCGGCGCAACGCCCCGAGCAGTCCGGGCAGCAGCGTGGTGCGCAGCGCGGGCTCTTCGTCGGAGAGCGGGTTGACCAGCTTCACCAGATTCCGGGCCGGGTCGTCGGCCGGAAGGTCGAGCTGGTCGAGGACCTGGGCACCGATGAAGGGGTAGTTCAGTGCTTCCACGTACCCCGCACCGGCCAGCGCCCGGCCGATGCGGCGGGTGAGCCGCTGCCGGTCGGTGAGGCCGCTGCCGGAGGTGGGCCGCGGAAGGGTGGAGGGGAGGTTCTCGTACCCCTGGAGGCGGATGACCTCTTCGGCGAGGTCGTTCGGTGCGGTGAGGTCGGGACGCCAGGACGGGATGGTGACGACGAGTTCGTCCTGCCCGTACACATCGCAGCCGACCTCTTGGAGACGGCGTACGACGATCTCCCTGCCGTACTCCATCCCGGCCACCCGGTCGGGGTGGTCGGCGCGCATGGAGACCGTGCGCGGCGCGGACGGGGAGATCACCTGGGTGACCCCGGTCTCGGCGGTGCCGGCGCCGAGGAGGACCAGCAGGTCGACGGTGCGCTGTGCGGCGGCGGCCCCGGCCAGCGGGTCCACTCCGCGTTCGAAGCGCCGCGATGCCTCGGAGGAGAGCTTGTGGCGGCGTGCGGTGCGCGCGATGGCGACCGGGTCGAAGTGCGCGGCTTCGATCACGATCTCGGTGGTGAGGCGCGCGACCGTACCGTCGGCGGGGGCTCCGTGATCCGCGTGGTCGGCGATCTCGGTGTTGGCTCCGCCCATGACACCGGCGAGGCCGATGGGCCCACGGTCGTCGATGATCACCAGGTCATCTGCGTCCAGGACGCGATGGACGCCGTCGAGCGTGGTGAGCTTCTCGCCCGCCTCGGCACGACGGACCCCGATGGCGCCCTCGATCAGCGTGCGGTCGTAGGCGTGCAGCGGCTGGCCCAGCTCCAGCATCACGTAGTTCGTGATGTCGACGGCGAGCGAGATCGGGCGCATGCCCGCCTTCTGGAGGCGGCGCTTCAGCCAGATCGGGGACCGGGCGTCGGGGTTGAGACCGGTGACGGTGCGCGCAGTGAACCGGTCGCAGCCGACCGGGTCGGCGACGTGCACCGGGTAGCCGTGGGCGTTCGGTCCCGGGACGTCGAGCAGCGCCGGGTCGCGCAGCGGCAGACCGTAGGCGATGGCCGCCTCACGGGCGACGCCGCGCAGGGAGAGGCAGTAGCCCCGGTCCGGGGTGACGGCGATGTCGAGGACCTCGTCGTAGAGCTCCAGGAGCGCGGTGGCGTCGATGCCGGGCTCGTACTCGGGCGGCAGGACGATGATCCCGTGGGTGCCGTCGTCGCCCATGCCGAGCTCGTCCGCTGAGCAGATCATGCCGCGGGACATCCGGCCGTACGTCTTGCGCTCGGCGATCCGGAAGTCACCGGGCAGCACGGCGCCGGGGAGTGCGACGACGACCTTGTCGCCGACAACGAAGTTCCGGGCGCCACAGATGATCTCTTGGAGCTCACCGGTGCCGTTGGACTGGCCGACGTCCACCAGACAGTGGCGGATGGGCTTCTTGAACTCGGTCAGTTCCTCGATGGCGTGGACCCGACCGACGACCAGCGGGCCGGTGAGACCGGCGCCGAGCTGCTCGACGCTCTCGACCTCAAGGCCGGCGGCGACCAGCTTCGCCTGTACGTCCCGGCCGGTGGTGCTCACCGGCAGGTCGACGTACTCCCGCAACCAGGAAAGCGGGACCCGCATCAGATCTCCATCCCGAACGGCCGAGTGAACCGGACGTCACCCTCGACCATGTCTCGCATGTCTTCGACGTTGTGGCGGAACATCAGCATCCGTTCGATGCCGAACCCGAAGGCGAATCCGCTGTACTTCTCCGGGTCCACCCCGCAGGCGACGAGCACCTTCGGATTGACCATCCCGCAGCCGCCGAGCTCGATCCAGCCCTCGCTGGAGCAGGTGCGGCAGGGGCGGTCCGGGTTGCCGACGGACTCGCCGCGGCAGACGTAGCAGACCATGTCCATCTCGGCCGAAGGCTCCGTGAACGGGAAGAAGTTCGGCCGCAGCCGGGTCTTCATGCCCTCGCCGCCGAAGAGCGCCTGGACCATGTGGTCCAGCGTGCCCTTGAGGTCGGCCATGGTCAGGCCCTCGTCGACGGCGAGCAGTTCGACCTGGTGGAAGACGGGCGTGTGGGTCGCATCGAGCTCGTCGGTCCGGTACACGCGCCCGGGACAGACCACGTAGACCGGGGGTTCGCGATCGAGCAGCGAGCGGATCTGCACAGGAGAGGTGTGGGTGCGCAGCACCACACCGGTACCCGTGCCCGCGTCTGACTCGGGCCCTTCGACGAAGAAGGTGTCGGCCTCACCGCGGGCGGGGTGGTCGGGACCGATGTTGAGCGCGTCGAAGTTGAACCACTCGGCCTCGGCCTGCGGGCCTTCGGCGACCTCGTAGCCCATGGCCACGAAGACGTCCTCGATGCGCTCGGAGAGCGTGGTCAGCGGGTGGCGCGCACCGGCGGGAACCCGGTCGTGGGGCAGGGTGACATCGACTGCCTCCTCCACCAGGACCCGGGCGTCCCGCTCGGCCTCCAGCTCGACCTGACGGACGGCGAGTGCCTTGTTCACGGCACCGCGGGCCTGGCCGACGCGCTTTCCGGCATCGGCCTTCGCCTGTGGCGGCAGGGCTCCGATCTCACGGTTGGCGAGCGCGAGCGGCGAGGTACCGCCGGTGTGCGCGACCTTCGCGTGGGCGAGTGCGTCGAGATCGCCGGCGGCGGCGAAGGCGGCGAGCGCCTCGTCCCGCATGCGCTCGATGACTTCCGGTTTCAGTGCCTCGACCTCGACTGGGTCATACGACTTGTTGGGTGCCGACATCTCTTCCCGTGTTTCCGATTGGCTGGTGGCCGCGGCCCCCACTCGACGACTGGGACGTAAACGTGCCAAGGGTCGAGTCTAAAGGTCGCGGACGGTTGCTGTTCCGGGGGACGGCCCGTGGGCCGGATGACCGGCGGGGCCGACTCGCTCTGCGATGGGCCCGCAGGGGCCCTCAGGCCAGATAGGCCGGGGCGCCGACGGGCAGGATAAATCGGAACTCGGCGCCGCCTCCGGGGCCCCGACCGACGGTGATGGTGCCGCCGTGCGCCTCGACGATGCCCTTGACGATGTAGAGGCCAAGGCCGGTGCCACCGCGTTTGCTCCCCCGCCAGAAGCGGGTGAAGACACGGCCCATCGACTCCTCGGGGATGCCGGGGCCTTCGTCGCTCACGGTGACTGCCGTGCCTTTCTCGTCGTCCGTCGCCGATGCCGGCGCCACCTCGATGGTGACGGTTCCGGCGCCGTGGCGCACCGCGTTTTCCAGCAGGTTGCCGAGCACCTGGTCGATCTTGTCGGGATCGGCCCAGAGATCGGGGAGTTCCCGGGCGATCCGGACGAAGAACCGATCCGGGCTCTGGCCGCTGGCTATGTGGGCCTGGACGTGGCGGCCCACGGCGGTCGCCACATCGACGGGCTGACGGCGCACTTCGAGCCGACCGGAGTCGATGCGGGAGATGTCGAGGAGTTCGGCGATCAGACGGGTGACCCGGTTGGCGTCCGCATCGACGGTCTCCAGCATCAGCCGCTTCTGATCGTCGGTGAACCGTTCCCACTTGGCCAGCAGGGTGGCCGTGAACCCCTTGACCGAGGTCAGGGGTGAGCGCAGCTCATGGGCGACGGTGGCGATCAGTTCCGCATGGCTGCGCTCGGTGCGACGACGCGCCTCCGTGCCGCGCAGACTGATCACCAGTCGGTGCACCGGGCCGGTGGGGTAGTCGCGTACGTAGCGGGCGGAGACGAGGACCTCGCGTCCACCGGGGAGCAGCAGATTGCGCTCCGGCTGTCCCACTCGGGTGGCGAGGCCGCCATAGGGGTCGGTGAGGGTCCACCAGCGGCGCCCCTTGAGGTCCTCCAGTGGCAGGGCGGTCTCCAGGGGCCGGCCGATGGCTTCGGTCCGTGCGACGGCGGTGATACGGACGGCGGCCTTGTTGAAGCAGATCACCCGGCCGGTCTCATCGGCCACGACGAGGCCGTCGGGCAGATCGTCGGGGTCGATGCCGAAGACCTCGGGATCGGCCGAAGGGCGCACCGATCGTCCATGTGTCTTCGCGGGCCCGCTCGTCCCGACAACCATCCCCGTACCCCACCTCTCCGCCAACACAGTGGGCCCCCGAGCCCGTCACCCTACTAGCTTGACGAGACCGTGCGGAGCCCCTGCGCGGTACTCCCACGGAGGTGAGCACCGCATGTCATCGTGCGCCCCCGGTGCGCTGGGCGCGCGCAGAGGCATAGAGGCATACGGCTGCGGCGGTCGCCAGGTTCAGACTTTCTGCCTTTCCGTGGATCGGAACCCTGACCACGGCGTCCGCGAGGGCTCGGGTCTCCTCGGGAAGTCCCCATGCCTCGTTGCCGAAGACCCAGGCCGTGGGGCCTCCCATCGTTCCCGCGTCCAGCGCGTCGTCGAGGTCGTCCTCGCCCGCGCCGTCGGCGGCCACCACTCTCACCCCCGCTTCCTTGAGCTGCTCGATGGCGGTCTCGACGGGCACGCCGACCGCGACGGGCAGATGGAAGTGCGAGCCGACGGAGGCACGGACCGCCTTCGGGTTGTAGAGGTCGACGGAGGCGTCCGTGAAGACGACGGCATCAGCTCCGGCAGCGTCAGCGCAGCGCAGGACGGTACCGGCGTTCCCGGGGTCGCGGACGTGGGCGAGTACCGCGACCAGTCGCGGACGGCTGCGCACGATCTCCTCGAAGGGCGAGTCGACGAAGCGGCAGACGCCCACCAGCCCCTGCGGGGTGACGGTCGTCGAGATGTCGGCGATGACGTCCTCGCTCGCGAGGTGGATCCGAGCGCCGGCCTCCTGGGCTGCGTCGATGATGTCCGCGTATCGCTCCGCCGCCTCGGGCGTGGTGAACAGCTCGCTGAGGGTGGCGACGCCGTCACTGCGGTGCCCGGCCGCCTCCCGCACGGCCTGCGGTCCCTCGGCCAGGAAGAGCCGGTCCTTGCCGCGGAAGTTCCGCTTCGCGAGCCGTCGCGCGGCGGCGACCCGGGTGGAGCGGGGTGAGATCAGCTCGGGGGCGGGCATGGACTCGCTTTCGTCTGCGGAGTTCGGCTACGGGGTGCGGTGGGGGCCGGTGGGCCCGACGCGGGCGGGAGCGCGGAGCGGCGCGGGGCGCCCTGACGCACTCGGACCCGTAGACCACGAGGGCCTACGGGTCCGATGCATCAACCGGGGCGCAGCGCTTAGGCGGCGGCCTTCGGCGCGTTGACGTCGGCCGGAAGGGCCTTCTGCGCCACCTCGACGAGCGCGGCGAACGCGTTGGCGTCGTTCACGGCGAGCTCGGCCAGGATCTTGCGGTCCACCTCGATGTTGGCGGCCTTCAGACCCTGGATGAGGCGGTTGTACGTCATGCCGTTCTGGCGGGCAGCGGCGTTGATCCGCTGGATCCACAGCTGACGGAAGTCGCCCTTGCGCTTCTTGCGGTCGTTGTAGTTGTAGACCAGGGAGTGGGTGACCTGCTCCTTGGCCTTGCGGTAGAGCCGCGAACGCTGACCGCGGTAACCGCTGGCCGCCTCGAGGATTGCCCGGCGCTTCTTGTGGGCGTTGACTGCCCGCTTGACGCGTGCCACTTGTTAACTCCTTGTAGCGGGGTCGTGGTTACTCATCACACGACCCGAATTCGATTGGGTCCCGGTCCTGACGTCCCTCGGCCTCCGTCACCGGAGGCGGAACGTCACTTGCCGAGAAGCTTCTTGATCTTCTTGGCGTCGCCCGGAGCCATCTCCGCGTTGCCCGAGAGGCGACGCGTCAGCGTGGACGGCTTGTGCTCAAGCAGGTGGCGCTTGCCGGCGCGCTCACGGAGCACCTTGCCGGTGCCGGTGATCTTGAAGCGCTTCTTGGAACCGCTGTGCGTCTTGTTCTTCGGCATAGCGCCGTTATCTCCTCGTCAGTGGCGCTCCCCCGGTGCCCGGGGGCACCGGCACTCAGGAGCGTCAGATCTTGGTTATTGGTTCCGGGCGGGACCCGGGGCGCCGGCGAGCGGCTGCCCCTTCGGTCACGACTCGGAGGGCGTCTCGACAGGCTCGTCGGCAGGCTCGTCCTCAGCCTGGACCTTCGTACCGGTGCGGTCTGCCTTGCGTGCGGCCTGGGCCTCACGCGCCTCGGCCATGGCCTCGGTCTTCTTCTTGTGCGGGCCAAGAACCATGATCATGTTCCGGCCGTCCTGCTTCGGGTTCGACTCGATGAATCCGAGGTCCTCGACATCGGAAGCGAGACGCTGAAGCAGGCGGAAGCCAAGCTCGGGGCGGGACTGCTCACGACCACGGAACATGATCGTGATCTTGACCTTGTCGCCCTGCTTGAGGAACCGAACGACGTGACCCTTTTTGGTGTCGTAGTCGTGCGGGTCGATCTTCGGCCGGAGCTTCATCTCCTTGATGACCGTGTGCGCCTGGTTCTTGCGCGCCTCACGGGCCTTCATGGCCGACTCGTACTTGAACTTCCCGTAGTCCATGAGCTTGCACACGGGCGGCCGGGCGTTCGCCGCGACCTCGACCAGGTCGAGGTCGTACTCCTGAGCAAGCTCAAGGGCCTTGGCGAGCGGGACGATGCCCACCTGCTCACCACTCGGACCGACAAGCCGTACTTCGGGAACGCGAATCCGGTCGTTAATGCGGGGCTCGGCGCTGATGGATCCTCCTCGGTAGCACCACGCGACCGACTGGAGGCCAGCCGCGTAACGTCTGTTGTGAGACCAACCGAGCCAGAACACGAAAAATGCCCCGGACGGGACACAGGCAGTAGCTCCGCGAATACCGGAACACCGCCGCGATCAACCGCGGGGCGCACATCGGGCGACTTCCATCGTCCGTACGGAACGATGGGCGCCGCCTGACCGGTGACCCGCCGCCCAGAGAGCGGCCAGGTGGGAGATCGGAGCCTCCACTTGTGGGCTGGGCACGCGCGTGTCCAGCCGGTCGTCACACAAGGTTAGCAGCTCCAGGAGGGAGGGGCTAACCGGCGGCCCGGATCGGCGTCGGCGTGGCGGGGCATATCGTGTGGGGCATGAAAGACGCGACACCGCACCCCGAGCAGCCCGAGCACACGGCTGCCGCCCAGACCCCCGACTTCGACGCCCTGACCCGCGACATCGCCGAGGTCCCGGCCGTCGAGGTGATCGTCACGGTCGCGGTGAACCTGATGAGCGCAGCCGCCGTCAAGCTCGGTCTGGCCGCCGACGACGCGGGTACCGAACACAAGGACCTGGACGAGGCGCGCAAGCTGGTGCACGCGCTGGCGGGCCTGTTGGACGCCAGCACCACGGAGATCAGCTCGTTCCACGCCGCTCCGCTACGGGACGGGTTGAAAACCCTCCAGCTGGCCTTCCGCGAGGAGTCCTTGGTTCCGGACGAGCCGGGCAAGGGCCCGGGCGAGAAGTACACCGGACCCGTCTACGGCTAACCGTTGCCAAGACCGTGGCCAGGTCTCGGCATTCCGGGCATTTCGGCCCGGAAGGTCCGTCACATCACCAAAGCGTGAGGGCTTCGGCTTGAGTACGGTCTCTCGTTTCCGTCTGCCGCTGGTGCGGCAGGGTTGCGCCACCTGCCCGCCCCGCACTCGTCTTGCGACGGGTGCGGGTGGCGCGGGTCTTCTGGTCGGCTCCACGAGGCTTCGACACCGCTGGTGCGGTGTCCTGGTCTCCGGCCACTCCGGTACCAGTTACTACGGCTGCCGCGAGGGCGGCGAGATTGAGTGCGGCGTTGTCGTCCCGGTCGATGACCAGGTGGCAGGCGTCGCACTGGTAGGTCCGGATGTGCAGCGGCAGCTTGGCTTTCACCGCGCC
>NZ_JBHYZO010000011.1:0-205187 GCF_042753785.1 Streptomyces sp. NPDC059256 | reverse complement strand
GTGGTAGCAGCGGTGGGTTCCGTCGGGATGATCGGCGTGATGACCGTCCCGCGTTCCGTCGTGATGACGACCGTGGCCCTCGTCGTGATGACCGCAGTGGTGGCGGTAGTGGCGGTAGCGGTGGTGGTTATCGCGGTCCTTCTGGTGATCGTGGTGGCCGGCCTACCGGTGGTGGGTTCCGTCGGGACGATGACCGTGGTCCTCGTCGTGATGACCGCAGTGGTGGTAGCAGCGGTGGGTTCCGTCGGGATGATCGGCGTGACGATCGTCCCGCGTTCCGTCGTGACGATGACCGTGGCCCTCGTCGTGATGACCGCGGTGGTAGCGGTAGTGGCGGTGGCGGTTTCCGCCGCGATGACCGTGGTGGACGACCTACCGGTGGTGGGTTCCGTCGTGATGACGACCGTGGTCCCCGTCGTGATGACCGCGGTGGTAGTGGCGGTGGCTTCCGTCGAGATGACCGCCCCAGTGGTGGGTTCCGTCGGGACGATGACCGTGGTCCTCGTCGTGATGACCGCAGTGGTGGTAGCAGCGGTGGGTTCCGTCGGGATGATCGGCGTGATGACCGTCCCGCGTTCCGTCGTGATGACGACCGTGGCCCTCGTCGTGATGACCGCGGTGGTAGCGGTAGTGGCGGTGGCGGTTTCCGCCGCGATGACCGTGGTGGACGGCCTACCGGTGGTGGGTTCCGTCGGGACGATGACCGTGGTCCTCGCCGCGATGACCGCGGTGGTAGTGGTCCGTCGGGCGCTGGTGGCGGTTTCCGTCGGGAAGATCGGCGTGACGATCGTCCCGCGTTCCGTCGTGATGACGACCGCGGCCCCCGTCGTGATGACCGCAGTGGTGGTAGCAGCGGTGGCGGTTTCCGCCGTGACGATCGGCGCGATGACCGGGGTGGGCGTTCCGGTGGAGGCGGCTACGGAAGGCGTGACGACCGTGGTGGTTCAGGGCGTCGCGATGATGGCGGTGGCTATGGCCGTCGCGATGACCGTGATCGCCCCGATCGGGAGCCGATCAAGCGTCTGCCCATCCCCGAGGACGTCACTGGCGATGAGATCGACCAGGACGTACGCCAGGAGCTGATGAGCCTGCCCAAGGGGCTGGCCGAAGAGGTCTCCAAGAACCTGGTCATGGTGGCCAAGCTGATCGATGAGGACCCTGAGCTCGCCTATGGGTACTCGAAGATCGCCCTGCGTCTGGCGTCCAGGGTGGCCGCGGTCCGTGAGGCCGCTGGATTCGCCGCGTACGCCACCCAGAGGTACACCGAAGCGCTCGCGGAGTTCCGTGCGGCGCGACGGATGACCGGTGGGGTGGAGCTGTGGCCGGTGATGGCTGACTGCGAGCGGGGTCTGGGCCGTCCCGAGCGAGCGTTGGCGATGGCCGGTGAGGCCGAGGTCCAGAAGCTCGACAAGGCGGGCCAGGTGGAGATGCGTCTCGTGGCGGCCGGTGCTCGTCGTGACATGGACCAACTTGAGGCTGCGATCGTGACCTTGCAGAGTCCCGAGCTGGCCTCCCACTCCGTACAGCCCTGGACCGCGCGGCTGCGTTACGCGTATGCCGATGCGCTTTTGGCGGCCGGTCGTGAGGGTGAGGCGCGGGAGTGGTTTGCCAAGGCGCTGGAGGCCGACAAGGACGGTGTCACCGATGCTTCGGACCGGTTGGCAGAGATGGATGGTGTGGAGTTCGTCGACGCCATCGACGTTGACGGTGACGACGGCGACCACACCGACGCCCATGACGCCGAGAGTCCTTCCGAGGCCGACGAGACGTTGACCGACGAGGACGAAGGCGATGAAGAAGACGGCGAGGACGGTGACGACGGTGAGAATGACGACGTGCCCGCGCCGGACCTGGCGGATGAGGTAGTGGACGACGTGGATGTCGCCGACGAGGGTGACGAGCGTCCGTAGCCACTGACGGAGAGAGCAAAGGGGCGGCACCTTGAGGTGCCGCCCCTTTGTCAGTTCTCGGTGAGGCGTCTGAGCACCAACCCCGTCGCGGGCTTGGGCCCGAACGACGTCGACTTGCGGGGCATCATCACGCCCTCGCGCGCCAGCTCGCGTACGACTTCCTCCTCCACCGGGTGCATCACGACCGCAGTGCTTCCGGTGCGCTCCGCCTGCTCGACCGCCGTGGCGGTCTCATGGATGTAGGAGATGTGTTCCGGTGTGTCCGGGATGCTCCAGAGGTGATCGAGGAGTGTGGAGTGGACGATGGTCGCGTCCAGCTCCCGCCAAGCGGTGGGACGGTCGTGGGGGACCGTGCGCGCGAGCAGTTCCGGTTCCGGACGGTCGACGAGGTGGAAGGCTCCGTCGCCGGCGAGCAGGAACGCATTTCCGTCCGCCGCCGCCGTCGCCAGGCTCTCCAGTGCCTCGGGGAGCGGTACCGACAGGCGTTGGACGCGGAACGAGCCGTTGAGCGCGGCCAGGGCCCGGGGGACCGGGAAACGGTGCAGCAGCCGGTGAATCGCGCGCACCTGGAGGGGGTACCGGGCCATGTCGATCAAGAGGACCAGGCCGTAGCCCCACGGCCCGGGGTCGGGATGTTCGGCGCGTAGTTTGAGGTAGGTCGCCCAGCGGTGGTGTCCGTCCGCGATGAGAGCCTGTCGCTCGGTGAGATCGGCGTGGACGGCGGCCAGGTCGGCGGGGTCGGTCACTGACCAGAGCCGGTGGCTGAAGCCGTCTTCCGTGGTGGTGGCCAGCAGAGGGGCGCGCTGCACGGTCTGCTCGATGACGGCCGTCGCGCCGGTCGCGGCCCCTGTGCCTCGGTAGGTGAGGAGCAACGGTTCCAGGTTGGCTCCCGTGGCTCGCATCAGGGCGGCACGGTCAGCAACGATGTCGGGCATCACGTCCTCGTGGGGGAGGACGGTGCCTTCCGACGGTTCGGAGAGCGCGAGGGCACCGATGACGCCGCGCTGGAGGACGTCACCCCGACGCTGTTCGTACACGTAGAGGGCGGGCTCCGGGTCCTGGGCGAGGACGCCTTCGGCTTCCCAACGGGCGAGGGTGTCGGCTGCTTGGCGGTGGCGTGCCGCGGGGGTCGTGGCCTGCGGCAGGATCAGCCGGACGATGTTGTACGGGTCCGCGGATTCCAGGTGGTGCAGCCCGTCCGGCCTGACGACGACGTCGTACGGGGGCGAGGTCACCGCCGCGAGGGAGCCGACCCGCTCGGCGACGTACCGCAGTCCGCGGAAGGGGAGCAGACGCAGACCGTCGTTGGTCGCGGGACCTTCGCTGTTCATTCGTGCATCGTATGCGTGGAGTGTGATGAGCGATGATCGGGGGAGTGACGCCGATCGAGGGGCAGAGTCGAATGAGTCAGCGGAGCAGGACCGGCCCGAGTGGCAGTGTGACGGCGCTGAGTGAGGCGTACGACACCGCTCTGTTGGACCTGGACGGTGTGGTGTACGCCGGTGGCGAGGCGATCGACCACGCGGTTGACTCGCTTCTGGTGGCGCAGCGGGGCGGGATGCGGTTGGCGTACGTGACGAACAATGCGCTGAGGCCGCCCGATGCGGTCGCGGCGCACCTTCGGGAGCTGGGGTTGTCCGCTGATGCCGATGACGTGATCAATTCGGCGCAGGCGGTTGCCCGGCTGATCTCCGAGCAGGTGCCCGCCGGCTCTCGTGTGCTGGTCATCGGTGGCGAGGGACTGCGGGTCGCGCTGCGCGAACGGGGTCTGGAGCCGGTGGATTCGGCCGATGACGACCCCGCCGCGGTGGTGCAGGGGTACGGGGGGCCCGAACTGCCCTGGGGTCGGTTCGCGGAGGCGTGCTACGCGATTGCGCGCGGTGTGCCGTGGTTCGCGTCCAACACCGATCTCACGATTCCCAGCGGGCGGGGGATCGCCCCCGGCAACGGGGCTGCGGTCGAGGTGGTGCGGATCGCCACCGGTGCGGAGCCGCAGGTGGCGGGCAAGCCATTGCCGCCCATGCACCGGGAGACGATTCTGCGGACGGGGGCGCGGAAGCCGCTGGTGGTGGGCGACCGGCTGGATACGGACATCGAAGGCGCCTTCAACGGTGCGGTGGACTCGCTCCTGGTGCTCACCGGCGTGACGGATGCCGCACAGCTGTTGGTGGCGAGGCCCGAGCACCGACCGACCTATGTGGACGCCGATCTGCGCGGGCTGCTCATCGGCCAGCCCGAAGTGTCCCCGGTCGGCGAGGCGTTCGCCTGCTCGGAATGGACCGCGGCCGTGCGGGACGGTGAACTCGTGCTGGACGGTGACGGCGATGTCCTGGACGGTCTGCGGGCGTTGTGTGCGGCGGCCTGGAGCCGGGCGGGCGACGGTGTGTTCGATGGGGAGACGGCGAAGGCGTTGACCCGGCTGGGGCTGTAGGGGCTCCGTCGTTTGGATCGGGGTCCGGTTGCGTTCGCCGTAGCCGTAGCCGTAGCCGTAGCCGGAGGCCGCGCTCTGGCCCGCGTTGGGGAACGAGGAGTTGACGCGCTGGGCGTTCGCCCTTCGTGCCATGTCCTCTCCCCGGCCCGGCTACGGGCGAACCGGGTGTCGTGCCGGGGAGAGGACATGGCAAGGGAAGAAGAGGACGAACCGAGTGAGCTGAAGCGTGGCGTCGGCTACGGAGTCAGCTTCTTCGACCGGGTGATGGCGGCGGCGAGTTGCTCCAGGACGGGCGCGAAACCGGCGTAGCTGTAACGTTCCTCCATGGACCAGGGCACGGTCTGGCCGGCCTTGATGGCGGGGAGCCCGGCCCAGGTCGGCTTCTTCAGCATGTCCGCGGCAGGCAGGGCGGTGGAACGGTTGTCGATCATGATGAGATCGGCGTGGTACTTGTCGGCGTTCTCCCAGCTGAGGAACTCCCAGAAGCCCCACTCATCGCTCTTCTTGCCCTCGATGATCTCCACCCCGAGGTCCTTGAAGTAGTTCAGGTCGCAGTAGGAGTCAGGTACGGCCGCGTACAGCTGCTCGCTGTCGCCGCTCATGGCGAGGACCTTGAGCCCGGGGTTGGCGGCTGCCGCCTTGCGCACGGCCGCCTCTGCGGCCTTGAAGCGCGCCTTGGCTTGGGTGACCTGCGCGGACTCAAGGTCACCGCCGAGGGCCTTGGCCAACTCCTCGTACCTGCGCAGTGGTTCGAGGAGGGACTTGTGGGCACCCGCGATACCGATCGAGGGCGCCACCGATTCGATCTTCTTCGCGCTCTCCTCGGGTACGAACCAGAGGGCGGGCGGCGGGAACATGTTGCTGATCAGCAGATCGGGCTGGAGCGCCGTGTACTTCTCGATGCTGAACTCGCCCCATGCCTCGCCGAGGCTCGTCGTCTTGGAGACATCGAGCTTTCCGGCCTGGGGGTTGGGCTTGCCGTTCACCGGCTTGCTCGGGCCGAAGACGCCCTTGCACTCGACTCCGTAGTCGTAGAGCGCGGCGGCAGTGCTGATGTAGGCGACGAGGTTCTGCGGCTTCTTCGCGGTTTTGACAACTTTGCCGCGGTCGTCCTTGAAGCTCCAGGAGCTGCCGCCCTTGGTCGAGGAGGACTTGTCGTCCTCTCCGCAGGCGGTGAGGAGGGCTCCGATGCCCAGCGCGCCGGCGGAGGCGAGGAGACGGCGACGAGACATGGGCGAGTGAGGCATGCGTTGACTTTCGATGGGGATGTCGGCAAGCGGGCGAATCGATTGAGAGGGTAGGCTAACCTAACCTTGTGTTGGTCGACAGTCCCCCTGACGGCGTGAAGAAGATAGCCGCGCCCGAACCACGAAATCGTCATGCCATGCGTGCCGTAGGGCTGCTCGCAGCCCTGGGCGTACTGGTGCTGGTCTGCCTTGCGAGCGTCGCCGTCGGCGCCAAACCGATTCCGATCGCCGCTGTGTGGGACGGTCTCTTCGACAGCACGGGCGGCAAGCACGGGGTGCTCATCCGCGAAGTGCGCATACCCCGGACCCTCTTGGGGCTGATCGTGGGGGTGGCGCTCGGGCTCGCCGGAGCCGTGATGCAGGCCCTCACCCGCAACCCCCTGGCCGAACCCGGACTCCTCGGTGTGAACGCGGGGGCATCCGCTGCCGTCGTCTCCGCGATCAGCTTCCTCGGTGTGACCTCGTTCACCGGCTATGTCTGGTTCGCCTTCGTCGGCGCGGCCGTGGTCTCGGTGATCGTCTACATCCTCGGCGGAAGTCGCAGCGCCACACCCGTGCGGCTCGCCCTCGCCGGAACGGCCGCCACCGCGGCCCTCTACGGGTACGTCAACGCCGTACAGCTCCTGGACTCGGCCGCGCTCGATCGACTCCGGTTCTGGACGGTCGGTTCGCTGGCCTCAGCCGATATGTCGATCATCGGCAAGGTGCTGCCGTTCATCGGCCTCGGGGCGCTGCTCGCCCTCGGGCTGGCCCGCTCGCTCAACGCGATGGAACTCGGCGATGACACCGCACGCTCGCTCGGCGCCCATCTCGGGCGCACCCGTGCCATCGCCATGTTGAGCGTCACCCTGCTGTGCGGAGCGGCGACCGCGGCCTGCGGGCCCATCATCTTCGTCGGGCTGATGATCCCGCACCTGGTCCGCGCCATCACCGGGCCGGACATGCGGTGGGTCCTCCCGTACGCGGCCGTACTCGCCCCCGTGCTCCTGTTGGGTGCCGATGTGATCGGGCGAGTCGTCACCCGCCCCGGAGAGCTCCAGGTCGGGATCGTCACCGCGGTGATCGGCGGACCCGTCTTCATCCAACTCGTCCGTCGCAAGAAGCTGGCCCAGCTATGAGCAAGGTGACAGCGGTGCCCACCGCGAAAACAACGGGCGACCCCCACCGGACCACGGGTTCGGTGAAGGCCGTGCGCACCGCGGGCGGCCTCTCCGTACGTGCCGATCCCCGGGCGATCCTGGTCGTCGTGCTGCTGCTCGTCGCCGCCTTCGGTGCGGGCGTGGTTCTGATCGGCAGCGGGGACTTCCCGATCTCGGCGGCCGATGTGATCGCCACCCTGCTGGGCAACGGCTCGGCCGCCCACGAGTTCATCATCATGGACCTGCGGCTGCCGCGGGTCATCGTCGGGCTCCTCGTCGGGGCCTGCCTGGCCCTCAGCGGCACGATCTTCCAGTCCCTCTCGCGCAACCCGTTGGGCAGCCCCGACGTCATCGGGTTCGGTCAGGGCGCCGCCGTCGGCGCGCTCGTCGTGATCGTGCTCTTCCAGGGCAGCGCCGTCGCCGTCGCCGGCGGAGCCATCATCGGTGGTCTCGCCACCGGAGTCGTGATCTACCTCCTGGCGTGGAAGCGCGGGGTCCACGGATACCGGTTGGTCCTCGTCGGCATCGGCGCCGCCGCCGTCCTGACCGCCGTCAACCACTACCTCCTCACCAAGGCGAGCCTGGTGGACGCGGCCCGCGCCGTGTTGTGGATCACCGGCTCGCTCGATGGGCGCGACTGGGAGCAGGTCTGGCCGCTGTTGGTATCGACGCTCATCCTGGTGCCGCTGGTGGCCGCGTACGCGCGTCCCCTGCGGATGCTGGAGATGGGCGACGACGCCGCCTACGCCCTCGGCGTTCCGGTGGAACGCGCCCGCCTCGTCCTGATGGGGGCGGGTGTCCTGCTGATGGCCTTCGCCACTTCCGCCGCGGGCCCCATCGCCTTCGTCGCGCTCAGCGCGCCCCAACTCGCCCGGAGGCTGACCCGCTCCCCGGGACCCAACCTCGCCGCCGCTGCGGCGATGGGTGCCGCACTGCTGCTGACCGCCGATCTGGTCGCCACCTCGGCCTTCGGTGACCGGCAACTTCCCGTGGGCGTGGTGACGGCGGTTCTGGGCGGCTGCTATCTGTTGTGGCTGCTGGTCGCCGAGCGGCGGGCGGGACGCGTATGAGTCCCGCAGACCCCGGCAGGCCCGCCCGTACAACGCATCATCGATCCAGGAGTACCACCATGCAGCGTCTCACCGCGGAGTCCGTCACCCTCGGCTATGACCAGCGGATCATCGCCGAGAACCTGTCGGTCGACATACCGGACAACTCCTTCACCGTGATCGTCGGACCCAACGCCTGCGGCAAGTCCACCCTGCTCCGCGCGCTCTCCCGGATGCTCAAGCCCAGCCAGGGCAGGGTGCTGCTGGACGGCCAGGTCATCCACTCCATGCCGGCGAAGAAGGTGGCCAAGACGCTGGGGTTGCTCCCCCAGTCCTCGATCGCCCCCGACGGGATCACCGTCGCCGATCTCGTCGCCCGTGGCCGCTACCCCCACCAGGGGCTCCTGAGGCAGTGGTCGCCCGAGGACGAACGCATCGTGCAGGAGTCGATGGAGGCCACCGGCGTCGGTGAACTGGCCGAGCGGTACGTCGACGAACTCTCCGGTGGTCAGCGCCAGCGCGTCTGGATCGCCATGGCCCTCGCCCAGCAGACCCCGCTGCTGCTCCTGGACGAGCCGACGACCTTCCTCGACATCCAGCACCAACTCGAAGTGCTCGACCTGTGCGCCGAACTCCACGAGAACCAGGGGCGCACCCTCGTCGCGGTACTCCACGACCTCAACCAGGCGGCCCGTTACGCCACCCACCTCATCGCCCTGCACAACGGCAAGGTCGTTGCCGAAGGCGCCCCGTCGGATGTCGTGACCGCCGAGTTGGTGGAGACCGTCTTCCAGGTCAGGAGTCAGGTCATCGAAGACCCCGAGTCCGGTACGCCGCTGGTGGTGCCCGTCGCCCGCAGGCGTGCGCCTGCGAAGACGCTCTGAGGCCGCCCCGGGCCGGTGCTCGGGAGTTGTTTCACCGACTGACGCCCCTAGAGCAGGGTCCTCAGCCGCAGCAGATCGCGGAACCCGGCTTCCAGGGAAACCCGGCCGGAAGCCCACGCCTTCGCGAAGTTGAGCCGTCCCTCGACCAGGGCCACGAGATCGTCACCCGTCATCGCCAATCGGATCTGGGCCTTGTCGCGCGGTGGGCCGGCCACTGTGTCCGTGACCTCGATCCGGCCGTCCTGGAGACGGCCGACGAACGTCGTGTCCAAGTCCCGGATGTGGCAGCTGAGGGAGCGGTTGAGCGCAGCCGCGCCCCGGGCGCTGCTGTCGTCATCCGCCTGCGCGAGGTTGTCACTGAGTTTTTTGAGCGCGCTGCGGCACTCTTCCGTCGTCGCCATCAGGAGCGACGGTACCGCAGCGCTTCGCGGTAGCGTCTGGGCATGAGCGACTTGATCCCGGACCCCACTGACCGCCCGCCGCGGGTGCACACCGCGGCGGGAGCAGGCGTGGGGTCGGGCGCCCATGGACCGCTCGCGGCACCCAATGGGAGCCCGCAGCCTGCGTCGCCGACCGTTCCCACCGAGACCGAGGCCGAGGCCGGGGGCGGGACCGAGGCCGAGGTCGGGACCGGGAGTGACGGTGAGACCGGGACCGGCGATCCGGCTGTGCCCGCTCCGCTCGGCATCCCCCGGGCGTCCACCGGCAACACCGCCGTGGACGCGGTCCTGCAGCGATTGGCCGACGCCGACCACCTGCCGGCGGATGGACACCTCGCGGTGTACGAGGATGTACACCGCGGTCTACGGGACACACTGACCGCACTCGACACACCACAACCGGGGCCCTTCGCACCCGGACCGCAGTCACCCCCGTACGACCACAGGAGCTGAACCGCACGTGGCAGGAGTCGCCCGCCGCCGTCTCGACGCCGAACTGGTACGCCGCAAACTCGCGCGCTCACGCGAGCACGCCAGCCAGTTGATCGCCGCAGGGCGGGTCACCGTCGGCGGCACCACCGCGACCAAACCCGCCACCCAGGTCGAGACCAGTGCCGCCGTCGTGGTGGTCGACGACGACAGCGACCCCGACTACGTCTCGCGGGGCGGCCACAAACTGGCGGGCGCCCTCGCGGCCTTCATGCCCCGGGGACTGACGGTGGAAGGACGCCGCGCGTTGGACGCCGGAGCCTCGACCGGAGGATTCACGGATGTCCTGCTGCGTACGGGCGCGGCCCATGTGGTGGCCGTCGACGTCGGGTACGGACAACTCGCCTGGTCTCTCCAGAGCGATGAGCGCGTCACGGTCAAGGACCGGACGAACGTGCGCGAACTGACCCTGGAGGCGATCGACGACACCCCGGTGGACCTGGTCGTCGGCGATCTGTCGTTCATCCCGCTCGGGCTCGTCCTGCCCGCGCTGGTCCGCTGCACCGCCCCCGGCGCCGATCTCGTCCTCATGGTCAAGCCCCAATTCGAGGTGGGCAAGGACCGGCTCGGCACCGGCGGAGTCGTCCGCAGCCCCGACCTCCGCAAGGAAACCGTGCTCGCCGTCGCCGGCCGCGCCGCCGAACTGGGCCTCGGTGTGCTCGGAGTCACCGCCAGTCCACTGCCCGGCCCCTCCGGAAACGTCGAATACTTTCTCTGGCTCCGGGCCGGCGCGCCCAGCGTCGATCCGGCCGATGTCGATCGTGCCGTGGCGGAAGGACCTCGTTGACCACAACAGCAGCAACCACCCAACGCACCGTTTTCCTGCTCGCACACACGGGGCGCCCCGCCGCCATCCGCAGTGCCGAACTCGTCGTCCAAGGGCTGCTGCGCAACGGCCTGAGCGTGCGCGTGCTCGCGGCCGAGGCCGCTGACCTGCCTCTGCCCTCCGCCGTCGAGACGGTCCCCACCGCGACCCCTGACGCCCTGGACGGTTGTGAACTGCTCATCGTCCTGGGCGGCGACGGCACCCTGCTGCGCGGTGCCGAGTTCGCCCGCGCCTCCGGGGTCCCCATGCTCGGCGTCAACCTGGGCCGGGTCGGCTTCCTCGCCGAAGCCGAACGCGACGACCTCGACCAGGTCGTCGACCGCGTCGTCAGCAGGGCGTACGAGGTCGAGGAGAGGATGACCGTCGACGTCGTCGTGCACCGCAACGGCGACATAGTGCACCGGGACTGGGCGCTCAACGAAGCCGCCGTGCAGAAGGTGTCCCCGGACCGGATTCTCGAAGTCGTGCTGGAGATCGACGGTAGACCGGTGACCGCTTTCGGTTGCGACGGCATCGTGTGCGCCACCCCGACCGGTTCGACCGCGTACGCCTTCTCCGCCGGCGGCCCGGTGGTCTGGCCCGAGGTGGAAGCGCTGCTGATGGTTCCCATCAGTGCCCATGCGCTCTTCGCCAAACCGCTCGTCACCTCACCCGACTCGGTTCTCGCGGTCGAGGTGCAGCCCCACACCCCGCACGGTGTGCTCTGGTGCGACGGGCGCCGAACCGTGGATCTGCCGCCGGGAGCCAGGGTCGAGGTGCGCCGCGGGGCGGTGCCCGTTCGGCTGGCGCGCCTTCACCACGCGTCGTTCACGGACCGTCTGGTGGCCAAGTTCGCCCTACCCGTCTCAGGCTGGCGGGGCGCACCACCCCCTCACTGACCCACTGTCCCCAGCAGCTGGGAGTCCCGAATGGTCCGCTCGTCGTCCGACGGCGCATGGACGGACACCATCGAACGGATGTGCTGGAACGGTGTGTCGTCGACCGCGATGAGTTCGAGCGGCTGAACACCTCAGCCGTGTACGGGTCCGAGGACGGGAGCGATCCGCGGCTCCCCAACCGTGCTCCCGCTGTCATGACCCGTTCGTCTGGGCGCGTGCTCGACATGGATCGGAGCGCAATCGGGGCATATAGGGACGCACCAGAGGTCGGACATCCCTCGTACACGGTCCTGGTGGGCGATGTCGGGTGGGTCCGCGTCGCGCCCCCGGGACGAAACCTCGTATGGTCGTGTCCGTGTTGGAGGAGATGAGGATACGGTCGCTCGGGGTCATCGACGACGCTGTCGTCGAGCTGTCGCCCGGCTTCACCGCGGTGACCGGTGAGACAGGCGCGGGCAAGACCATGGTCGTCACCAGCCTCGGGCTGCTGCTCGGCGGACGGGCGGACCCCGCACTGGTGCGGCTCGGTGCCAAGTCCGCTGTCGTGGAGGGACGCATCGGGGTGCGCCCCGGCGGGGCCGCGGCACTGCGTGCGGAGGAAGCCGGCGCCGAACTCGACGAGGGCACCCTCCTCATCAGCAGGACCGTGTCGGCCGAGGGGCGCTCCCGCGCCCACATCGGCGGCCGTTCCGTGCCCGTCGGCGTCCTGGCCGAACTCGCCGACGAACTCGTCGCCGTCCACGGCCAGACCGATCAGCAGGGACTGCTCCGTCCGTCCCGGCAGCGTGAGGCGCTCGACCGTTACGCGGGTGCCGCGGTCAGCGAGCCCCTCGCCCAGTACTCCACCGCCTACCGCCGACTGCGCGCCCTCTCCACCGAGCTCGACGAACTGACCACCCGTGCCCGTGAGCGGGCCCAGGAAGCGGATCTGCTGCGCTTCGGGTTGGACGAGATCGCCTCGGTCGAGCCCCGTGCCGGCGAGGACCGCGAGCTCGCCACCGAGGCCGAACGGCTGGGACACGCCGAAGCGCTCGCCTCGGCGGCCACCGTCGCGCACACCGCACTCGTGGGTAACCCCGAAGACCCCGAGGGTGTCGACGCCACCACCCTCGTCGCCGGCGCCGGGCGGGCCCTGGACGCCGTGCGCTCCCACGATCCGGCGCTCGCCGGGCTCGCCGACCGGATCGGCGAGATCTCGATCCTGCTCAGCGATGTCGCGGGCGAACTCGCCGGGTACGCCGACCGGCTGGACGCCGATCCCCGAAGGCTGGCCGCAGTCGAGGAGCGCAGGGCCACACTGACCGCGCTCACCCGTAAGTACGGCGAGAACATCGACCGCGTACTGACCTGGGCCGAGGAGGGGGCGGCCCGGCTGACGGAACTCGACGGCGACGACGACCGGATCGGCGAACTCACCGTCGAGCGCGATCTGGTGCGCGCCGAACTCTCCGGGCTCGCCCAGGCGTTGACCGACGCCCGCACCAAGGCCGCCGCCACCTTCGCCGACGCCGTCACGGCCGAACTGGCGTCGCTGGCCATGCCCCACGCCAGGGTGTCCTTCGCGATCCGGCAGAGCGAGACCGAGGGCGGCATCGAGGTGAGCGGTCGTACGGTGGCGTACGGCCCGCACGGCGCGGACGAGGTGGAACTGCTGCTCGCACCGCACCCGGGCGCGCCACCGCGGCCCATCGCCAAGGGGGCGTCCGGTGGTGAACTGTCGCGCGTCATGCTCGCCGTTGAAGTCGTCTTCGCCGGAACCGACCCCGTTCCGACCTATCTCTTCGACGAGGTCGACGCCGGTGTCGGGGGCAAGGCGGCGGTCGAGATCGGCCGGCGGCTGGCCAAGCTCGCGAAGACGGCGCAGGTCGTCGTCGTCACCCACCTGCCGCAGGTCGCGGCTTTCGCGGACCGTCAACTGCTGGTGGAGAAGACTCACGACGGTTCCGTCACCCGAAGCGGAGTGACGGTCCTGGAAGGGGAGGACCGGGTCCGTGAACTCTCCCGGATGCTGGCGGGCCAGGAGGACTCACAGACCGCCCGGGCCCATGCCGAGGAACTGTTGGCGGCAGCGCGCGGTGAGTCATAGGCCGCTCCATTCACCCATGTGAGTGATCCCGTACCCACGAAGCCGCACTCCGCGTAGAGAGACGGTGCCGGAACGTGCGTACGGGCTGGCATTCTTGGGCAAGTGACACAGCTGCGTACGGTCCAGGTGTTGGGCGGCGGCAGCGCGGGCAGCAGCGCGCACGTCCGATCACTGGCCGCGGGGCTGGTGGCTCGGGGTGTGCAGGTGACCGTGTGCGCCCCGGCCGAACTGAACCACCTCTACGACTTCCCCGGTACCGGGGTCCACTTCGCGTCGCTGCCCCGGCGCGCCGCTCCGACGACCGTCGGCGCGCTCCGCGAGATCTTCGCCGAAGCCGATCTGGTGCACGCCCACGGGCTGCACGCGGCCACCCGTGCGGCGCTGGCCCTGCATGGGCGACCCGTGCCGCTCGTCGTCACCTGGCACACCCGTGGCCAGCACGGCGGCGCCCGCGGACATATGCTGCGGCTGATGGAACGCAAGGCGGCCCGGGCGGCGGCCGTCGTGCTGGGCACGTGCTCCGAACTCGTGGACCGGGCCCGTCACCACGGCGCTCGCGACGCCCGGCTCGCTCCCGCCTCACTGCCCGCCCCGCGCGGCTGCTCCTGTGCGGCCGAGGGACGCGCCAGGGCGGAGCTTGGGGTCGCCGATCGGCCGTTGATCATGGCGGTGGGCAGTCTGGACCCTCATCGCGGATACGAGACGCTGTTGGACGCGGCCCGTCTCTGGCAGGACTTGGACCCGGTGCCCCTGGTTGTGATCGCGGGGGAGGGGCCGCAGCGGGAGCCCCTTCAGCAGCGCATCGAGGCGGAGGCCCTGCCCGTTCGGCTGGTGGGCCGCAGGGACGACATCAGTGACCTCCTTGCAGCGGCGGACATCGCCGTTCTGCCCAGTCGGTGGGAGGCCCGCTCCGTCCTCGCCCAGGAGGCACTGCGGCTGGGAGTGCCCCTGGTGGCCACGGCCGTCGGCGGGGTGCCCGAACTCGTGGGGGACGCCGCCGAACTCATTCCCTACGGCGATGCGCCGGCGCTCGCGGACGCGGTGACCCGACTGCTGATGGATGCGACGCGCCGCGGGGAACTGGCCAGGGCGGGCCGGGTGCAGGCGTCGACTTGGCAGACCGAGGACGAAACGGTGGCGCAGGTGCTGAGCGTGTACGACGAGTTGCTCTCCTGAGCCCGGCGCTGCCCCGGCCGGTGAGCCGACGGGGCCACCGGTGAGGTGGGGCAGCGTCAGGGGCAACCCGCCGTGTCACCCCGCGTGACGACGGGCCCGCAGGGCGAGCCCCAGTGCCAGGACCGTCTGCGGGTCGTCCAGGTCCGTACCCAGGAGTTCGGAGATGCGGGCCAGACGGTTGTAGAGCGTCTGACGGTTCAGATGCAGTTCGCGCGCCGTCTCGGCCTTGCGCCCCGCATGGGCCAGATAGCTCTCCAGAGTGGGGAGCAGGGGCGGACGCGAGGTGGCGTCATGGTCCCGCAAGGGGCCGATGGTGCGTTCCACGAAGGCGGCGAGGTCGGGGTGGTCCCGCAGCCGCCACAGGAGCAGGTCCGTGTCGAGGCGGCGGGCGTCGTACCAGGGACGGTCGGTGAGGCCCTGTGCGGCGGTCGCGGTCTCGGCGGCGTGGCGCAGTCCGGCGGAGGCGGCGGCCCAGCCACCGGCGACGCCGACGACCACGACGGGCGGATGTGCTCCCGCACGCTCCAGCCCGGCCCGTTCCACACCCGCTCGCAGGGCGGTCGCCACCCGGTCGGCGACGAGGGACCGCTCGGACGGCGTCCTCAGCGCCACGAGCAACGGGACCCGTCCTTCGATGGGGCGTACCCCGAGCAGTACGGGGACCCCGACCGCCGACAGTTCCTCCAGCACCGCCCGGGCGAGCAGTGCCCAGTTTCCGGACGGTGCGAGGTCCGAGGCCATGCGCATGACGACGGGCATCAGGGCGCTGTCGCCCGGCTTGAAGCCGAGGACCCTCGCCTGGGCCGGGGCTGCGTCGGCGGAGATCCGCCCTTCCGCGAGGTCGGTGAGGAAGTCGCCGCGCCCGCGGGCGGCCAACTCCTCCTCCTGTTTGGCCTGCATCAGGACGACGGCAAGCAGTCCGGCCGCCCGCTCGGCGGCCATGCGGTGCACGGTCAGCAGGGGTGAGCCGACGGCGGGCAGGACCAGTCGGGCGCGTACGGCAGCGGCGCCCTGTCCGCCGCCGGGCACGTCCACCACGACGGTTCCGGCGGGCGGCGACTCACGGGCAGCCCGCTGACCGCGCACCCCTTCCCAGACCTGGAGCGGGTCCGCGCCGCTCGGTCCCGTGCCGGGGCCGGCCGCGTAGAGCAACTGCCCGTCCGGGGTCTCCAGGAAGATGGGGTTGGTGGTGAAGTCGGCGAGGATCCGCAGGACCTGGGGGACCCCGCCGCCACCGAGGAGCACCTCGGTACAGCGCCGGTGCACCTCTTCGGCGCGGCGGAGCAGGGCGTAGTGCCCGTTGACGATCTCGGTGTGGATCTCCTCGGTGACGGTGACGAACGGGACTTCCCGGTGCAGTTGGACCAGGGGCAGTCCGGCCGCGCGTGCGGTGTCGACGATCGCCGAGGGGAGTCTGCTGAAGCGGGGGCCGAGTTCCACCACGAGCGCGGCGATCCTGCGTTCGGCCAGTTGGCGCACGAAGGCGCGCTGTTCTGCGGGGCGGGTGCCGATGCCGATGCCGGTGGTGAGCAGGAGTTCACCGCCCTTGAGGAGCGAGGCGATGTTGGGGACCTCGCCCGTGTGCACCCAGCGCACGGTGCGCTGGAGCCGTTCCGCTCCGGCGACGATCTCCGGCAGCCCGGAGCGCAGCCCGGGCAGTTCAAGCGCCCGTCGCACGGTGATGCCGCCCTGGGGCTCGCCTTGGGTCTCCACAGATGTGCCGCCTCGTTGCTTCCTCGGTCCGTACGGGTCTTCCCCATCGGCTTCGGACGCTACCCGGGCGGGGGCATTCCCGTACAACCCGGGCCCCACCGCCCGGCCAGGGCCAGGCGGTGATGAGGTCGGACGGGCTCAGGCGGCGACAGCGGAGGGTGACGCCGTCGGCTTGATGTTGTGATTGAGCCGGAAGATGTTGTCCGGGTCGTAGGCGGCCTTGACCGCGACCAGTCGCCGGTAGTTCTCCTCACCGAAGGAGGCCACGACCCGCTCCTGACCCTCGTACCCGATGAAGTTCAGATAGACCGATCCGGCCGACCAGGGTTCCATCTCGCCGCGGACACCGCGGACCCATCGGCGAGTGCGGTCGTCGTCCGACGCGTCCTCCCAGACGCCGAAGGGGTGCACCGCCCAGGGCGAGGTGCGCCAGGGCACCGGGTAGTCGCCGACCTCGTCGGAGGTGTCCGGGCCACGGGCGACCGCGCCACCCATCGGGAACATGATGTGCTGCGACCCCGTCGGTACGGGCATGGCGCCGGCCAGCTCGCAGAAGGTGGCGATGGCGTCGTCGGGGAAGCCGCCCAGGTACTCGGCCGACCAGTAGTTCCGCATCCCCGGGGGATCGTCCAGCATGCACTGGAGATCGGCGTAGGGGATGTCGGAGATGACCTCGCTCTCGTGCGGGAGCGCGATCAGAGGTGCTGCGAGTTCACGGATCTCGGCCTCCGGGCCGGTGTGCGTGACGAGGACCCCGCAGACCAGAGAACCCACCAGGTCCTCGGGCACGAACGGCTCGGGCGGTCCGGTCAGGTAGATCACGGCGCCGCCGATGGAATCGGGCGCGGTGTCCACGAAGTCGCGGAAGGCGCGGACGGCCTCGGGCCCGTCCTCGGGGAGGAAGAGCAGCAGGGCCATGGAGAACGCGGGCAGGGGATGCAGGGCGAGGGTGAGCGAGGTGGCCACGCCGAAGTTCCCGCCCCCGCCGTGGAGGGCCCAGAAGAGTTCGGGGTGTTCGTCGGCACTGGCGTGGACGGTGCGGCCGTCGGCCGTCACCACCTCGGCGGCGAGCAGGTTGTCGCAGGCGAGCCCGAACTTCCGCTCCAGCCAGCCCGATCCGCCACCGAGGGTGAAGCCCCCGACACCGGTGGTGGACGCCCGGCCGCCGGTGGTCGCGAGTCGGTGGGGCTGGGTGGCGCGGTCCAGCTGGCTCATGGTGGCGCCGCCGCCGATCCGGGCGGTGAGTGCCTCGGGGTCGACGCTCACGTCGTGGAGGTTGCGCAGGTCGATGACCAGTCCGCCGTCGTTGCTGGCCATTCCGGCGACGCTGTGGCCGCCGCCGCGCACCGCGATGGCCAGATCGTGATTGCGACCGAACCGGACGGCGTGGGACACGTCGGTCGGATCGTGGCACTGGGCGATGACGGCGGGATGCCGATCGATCATTCCGTTGAAGACGGTGCGGGCCTCGTCGTACCCGGTGTCGCCGGGGATGATGACCTCGCCTGTCAGTTGCTGGCGAAGACTTCTGAGCGATGCCTCCGCCACGCCTTGGGGCGCCATGGTGTGCCCCCTTCCGAGGGCGCTACGAGACCTTTCCATCGTAAGCCCGAAGGGCGGGGACCGATCGGTTGAACGGTCCCCGCCCGGGGTCGGTCGGCGGTGCCAGCCCCTGCCAGCGGCCTGCCGGCGGACTGCTTGACGGACTCAGGGGGATGTCAGCCCCCGTACGCTCCGGAGGCCGTCAGCCGCAGTGCCGTGTCGATCAGCGGGACATGGCTGAACGCCTGTGGGAAGTTCCCGACCTGCCGCTGGTGCTTGGAGTCCCATTCCTCGGCGAGGAGGCCGAGGTCGTTGCGGAGGGAGAGGAGCTTCTCGAAGAGCTTGCGCGCCTCGTCGACCCTTCCGATCATCGCGAGGTCGTCCGCGAGCCAGAAGGAGCAGGCGAGGAACGCGCCCTCGTCACCCGCGAGACCGTCGACGCCGGCGTCCGCGCCCGCGGTCGGGTAGCGCAGCACGAAGCCGTCCTCCGTGGACAACTCGCGCTGGATGGCCTCGATGGTGCCGATGACCCGCTTGTCGTCGGGCGGCAGGAAGCCCATCTGCGGGATGAGGAGCAGCGAGGCGTCCAGTTCCTTGGAACCGTAGGACTGCGTGAACGTGTTGCGTTCGGGGTCGTACCCCTTCTCGCAGACATCGCGGTGGATGTCCTCGCGCAGCTGCCTCCACCGTTCCACCGGCCCGTCCGCGTCGCCCGACTCGATCAGCTTGATCGTCCGGTCGACGGCGACCCACGCCATCACCTTGGAGTGCACGAAGTGGCGCCGCGGTCCGCGGACCTCCCAGATGCCCTCGTCCGGCTCCGTCCAGTGGTCCTCCAGGTACTGGATCAGCTTGAGCTGGAGCAGCGAGGCGTAGTCATTGCGCGCCAGACCCGTCATATGGGCCAGGTGCAGTGCCTCGGTGACCTCTCCGTAGACGTCGAGCTGGAGCTGATGGGCGGCTCCGTTGCCGACGCGTACCGGGGTGGAGTTCTCATACCCGGGCAGCCAGTCCAGTTCGGCTTCACCGAGCTCGCGCTCGCCGGCGATGCCGTACATGATCTGGAGGTTCTCCGGGTCGCCCGCGACCGCGCGCAGCAGCCATTCGCGCCACGCCCTCGCCTCCTCCCGGTATCCGGTGCGCAGCAGCGAGGACAGCGTGATCGCCGCGTCCCGGAGCCAGGTGTACCGGTAGTCCCAGTTCCGTACGCCGCCGATCTCCTCGGGCAGGGAGGTGGTCGGGGCGGCGACGATCCCGCCGGTCGGCGCGTAGGTCAGCGCCTTGAGCGTGATCAGCGAACGGACGACGGCCTCGCGGTAGGGGCCGTGGTACGTGCAGTGCTCCACCCATTCGTGCCAGAAGTCCGCGGTCGCCGTCAGCGACGCCTCGGGCTCCGGGAGCGCGGGCGGGGTGCGGTGCGAGGGCTGCCAGCTGATGGTGAAGGCCACCCGCTCGCCCGGTCCGACGGTGAAGTCGGAGTAGGTCGTCAGATCCTCTCCGTAGGTCTCCCTGTCGGTGTCCAACCAGACCGAGTCCGGTCCGGCCACCGCGACGGTGCGCCCGTCGACCTTGTGCACCCAGGGGGTGATCCGGCCGTAGCTGAAGCGCATCCGCAGGGCCGAACGCATCTTGACCCGTCCGCTGACGCCCTCCACGATCCTGATCAGCTGGGGCGCGCCGTCGCGAGGCGGCATGAAGTCGATCACGCGGACCGTGCCGCGCGGGGTGTCCCACTCCGATTCCAGGATCAGGGAGTCACCGCGATAGCGGCGCCGGTCGGCGGCCGGTGGTTCCTCGTTCTTGGAGTGGGCCGGGCCCAGTCTCCAAAAGCCGTGTTCCTCGGTCCCGAGGAGTCCGGCAAAAACAGCGTGCGAGTCGAAACGGGGCAGGCACAGCCAGTCGGCAGTGCCGTCCCGGCAGACCAGCGCAGCTGTCTGCATGTCCCCGATGAGTGCGTAATCCTCGATGCGCCCGGCCACGTGCATCTCCAGTCGAACGGCCACGTCCGCCCCGTGGGGCGCTTGCTGCTGCGGTCAAGGGTGGTTGACGAGCAGAAGGCTTACGGGTTGACGTGCGGGATGTCGCTTGTGGCCTGTCCCACGTCGCCCACTGCCGCCCTGCTCGATGCGCTTAGCGCGCCCTTTTGCATCGCTCGGCAGAGCGAGTGTCCGAGCAGGATACGACGCACCGAAGAGGTCCGCGTGGCGATCTCGACAACGCGACTACGCCGAACGGGTGAGCCATGGGTGATCCTCTGTTGAGGGAGGTGCGCAAGTGGGTGCGCGTGGCCGGAAGCAGTCTCCCGCGGTCGCTGATACCCTGGTACCCCGTGGACCGGTGGCCGGCCTGTGCAACATCAGGAGCCCCGCAACCGCAGCGACGGCACTCCCCAGAACAGCACGGGACGCCGGTACGCACACTTCACCTCGCGACCACGGGAGCCCCCTCTTGGCGATGCCGACACGATCCTTGTCATCCGTGACGACCAAGCACATCTTCGTCACCGGGGGTGTCGCCTCCTCCCTCGGCAAGGGCCTCACGGCCTCCAGCCTGGGCGCGCTGCTGAAGGCGCGGGGACTGCGGGTCACCATGCAGAAGCTCGACCCCTATCTGAACGTCGACCCCGGAACGATGAACCCGTTCCAGCACGGTGAGGTGTTCGTCACCAACGACGGCGCCGAGACCGACCTCGACATCGGCCACTACGAGCGCTTCCTCGACGTCGATCTCGATGGCTCGGCCAACGTCACCACCGGCCAGGTCTACTCCCAGGTGATCGCCAAGGAGCGGCGCGGCGAATACCTCGGCGACACCGTCCAGGTCATCCCGCACATCACCAACGAGATCAAGCACCGCATCCGTCGGATGGCGACCGACGACGTCGACGTCGTGATCACCGAGGTCGGTGGCACGGTGGGCGATATCGAGTCACTGCCGTTCCTGGAGACCGTCCGTCAGGTCCGCCACGAGGTCGGCCGGGACAACGTCTTCGTCGTCCACATCTCCCTGCTGCCCTACATCGGTCCGTCCGGTGAGCTGAAGACCAAGCCCACGCAGCACTCCGTCGCCGCGCTGCGCAACATCGGTATCCAGCCAGATGCGATCGTGCTGCGCGCGGACCGTGAGGTGCCGATCGCCATCAAGCGCAAGATCTCGCTGATGTGCGACGTGGACGAGGCGGCGGTCATCGCCTGCCCCGACGCTCCCTCCATCTATGACATCCCCAAGGTCATCCACACCGAGGGCCTCGACGCCTATGTGGTCCGCAAGCTCGACCTGCCCTTCCGCGACGTGGACTGGACGACCTGGGCCGATCTGCTGGACCGGGTGCACAACCCCGACCACGAGGTCAAGATCGCCCTGGTCGGCAAGTACATCGACCTGCCCGACGCCTATCTCTCGGTGACCGAGGCACTGCGCGCCGGAGGCTTCGCCAACAAGGCCCGCGTCAAGGTCAAGTGGGTCCCGTCCGACGAGTGCAAGACCCCGGCCGGTGCCAAGGGCCAACTGTCCGACGTGGACGGGATCTGCATCCCCGGTGGGTTCGGCGACCGCGGCGTCAGCGGCAAGGTCGGCGCCATCCAGTACGCCCGTGAGAACAAGATCCCGCTGCTCGGGCTCTGCCTGGGTCTCCAGTGCATCGTCATCGAGGCCGCCCGCAACCTCGCGGAGATCCCCGACGCCAACTCCACCGAGTTCGAACCGACGACCGCTCACCCGGTGATCTCCACCATGGAGGAGCAGTTGGCCTATGTGGAGGGCGCGGGCGACCTCGGCGGCACCATGCGGCTCGGCCTCTATCCGGCCAAGCTCGCCGAAGGCTCGATCGTCCGGGAGGTCTACGACGGCCAGCCCTACGTCGAGGAGCGCCACCGCCACCGCTACGAGGTGAACAACGCCTACCGCGCAGAACTGGAGAAGAAGGCGGGCATCGTCTTCTCCGGGACCAGCCCGGACAACAAGCTGGTCGAGTACGTCGAGTACCCGCGCGAGACGCATCCCTATCTGGTCGCCACCCAGGCCCATCCGGAGCTGCGGTCCCGTCCGACCCGTCCGCACCCGCTCTTCGCCGGTCTGGTGAAGGCCGCTGTGGAGCGTCAGTCGGGCGAGTAGAGCACAGGCATTACCGTTGACCGGGGTGGAGATCCCTATGAGATCTCCACCCCGGTTTCCGTTTGCGGGAGGGCAAAGACAC
Organism: Streptomyces sp. NPDC059256; assembly: GCF_042753785.1. Lineage (NCBI taxonomy): Bacteria > Bacillati > Actinomycetota > Actinomycetes > Kitasatosporales > Streptomycetaceae > Streptomyces > Streptomyces sp. NPDC059256. The sequence goes on along the minus strand of NZ_JBHYZO010000011.1, from coordinate 183,182 downwards.
ATGCACAGCGCCGACAGCGCCAGGAGCATCGAGGACACCGCCGAGGAATGGCAGGTGACCGCGACCGAGGTCCCGTTCCAGGGCAAGAAGACCAGCGTCCGCACCGACGAGGTGGTCATGCCCGACGGCTCGGTCGTCCGCCGGGACTACCAGGTGCATCCCGGGTCGGTCGCCGTCCTCGCCCTCGACGCCGAGGACCGGGTCGTGGTGCTGCGCCAGTACCGGCACCCCGTGCGGCAACGGCTGTGGGAGATCCCGGCCGGACTGCTCGACGTGCCAGGGGAGAACCCGCTGCACGCCGCACAGCGCGAGCTCTACGAAGAGGCGTACATCAAGGCCGAGCAGTGGTGGGTGCTGACCGACGTGTACACGACCCCCGGCGGTTGTGACGAAGCCGTCCGGATCTTCCTCGCCCGTGATCTGTCGGAGGCCGAGGGCCAGCGCTTCGAGGTCAGCGAGGAGGAGGCGGACATGGAGCTCGCCCGGGTGCCGCTCCCGGAGCTGGTGAGCGGTGCGCTCGCCGGTCGGTTGCACAACAACTGCCTGGTGGTGGGGGTGCTGGCGGTCGCCGCAGCGCTGTCGGCGGGACTGGACACGCTCCGCCCGGCCGACGCCCCCTGGCCGGCGCGCCCCTTCGACGCCTGACCCGACCGGGGCTCTTCGCTGCGAGTCCGCTCCCGTACCTGTACGGGAGCAGACGTCCGATGATCGGATAGTGCGGTGAGATCTTTAATCCGATCAGGTGATCTGTCGGACATGTGCGCCACGGTTCGTCGCAGAGAGTGAACTACGCTCGGAAGGTCCGTACGGATGACCCTACGGGCTTGACTCGTACGCGAACGGGGACCCGTTCGCGGACTGGGACGGGAGCGTGGCCCGTGACGGATCAGGCGGTGGACTCGGCTGGCCGGGCCGGCGCGTCTCCGGGACGGTTCTTCGGTAGGCAAAGGGAATTGAAGACCCTTCAGTCCGACGTCGAACGAGCCGGGTTGGACACCATCGCCGGCCGCAAGGCGGCCAGGGCCCGGGTCCTCCTGGTCGCCGGGCAGTCGGGTTCCGGTCGTACGGCGCTGGCCGAACAGTTCATCGCCCGGATCACGGACGACTACCCCGGTGGGGTGCTGCGCGCTCGGCTCACCGAATCCGATGGGCGTCACGTACCCACCGACGAGACCTCCCGAGAACTGCTCGACTGCCTCGGCGTGGCCGCCCCGCCCGGCGCGGACGAGGACGAACTCAGCGAGATGGTGCGCGCCGCCCTCACCGGACGGCGCGCCGTCCTGCTCCTCGACAACGCGGTCGACGCCGAGCAGGTCGACCCCCTCCTGCCGGACGACCCGGAATGCCTGGTCGTCGCCGTCTCCGGTGGCCCTTTGACGGGCATTCCCGGAGTGCGCCCCTGCACCCTCGGCGGCATGGATCCCAAAGCGGCGATCGAACTGCTCGCTACCTTCACCGGTTCCGTACGCATCACCGTCGACCCGCAGGCCGCCGAGTCCATCGCCGAGGAGTGCGGAGGGCTGCCCGCGGCGCTGGTGCTCGTGGGCGGCTGGCTGGCGGCACGCCCCAAGACCTCCGTCGCGGATGCGCTACGCCAACTGCGAGCCCTTCCCGAGATCGAGTCGGGTGGTGTATCCCCCACCCATCTACGTCCTCTGACCAGGGCCTTTCACCTCGTGTACGCATCGCTGCCCAGCGGTGCGGCACGAACCCTGCGGTTGCTCGCCCTCGCCCCCGCCGGCCTTGCGGACGCCCACACCGCATCGGCGCTCGGGGGCTGCTCGGTTCCCGAGGCCCAGTCCGCCCTGGACGGTTTCACCGCGCTCGGTCTGCTGAACCCCGAAGGCGTCCACTACCGCGTCCCGGCCGCGCTGCACCCCCTGCTGCTGGCCCTGACGGAGAGTGCGGACAACCCCGCCGAGGTGCAGTTGGCCCGGGCCCGGATGTTGGAGCGCACGGTGCGACTCCTCCAGTCCTGCCGGGGCGCGGCAGAACCGGAAGGGTCGCCACCGAGGCAGGCCCTCGCCTCCCTGCCCCGGGCGCTTCGCTTCCCGGACGTCCCCACCGCGGGCCGATGGCTGCGGCAGCGGCAGCCGGTCCTGATGGCCGCCGCCCGGGTCGCGGTCGCCGACGGCGAGCTGGACACGCTGGCCCGACGACTGGTCGCCGCGCTGGTGCGGGCGCTCGCCGTGCACCACGGCACCGAGGTCGCGGCCCCCGAGCTCTATCAGTTGCACCGGCTGGTGCTCGATGTCGCCGAGCGGCGGGGCCTGCACCGCGAGGAGGCCGCCGCCCTGCTCAACCTGGCCGATCTCGATGCGCGCACCGGCCGCACCCGGGAGGCACTCACTCGCTACCGGGAGGCGCTCGACGCGGGACGGGCAGCCGGTGACCCCTATGCCACCGGCCGTGCGATGGAGTCGGTGGGCGGCGCCTACCAAGAGCTGGGGGACTGGCACCGCGCAGCCGACTGGTACGGAAGGGCCCTGATCCAACGGCAGGCCAGGGGCGAGCGCGCCGACGAGGCTCGGATCTACGGGCGGTTGGGCACCGTGCACACCTATGCGGGGCGGTACGGGGAGGCATTGCGCAGCTGGCGCGCTGCCGTCGCCGGCCATCGCAAGACGGGCGATCTGCCCGCGCATGCCCGGGCACTGAGCGAGGTGGCCCGGGTGCAGGAGTACGCGGGACGGCCGCAGGAGTCGTTGCAGACCTGCCAGGAGGCGGTCGAGTGGGCGCGTCGGGCCGGCGACGACCGGCTTCAGGCCGCGCTCCAACTGCGCTTGGCGGACACGTTGGAACGACTCGGTGACCCGGCCGCCGCCCGGCTGCACCGCCTCACCGCGGAGCGGCTGCTCCAGCGACCCGCGGAGGAGTACGGGGAGGAGGACGAGTACGAGGAGCTGCGCGGGGAGGGCGACGAGGAAGTGGTGGCAGAGGAGGCGAACGGGCGATCGCGCGCCGATGGGGAGGGCGGGCGTCCGTCCCCGTCGCGTCCCGATCACCAACGAGGAGCAGAGACCGACCTCGGGGGCGCCGTGACGGACGGGGCCCGGGAGCGGGGAGGGAGTCGTGTGAGCGAGACCACAGTGGCGGGTGGTGTCGACCACCGCGGTTCAGATGCCGATTCCGCGGGCGCGGCACGACGTGCAGGTGGAGGGCGGGGCCAGCAGCGGGAGTCGGGCCGCGAGCGGAGCGAAGCGAGGGGCAGTCAACGGCCACAGGGGGAAGGAACCTACGAAATCCGTAGTCGCGCGGCCAAGGATTAATGCTTTGTAAGGCTAGACAGCAACAAATCCTTCATTAAACTGGCTCCATCGCGTCCTGTCGCGGTGATTCCTGTGCGCGCCAATGCGTCCGGGTATGTATGGCAGTGCCCCTGAAATCCCCTGAGCCAAGGACCGTGATCGACGTGAAGGTCGGTATCCCCCGCGAGGTCAAGAACAACGAGTTCCGGGTGGCGATCACCCCCGCCGGTGTGCACGAGCTGGTGCGCCACGGCCATCAGGTCGTCATCGAGCAGCACGCCGGTCTCGGTTCCTCGATCACGGACGAAGAGTTCATCGCAGCCGGTGCGCAGATCCTCCCCACCGCCGACGAGGTGTGGGCCGCCGCCGACCTGCTGCTGAAGGTCAAGGAGCCGATCGCCGAGGAGTACCACCGCCTCCGCAAGGGCCAGACCGTCTTCACCTACCTCCACCTGGCCGCCTCGCGTGAGTGCACGGACGCCCTCCTGGAGTCCGGCACCACCGCCATCGCCTACGAGACGGTCGAGACCCTGAACCGGCAGCTCCCGCTGCTCGCCCCGATGTCCGAGGTCGCGGGTCGACTCGCTCCGCAGGTCGGCGCGTACCACCTGATGCGTTCGGCCGGTGGCCGCGGTGTGCTGCCCGGTGGTGTGCCCGGCACCCACGCCGGCAAGGCCGTCGTCATCGGCGGTGGCGTCTCCGGCTGGAACGCCACGCAGATAGCGGTCGGCATGGGCTTCCACGTCACCCTGCTCGACCGTGACATCAACAAGCTCCGCGAGGCGGACAAGATCTTCGGCACCCAGGTGCAGACGGTCGTCTCCAACTCCTACGAACTGGAGAAGGCCGTCGTCGAGGCCGACCTCGTCATCGGTGCCGTTCTGATCCCCGGAGCCAAGGCGCCCAAGCTGGTCACCAATGAGTTGGTCGCCAAGATGAAGCCCGGAAGTGTTCTTGTCGACATTGCGATCGACCAGGGCGGCTGCTTCGAGGACTCGCACCCCACCACGCACGCCGACCCGACCTTCATGGTTCACAACTCGGTCTTCTACTGCGTGGCCAACATGCCCGGTGCGGTGCCCCACACCTCCACGTACGCCCTCACCAACGCCACGCTGCCCTACATCGTCGAGCTCGCCAATCGCGGTTGGGTCGACGCCCTGCGCCGTGACCCGGCGCTCGCCCTGGGGCTGAACACCCACGATGGCCAGGTCGTTTACGGTCCGGTCGCGGAAGCGCACGGGCTGCCCAGGGTCGACCTCGGTGCTCTCATCGGCTGACAGCGGGCCGACGGTCAACGGACACCGTCAACATGGCGCCACCGGCCGGATCTTGCAGTGCAAGGTCCGGCCGGACGTGTGTCCGGCGTTGGGCCACAACCGCTCAACTCGCCTTGAACGTAACTCTTTAACCGTTTCGCCCACCCCTGAAACACCGATGCATTTCCGTGCTGAAACCGTCGTGCGCCCTTGACAGAGACGTGTTCCGGTGTCGCCGAAGCGCCGACACATCGGGTCCGGTACGGCGGATTGTGTTGCTGTGGAGCGGTGACACGCCATAGAGTCGCCAACCGTCGGCATGGTGCCACGCTGACCTATCGATAAAGTCCTGGTCACATCCAAGGAGGTAAGACGACTTGTGAATGAGTCGACATTTACTCCCGGGGGTGGTCACACGGTAACGCCGTTGCGGATCCCGAGCTCGTCGTCCGGGCCGGAGGTACTCGGTTCCGTCAGTCCTGCCGGGGGACGAACCTTCGCGACACGCCAGGACGCCACGCACATGACGACAGCCCACACGATGAAGATGACGGACGGCCTACACGTGAACGCCATGGCCGGCAACGAGAGTGGCCGAGAGTCCACCCACTTCGCCGCCTACGAGGAAGTCCCCGAGGGGCACTTCTACGACCCAGACGCCGAGTACGAGCCCGATCCCGAGTACGCGGCAACTCTCGCACCCGACGCCGCGCGTCAGCGCCGCGAGCGGATCGGCCCCACCGGGCGGCCCCTGCCCTACTTCCCGATCCCGGGCCCGTTGACCGACCACGGCCCCGCGAAGATCATCGCGATGTGCAACCAGAAGGGCGGCGTCGGCAAGACGACGTCGACCATCAACCTGGGTGCCGCACTCGCGGAGTACGGGCGGCGCGTCCTCCTCGTCGACTTCGATCCACAGGGAGCCCTGTCGGTCGGCCTCGGCGTGAACCCGATGGAGTTGGACCTCACGGTCTACAACCTGCTCATGGAGCGGGGCATGTCGGCGGACGAGGTGCTGCTGAAGACCGCCGTGCCCAACATGGACCTGCTGCCGAGCAACATCGACCTCTCGGCCGCGGAAGTGCAGTTGGTCAGCGAGGTCGCCCGCGAGTCCACTCTGCAACGCGCGCTGAAGCCGCTGATGTCCGACTACGACTACATCGTGATCGACTGTCAGCCCTCGCTCGGACTGCTCACGGTGAACGCCCTGACCGCGGCTCACAAGGTCATCGTGCCGCTGGAGTGCGAGTTCTTCGCCCTGCGCGGGGTGGCCCTGCTGACCGAGACGATCGAGAAGGTCCAGGAGCGGCTCAACCCGGAACTGGAGTTGGACGGCATCCTGGCCACCATGTACGACTCCCGGACCGTGCACAGCCGCGAGGTGCTCGCGCGAGTGGTGGAGGCGTTCGACGACCACGTCTACCACACGGTCATCGGACGGACCGTACGCTTCCCCGAGACCACCGTGGCCGGCGAGCCGATCACCACCTACGCATCCAACTCGGTCGGCGCAGCCGCTTACCGCCAGCTCGCCAGGGAGGTGCTCGCCCGGTGTCACGCCGAGTGAGTCTGCCCGGTGCCGACGAGCTGTTCCGCACGACCGGGGGGATGGCCCTCCAGCCGTCCTCCCCGCGCAGGCAGGCGAACGGGGAACCGCGAGTACCGGCGCAGTCCGGGGAGAACGATGCGGCCGAAGGCTCCGCAGAGCACTCCACCGCGGATGCGGAAGCCCCCGCTGAAGGCCGTAGCAGGGGCGAGGAGGCTGCCGCGGCGGCCCAGGCGGCGCCCGGCAAGGGGCGTCGCCCCCAGGCTGCACAGGAGGCGTCTGTGGCCCCTGCGCGCAGGGGGCGCGGACGGGGCGGCAATCGTCGTCCCAGCGGCCGGGAGCGTCACGACGAGAAGATCACGGTCTATGTGTCGGCCGAGGAGCTGATGGACCTGGAGCACGCACGGCTGGTGCTCCGCGGGGAACACGGGCTCGCCGTCGACCGGGGCCGCATCGTGCGCGAGGCGGTCGCCGTCGTGCTGGCCGATCTTGAGCAGCGTGGCGACGCGAGCATCCTCGTACGACGGCTACGGGGTCGCTGAGGGTAGCCTGCGCGCTGGCCCCGGTACCTCCTCGCGGAGGTGGGGCCGCTCGTCAGTCCCCCTCCCGATGCCTTTCCCTGCCCTGCCCCTGGACCGCGATGCCCCCGACCGACCCGTCCCGTCCGTCCCGCCGAACGCTGGGCCAGGGCCCGGCACCGGCGGTGGCGGCGGCGGCGCCGACGGTGGAAGACGGACGGTCCGCACAGCAATCAGCCGTGCAGGAACCAGGCGTGCGGGAACCAGGCGCACAGGAATCACAGGAATCAGCCGTACGGGTCACACCGGAACCGGCCGCCCAGGAACCAGCCGAACAGCAGCCCTCTGTTGGGTCGGAACCGCTCGGCGACGGACGGTTCACCGTCCGCCTGGTGAATTTCGAAGGCCCGTTCGACCTTCTCCTCCAGCTCATCTCCAAGCACAAGCTCGATGTGACCGAAGTCGCCCTCTCCCGGGTCACCGATGAGTTCATGGCCCACATCCGGGCCATGGGCGACGACTGGGACCTCGACCAGACCACCGAGTTCCTGGTGGTCGCGGCCACCCTGCTCGATCTCAAGGCAGCCAGGCTGCTGCCCGCCGCCGAAGTTGAGGACGAGGCCGACCTGGCCCTCCTGGAAGCGCGGGACCTGCTGTTCGCCCGGCTCCTCCAGTACCGCGCGTACAAGCAGATCGCCGAGATCCTCCAGGACCGCTTCGACATCGAGGGCCGCCGCTACCCCCGTACCGTCGGGCTCGAACCCCGGCTCGCGGAGCTGCTGCCCGAGGTCGTGATCAGCATCGGCCCGGAGGGATTGGCCCGGCTGGCGGTCAAGGCCATGCAGCCGAAACCCAAGCCGCAGGTGTACGTCGACCACATCCACGCCCCGCTCGTCAGCGTCCGCGAGCAGGCCGAGTTCGTGGTGGCCCTGCTGCGCGAGCGCGGTCGGGCCACCTTCCGGGAGCTGACCGAGGACACCGGGGACACCCTGACCGTGGTGGCCCGCTTCCTGGCGCTGCTGGAGCTCTACCGCGACAAGGCGGTCATCCTCGACCAGCCAGAAGCGCTCGGCGAACTTGTGGTCGGCTGGAGTGGCGGCGACACCGTCGCCACCGTCACCGATGAGTTCGACCGGGTGCCCGACCTCCCCAAGGACACGGCGTGAGCGATCTCAAGCCCGCCCTCGAAGCGGTACTGATGGTGGTCGATGAACCGGCCACCGAGGAACACCTAGCCAAGGTGCTGGAAAGCCCGCCACGGGCCGTCGCGGAGGCCCTGCGGGAGCTGGCCGACGAGTACACCGCACAGGGGCGCGGCTTCGAGCTGAGACTGGTGGCGGGCGGCTGGCGGTTCTACTCGCGCGCCGAGCACGCCGCGGCGGTCGAACGGTTCGTCCTCGACGGTCAGCAGGCCCGCCTCACCCAGGCCGCCCTGGAGACCCTCGCGGTCGTCGCCTACCGCCAGCCGGTCAGCCGCTCCCGAGTCTCCGCCGTGCGCGGAGTGAACTGTGACGGGGTGATGCGCACCCTCCTCCAGCGGGGTCTGGTCGATGAGGCGGGCGCGGAACCCGAAACAGGTGCGATCCTGTACAGGACGACGAACTACTTTCTGGAGCGGATGGGCCTGCGCGGCCTGGACGAGCTGCCGGAGCTGGCGCCCTTCCTTCCGGAGGCCGAAGCGATCGAGGCCGACACCCAAGAAGGTGTTCCGTCGTTCGACCCGGATGCCCCGGACATTCCGGAGCCTTCGAACCATCCGGACGCTCCGGACGCCCCGGACACAGAAGACGACAAGACGACGGAACTTTGATGCGAAGCAGCGGCAGGAACAGCAGCGGGCGGGGTAACCCCCGCAGTGCGGGAAACAACCGCGACGACAAGCAGAAGCGCTCGGGTACGCCCCGACCCGAGGAGCGCCGCTACGACGTCGGCGGCTCCTCCTCCGACGCTCCGAAGAAGGGCCGGGGTGCCGCGGCGCGAGGGGGTGCCAAGGGCGGTCCCAAGCAGCCCCCGTCCGGCGCTCCGCAGCGCGGACGCGGGCGTTCCGTCCCGGCGCGCTCCCGTGAGTACGACGCCCGTACCGAGGAGCGCAACCGCGAGCGGTACGCGGGCAAGCCCGAGATCAAGACGCCCAAGACCCACCCGGGCGCCGAGCAGGAGGGCGAGCGCCTCCAGAAGGTCCTCGCCCGCGCCGGCATGGGCTCGCGCCGCGCCTGCGAGGAGCTCATCGACCAGGCCAGGGTCGAGGTCAACGGGCGGATCGTCACCGAGCAGGGGCTGCGCGTCGATCCCCACAAGGACGAGATCAAGGTCGACGGGCTGACCGTCGCCACGCAGTCGCACCTGTTCTTCGCGCTGAACAAGCCCGCGGGCGTCGTCTCCACCATGGAGGACCCCGACGGCCGCCAGTGCCTCGGCGACTACGTCACCAACCGTGAGACGCGCCTCTTCCACGTGGGTCGGCTCGACACCGAGACCGAGGGCATCATCCTGCTCACCAACCACGGCGAGCTCTCGCACCGGTTGACCCACCCCAAGTACGGGGTGAAGAAGACCTACCTCGCCGCCATCCAGGGCCCCCTGCCGCGCGACCTCGGCAAGCGGCTCAAGGACGGCATTCCGCTGGAGGACGGCTACGCGAAGGCCGACCACTTCCGGGTCGTGGAGAACACCGGCAAGAACTACCTGGTCGAGGTCACCCTGCACGAGGGGCGCAAGCACATCGTGCGCCGGATGCTCTCCGAGGCCGGTTTCCCCGTCGACAAGCTGGTGCGGACGTCGTTCGGGCCGATCGGGCTCGGCGACCAGAAGTCGGGTTGGCTGCGGCGTCTGACCAACACCGAGGTGGGCATGTTGATGAAGGAGGTCGGGCTGTAGTCAGCCCCTCATCGGATTCGCCCCTCCTCAGATTCGGCCCTTCTCAGATTCGGTCTCTCCTGGGATTAGGCCCTCGCGAGATCGAGCCGTGCCGGAGATTCGGCCGGGTCTGACCGCCGGCCGAGTCGAGGCCGTTGGCATCCGGGCCGGGCGCCCGGGCGTCAGAGCCCGCATTCATTCAAGAAGAGCCCGCAGCCATCGAGGCTGCGGGCTCTTCGCATGCTCCCGGGCGGCCCGGCACCGTGCGTACCTGCGCGTCCACCGCATCGGGCGGCGGACCCCAGCGTCGCAAGTCCCTTGTGCAGAGCCCCGCCCTCATTTATGGTCAGAGTGACTATTAAGGAGTGGCCGTGAGTCTCGCGGAGATACTGGACCCCTTGCAGCAGCCGCTGTTCACGCTGCTCGACACCGCCGTGAGCTGGACCGAGGTCCTCGGATTCGGCAGTGGAGCGCTCTGCGTCTGGCTCGTCGCCCGTCAGCACATCGCCAACTGGCCCATCGGCATCGCCAACAACGTCTTCTTCATCCTGCTGTTCACCCAGGCCGGCCTGTACGCCGACGCCGGTCTCCAGATCGTCTTCATCACCCTCGCCGCGTACGGCTGGTGGACCTGGACCCACGGGGGTGGACCAGGCACCGACCGCCTTCCGGTACGGCGCACCAGCCGTACCGAGTGGATCTGGCTCGGCGCGGCGGGGGTGGTTGGGACCGTCGCGATCACCGTCCTCCTCGACCGTGCCACGGACTCCACCGTCCCCTTCTGGGACGCGAGCACCACCGCGCTCTCCCTGATGGCGACCTACGGCCAGTGCCGCAAGCGACTGGAGTCCTGGTGGCTGTGGATCGCGGCCGACGTCATCTACATTCCGCTCTACGCCCACAAGGGGTTGTACTTGACCTCCCTGCTGTACGCCGGGTTCCTGACGCTCTGCGTCATCGGACTGCGCAACTGGTCGCGGGGGCTCGCACCCGCCGACTCCCGCCCCGCGGCGGTGAGCTCATGAAGAGTCATCGGCACGGACTCGTCCTCGGCAAGTTCTATCCACCGCACGCCGGACACCACCACCTGGTAACGACCGCCGCCGACCGCTGTGAGCGACTCACGGTCCTCGTGTGCGCCGCATCGGTCGAGTCGATCCCCCTCGCCGACCGGGTGGCGTGGCTGCGCGAGGTCCACCGCTCCCCTGGAGTGCGCGTCGTGGGCGCCGTCGACGACGTCCCCATGGACCTCGATGATCCGGCGATCTGGGACGCGCACATGGAGATCTTCCGCGCGGCCGTCCCCGAACCGGTCGACGCGGTCTTCACCTCGGAGGCGTATGGAACGGAACTGGGCCGGCGCTTCGGCGCCGAGTCCGTGTGCGTCGACGTCGAACGCTCCCTGTTCCCCGTCTCCGGCACGGCCGTCCGCCGTGACCCCGTCGCCCACTGGGACTTCCTACGGGCACCCGTCCGTGCGGCCCTCGCCCGGCGCGTGGTGGTGCTGGGCGCCGAGTCCACCGGCACCACGACCCTGGCCAGGGCACTGGCTGACCACTACCGCGAGCGCGGTGGGATCTGGGCCCGGACCCGCTACGTTCCCGAGTACGGCAGGGCGTTCAGCGAAGCCAAGCTGGCCAGGCTGCGCGAACGACGCCCCGGCGCCCACTGGAGTGAAGTGTCCTTCACCAGCGATGACTTCCCCCTCATCGCCCGACGGCAGCAGGAGCAGGAGGAGCAGGCCGCCCGAGCGGGATCGCCCGTGGTGTTCTGCGACACCGACGCCTTCGCCACCACCATCTGGCACGAGCGGTACCTCGGTGGGACGCATGAGGAGGTGGCGCGGATCGCCGCCGCCGGCCGCCAGCACCTGTGGTTCCTCACCGACCACGAAGGGGTCCCCTTCGAGGACGACGGACTCAGGGACGGCGAGGAGCTGCGGCCCTGGATGACCGATCGGTTCGACACCGAACTGACGCGCACCGGACGGCGAACGGTGCGCCTGAGCGGGCCGCACCCCCGACGTCTGGCGACCGCGGTGGCCGCCGTCGACGCACTCCTCGACGAGGGGTGGAACTTCGCCGACCCGCTCCCGGACCGCACCGGGACGACGACCGCCTCCCAGCTCACGGAGCGCGGCTGATGGTGGACCGGCAGGGCGGGAGCAGCGGGGGGCCAGCGCGGGGGAGCCGTTCGGGACCGGGGCCCACGGCCCGGGAACCGGGGGCGGCCGGCCTCGGCGGCCGGCAGCGGAACCCGCACGGCGAGCCGGCCCCCATGCGCACACCGCCCGTTGACGACCTGCCCGCCCCCACACCGCCCGCGTACGATCCGCACGCCTTTCCGCCCTTCGCCGTCACCGTCGATCTGGCGGTCTTCACGGTCCGGGACCAGCAGTTGCACGTACTGCTCGTCCAACGCGGCGAGGACCCCTACCGCGGGGAGTGGGCGCTTCCCGGGGGGTTCGTGCTCCCCGATGAGTCGGCCGGGACCGCGGCCCGCCGTGAACTCGCCGAGGAGACCGGACTGACCGCCCCCGCCGTCGACCACCTCCATCTGGAACAACTGCGCACCTACAGCGAACCGGACCGCGATCCACGGATGCGCGTCGTCTCCGTCGCGTACACCGCGCTACTGCCCGATCTGCCCGAACCCCGCGGTGGCGGTGACGCCGTCGCCGCCCGGTGGACCCCGTACGAAGTGACGCGTCCCCTCGCCTTCGACCACGGCCGGATCCTCGTCGACGCCTACGCGAGGGTCGGCGCCAAGCTGGAGTACACCTGTCTCGCCACCAGTTTCTGTCCCGAGTCCTTCACGCTCGGCGAGCTCCAGCAGGTGTACGAGACCGTCTGGGGCGTCGAACTCGACCGTCCCAACTTCCGGCGCAAGGTCCTCGCCACCCCGGGCTTCGTGGAGGCCGTCGACGGTCCGCCGCGCCGCACCGGCGGCCGGGGCAAGCCCGCCGCGCTCTACCGGGCGGGTACGGCAACCACTCTGCACCCTCCCTTGATGCGACCGGAAGGACCCTAGCCATGACCACGCTCGACACGACCTCCAAGACCGTCACCAAGCAGGCCGCCACCGGCGCACTGCTCGGTCTCGCGATCGGGGACGCCCTGGGGTTCCCCACCGAGTTCAACGATGTGCCGCAGATACTCGCGAAGTGCGGGCCCTGGCGGGAGATGGAGCTGATCACCCCCGCCATCGTCAGCGATGACACCCAGATGGCCCTGGCCGTGGGGCGTGCCGTCCGCACCGCGACGGACCGCGGGCCGCTCGACGCCTCTCGGCTCACCCAGCCGCTGCGCGAGGAGTTCCTCGTCTGGTACCACTCGCCCGACAACAACAGAGCCCCGGGCAACACATGCCTGAGCGCATGTCGACTTCTCGACAACGAGCGCCTCCACTGGACCGAGGCGAGCCGTACCGAGTCCAAGGGCTGCGGCGCCAACATGCGGGTCGCGCCGGTCGGTCTCGTCCCCGGGCTCAGCGAAACGCAGCGCGCGGGAGCGGCCCAGTTGCAGGCGGCACTCACCCATGGGCATCCCACCGCGCTCGCTGCGAGCGATCTGACGGCCCGTGCCGTCTTCCTGCTGGCGCGCGGCGCGGAACCCATGGGACTGGTCGGCACCCTGCGGTCCTATGCGTACGAGAACCGGACCAGCTACCACGAGCAGTGGCTCGGTCGGCTGTGGGCGCACGCGGGGGACGCCACACCCGAGGAGTTCATCGCCCGCGGCTGGGACGACTGCCTCCTTGCGCTCGACCGGGTCGCCGCGGCACTGCGCGGGCCGAGCCCCGAGACCGACCCCTGTCTGACCACGGGAGACGGTTGGATCGCCGAAGAGGCCCTGGCCACCGCACTCCAGTGCTTCCTGCTCTTTCCCGACGAACCCTTGCTGGCACTGCGACGGGCGGCCTGTACGCGCGGTGACTCGGACTCCATCGCCGCATTGGCCGGGGCCCTGGCGGGAGCGCACCTGGGTGCCGGCGCGTGGCCCGGCGCGTGGGCGGACCGGATCGAGTACCGCAACGAACTGCTCTCGCTGGGGGCGCTCTGGGATGCTTGATCCATGAACGAACCCTTGGCGGTGGATCTCACGACCGTCGTAGCCGAGCAACCCGACCGTCTGCTCTTCGCCACCGTCTCCGGGGCGCACCTGTACGGCTTCCCGTCCCGGGACTCGGACGTGGATCTGCGCGGTGCCCATCTGTTGCCGGCGGCCGAACTGCTCGGCCTCGACGAACCGACGGAGACCCGGTCCAGGATGTGGGACCAGGACGGCGTCGAACTCGACCTGGTCTCACACGACCTACGGAAGTTCGTCCGCTTGATGCTTCGGCGCAACGGCTATGTGCTGGAGCAGTTGCTGTCCCCGCTCGTCGTCCACACCACCGATGTCCATGCGGAGATGATCGCGCTCGCACCGGACGTCCTCACCTTCCACCACGCACACCACTACCAGGGCTTCGCCGGCACGCAGTGGCGGTTGTTCGACAAGAGCGGCGAACTGAAACCGCTGCTCTACACCTTCCGCGCCCTGCTGACCGGCATCCATCTGATGCGCAGCGGGACCGTACAGGCCCATCTGCCCACCCTGATCGAGGCGATCGACGCACCTTCGTACCTGCCGGAGTTGATAGCGGCCAAGGCGGCGGCGGAGCACGCTCCGGCGATCGGACTCGATGTGGCCGCGGTCCACGACGACGTGGAGAAGTTGCACGACGTCCTGGAGCAGGCCCAGCGGGATTCAGCGCTGCCCGGTGAACCGCTGGCCCGCCGCGCCCTCTCAGAGCTGGTCGTGCGGGTCAGACTGGAGGGCTGACCTGCGGCGGACGCGGATCAGAAAGTCTTCGACCCGGGCCAGGTCCGGCCCCTTCGGGAGGGCGGTGGTCATCCCGGCGGCGGCCACTTCCTCGCTGATCCGGGCCATCCTGGCTTCGAGTTCGGACCAGGACACCTCACCGCGACGGACGGCGAGGAGCCAGTCCCGCTCGTCGCCGACGTCGAGGACGAGCTCCCCCGTGCGCAGCAACTGCCGACAGCTCATCAGCAACCGCGCCAGATGCATCGCGGGCTTCCAGCGCGGGGCTCCGCTCAGACGCACACCGGCGGTCAGCTTTGCGTACTGCCCCTGGGCGTAGCGGACGAAGGTGCGCTGGACCTCCTGGGACAGGAACGCGCTCCGCAGCGAGAGCAACTCCCGGCCCGTGTCGTCGATGTGCTCGACGAGGGGGGAGTGGAGGCACTCCAGGATGTTGGGATTGGCGCGCAGGGCCAACTCACAGAACCGCTCCAACTCCCAGGAGAACTGTTCCTCCGCGGGACCCTCCACATGGGTGGGCGGTTTGACCAGCCGCCAGTAGAGCGGGGTGGGTGCGAGGAAGATGCCCCGGCGGTCGGTGTCACTGTCCTCGGTGGCCAGACCGAAGGCCCGCGACCCCATCACACAGGAGTAGATGGTGTGGTGGCGCACCAGGTCCTCAGGGGTCATGGCCCCAAGGCTACGGGCCCCTTCACACAGGTCACCGAAGTGGTGCCGCCTCGGTGCGTACCCACTCGTCCGAAGCGCCGAGTCCTCGAAGAGGTCGGCAGCGGGGTCGGGGGCCGCTCCGGCTCACCGGGCCAGCAGGATCGTGTCCTGGGTGACCGTGATCTGCTCGGGCGGCAGCGGACGGGTCGCCGGGCCCCGGGCCACCGACCCGTCGGCCACCCTGAACCGACTGCCGTGGCAGGGGCAGTCGATCGTGCCGTCCGCAACTTTGTCGACAAGACACCCCTGATGCGTGCAGACGGCGGAGAACGCCTTGAACTCGCCCGCCGTCGGCTGTGTCACGACCACCTTGGGGCCGGGGAAGACCTTGCCGCCGCCCACCGGGATCTGGGACGTCCCGGCCAACTCCTGCCCGTCGCCGGTCCGCGTCGGCGTCCCGGTCGGCTCGTGGGACGGCTGAGAGGTGGAGCTGCGCTGAGCGGTGCCGGAAGGGGCGGGGGAATCATCGCCCCCGCAGCCCGTGGTCAGTGCCGCCGCGCCGGCCACCGCACCGGCTGCCAGCACCACATGTCGCCTTGTCGTCATCGTGTGCCTCCTCGGCCGTCAACCAGGGCCCCCGTGCATCTTCGCGCCCGGAGGGTCCTGGGAGAAGCGCGCCGCACAGCCGCGTCAGCACCCGACGGGGTGATGCGCCGGGCGCACGGTTGACGGCGGCGATGCTCCAGCGGCGCCCGCGCACGGCCCCGCCGCGGCGGGAGCAGGAAGGGGACATCACACGGGGCTGGTGTCACGGCGGTGATGGGCTCGTCCGCTCCGGGGCACCGTCCGCGCGGTCGCGGTGAGCTTCGATCGGCCGCGGAAGGACCGAGCGGCTACGGGAAAGGACCGAGCGGCTACGGGAAAGGACCGAGCGGCTACGGGAAAGGGCCGAGCGGCTACGGAAGGGTTGAGGCGACTTCTCGTTTCATCGCCCCATGCCCTTACCGACAAGTCACCGACCCGCCTCCACCCCGGGGCCGGGGCACACCACCGCACTTATCGACATACCGATCACATCGGTCGCCACTTCGCCCCCTGTGACGCCCAGCCCCCTGTCGGCTCTCGACCCCGGCTCTCGACCCCGTCTCGCGAGACGGTCGCCGCGGCGTCCCACCGGCCGGCTGACTACCCTGGAGGGAGCTGCCGCACCAGCGGTGGAGCCAAGGGAGATGATGTGGCGGTACGAGCGGTCCGTGGCGCCGTCCAGCTGGAACGGGACGACGCCGGACACATGAACGAGCAGGTCAGTGAGCTGCTCACCGCCATACTGGAGCGGAATGCGCTGGTGGCCGACGATCTGATCAGCGTCTGGTTCACTGCCACCCCCGATCTCCACAGCGACTTCCCGGCCGCAGCGGCCCGCGGCCTGGGCATCGTGGACGTACCCCTGATCTGTGCCCAGGAGATCGACGTCGACGGTGCGATGCCCCGGGTCGTACGGGTGCTGGCGCACATCGAGTCGGACCTGGACCGCGCCGAGGTCAACCATGTGTACCTCGGCGCCACCTCCTCCCTGCGCAAGGACATCGCCCAGTGAGAACCGCGCTGGTGATCGGCACCGGACTGATCGGCACCTCCGTGGCGCTGGCCCTGGCCAGCCGCGGGGTGATCGTCCACCTCACCGACCACGACGAAGAACAGGCCCGGACCGCAGCCGCCCTCGGCGCGGGCACCGACGAGCCGCCCGAGGCGACGGTCGACCTCGCGATCGTCGCCGTACCACCGGCACACACCGCCACCACGCTGGCCGCCGCCATACGGACCGACACCGCCCGCGGCTACCTGGATGTGGCCAGCGTCAAGGGCGGGCCGCGCCGCGAGCTGGAAGCCCTCGGCCTCGACCTCTCCGGCTACATCGGCACGCACCCCATGTCCGGCAAGGAGCGATCCGGCCCCCTCGCGGCGACGGCCGATCTGTTCGAGGGGCGCCCCTGGGTGCTCACCCCCACCCCCAGCACGGACACCGAAGTCCTCAACCTCGCCCTCGAACTCGTGGCGCTCTGCCGGGCCGTCCCGGTGGTCATGGACGCCGACGCCCACGACCGTGCCGTGGCCCTCGTCTCGCACACCCCCCAACTGGTCTCCTCCATGGTCGCCGCCCGGCTCCGCGAGGCCGACGAGACCGCCGTTCGCCTGTGCGGCCAGGGGATCCGTGATGTGACCCGCATCGCCGCGTCCGACCCGCGGATGTGGGTCGACATCCTCTCCGCCAATCCGGGCCCGGTGGCCGACGTGCTGTCCGGGGTCGCGGCCGACCTCGACGAGACGGTGAAGGCGCTGCGGGCGCTGGAGTCCGCCGACGAGTCGCGACGCAAGGACGGTGTGGAGGGCATCGAGGACGTGCTGCGCCGGGGGAACGACGGTCGGGCACGCGTACCTGGCAAACACGGTGCCGCGCCCACCTCGTACGAGGTCGTCGCGGTGCTCATCGGCGACCGACCTGGCGAGCTGGCGCGGATCTTCGCCGACGCGGGCCGGGCCGGGGTCAACATCGAAGACGTCCGCATCGAACATGCCACCGGGCAGCAGGCCGGTCTCGTGCAACTGATGGTGGAGCCGGCGGCGGCGACGATCCTCACCGCAGCCCTGCGGGAGCGGGGCTGGTCCATCCGCCAGTAGCTCGCCTCCCTCGGATCGCCTGGGGACCTCAGGTGTGGATCGGTGTGGATCGGTGTGGATCGGTCGAGGAAGCCGGGCGTGCCGTGGACGAGCCGTTCCGGACACCGCCGAAGAGGTTCCCCGCACAGCCGCTGCCCACGGTCCGGGGCGGCGGACATCGGCGTGTCCTTGACGGGTCCGGGCAATCGGTAACCTTGTCCGGGGCACGTCGGCATTCTCGCCAGGCCCGATCCATTACCTCAGGAAGGTGTCCGCCACCGTGGAATCCGTGATCGTCGCCATCGACGGCCCTGCCGGCACGGGCAAGTCGAGCACGTCCAAGGCCGTGGCCGCCGCACTGGGGCTCAGCTATCTGGACACCGGCGCCCAGTACCGCGCGATCACCTGGTGGATGATCACCAACGGCGTCGACGTCGCGGACCCCTCCGCCATCGCCACGGCCGCGGACAAGCCCGCCATCGTCTCCGGCACCGACCCGGCCGACCCGACGATCACGGTCGACGGTGTGGACGCGTCAGGCCCCATCCGCACCCCGGAGGTCAGCGCCAAGGTCAGCGCGGTCAGCGCCGTGCCCGAGGTGCGGACCGCGATCACCGACCTCCAGCGCACCATCGCGGCCTCCGCGGTCATGGGAATCGTCGTCGAGGGCAGGGACATCGGCACCACCGTCCTTCCCGACGCGGATCTGAAGATCTTCCTCACCGCCTCGCCCGAGGCCCGCGCGGCCCGGCGCAGCGGTGAGCTCAAGGGCGCCGATGTGGCCGCCACCAAGGAAGCCCTGATCAAGCGGGACGCGGCCGACTCCAGCCGGAAGACGTCCCCGCTGGCCAAGGCGGACGACGCCATTGAGGTGGACACGACGGAGCTGACCCTCCAGCAGGTCATCGACCGTGTGATCGCCCTGGTGGAAACGAAGCGGGCCGCCCGGTGAGCGTGCCGTCCGCCAAGGGCGCGGCCGTCGGGCGCCGCATCGGCATCGGACTGATGTACGGGCTCTGGAAGCCGCGGGTGCTCGGCGCCTGGCGGGTGCCGGCGGCCGGTCCGGTGATTCTCGCCGTGAACCACTCGCATATCCTCGACGGACCCATGCTGATGGGGACCGCCCCCCGACCGGTGCACTTTCTGATCAAGAAAGAGGCTTTCGTCGGTCCGCTCGACCCCTTCCTCCTGGGGATCGGCCAACTGAAGGTGGACCGTTCGAGCACTGATCGCACGGCCATCACCGGTGCGCTCGGCGCACTGGAGGCCGGTGGCGTCCTCGGCATATTTCCCGAGGGCACTCGGGGCGAGGGCGACTTCGCGTCGCTGCGTGCCGGACTCGCGTACTTCGCGGTGCGCACCGGGGCGCCGATCGTCCCGGTCGCCGTCCTCGGCAGCGCCGGGCGCGCCGGGCGGCTCGTCAAGGCCCTCCCCCCGTTGCGGGGCAGGGTCGACGTGGTCTTCGGAGACGCCTTCGAAGCGGGTGACGGAAGCGGCCGGCGCACCCGCAAGGCGCTGGACGAGGCCACCGTACGCATCCAGGAGCGGCTCGCCACCCATCTGGAAAACGCCAGGCGCGCCACCGGGCGCACCGGTTAAGACTTGAGCAGGGACCGCACGAACGCGGTCCGCCACGCGGCGGTAGCCGCACGATGATCTCGTGAGGAACGGACTTCATGAACGACCAGCACGACCACGGAGCGCTCGGCGATGCCGAGTACACGGAGTTCATGGAGCTCGCCGCGGAAGAGGGCTTCGACGCCGAGGAGGTCGAGGGCGCGATCGACGAGGCCGGTCATGGACCGCTGCCCGTACTCGCCGTCGTCGGCCGCCCCAACGTCGGCAAGTCGACTCTGGTGAACCGCATCATCGGTCGCCGTGAGGCCGTCGTCGAGGACCGTCCCGGAGTCACCCGCGACCGCGTCACCTATGAGGCGGAATGGGCGGGGCGCCGATTCAAGGTCGTCGACACGGGCGGCTGGGAGCAGGACGTCCTCGGGATCGATGCGTCCGTCGCCGCCCAGGCCGAGTACGCCATCGAGGCGGCCGACGCCGTGGTGTTCGTCGTGGACTCCACGGTCGGGGCCACCGACACGGACGAGGCCGTCGTCAAGCTGCTGCGCCGCGCCGGGAAGCCCGTCGTGCTGTGCGCCAACAAGGTCGACGGACAGAGCGGCGAGGCGGACGCCACCGCACTGTGGTCGCTCGGTCTCGGCGAGCCGCACCCCGTTTCCTCGCTGCACGGACGTGGTACGGGCGACATGCTCGACGCCGTCCTGGAGGTGCTGCCCGATGCGCCCGCACAGACCTTCGGCGTCGCCGTCGGCGGCCCGCGCAGGATCGCCCTCATCGGCCGCCCGAACGTCGGCAAGTCGTCCCTCCTGAACAAGGTGGCGAACGAGGAGCGGGTCGTCGTCAACGAGCAGGCGGGCACCACGCGTGACCCGGTCGACGAGCTCATCGAGCTCGGTGGCGTCACCTGGAAGTTCATCGACACCGCAGGCATCCGCCGCCGGGTGCACCTCCAGGAGGGTGCGGACTACTACGCGTCTCTGCGCACCGCTGCCGCCGTGGAGAAGGCCGAGGTCGCCGTCGTACTGATCGACGCCAGCGAGTCGATCAGCGTCCAGGACCAGCGCATCATCACGATGGCCGTGGAGGCGGGCCGTGCCATGGTCATCGCCTTCAACAAGTGGGACACCCTCGACGAGGAGCGGCGCTACTACCTGGAGCGCGAGATCGAGACCGAGCTGGCCCAGATCGCCTGGGCACCGCGGGTCAACGTCTCGGCCCGTACCGGCCGCCACATGGAGAAGCTGGTCCCGGCGATCCAGACGGCGCTGGGTGGTTGGGAGACCCGGATCCCCACAGGACGGCTGAACGCCTTCCTCGGCGAGATCGTCGCCTCGAATCCGCACCCGGTCCGTGGTGGCAAGCAGCCCCGCATCCTCTTCGGCACCCAGGCGGGCATCGCGCCGCCGCGGTTCGTCCTCTTCGCCTCCGGCTTCCTGGAGCACGGCTACCGACGCTTCATCGAGCGCCGGCTGCGCGAGGAGTTCGGATTCGAGGGCACGCCGATCCACCTCTCGGTCCGGGTCCGGGAGAAGCGCGGTCGCAAGAAGTGACCTTCGCCGCTCCGACGGCATGACAGAGCATTGCCCCGGACCCCTGAGCAGGGGGCCGGGGCAATGCTCGTGCCGGCCTGTTGGGTGTCGGCGCCTCAGACGCCCCGGCGTGGCCCGGGCGGCAGGGCGGCCGGATAGTGCCCGACGTGGGCGGGGCGAGGGAACGGGTAGGGCTGCCATCCGGTGCCGGGATAGTGCTGACCGCCACTGGGGAGGGCGCGCGTACTGGTCAACCCGGTTCCGAAGGACTCGAATCCGAGGTGCTCCTCGCCGGTCCGGTCGCCGGGCAGGGCCCGGAACGACCGGCGGTACTCGGCGTACAGCGCGTCATAGATGGGCGTGGGGGAGTGGCCCGTGTAAGCCTCACGCGCGGGACGCATCCCGGGGATATGGCTCTGGTACGGCTGACGAGAGGGGTCGTATGAGTGCACGTTACGCAAACGACTCATAGCGCTCCCCGTCACTGCCCACACCCCCCAGGGGTGGTCAGGTGCCCGCGAGCGGCATCGCCGCGGCCACCAGTCGACCGCCCGCCGCCGCCTTCTCCAGCGCGTCCCGCAGCAGGTCCTCCCGCGGCTGCTGACCGATCGCGCCGACCGGTGCGGCGAAGACCAGTACGGTGTGCGACTTATTGGCCGCGGTGCGCCAGCCCTCGGTGACCTGGAGTGGCTGGTGCGCCTGCCACCAGGCGGCCGGGCTGCTCCCGGTGGTGCCGGGCTGGAGCACGGCGTGCAGTTGACCCATGGCCAGCAGGACTGACCAGCCCTGGAGCTGACCGGGCAGCCGGTTGACGTCGTGCACCGGCTGGAAGCCCTGTTCGATCAGCAGCGGCAGGAACTCGTCGCCGTTCGTGCCGAGGGTGCCTGGGCGGGCGATGGGCCCGGTCGGTTCGACGACCAGGGCGGGATGGAGGTTGTCGTCGATCAGGATCAGACCGCTGGTGACCCCGAGCACGGCCTGCCCCGGGGCGGCATCGGTCGAAGGGGACGCCAGGGAACCCGTCTCCTCGCCGGTGATCGATCGGACGGCGCCCTGGAGCTCGGCTTCGGCGACCTGGACCACCTGGGAGGGGATGCAGGTGGCATGGGCGAAGGCGAGGACGGCGGTCTCCTCGCCGACGAACAGCACCGTGCTGGTGCGCTCGCGGCCGGTGTCGCCCGGGGTGCGGCAGGAGGTGCAGTCGTAGCTGCCCGGGGCGTTCTCGCCGGCGAGCAGCCGATCGGCTTCTTGGTCTCCGATCTCGGCGCGTACGTCCTCGCTGACGTCGAGCATCACGGGTGGCTCCTAGGACTCGATCGGGTGTGCCGGGCGGTTCCCGGCTCATAAAGAGTTCAACGGTGAGGTGTGGTCGGAGTCACGCTCGATGTGGACATCGGTGGGAGATCGGAGGGAACCCGCCCCAATCGACTCCGTCAACGATCAGAAATATCGACGAAATTGCCTACGCTGCGTCAACCATGGGTAAACGCAGAGAGTTTTGGTCAGTGAACCAACTCACAGGGGTGCGCGTGAACGGGGCGGTATTTCGGCACATCCAACGCCGAAGTGGGTGGCCTGAAAGGGCTGTTACCTGAGGTAATCGGCAACTGGCCTGCCCTGACCGCCGATTCATTGCCGCCCGCCCGTCGCGCTCTCTAGATTCCGCCCTGTGCAAAGCGCACCGCCCGGGACAGCCCGCCTCGACCGCATTGCCAGTGCGGCCCATCGCTGCAACACCGGAGAGTCGAACGGAGCTTCGGCCCCCTCGACGACCACCGCCTTCGGCGGGCTGGGCGGGGCGGTTCCCGACGCCGGACGCGTCGTGGGGCCGCGCCGTCGCAAGGCACCCCGGCGCCTTTGAGAGGGATTCGATGTTCACGAGTTCCCGTTCGACGCCCGCTTCCCCGCGCACTCCCCGGCGGGTGGCGGCACTGGTCGCCACCGCGGTGGCGGCGCCCCTGGCACTGCTCAGTGCCACAGCCGGACAGGCCAACGCCGCGGACAGCGGCGTGTGGGACCGCATCGCCCGCTGTGAGAGTGGCGGAAACTGGCACATCAACACCGGCAACGGCTACTACGGCGGCCTTCAGTTCTCGCCCTCCACCTGGCGGGGTTTCGGCGGGGCCGCGTACGCACCCACGGCGGACCGGGCCAGCAGGGCCCAGCAGATCGCGATCGCCACGAAGGTCCAGCGGGTGCAGGGTTGGGGCGCCTGGCCCACCTGCTCGGTCCGGGCCGGTGCCCAGGGCAGCCCTCCCTCGGCCGTAGCGCAGCAGAAGCAGCAGAAGCAACAGAAGTGGCAGCCGGCCAAGACCAAGTCCCAGAGCGGGACCGTGAAGAAGTCCGAGTTCAAGCCGCGGCCGGTGTCCGATGTGCGAGCGGTGAACCGGGCGGCCGACCGCAGTGGGCGCGACGGTGCACGCAGCGGTGACTACACCGTTCGCCCCGGAGACACCCTGGGGGCCATCGCCGACGCCCACGGGCTGTCCTGGCGGGCCCTGTACGCCGGCAACCGGGCGGTGATCGGAGCAGATCCCGACTTCATCCTGCCGGGACAGCGCCTCACGTTCTGACGTGTCGTCACCGTCTTCCGCCCGATCCTCGCCGGTTGAAGACGGTGACCGTCCAAGAAGTGGTGGCAGCGCCGGGATCCCTCCGCTGATCGACGAGGCCGGTCGCCCGGGAGGTTGGCCGGTCGACCGGGAGGCTGCGGTACGGGTCCTGTGTGACGGCAGGGCTCGGCTTCGGCGTTCTTCGTCTCGTTAAAACACCCTGACAGAAGTTGTTTTGACGATGAGTGGGTAACCGCGGCCGGCGCGGTGGGCGACAACTCACCGATCCCCCCAGCGACTCCATCAAAGGTGACGCACCAGTAAAGTCCATTCCTGACCGCATTTGATATCTGGGGGAACGGACGCTACGGCGTATGCGCATCTCTTTTCTGCTTCACAACGCCTATGGGATCGGCGGCACGATCCGTACAACTTTCAATCTTGCTGAGGTCCTTGCCGAACGTCATGACGTCGAGGTCGTATCCGTCTTTCGCCATCGTGAGGACCCGCTGATGGGGTCGCCCGAGGGCGTCACGATGAAACACCTCGTCGACCTCAGGAAGAAGAGCCCCGACTACGACGGCGACCACGCCGACTACACGAGGCCAGCACGGCTCTTCCCACGGGGGGACGGACGCCACAAGCAGTACAGCGTCCTCACCGACACCCGCATCGGGGAGTACCTGCGCGGCCTTCAGGCCGATGTCGTCATCGGGACCCGCCCGGGGCTCAACGTCCACATCGCCAGGGAAGCTCCCCGCGGCCCGATCCGGATCGCCCAGGAGCATCTGACGCTGGACAGCCACAGCTATCGGCTGCGCCGAGAGATCGGCTACCGCTATCCCCTCCTGGACGCCGTCACCACCGTCACCGAGTCGGACGCCCGGGCCTACCGGGCGCTGCGACTGCCAGGGGTGCGGATCGAAGCGGTGCCCAACGGGGTTCCCGCCCCCGCCGTGCAGCCGGCCGACTCCACCGCCAAGTGCGTGGTCGCGGCCGGCAGGCTCACCCGGGTCAAGCGGTACGACGTCCTGGTGGAGGCATTCGCCCGCGTTGTGGTGGAGCAGCCGGACTGGAAGCTGCGCATCTACGGCAGCGGCGACGCGACCGGCAATGAACGTGACGCGCTCACCGCACTGATCGAACGCCATCAACTGGGCGACCACGTCTTCCTGATGGGCAACGCCAACCCCTTGGAGAAGGAGTGGGTCAAGGGGTCGATCGCCGCCGTGACCTCGGCCCGGGAGTCCTTCGGCATGACGATCGTCGAGGCCATGCGCTGTGGACTGCCCGTGGTCTCCACCGACTGTCCGCACGGCCCGCGCGAGATCATCTCGGACGGGGTGGACGGCCGGCTGGTCCCGGTCGGTGATGTGGAGGCCGTCGCCGACGCGCTCCTGGAGCTGATGCGCGACGAGGACCTGCGCAGACGTACGGGAGCCGCCGCGCTCGCCGCATCCGAACGCTTCGACCCCGTACGGATCGCCGCCCGCCACGAGGAACTCTTCACCCGACTGATGGCCGAAGCCCGCGACAACGGTTCGCGCAGCGCCCTGAAGGACGCCGTGCACCGCGGTCGCGGCGTGCTCTACAGCGCCGCGTACGCTCTGCGGCACTTCGTGGGGGACGTGGTGCGCCGGGCCAAAGGGGCCAGGAGGCCGGCCAAGACCGCGTGACCACTCGGGCCTGTGAACAACCGCTCCCGACGGCCGTGACCCGTCGTCCCCTGCGATTCGGCGGGCCACGGCGTACGTCCGGCGCACATCCGGTTCTCATGGCGGGTCCCCCGTACGAGGGGGCAGCCACAACGAGCCGGTGAGATCTCCCGGCCTTCGCCCTTGCGGACTGAAGCTGTCCGCAAGGGCTGGCAGACTCTGCCCCATGCTGGAGACCTCCGCACGGCTGCTGCGTCTGCTCTCACTCCTTCAAGCCCACCGCGAATGGTCCGGGGCCGATCTCGCGGATCGACTCGGCGTCACGCCCCGAACCGTCCGACGCGATGTGGACCGGCTGCGCGAACTCGGCTACCCGGTGAACGCGAGCCCCGGCACGGGCGGTGGCTATCAGTTGGGCGTCGGCGCCCAACTGCCTCCGTTGCTGCTCGACGACGAAGAAGCGGTAGCCGTCGCCGTGGGGCTGCGGGCCGCCGCCGGGCAGGGCGTCGAAGGCATCGGCGAGACCTCCGTCCGCGCCCTGGCCAAACTGGAACAGGTCCTCCCGCACCGGCTGCGCCGCCAGGTGGGCGCCCTCAACGCCTTCACCGTGCCGATGATGCGATCCCCCCGCTCCCCGGTGGACGCCTCCGTCCTCGTCGAGTTGGCGCACGCCTGTCGGGACAGCGAACGACTGCGCTTCGAGTACCGCGACCACGCGGGGGCGACCACCCGGCGTACGGTCGAGCCGCACCGTCTCGTCTGTACGGAACACCGTTGGTACCTCGTCGCCTGGGACGTCGACCGGGCGGATTGGCGTACCTTCCGGGCGGACCGCATCACTCCCCGACCGCCGCACGGCCCGCGGTTCTCACCCCGGCCTGCCCCTGCCGAGGACCTCGCCGCCTATGTCTCCGCCGGGGTCTCCACCCGCACGTACGCGGCGCAGGCCATCGTTCGATTGAAGCTGCCGATGGCCGAGGCGGCGCAGGTGGTCGGTCCGTCCGACGGCGTCCTTGAGCCCATCGACGACCGGAGCTGTCTGCTGCGGACCGGGGCGGCGAGCCTGGAGGTGCTGGTGATCCACGTATTGCTGATGGGCGTGGACTTCGAGGTGATCGAGCCGGCCGAGCTGACCGAGTACATCAGACGGGCACGGGACCGGTTCTCCCGCGCGCTGGGGGAGGGGCCCTCCGTCGACGCGGAGGTCGATCGAGCGGTGGCCACGGGGGATGGGAGCGCGGCGCGACCGTGAGCGGTTCCGGGCCCGATACAAAGAGGGGAAGCTGTGCGGAAGGCGTGAATTCTCTGTGTCTCCACGGAGATGCCCCGGGGTCTCCCCGGTCGAATTCCACGTGGTAATTCCGCCCGCCACGCAAAGCGGTCTGAATTTCGGCGTGAATGGTGTTTGCTCACATGTTCGATTGAGTGTGCGCAGTACGGCCGTATGTCGGCGTCCTGTGACAGAAGCGTGACCACCGGGGGACCTGGGGCGGACCAGGCGGTTCCACTGCTCCGCTTCCGTCACCGTCCGCTGCCGCCTACGGTGGATGCCATGGCATCCATACCGTCTTCCGCCCCGCGCCCTGACGACGCGCCCGACTCCTATGTCGGCCTCCTGGTCGAGAATGCGCAGGAGCGAGCCCGGCAGCGAGGCTGGACCAGCGTCAGATCACTGCCGCCCGGGACGGTGATCACGCTGGAGTACGTGGCGGGTCGGCTGAACTTCGTTGTGCTTTAGGTTGGTGTCATGTGGTGCGGGGGGGTTGTATCTTTCCCGCGCAGCGCCGGGCGATGCTTGTGGGGTTGCGGCCGCCCCCACCTGTGGTCGGGCCCTCACCCCTTACTGCTCGGCGCGCGGTGTGCCGTTTCAGCCGCCGCGCGTGGCACGTGAGGCCGGTGGACGACGCCCGCCCGACGGTGAGACCGCGCCGCGCTCGGCCCGCCCCGCGTGCTGTCTGGGCTGGCTGAACTGCGTGGTGGACCGGCTGCTGGGCGCCGAGGGAACCACCATGCCGCCCGCCGCGACCGGCGAGCGCACCGGGGTCTCCGGGACCCCCGCGGAGCCGGGAGCCGGCCTCCGGGGCACCAGGGCGCCGCGCGGGCCGCCGGATGCGACCGGCAACGAGGGGGCGAGCCGTCGACGCGCACGCCACTGCTCGCGCTGCCCGAAGATCCAGGCTTCGGTCCGCCCGATCAGTGGCTCGCACCAGGGCAACGCCAGCAAGATCAACAAGCCGGCGGCCCAACCGAGGAGAACATCGCTCAGCCAGTGGGTGCCGAGATAGACGGTGGTGAGACCGACACCGAGGGATACCGTGGCGGAGAGCGCCGACAGATATCGCCTGGTCTTCGGAGTGGTGGCCAGATAGGCCAGGATTCCCCAGGTCACCACCGCATTCGCGGTGTGCCCGGAGGGAAATATATCGCCGCCGGCGAAGAGTTCGGGCGATCCGATCTGGGTCGCGTAGTGGGGTCCGAGTCGGCCGAGGCCGATCTTGACCGCGCCGACGGTCGTGTTGAGCAGCAACAGCGACACGCCGAGCACCAGCAGGGGCCGCAAGGTGTGCTGACGCCAGGAGCGCCAACCCAGCCACGCGGCGACCATCACGGCCGTGGGCCCGCGCTGGCCGAGTACCACGAAGTAGTCGAGAAACGCATGCAGCTCCGGCCACTGCTGATACGGCCGGAACAACATCACCTTCCAGTCGATGATCACCAGCCAGGTCGAGGCCAGCACGGCCACGACGATGGCGAGGTAGAACGCAGACGTCCCGCCGAAGAGGGCGAGACGGGTGCGGCTCATCCGCGGGATCTCTATCTTCGGCGGTTCCGGCTCCCGGTCCAAGCGGGCGAAGATGTCGGTACGCACCTAATCGACGTTACAGCGAGTGAGCTGTTGGCTAGCCCGATCCAGCGTCTTTGTGATGACGATGTGATGTGGAGTGGGTCTCACTCATGAGGGATATTCAAGGCCATCGGGAAAATCCCCCAAGGGTCACGTCTCATTTGCACTGACCCTTCTGTCGAATGTCCTTTCTGCGGTGTAAATCAGCGCCCCTGGGTAGTCGTATGAATTCTTTCTCATCTTGGGTGATGCTCTTCTCGGGCGCTCTCGGCGCCGTCCCGTGGCGGCGCTGTCGCCCTCTACCCCTACGGCCGGGGCTCGCACGGCACTGTCGGGGCGGCGCTGTGCAAGGCCGGGCCGTGTGACGACCGACGGCGTGGGCACCCGCGTGGTGGAGGCCACATACCTCGTCCCGGACGGTTC
The DNA here is from genome assembly GCF_042753785.1 of Streptomyces sp. NPDC059256. Lineage (NCBI taxonomy): Bacteria > Bacillati > Actinomycetota > Actinomycetes > Kitasatosporales > Streptomycetaceae > Streptomyces > Streptomyces sp. NPDC059256. The sequence goes on along the minus strand of NZ_JBHYZO010000011.1, from coordinate 155,044 downwards.
GGGAGCGAGCCACATGTCTTCGGCTGGAACTGGCGTACGCTGACGGATCACTCGCCCGTCGATGCCTGGACCGCCTGAGGGATGTCCCCGTTCCCGGCTGGCCCGCCGAGCGCGAGGGAACCACGGGAGGTAGTGCATGTCCGGGACGACGACGGCCGTGGCGCGTCTGCGTGTCATCGGCGGCGGTGGGAGCCGCTGGGTCGTCCTGCTCGTCCTGTGCGTGAGTCTGCTCCTGGTCGCGGTGGATGCGACCGTGCTCCACGTCGCCGTTCCCGCCGTCACCGAAGACCTGCGCCCCAGCGGAGTCGAACTGCTGTGGATCGTGGATGCCTACCCCCTGGTCTGCGCGGCCCTGCTGATCCTCTTCGGCACCCTCGGCGACCGGATCGGCCGCCGACTGGTCCTGCTGATCGGCTACGGGATCTTCGGTCTGGCATCCGCCCTGGCGGCGATGGCCGAAACCCCCGAGATACTCATAGCGGCGCGCGCCCTCCTCGGCGTCGGCGGCGCAATGATCATGCCGGCGACCCTGTCGATACTCCGGACGGTCTTCCCCGATCGGCGTGAGCGGGCGACCGCGATCGGGATCTGGACCGCGGTGGCCGCGGTCGGCGCCGCCACCGGTCCGGTCCTGGGCGGCTTCCTGGTCGAGAACTTCTGGTGGGGCTCGGTCTTCCTGATCAACATCCCGTTGATGCTGGTGATACTGCCGCTGGCCCGGTGGCTGCTGCCGGAGTCCCGGGGTGGCTTCGACGGCCCCTGGGACGTACTCGGCGCCTTGATGGCCGCGGTCGGCGTCCTCGGAGTGGTCCTCGGCGTCAAACGCCTCGGTGTGGGGCAGGGCCCGTTCGACATCGCGACGGCGGCGCCCCTCCTGGTGGGCGCCGTGCTGCTCGCGCTGTTCGTCCGCCGCCAACGCCGCCGCACCCAGCCGCTGATCGACGTGCGGATGTTCGCCACGGCCACCTTCTCCACCTCCGTGGGCTGCATCGTCCTCGCCATGCTCGCGCTGGTGGGACTGGAGCTGATCGCGGTCCAGTACCTCCAGCTCATCCTGGGGCTGGGTCCGATGGAGACCGGGCTGCGACTGCTACCCCTGACGTTCGCCGCCATGGCCGCAGGGGCCACCGGTTCGTACACCTTGCGGCGGGTGGGGCCGCGCCAGATGGCCGGGTGGGGATTCGTGCTCACCGCCCTGGCCGTGCTGCTCCTGATGATGATGGGACAGCAGGATCGTCCCCTCCTGCTCACCTCGGGCTTCATCCTGCTCGGCTTCGGACTCCAGACCACCCTGTTCGCGGCGTACGAGTCGATGCTCAGCGAGGCTCCGCCCGAGCACGCGGGCGGCGCGGCGGCCATCGGCGAGACCTCCTACCAACTGGGTGCGGGGATGGGCATCGCCCTCCTCGGCAGCGTCATGAACGCCGCCTACGCTCCTGCCTTTGAGTCGCTGAACGGAGTCCCGAAGCCGGCGAGCGAAGCCGCGTCCCATTCCCTGGGCGGTGCGTATCGGATGGCGGACCAGCTCGGAGGCACGGCCGGCGAGGTGCTGCGCACCACGGCCAGGGAGTCCTTCGTCCACGGTCTCCACGTCACCCTGCTCGTGAGCGCGGGGCTCCTGCTCCTCGGTGCGCTGGCCGCGCTCAAGCTGCCCCGGTTGATGGACTGCACCCAGGCCCAGCCGCACTGTCCGCCGCCCCGGCGATCCGATGCCATCGATCGGCGGTCGGCGGGCGCGCAGGTGCCCACCCGCCGCAACGCCCCCGATGATGTCGGTGCGCCCTGGCCCGGCACGGAGCCGGCACAGGTCCCGCGCCCCGGGAGCGACTCCGAGGCCGACGCCGCCGCGGCAGGCAAGGGAGCCAGGGACGCCAGGGACGCCAAGGGTGCCAAGGGTGCCCAGCGCATCAGGGCTGACAAGGGTGCCGCGCACATCAAGCACGCCGAGCACGCCCAGTACGGCGAGCAAGCCGACCACACGGAGTGCACGGGATGCGCCGATGAAACAGAGGTCAACGGTGCCTCGGAGCACGAGCCCTTCGAGGTGACCTGGTCTGGACGGACGACGCGCTGACCCGTACCGTCGGCCCGGAGACTAGCACTGCTAGTTTTTCTCCGTTCCGCTGTTTCCGAGTCCCTGTGAGTGTTGCCGGAGGCCGTCCGATGTCCGCACCGTCCAAGCCCGCCCCCTTCGATCCCCGCGATCCGCTCGGCCTTGACGAGCTCCTGAGCCCCGAAGACCTGGCGATCCGCGACACCGTCCGCACCTGGGCCGCGGATCGCGTACTGCCGTCCGTCGCCGACTGGTACGAGCGCGGGGAACTGCCCGACATCCATGAGCTGGCCAGGGAACTGGGCGCGCTCGGCGCGCTCGGGATGTCCCTGGAGGGCTACGGCTGCGCCGGTGCCAGCGCCGTCCAGTACGGACTGGCCTGTCTGGAGTTGGAGGCCGCCGATTCGGGCATCCGGTCCCTGGTCTCCGTCCAGGGCTCCCTGGCGATGTACGCGATCCACCGCTTCGGGTCCGAGGAGCAGAAGCAGCACTGGCTGCCTTCGATGGCGGCGGGCGAGACGATCGGCTGCTTCGGGCTCACCGAACCGGACCATGGCTCCGACCCCGCGGCCATGCGCACCCACGCGAAGCGGGACGGCACGGACTGGGTGCTGACCGGGCGCAAGATGTGGATCACCAATGGCTCAGTGGCCGGCGTGGCGGTCGTCTGGGCCCAGACCGACGACGGCATCCGGGGCTTCGTGGTCCCCACCGACGCCCCCGGATTCTCTGCCCCGGAGATCAAGCGCAAGTGGTCCCTGCGCGCCAGCGTCACCAGCGAGTTGGTCATGGACGAGGTCCGGCTGCCCGCGGATGCCGTACTCCCCGCAGTCACCGGCCTCAAGGGCCCGCTGAGCTGTCTCAGTCATGCCCGCTACGGCATCGTCTGGGGCGCCATGGGCGCGGCCCGCGCGAGCTTCGAGTGCGCTCTCGACTACTCCCGTACGCGGGAGCAGTTCGGCAAGCCCATCGGCGGCTTCCAGCTGACGCAGGCCAAGCTCGCCGACATGGCGCTGGAACTCCACAAGGGCATCCTGCTCGCCCACCACCTGGGCACGCGGATGGACGCCGGTCGGCTCCGTCCGGAGCAGATCAGCTTCGGCAAGCTCAACAATGTGCGGGAGGCGATCGAGATCTGCCGTACCGCCCGCACGATCCTGGGGGCCAACGGGATCTCCCTGGAGTACCCCGTGATGCGCCACGCGACCAATCTGGAGTCGGTTCTCACCTATGAGGGCACGGTGGAAATGCACCAACTCGTCCTCGGCAAGGCGCTCACCGGCCTCGACGCCTTCCGGTGAGCCCGTGCGCCACGCCGCTGCGACCGGCCGGCTCCCAGCGGCGCCGCGAAGCGCCTGTCGGGGGCCGATCGGCGTGCGACCGCGGCGGCTCGGGGACCGGCCGGCGAGGCCCTGCTCAGCTCTGGTTGTAGAAGCCGTCCTGCGCGCGTCCCGCGGGCTCGGCGTTGACGACATCGGTGTGCGCCGGGCTCAACAGGAAGACCCGGGCGGCCACCCGCTCGATGGAACCCTTCAGGCCGAACGTCAGCCCCGCGCAGAAGTCCACGACGCGCTTGGCGTCGGGGGAGTCCAGTGCGGTGAGGTTGACGATGACCGGCACGCCGTCCCGGAACAACTCCCCGATACCGCGGGCGTCCCGGAAGCAGGAGGGCGAGACCGTGGCGATCCTGCGGCTCTGTTCCTCCTGGACGGACTCGGAGGCGGCCACCCGCACCCGGGGGTCGGTGACCCAGGCATCACCCGTATCGGCGTACTCGGCGTAGTCATCGCCGTAGTAACGCTCGTCGTTGTCTTCGACGAGTCCCAGCCAGGCGCTGGCCTTGCGCACAGATCCCATCGACGCCTCCTTCCACTGCGGTCCGCTCACTAGCGGTCTCTTGTCTTTCCTGTCCCCATGCTCGTCCATCATGCGGATGGAGCGCCAAGTGGATAGTCGCCGCGCAGAGGTTTCGTGACGGTACTGGTGCAGAAGATGTGGTGATTCGTCAGAGTTCTTCCTGTACAAGGGCGGTCATCAGCTCAAAATATAAATCTCGGGCCAGATGGGTGATGTGGGGGACGGATGGGTGAACCGACCGTTCGGCCCGCTGGTTACGATGCGTTCGCACTGCTGAAACGATTCACGGGGGATCGCCATGTTTGGCATAGTCAGGCCCTGTAGCCACCGTCTGACGGAACGGCTCAAGACGGAGTGGATGGCGCATCTGTGCGGGCTCTGCCTGGCACTGCGCGCGGACCACGGTCAGTTCGCCCGGGTGGTCACCAACTACGACGGTCTGATCGTCTCGGTTCTGACGGAAGCTCAGTCCGAGCGCACGCCGGACGCGCGCCGTACGGCGGGACCCTGTCCCCTGCGCGCCATGCGGACCACCTCCGTCGCCCGTGGCGAGGGTGCGCGGCTCGCCGCCGCCGTCTCCCTCGTACTGGCCTCGGCCAAGGTGCGCGACCACGTGGCCGACCGGGACGGGCTGCTGGCGCGCCGACCCATCGCCGCCGCCGCGCGCAAGGTCGCCCGCGGGTGGGACCGCGCAGGCGCCAAGGCCGGCGCCGACCTCGGCTTCGACACGGCCGTCCTGCTCGACGCCGTCGACCGACAGCCGGAGATCGAGGCGCTCGCCGGCCCCGGCACCTCCCTGCTCACCGTCACCGAGCCCACGGAGACCGCCACCGCCGCCGCCTTCGCCCACACCGCCGTACTCGCAGGACAGCCCCACAACGCAGCACCGCTGGCCGAGGCGGGACGGCTCTTCGGTCGCCTCGCCCATCTGCTGGACGCGGTGGAGGACCAGCAGGCTGATGCCGCGTCAGGAGCGTGGAATCCCCTCACCGCGACCGGCACTCCCCTGACGGAAGCCCGCAGGCTCGCCGACGACGCCGTCCACGGGGTCCGCCTGGCCCTACGGGATGCCCGGTTCGCAGACGACCGACTGGTCCATGCGCTGCTCGCCCATGAGTTGGCCGCCTCCGTGGACCGTGCCTTCGGCACGGTCTCCTGCTCCCACCAGGGTCAGTCGGCCGTGCCCGGCTCGGGGCGCCCTCAGGACGGCTACGGCGCCGGTCCGTACGGAGGGAACCCGTTCGCGGGCGGCCCTGCCGGCGGTGCGCACGGCGGCGGAGCTCCGGGCGGTCCAGGCGGTCCGGGCGGTGGCTCGTCCCCGTACTTCGGTGGGGAGCCGCCCCGCCCAGGCCCCCGCTCGTTCCTCCCCGGCTGCGGCATGTTCGCGTACCTCTTCTGCACCTGCCAGATCTGCTGCGCCAAGGAGTACGAGGGGCCCTGGTCGCGCAAGAAGCGCCAGGGGTGCTGTCGGGACTGCGACTGCCCGGACTGCAACTGCGACGGTTGCTGCTGCCCCTGCGACTGAAGGACCAGCGACAGTCGAGCCAGTCGAGCCACGCGGGCAGGCGAAGGCCGCCTACCGCGTGGTGGACCCGTGGCGGGCGGTTGCCGATCGAGCCGGCATGAGCTGAGGGGAGGGGAGGGTGCGCGTCGTGTGGTGGGTGAAGTACGAGCATCCCGGGGCCGGTCCAGAGGGAAGGGGCGCCGGACCGTCACCGTCGAAGAGTACGAACGGCATCGATCACGGACGCTGGACGACACAGGGGACAAGGCGGCCATAGCGGCGCCTAATGAGACAACACGGTGGGGTCAACAGGACGCGGACCACACATGACCGAAGTCGATGTGGGAGCGCCTGACCAGCAACCGCTGTCGATACATGGCCCAAGTGGAACAGGCATCCCACGGTGCGTCAACTGTCCTGAGACAAACCGCTCACAGTATGGACAGCCTTGACAGCGGACCGTCGCCACCCTCAGCCTCGGACCAGGTCGTGCTGAGGGGCGCGGCCCATCGCGCGTCGTTCCACGGCACCGGTTCCACCCGGTGCGCAGGCTCCACGCTGCCCGTGTGCTGGGTGAAGACGAACTCCGAGATCGGTCCCGTATCGACGGAGCCTTTGCCATGGCCGTGTTCCCCGTTCTCCCTCCAACAGCTCTGCCAAGCAGCAGACTCCGATGCGCCCACCCTCATCGGTCCGTCGATCGGTCCGTCGGCTCGTGCCAGCCGGTGCGTCCGGTGGCCGACCGATGACCGAGGGGCGTGCGGTCGGCATCCGGCGTCCGATCAGAAGCGCCGGGCGACCGCCTCTCGCCGCGTGTTCGGAAACCCTGACGGCACACCGCCCGGCTGAACGACCGCATCCACGCCGGTGCTCACTATCCCGGCGCCACCCCGGCGTCCCCACCGCAGGGCGGACCCCGGCCCGGGCGTCGGGAACGCCGCCCTCGACCCGTGCGACGGGGGAGCCCCTCCCACCAGGTGAGACGACGCCGGCCCCTGGCCGTGTAGCGCCGCCACGGCCGAGGCGCCGTCGCGCTCGACCCACCGCCTGAGGCGAACCGCACCACCCGCCGTGCCTCGGGCTCTCCCCGGCCCGCGTCTCGTTGAGCCACCCCGAGTCCCATCGCTCTCTCAGTGCAACCCCAAGCCACGTAGAGCAGTTCAGGGCAGTTCAGGGCAGCTCAGCCATGTAGAACGTCTCCCCGCCCCGACCAGGCGCGGGAGTCGAGCCACCCCCTGTCTCCGTACACCCGTCGTTCCCTCCCGCACCCACGGGGCTGAACGACGGACCGGCGACCCCGTACGTCCCGGGACGAGCCCCCAGCCCGATCCCGGCAGCACGACCTTCGCTTCCACGCCCGTCCTGGAACGACCATCCGGAAAGGCATCCCCATGTCACGCACCCGTTCGCTGCACCTGGCCGTCGCGCTCGACGGCCCGGCTCGGTACGACGCCGACCACTACACCGATCTCGTCACCCTCGCCGAGCGCGGCACCCTGGACTTCGTCACCCTCGGCGACTCGTTCGCCCGCCCCGGCCTCGACGCCCTGGCCGTACTCGCCCGTGTCGCCCCCGCCACCCGGCGCATCGGCCTGGTGCCCACGGTCACCACCACACACACCGAGCCCTTCCACGTCTCCACGGCCGTGGCCACCCTGGACTGGGTCAGTCGCGGCCGGGCGGGGTGGGGGGTGGGGGTCTCACCGACCCAGGCGGAGGCCCGTCTCTTCGGCCGCCGCCCCGCCGCCCCCACCGACGAACTGTGGCGGGAGGCGGGTGAGGTCGCCGACGCCGTGGCCCGGCTCTGGGACAGTTGGGAGGACGGCGCCGAGATCCACGACAAAGAGACCGGTCGATTCGTCGACAGATCGAAACTGCACCACGTCGACTTCGAAGGCACTCGGTTCAGTGTCCGCGGCCCCTCCACCGTGCCCCGGCCGCCCCAGGGCCGACCGGTCACGGCCGTTGACATCACCGGAGCGGGCGACGAAGGCCGTCGTACGGCCGCCCGGCACGCCGACGTGGTCCTCATCAGGGCCTCGTCGCCGGAGCAGGCAGCTGCTCTGCGGACCGCGCTCCACCAGGACGCTGAAACGCATGGGCGTGACCCGTCGTCCCTGCGGGTCCTGCTCTCGCTCGCGGTCGACCTCGGCGAGAGCGAACCGAGGCCGGAACCGGGACTGGGCGGCTACTCCTGCGGACCCCGGCTCACCACCCCGGGCTCGCACTACAGCGGCGGTCCGGTGGAACTGGCCGAGTTGATCGCCCGCTGGTACGCCGCGGACGCCGTGGACGGATTCCACCTGGCCCCCATCGCACCCCACCGCGATCTCGAACGCATCGTCAACGGAACCGTCGCGCTCCTCCAGCACCGCAGTGTGTTCCGCACCTTCCACCCCGGCGGAACCCTCCGTGAACACCTCGGGCTCGCTCGGCCGGCCAATCGCTACGCACTCAGCAAGGGAAGCTCATGACCGACGAACGCCGCCCCACCCTCCACCTCGCCGCGCACTTTCCCGGGGTGAGCAGCAGCACCGTCAGGAACAGTTCCACCTCCGGTAGCCACATCGACTTCGCCACCTTCGAGCACCTGGCCAGAACCGCTGAGCGCGGCCTGTTCGACTTCTTCTTCCTCGCCGAGGGGCTGCGCTTACGGGAGCACAAGGGACTGATCCACGACTTGGACGTCACCGGGCGCCCCGAGTCGATCACGCTGCTCAATGCCCTGGCAGCCGTCACCGACCGGCTCGGTCTGGCGGCGACCGTCAACGTCAGCTTCAACGAGCCGTACGAACTCGCCCGCAGGCTCTCCTCGCTCGACCATCTCAGCGGCGGGCGGGCCGGCTGGAACGTGGTGACGGCGGCCGATGCCTTCACCGGCGAGAACTTCCGCCACGGGAGCTGTCCCGACCGGGTGGACCGCTACACCCGTGCCGCCGAGTTCGTGGCGACCGCGCGGGAGCTGTGGGACTCCTGGACACCCGATGGTCGGGCCAGACCCGTCGCCCGAGCGGGTCGGCACTTCGCGGTCGAGGGTGAGTTCACGGTGCCCCGCTCTCCCCAGGGACACCCCGTCGTCATCCAGACCGGAGACTCGGACGAGGGGCGGGAGTTCGCCGCGGCCTTCGCGGACGTCGCCTTCACCCGCCACGGCGATCCGAAGGCCGGCCGGGCCTTCTACCGCGATGTGAAGGCGCGGCTCGCCGCCTACGGCAGGGAGCCGGACGACCTCAAGATCATGCCCGGAGTGACCTTCGTCCTCGGGGACAGCGACGAGGAGGCACAGGAGCGGGCCGCCGCCGTCCGCCGCGAACAGGTCTCCCCCCAGCGCGCCATCCTCGTTCTGGAGCAGGTCTGGGGCCGGGACCTGTCCTCGTACGACCCCGACGGCCCGCTGCCCGAGATCGCCCCGGACCCCGAAGCCGTCCTGGCACAAGGAGGAGCTGGGGCCGGTGATCCCTGTCGCACCGCGACGCGCTGGCGGGAACTGTCCCGGCGAAAGGGACTGTCGATCCGGCAGACCGTGATCGAGGCGACCTCGGGGCAGTCCTTCATCGGCACGGCCGGGCGCGTGGCCGCCGAGATGGCCGGGTACGCCGGCTCCGGCGCGGCCGACGGGTTCCTGCTCGTCCCCCATCGCACCCCCGGTGGGCTGGACGAGTTCGTGGACGAGGTGGTGCCCCTGCTCCAGGAGCGCGGTGTCTTCCGTACGCGGTACTCCGGCACGACGCTCCGCTCGCATCTCGGGCTGACCGAACCGGTGTGGAAGGGTTGACGGCATGAGAGCCGATGAGCGAGCGGGCGACGGGGACGGGCGGGGCGGATCGGGCGGGACGCACGAGCGTTCCCCCGCTGGGGGCGGCCCCGGCACACCGGGCGCCCGGGTCGGCCCCGGCGGCCCGAGCGGCTCCGCAGGGACGGGCGAGCAGTCCGGTCGGCCCGGGGAAGCGGCGGGCGTCGATCTCCGTGCGCCGAACGAGTGGCAGCACTGGCACGAGCGGCGCACCGACACGATCTCCGCACCCCATGGACCGCTCTCGCTCACCGGCACCCACTGGCTTGACGATCATCCGGACGGTCATCTCCCGGGCGTTGCGGGGCACTGGAGCGACGACGGTGACCAACTGGTGCTCACGGCCACCGTGACGGACGGTCTCACCGTCGACGACAAGCCCTTCGCCGGCAGTGTCGGGCTCACCGCCGACCATGGGCCGATCGACGGCTCCCGGGTTGCCCAGGGCGCGCGACGACTGGTCGTGCTGCGCCGTGAAGGACTGTGGGCCGTACGTGACTTCGACCCTGACGCACCCGCGCGACGCTCCTTCCGCGGTATCGACACGACCGCCTACGACCCCCGCTGGGTGCTGCCAGGGCGCTTTCGCCGCTATGAGCGGACGCAGAGCATCCGTGTGGAGAACGCCGATGGACAGCAGCGCGGTCTCGGCCTCGACGGCGAGATCTCCTTCACCCTGGACGGACAGGCCCAGACCCTGCATGTGGCCGTGGAGGACAACGGTTCCCTCTGGGCGGTCTTCGCGGATGCCACCAGCGGGAGCAGTAGCTATCGCTTCCGCTTTCTGCGGCCGGCGGCTCCGGCCGCGGACGGGTCCGTGATCGTCGACTTCAACCGGGCCCAACTGCCCCCGTGTGCCTTCGCCGACCACTTCATCTGTCCCTTCCCACCACCGGGGAACACCTTGTCGGTGCCGGTCGCCGCAGGGGAGCGAAACCTCCTGGCCGACTGAGCCTGCGCCGCGTCGCAGGGGCGTTGCGCCCTCGTCCGCCGCAGCTCACCGGGGGCTCGACGGCGCATCTGCTTCTGGGACGATGTACGGGGCATCAGGTGCCGCGGACGAGGGGGTCACCCAGGAGTGAAGCGCATCGGAGTGACCGGTCATCGGAACATCCCCGTCGAGGCCGTGGGGCATGTGCGGACGGAGATCCTCGCCGTCCTGCACGAGCACGGCGGCGGGTTGGAGGCCCTGTCCAGTCTTGCCGTCGGCGCCGACCAGATCTTTGCCGACCTCGCGCTCGACTGCGGCGCCGAGTTGACCGTGGTGGTGCCGAGCGGTGACTACGCGGACGGGTTCGCCGCGCCGGGGGAGCGGGCGGGCTACGAGGCCCTGAGGCGGCGGGCCACCCGGGAAGTCCGACTGGAGTTCGCCCACGCCACCGATGAGGCGTACTACGCGGCGGGGGCGTTCATCGCTGACAACTGTGACCACCTTCTCGCGGTGTGGGACGGCTGTCCGGCCCGTGGTCTGGGTGGGACGGCGGACATCGTCCACTACGCCCGGCGGCTGGGTCGCCCGGTGACGGTCATCTGGCGCGAGGGGCTCGTACGGGACTGAGGCGGCGTGCCCTCGGCCGCCTCCGAGGGGGCGGCCGAGGGCCGAGGTGGTGTGCCGACCGTCGCCAAGTGCGGCGCGGGTCCATCGCGATCAACTGCGGTGCCGTGCCAGCCAGTCCGTGTGCTGCGGTGAGACGATGCGCTCGGTCTCGTACACCGCCGAAGGCCACTGCGCCTCCGTGACGGAGGACTCCATCGCCGTGTGCATGGCGGCCAAGTCCTCCTCCACGAGTGAATGCGCGGCGATCAACGGTTGGTGTCGACGCACCTCGCTCCACGCCAGAGAGCCCGCCGCAGCCGCGGACAGCGCTCCTGCGATATGAAGAGAGCCAGTCAGCGAAAAGGTGTGCAAAAGCGAAAGGAACAGTGCTGCCAGAGTCAGCAGACCGATCGACAACGACCATAATCGGGTGGCTCGTCGGGAGTTCACGGTGCTGCGGTGGTACCAGTTGCGCTGTTCAATCAAGCGGTCCCTGACATACGTCTCTTTGCGAATGCTGAATGGTTGGGATCGCAGCCGTCGCATCGCCTTCGTGATCATTTCCCCGTCCGTCATCGAGTTCCCATCGGTGCGAGGGTCTTCCCAGCCGACTTTCACCAGCTCCCGAAGTCCTTCTTCCAAGCGGTCGGCGAACAGTTCGTCCGATTGGGTGGCCGCCGTGGTGAAGGGTGCCCCGTGCACCGCGTAGCGCCAGCACAACGACTTGATGAACTCGGCTGCCGAACGATTGAGTTGCCAATGCGACTTTGCGCTGTGCCTACTGGCCCGGTAGCCGACGAGAAGTACCCCGGCATACGCCAATACCGCTAAAACACCCGAGAGTTGGATGGACTCTCCCACTTTCGTCGAGGCGGGCAGCGTGGAGGCGGCGGCACCCAGTACGAGGAGGAGGAGTTGGCGCTTCGTGGAGCTGACCGCCTGCCGCTGGTGGGAGATGGCCATGGCGTCGGTGTGATGGAAGAGAGCCGGTAGATCCCTGTTACGGAACACGATGCTGCCCGTTGGCCCGGGAATCCCGGTCATGTGCCCCCCGTCTGCGGTTATGACCTTCACCCTTTAGGCGGAATGACTTGATCCGCCCTCGGTTCAGGGAATGTGACGCAACTCTTTTGTGCCGTCACGTCGACCTGAGTTGCTGCGAGTGGCCATGAGAGTAAAGTCGTGCCGCCACCACCGCAATGGTGCGTGGTGATTCGCGTACGACACACGATCAAGGACGGCCCCCCATGGCAATTCACACCTCCGCATCCTTCGCATCTGCGAAGATCTCCCGCGTCCCGCTGGCGCAGATCGACGCCCGGGGCGGCGAGGCGGCCAAGAAGCTCGCGCGGATCATCCCCGTCACCGCCGACCGCGTCCTTCGGGCGTCGACCTTCAACTCGGCGCTCTAGACTGGCCGAATGACAGGACCACTGGTCCCATTCCGCGAGATCGTCCTGAAGGTACACAGCAGGTGCGATCTCGCATGTGACCACTGCTACATCTACGAACACGCTGATCAGAGCTGGCTTACCCGCCCCAAGGCAATCTCTGACGAAGCGATTTGCTGGACAGCTCTGCGACTGGCTGAGCATGTTAAGAGCCATGCCCTGCCCTCCGTGTCAGTGATCCTGCACGGAGGGGAGCCTCTACTGGCCGGGCCCGCTCGATTGCGACGTGTGTGTGAAGAGCTCACCCGCGCCCTCGATTCCCTTGCGGAACTCGATCTGCGCATCCACACCAACGGCTTACAACTCAGCCCGCGATATCTCGATCTGTTCGACGAATTCCACGTCAAGGTCGGCATTTCACTCGACGGCGACCGCACCGCGAATGACCGCCACCGACGTTTCGCCGACGGCCGCACCAGCCATCCACTGGTCCTACGCGCCGTCGACCTCCTGCGCGAGGACCGCTACCGCCATCTGTACCTCGGCCTCCTGTGCACCGTGGATGTGGCCAACGACCCCGTCGCCGTCTACGACGCCCTGGCCGCACTGGACCCGCCCCGCATCGACTTCCTGCTGCCGCACGCCACCTGGGACGCGCCCCCGGCCCGCCCGAACGGCTCGCCCACGGCCTACGCCGACTGGCTGCTGACCGCCTTCGACCACTGGGACGCCCTGGGCAGACGCGTACCGGTACGCCTCTTCGAGTCGGTGCTCTCCACCCTCGCCGGTGGTCCGAGCCTCACCGAATCGCTGGGCCTCGCACCCACCGATCTGGTCGTGGTGGAGACCGACGGCACGTTGGAACAGGTCGACTCCCTCAAGAGCGCCTACGAAGGAGCCGCCGCCACCGGCTTCGACGTCTTCCACCACACCTTCGACGAGGTCGCCGCGCACCCGGGGGTCAAAGCCCGTCAACAGGAGCTCGCCGGAGTGAGCGGAACCTGCCGTCGGTGCCCCGTCGTACGCTCCTGCGGCGGCGGGCTCTACACCCACCGCTACAGCGAACACCGGGGCTTCGACAGTCCCTCCGTCTACTGCTCGGACCTCGAAGGGCTCATCCGCGGCATCGAACGCCGGACCGCCGACGCCCTGGTACCCGCCGCGCTCACCGACCCCGGCGCACTGCTGGCCGAGCACCGGGAGCTGACCCGTACCCTCCTCGCCCGTCTCCACGGCGAACTCGACGGTCGCGGGGGGCCGGCTTGGGACCGGGCCTGGCAGTTGACGCTCGATCTGGACGCGGACGGCGAGGTCCTCGACTCCGTCTGGAGCCATCCCTACACCCGCACCTGGCTCGGCGACGCCCTGCAAGCGCTGCTCACGGGACGGCCCGACGCCGTGGCCAAGGCCCTGCGGCTGCCGTGCTACCTGGCCTCGGCACTGGTGGCAGCCGGCGTTCCCACCCCGGTCCCCGTGCCGTACGACGACGGTCTGCTGCACCTGCCCGGGCTGGGCGTGCTGCGCATGGGAGACGACCACGAGAACGGGATCCAGGAGCGGGGCACGGCCGAGGTGGAACCCACCGCGGACGGGTTCACGGCGACGTTCCGCGGGATCTCGCGCCGGGTGCGGCTGGCGGTCGCCGACGACCACTGGCGACCCGTGCGCACGGTCGGTGGCACCGCGGGCGCGCCCCTGCTGCGCCTCGATGACCTCGACCGCTACCGGGACTGCTTCGGGTCTGCCGCCCTGCCCCGACTGAGCGCCGCAGAGGTCCGTGACTGGGACGAAGCGCTCATCGACGCCTGGAAGGCCATCCGTGCTGTCGCACCCGAACAGTCAGCGGAGGTGGCCCTCTGCCTCGGCACCCTCACCCCCCTCGCCCCCGAAACCCCCTCCGTACCAGCGGTTTTTGGCCGGTCGTCCACGCGTGAGCAGGCCCTGCGCGGGCACGGTTATGGAGCGCTGGGCCTTGCACTCGCACCCCGTCCCGAACAGCTCGCGATCGAGTTGCTGCGGAGTGCGCGGCGGGCGAAGCTCAACGCCCTGCTCGACATCACCGATCTCTACGCACAGGACGGCTGGTGGCGTCACCCGGCGCCGTGGCAGGACGAGGAGGTACCGGTGTCCGAACTGCTGGCGGGGGTCAGCGAGAGGGTGGCACTGGCCGCCTTCGACCCCGAGGGGGCGCATCAGGCCGCTCGTGCACTCGACACCCTGGAGCGGGCCGCGGAGCTGACCGTGGGCGGCCGTCGTCTGCTGGCCCAACTGCGCCGGGAGTTGGCGCATCATTCCGGCCTCGATCATTCCGGCCTCGATCACCCTGGGCGCTCAGGCCCTGATCTTGCGGGTCCTGATCTTGCGGGCCCTGCTCAGGGGGGCTCCGCTCACGGGCGCCCGGACCGTGCAGACCCTGATCGTGCAGACCCTGATCTTGCGGGTCACGGTCACTCGACGCGTCTCGCGCCCCCACCGAGGAATGCCCCGGATCCGACCGGGCCCCGCCCGGCCGGACGATCGCCGTTGCCCTTCATCGGTGCCGCCGGCCATCACGGCCGGGAGTGCTGCGGCCAACAGGGCCACGGCCAGGCGGCCCACGGCCAGAAGGAGCAGAGGCAGCAGGAGCAGGGTCAGAAGGAGCAGGGCAGGCAAGACCAGAGCTGCTGCCATGGTTGAGTCAGGGACACCGGCACATGCACGACTGGTGCCGTCCCTGCGCGCCGTCGGCGTCCGCCCGGGGATGACCCTGCTCATCCACGCCTCCCTGCGGTCCACGGGACTCCACAGCGACACCCTGCGGGACGCCCTGCTGGAGGCGGTCGGCACGGACGGGACCCTCGTGGTGCCCGCCTTCACCGCGGGGAACTCGGACACCTCCGACCTCCACCGCGCCCGAGTGCGTGGAATGACACCCGAGCAGGCGGCGGCCTTCCGAGCGGACATGCCCGCCTTCGATCCGGCCCGTACTCCGAGCCAGGGCATGGGCCGGTTGGCCGAGTCGATCCGCACCGCTCCGGGCGCCGTGCGCAGCACCCATCCGCAGACCTCGTTCGCGGCCATCGGACCTCGCGCGGGAGAACTCCTCAACGGCCACATCCTCACCTCCCACCTCGGTGAGAACTCCCCGCTCGGCGCGCTGTATCGGGTGGCCGCCCATGTGCTCATGATCGATGTGGATTTCGACGTATGCACCGCATTTCATCTCGCCGAATACCGGACGAAAGCCCCGCTGCGGTCGTATCGTTGTGTAGTTGGCCTTCCTGACGGCGGGAAGGAATGGACGGAGTACGAGGACGTCCAACTCGACGCGAGCGATTTCGGCGCGATCGGTGCCGCCTTCGGCTGGGGAGTGGAGCAGAAGGGACAACTGGGAGGAAGGCCCGCAAGATTGTTCTCGGTCAGGGCCGCCGTTGATCACGCCGTGGAGTGGATGACCGAAAAGCGGCGCTGATTGACTGAACGGCAGGGGGGTGGAGCGTGCCGGGCTCGGCAATGATGAATTCGCCCGCGGCCCATGACCAGGTCGGCTGGGGAAGCGGGCGTTCACACAGGACGGGGGTCGTGTGTCGGATTCAGCGCAGCGTACGGCGGACCATCGCCCATACTTCTTCCTGAGCTACGCGCACACCCCCCGCTACGGGGCGGGCGGTCCCGACCCCGACATGTGGGTGGAACGGCTGTTCCGCGATCTCTGCGGCCATGTGATGGCCATGACCGACCTCCCGGCCGGGGCCCAGGCCGGATTCATCGACCGCGAGATCCGTTCGGGAGAGGGCTGGTCGGAACGGCTCGGCGAGGTCCTGGCCAACTGTCGGGTCTTCGTCCCCCTCTTCTCCCCCCGCTACTTCGCCAGCGAGATGTGCGGCAAGGAGTGGTACGCCTTCGCCCAACGCGCCATCTACCACCAGGCCAAGAGCAACCGGTCCGCCGAGGCGATCGTCCCGGCCCTCTGGGTTCCCATGCCGCCCGAGCAGTTACCCGGCCCCGCCGAACGACTCCAGTTCAACCACGGCGCCTTCGGCGACCGCTATGTCACCGACGGCCTCTACGGCCTGATCAAACTGCGGATCTTCGCTGAGGAGTACGAAGCCGCGGTCTATGAACTGGCCAAGCGCATCGTCAGCGTCGCCGACACCACCCGCATAGCCTCCGGCAGTCCCGTCGACTACCGCCATGCGCCCAGTGCCTTCGGCAAGGCCACCGGCGGCCCCCGTCCCATGCATCTGATGATCGCCGCCCCCACCCGGCACGATCTGCCCGACGGTCGCTCTCCCGCCTACTACGGCAAGCAGTCGCAGGACTGGAACCCCTACCACCCCGAGTCCGCGCGCCCCCTCGCGTACGTGGCGCAGGACCTGGTCCGCTCCCTCAACTACCAGGCCACGATCTCCTCGTTCGACCACGAGGTGCCCCCCGATCCCCATCAGCCGCCCACCCGCCCCGAGATACTCCTCGTCGACCGCTGGGCGCTGGAGGACGACGATCGCTGCGCCCGGTTGGCCGCCTTCGACGCGGAACCCCGGCCCTGGGTGAGCGTCGTCGTCCCCTGGAACCGCGATGACCCCCAGAGCCGGACCTCCGAGGCACAACTCGTCGAGAAGTTGGAGCGGACCATGCCGCACCAGATGAGACAGGGCCGGGCCGCCTGTCGGGCCGCGGCCAAGGGCGTCCTCAGCATGGAGGCGTTCGGGCAGATGCTGCCACAGGTCGTGGAGGCGGCGGCCCAGGAATACCTCCGGCACGCCGCGGTCTATCCGCCGACCCCGCCCGCCGGCACCTCGCGGCCCGAGCGCCCCAGACTCCGCGGCCCGATGGCCGAGTACGGCACCACCCACTTCGCCCCACCGACGCGTGGAACAGCCCCCGATGCGGAGGACACGGATGACAGCCAGTCGTGACGGACGCATCGTCACCTTCTACTCGTACAAGGGAGGCACGGGGCGCACCATGGCCCTGGCCAACACGGCGTGGATCCTGGCGGCCAACGGCAAGCGCGTCCTGGCCGTGGACTGGGACCTGGAAGCACCCGGCCTCCACCGGTTCTTCCACCCCTTCCTCGATCCCTCCACCCTCGGTGCCACCACGGGCGTCATCGATCTGATCACCGAGTACGCATGGGCCGCCATCACTCCGGAGACGGCGCGCCGTGACGACTGGCACCTCGACTACGCCCGCATCCAGCCGCACGCCGTCTCCCTCACCCCGGAGAACCTCGGCTGGGAGTTCCCTGACGGCGGCACCCTCGACTTCGTCTCAGCGGGTCGGCAGAACCGCGAGTACTCCGCGACGGTGTCCACTTTCGACTGGGACAACTTCTACGATCGACTGGGCGGCGGACTCTTCTTCGACGCGCTGCGCGACGACATGAAGGCGAACTACGACTACATCCTCATCGACAGCCGCACCGGGCTCAGCGACATCGCCGACATCTGTACGGTGCACCTCCCCGACATCCTCGTCGACTGCTTCACCCTGAGCGACCAGTCCATCGACGGCGCGGCCTCCGTGGCCCGGCAGATCGACGAACGGTACGGCGGCCGGGGCATCAAGATCTATCCCGTGCCCATGCGGATCGACGAGGGGGAGAAGGAGAAGGCCGACGCCGGGCGGGCTCTCGCCCGGGTGAAGTTCGACGGCTTCCCCAGCGGTCTCGCGGGTGAGGACCTCACCTCGTACTGGGGCGCGGTGGAGATTCCCTACCGGCCGTACTACGCCTACGAGGAGACCCTCGCCACCTTCGGCGACGAGACGGGACTCACCAATTCCCTGCTCTCCGCCTTCGAGCGACTGGCGACGGTGATCACGGAGCGGGAGATCACCTCCATGCCCGCGGTCAGCGATGAGATCCGACTGCGCATCCGCGATGCCTTCACCCGGCGTCGGCCCGCACTCCCCGCCGATCTCTTCCTCAGCTATGCGGCGGAGAACCGCATGTGGGCGGATTGGATCGAGTCCGTCCTCTCCCGGGCCGGCTTCCGCGTCATTCCGCGCGATGTCACCGCCGAACCGCACCCCGACGACGAGGCGACGGCCGACTCGGCGGCGCGAACGGTGATCCTGCTGTCCGGCTCCTACCTCAAGTCGACCCGGGCCACGGAGTTGTGGCAGCGGGCGGCGGCGGAGGACCCGACGGGCGGTCGCCACCATCTGTTGCCCATCCGGGTCGGCGACGTACGACTGACCTCGCCCTATCTCGACCGCAACCCCGTGGACCTCTTCCGGCTCGACGAGGTGCAGGCGTCCGCCGCCCTGCTGCGGGCGCTGGACCGGCCGGCGCAGCTGCCGGACACCGCCTCGCCCGGTCCCCGCTTCCCCGGCACGGTGCCCAAGATCTGGAACGCCCCACCCCGCAACCCCGGGTTCACCGGGCGGTCGGTGGCGCTGGAACGGATGCGCGACCGGCTCGGCGGCGGAATGACCGTGGCCGCCGTGCTGCCCCAACCGCAGACCCTCTACGGGCTCGGTGGCGTGGGCAAGACGCAGGTCGCCATCGAGTACGTCCACCGGTTCATGGCGGACTACGACCTGGTGTGGTGGATTCCGGCGGAACAGCCGGACGATGTGATCGCAGGGCTGGCAGAACTCGCCGTGCGCCTAGGGGCCCAGGGCGGCGAGGACATGGCCTCGGCGTCGCGTGAGGCCATCGATCTGCTGCGGCGCGGTGTGCCCTCCTCCCGCTGGCTGCTGGTCTTCGACAACGCCGACGACCCCGAGCACCTGAAACGGTTCTTCCCTCCGCAGGGGCCCGGCCACATCCTGGTCACCTCCCGCAATCAGACCTGGTCCCAGTACGGGGACGCCCTCCCCATCGACGTCTTCACCCGCGAGGAGTCGATCGAACACCTCCAGCGCAGGGCCCGTGGACTGACGCTCGCTGACGCCGACCAGGTGGCCACCGCGGTCGGTGATCTTCCGCTGGCGGTGGAACAAGCCGCTGCCTGGATCGCCGAAACGGCGACCCCGGTCGCCGACTACCTCGAAGAACTGCGCGTGCAAGCCACCAGCGTCCTCGGGCTGAACCAGCCGGCCGGCTACCCCCAACCCGTCGCCGCCACCTGGAACGTCTCCATCGAACGGCTCAAGGAGCGATCACCGGCCGCGGTGCGGCTGCTGCAACTCTGTGCGTTCTTCGCCCCCGAGCCCATCTCGGCCAACCTCCTGTACAGCAAGGAGATGATCGAGGCCCTCAAGCCCTATGACGCCTCTCTCCAGGAGAAGCTGGTCCTCGGGCGGGTCATCCGGGAGATCGGCCGTTTCGCGCTGGCCAAGGTGGACCAGGTCAACAACAGCATCCAGGTCCACCGGCTGGTGCAGGCCGTGATCCGGGCGCAGTTGACCGAGGAGGAGCAGCGGGATGCGCGGCACGCCGTCCACCGCGTGCTCGCCGGAGCGCGCCCCGACGACGACGAGCCCATCGACAATCCCGAGACCTGGCCCCGGTTCGCCACCATCTGGCCGCATCTGGGCACATCGGAGGCGTGGGACTGCAAGGAGCCTGAGACCCGCCGACTGATCATCGACCGGGTGCGCTACCTGTGGAAGCGCGGTGACTGGTCCAGCGCTTCCACGCTGGCCAACGAGGTCCGTACGGTCTGGCGGGCCAAGCTGGGCAACAAGGACCTCCAGTACCTCTACCTGCGTTTCCACATCTCCAACATCTACCGTTCGCAGGGCCGGTATGTGGAGGCCAAGGAGTTCGACGAGGTGACCTTGGAGCGCCAGCGGGAGGTGCTCGGTCCCACCCATCCGCACACGTACATGACCACCAGCGGTCTGGCCATGGACTTCGGCACGCTCGGCCGGTACGCCGAGGCCATGGAGTTGGCGACCGAGGCCCACGAGGGCTTCAGCCAGATCTTCCACGAGTCCCACCCGCGGACCCTGGCCGCCGCCAACAACCTGGCGCTGAACCTCCGGATGACCGGTCTGTACTCCCGTGCGCTGGAGATCGACCAGGAGGTCTTCGACCGTCGGACCGAGGTCCTGGGGCCGGAGCACCCGTACACCCTCTCCTCCGCCATGAACCTCGCCAGGGACCTGCGGGAAGTCGGCCGGTACGAGGACTCCGTCTCCCTGCTGAGCCGGACCTACGAACTCCACAAGGAACAGTTGGGCCGTACCTTCCCCGGCACCCTGGCCGCGGCGAAGAGCCTCGCGGTCTCCCTGCGCCGTGCCGGTCGGCTGGAGGACGCCCGCCGACTGACCACCGCGACCCGCAACCGCTACCGTGCCCGCTACACCTCGGCCAATCCGGATCTGCTCGCCTGTGACCTCAATCTGGCGGCGGACCTCTTCGCGGCCAATGAGCCGGTCGCCGCCCGAGATCTGGCGCAGGAGGTGGTGGACGAGTACATGTTGGTGCCGGGGGAGCGCCATCCGTACACGTTGGCCGCCATCAACAACCTGGGCATCTTCCACTGGGGCTGCGGCGATCCGGAGACCGCGGAGCAGCTGTTGCAGAAGGTGGTCAAGACGATGACCGAGGTACTGGGGGAGGCGCATCCCCACACCCTCTACAGCACCATCAACCTCGCCAATGCACAGGCGGACCTGGGCGGTCTTCAGCACGCCCTCCAGATCGAGCAGCGAACCGTCACCCGGCTGCGCGAGGTCCTCGGCCCCTACCACCCCGAAGTGCTGGGCATCGCCTCGAATCTCGCGGTGACGCTGGGGATGCTCGGGCGCAAGGACGAGGCCACGGCCCTGCGCCTGGAAACCGTGGAGGAACTGCAGCGACAGGTGGGGGAGGACCATGCACTGACCCGGATCGCCCGGGATGAGCGGCGGGTGCACCGGGACCTGGAGCCGCTCGCCGTGTGATCGCCGCCGACCCGGCCGAAGTCGCCAACGCCGATGACTCCCGACGAACGCCTATGAAGCCGATGGACGCCGACGAACGCCGACGAACGCCGACAAACTCCGACGACGCCGAGGTGCGGGGGCGGACAGCGCCCCCGCGTCCCTGTTGCCCCCGCGTCCCTGTGCCTCTGTTGGCACTGCGTCCTCGCGGACTTGTCGGCCTGAGCGGGGCCTGCGACGCCCTCAGTCGTCCAGCAGCCAGGTGAGGATGCCGGGCAGCGCGTGCAGGGCGTCGAAATGGGCCGCGGTGGGCTCAAGGACCGCTGTGGCGCCGGGAATCCGCTCGGCCAGCCAGCGCGAGTGCCCCACGGGTGAGAAGACGTCCTGCTCCCCGTGCCAGAGCATCACCTGTCCGCTGATGTCCGCGGGATCGAAGCCCCAGGGGCTGCTGAAGGCGAGCGCGTCGTCGATCCATCCGTAGGCGGAAGTCCGCAGCGCCTCGTGGTAGTTGCGGAGCAGCATCGACCGCACCCCGGCGTCCTTGACCACCATCCGATCGGATTCGGTCAACTCCCGCCGAAGGTCGTTGAGGAGCCGTATCGGGTCCTTCCGGATCTCGGCGGACCGCAGGATGAACCGTTCCGTCAGTCCGGCCGGGTCGGTGACGGCCGAGGTGTACTCCAGGACGTTGGACGCCGCCATTCCCTCGAACCAGTCGAGGCCGTCGGCATCCCGCGGGGCGAGGGTGACCAGCGCTGCGGTACGGGTGACCCGGTCCGGCATCAGGGCCGCGCACGCCAGGGCGTGGGGCGCGCCACCGGAACGGCCGACCACGGCGAAGCGTTCGAGCCCGAGTTCATCGGCGATGGCGCGGACGTCCTCGGCGACATCGCAGACGCTGCGCCCGGCGAGCCGGTCCGAACCGCCGTACCCGGGGCGGTCGTAGGCGATCAGTTGCGTACGGCTCTGGTAGAGGACCATGCCGCGCGGGGCCGGGCCGAGTCGGCTGCCCGGTGTGCCGTGCAGAAGGAAGACGGGCCTGCCCCGCGGATCGCCCAGTCGCTCCACCATCAGATGCCGCCCGTCCGCCGCGCGCACCCGACGTCGCACCCCCGCCCCCTCCGATCCATGTGATCCCCACGTGTCCTGTGTGGCCTTCCATGCGTCTGTGGCATTCCCCACCTCATGATGATTACCCATCAGGGGGCCGCACGGCGGGAACCTTTGTCGACATTTAGTCACGACATTCCCCATGATGTGACAACCGCCGGGGTGGACGACGTGAAGGCGCGGTGAACGCCCGCGCATGGTCGTGTGACCGTCCGGTAACCAGTCTTGTGTGCCTTACATCGGTCTCGCCATAGTGGGCGCCCCATCCTCCGTGTCCCGGGACCCTCTTCGCCCGGACACGGCCCCACAGGAGGTCGATGTTGAAGCACCGACGCATATCCCGGACGAGAATGGCAGCCGTGTGCGGAGCTGCCGTCGCACTGACCGGCGCGACCCTCACCATCCAGAGCGCGGGGGCGAGCGAGCCCACGGTACAACCCGTCGTGAAGAAGCTCTCGGCGACGACGGCCGGCAGCCTCGGGGAGACGCTCACCGCGAAGCTGGGCCCGAGCGCCTCAGCCGGAAGCTACTACGACACCGATGCCCGAGCCCTGGTGGTGAACGTCGTCGACGAGAAGGCCGCCCGGGCCGTCCGCTCGGCCGGCGCCCGGGCCGAGGTGGTGGCCCACAGCCTTGACCAACTGGCGGCGGCCCGTGCGGTCCTGACCGACAAGGCATCCCTGCCCGGTACCTCCTGGGCGGTGGACCCCGTGACCAACAAGGTTCAGGTCACCGCTGACCGTACCGTCACGGGAGCCGACTGGAAGCGACTCTCAGCGGTCGTGGCCGACCTCGGCGAGCGCGTCGAACTCAACCGTACGGCAGGAGAGTTCACTCCCCTGATCGCCGGTGGTGACGCCATCCACTCGGGCGGCGGACGCTGCTCGCTCGGCTTCAACGTGGTCAAGGACGGCGCCCCCCACTTCCTCACCGCCGGACACTGCGGGGTTGCGGGCAGTTCCTGGTCCGCTTCGGCCGGCGGATCGGCGCTGGGCACCATGGCCGACTCGCGCTTCCCCGGCGACGACTACGCGCTGGTGAAGTACAACGGCAGCGCCCAGCAGCCCAGCGAGGTCAACCTGTACGACGGCAGCGCGCAGTCGATCAGCTCGGCGGGCGAGGCCACCGTCGGCATGCAGGTGCGGCGCAGCGGGTCCACCACTCAGGTCCACGGCGGGCGGGTCACGGCGCTCGACGCCACCGTGAACTACGGGAACGGCGACATCGTCAATGGTCTGATCCGTACCGACGTGTGTGCGGAGCCCGGTGACAGCGGCGGTTCGCTCTTCGCGGGTTCCACCGCCATAGGACTCACGTCCGGTGGTAGCGGGAACTGTTCGGCGGGCGGCGTGACGTTCTTCCAGCCCGTGACCGAAGCGCTTCAGGCGTACGGCGCACGGATCGGCTGACCCGGCACCGGCATCGGCTCAGGCCCCGGTCCGGTCCGCCGTCGGCGGACCGGACCGTTCGGCCGGCTCGGGTGTCGGTTCCCGGCGCAGCCGGGCGCAGAGCAGGGTCAGGAGGGCGCCGCCCACCGCCCAGGCGGAGAGCACCAGCATCGGACCGGTCATCGCCTGGCCCCGGAAGTAGGTGATCGAGCGCGCCGCGAAGGTTCCCGCCCCCGGCGGCAGCGCGGGCCCGATCGCCTTCCAGAACGGCGGCAGCAGCGGGTAGGGGTAGGCGCCCCCGGCGCTCGGGTTGCCGAGGACGACGACGAGCAGGATCGCCAGGCCGATGCCGACGATCCCGGCGAGCCCCTGGAGCGCCAGCGTGATCGCGCCCACGGTGAACACCAACAGCGAGCCGAGCCCCCACAGCGCGGGAACACTGCCCGTCAGAGCGCCCAGGATCGGGCCGGCGATCACCGTACCGAGCAGTCCGGCGACGATGGAGTACACGAGCAGGACACCGAGACGGATGAGCGCCCGATGGGTGTTGGCCGGCCGTGCTCCCGCACTGATCGCCAGGACCGCGGCACAGAGGTATCCGCCCACGCACCAGCCGATGACCAGATAGAAGGACGACAGGCCCCGGGCGTCACCGGGGGAGTCGGGAACGACGTCGACGACCGTCAGGGACCGCCGCTCGGCCCGTTGGGCGTCGGCCACGGTCTCCTCGATCGCCTGGGCGAGGGACGCGCCCGACGCACTGGCCACCAGGAGGGTGTCACTGGTGCTCCGGGGCCGGACGACGAGGGCGCCGTCGATCTCGCGGTTCTCGATCTGCTTGCGTGCGGTTGCTTCGTCGGTCACCACACGAGTGTCCAGTGGGTCTCCCGGCAGGTCCGCGAGTCGCCTGGCGGCCTCCTGGGCCACCGGCTGCGTCGGGGCGACGACGGCCAGCGGGACCTCGTGCGGCGTCGGTTCGTGGAAGGCGCCGATGTAGGAGGTGATGAAGGCCAGTTGCAGGGCGAGCACCCCGAACACCAGCACAGCGGCACGCAGCGTCACCGCGTCCTTGGCCTCGGCGAGAAATCCCGGACCTCTGTGGACCGGGGGAGGGGGGTCGGGTGTGCGCGTCATGGCCCCACGTTCGGGGCGGGGCGGCGAAGGCGCAGTCCGGACGGGTCCGAATGGTCGCGGAATTGCGCCCGTCCGGGTGTCGGGCCCCTCGGTTGCCCAACAGGTCGGGGGAGGCGGGGTTGATGCTCGCCGGGCCCCCCGTGCCCGGCGAGCCGCTGACGACGCACCGCCCGCACGCCCGCCACCAGGGCGGACGTGCAGGCGCATCACCGGTCAGTGCGTCGTCAGACGGTCATCAGCGGCCGTTCCGCGCCGCGCGACGGCGGGTCGTGCCGAACATCGCAGCGGCGCCGAGCGCGAGTGCCGCGGCTCCACCGATCGCGACGTAGGTGGTGTTGCTGTCGCCACCGGTCTCGGCGAGGTTCTCGGTCGCACCCTGGGCCTCGGGGGCGTTGACCGGGGCCTCTTCCTTTGCGGCGGGCGCCTCGGCGGCGGGCTGCGAGCTGTTGTCGCTGCCGGTGTAGGCGGCGTTCTTCTTGACCTCGGTCGGGGTGTCCCCGCCCTTGCCGTTGTGGTCGACGTCGGACTTCGCGGCGCCCTGCTCGATGGCAGCGTCCGACGGAGCCTTGGCGGGCGCCGGGTTGGACGCGTTGCCACCGCCACCGCCGAAGACCACGTCGGAGCAGGTGTAGAACGCCTCGGGCGAGTCAGAGCGCTGGAGGATGGAGTAGATCAGGTGACGGCCCGACTTGTTCGGGACGGTTCCGTTGAAGACGTACGAACCGTTCTCCAGCGGCGGGTTGGTCACCGAAGCGAACGGCTGGGCCTCCAGGTCCGACCACTTCAGGGGCTGGGTGGGGTTGTAGCTGTCCTTGGTGATGTACAGCTCCAGCGTGCCCCGGTGGGGGGCGGTCGCACGCCAGCGGAAGGTGTTGCTGCCGGACGTCATCGCGGTCGACGGCCAGTCGGCGCGCGGTGCGTCGAGACCCTTGTACTTGTCACGGCCGACGCTGCACAGCTTGCCGTCCGGGATCCGCGTCTTGTGCGCGCCTGCCACGTCACCGATGTTGACCTCGTTCCAGTCGTACAGCGGCTGGGTGCCACCGGCGGCGACGAGTGCCTTACAAGCGTCGGTGTCCGGGTTCTCGGGGCCCTCGGCGAAGCAGGCCGCGATCCGGCTGACCGGGTCCTTCATGGAGCCGTGGCCGACAGCGGGCGCGGCGGCCAGCGCGGTCAGGGCGATCGGTGCGATACCGAGTGCGGCGACCATGGCGACCTTGCGGCGAGCGGTCATCGTGTCGTTCTCCTCATTGAGGGTTATGGGGGGATACCGGATCGATCCGTACGGGAGTGGCCATCCCGAGCACCGGTGGAGCGGTTGTTCGAATCGACCTCGGCGGTACGCAAGTTAGCCCCTCGCAAACCCGAAGAAGGCGCGGACGGCGGAATGTCCGAGATCCTTATCCTTGTTTTAAGGAGGCGCTAAGCGGTGGCTGAGGAAGGGTGTTGCCCCTCTCGGCCATCGGGTACCCGTCCGTCCTGAGTGAAGGAGCTGTTGTGGCCCTGACCCGCGAAGAGCGAGAGAAGTTCCTGGCCGAACCGCATATCGCGGCCTTGGCGGTCGCCGAGAGAGACGCGCGGAGAGCACCGCTCACGGTGCCGATCTGGTACCAGTACGCACCCGGCAGCGAGATCGGAGACCTTTGGGTGATGACCGGTCGGGACTCCCGAAAACACCGACTGATCACCCACGCCGGGCGGTTCTCCCTGATGGTCGACCGGGTGGAGCCGACGGTGCGCTACGTCTCGGTGGAAGGTCCGGTGGTGGACACCACCCCGGCCACCCATGAGCAACTGGTGGAGATTGCAGCGCGTTACCTTCCTGAGGAAAAAGTCGATGGCTATGTCGACTTCGCGCTCAAGGAACTCGGCGACCAAGTGGTGTTGCACATGCGTCCCGAGCACTGGCTCAGCGCGGACATGGGCGCGGTCTGAGGCGCCTTCAGCCCGCATCACTTCGCCCCTGGTCGATTCTTCGGCCAGGGGCGTTCTCATGTCTTTTCGCTGTGTCGATGCTTCCATGGAGACTTCGGCGCTGAGGTAAAACTCCTGTTCAGGCGCGTTTCGCGGCAGTTTCGTCGCCAGGCTTGGGCCTGCTGTGGGGCCTGGATGCCAGATCGCCCGCACCCGGTATCCGGCAGTTCGACGGCTCCCGCGCCTCGCTCCCCGAACCGGTTGCCGAGGCACCCGTGCCGGCCCGTTCGACAGATCGGGACCGGGGGATGTGCCTCACACCAGCCGGTAGCGGCGCTCGGGTCGTCCCGTACCTCCATAACGCAGAGTGACTTCCACCCGTCCGGTCTCCACGAAGTACTCCAGATACCTGCGGGCGCTCACCCGGGACAGGGAACCGAGCTCCGCGCACTCGGTTGCGGACAGATCGCCGGGATGCTCCCGCAGGACCCGTTCGACGAGCTCGGCCGTGTGGGCGGCGAGCCCCTTCGGTAGTTCTCGGGAGCCCGGCGGCCTGGTGCCGAAGATCTGGTCCACGTCTTCCTGGCGGGCCTCACCGAGACGGTCGAAGCGCGACCGGAGCGACGCCACGTGCCGCAGCTGCTCCTGGAGGGCCGCCTGGTTGAAGGGTTTGATCAGGTAGTGCAGCGCACCCGCCCGCAGAGCGGCTCGCACCACCCCGGCGTCCCGGGCGGCGGTGATGAACAAGGCGTCCACGCTGGCCCGTGTCGCATCCCGCTCCTCGGCGGCCCGCAGTTCCCGCAACACCGACAAGCCATCCATATCGGGCAGATATATATCAAGGAGGACCAAGTCGGGTCGAAGTCGCTCAGCTGCACGCAGAGCCTCGGAACCGCTGTGTGCCACTCCGACGACTCGAAAACCATCGGTCGCGGCCACATAGCGGCTGTGCAGCTTGGCGACCATGAAGTCGTCGTCCACTACCAGCACATTCATCACGGACACACGCTATGGCGCGACCACAATGACCACAACGTCCGTTGATTCCGGAAGAGAGACACTTTCTTAACGCACAGGCAACATGTGGGCCACTTCACACATCCCTACCGAGAGGCGGCTCACGTGCGATTGCGCACTCCCCTCGCCCTGCTCGGGGCAGCGCTGCTGGTGTTCGTGGGGCCGCCCCTGCTCAGTGCGGGTGACGGTTCCGAGACCGGCACGCAGATCCCCGGTTTGCGCTTCATGGTCCCCAATACTCCCGGCGGCGGTTATGACATCACTGCCCGCACGATGGCAAAGAATGCCGAAGACGCCGGACTTACTCACAACATCGAGGTCTTCAACCTCCCCGGCGCGGGCGGCACGGTCGGTCTGACCCGTCTCGTCGGCGAGCACGGCAACGGCAAGCTCGCCATGTCGATGGGCCTCGGCGTGGTCGGCGCGGTCCACTCGAACAAGTCCGAGAAGACGCTCGCCGACACCACCCCGATCGCCCGGCTCACCGAAGAGCAGGACATCGTCGTCGTCTCGAAGACTTCCCCGTACGAGACGATCGACGAGTTGATCGCCGCGTGGAAGAAGGACCCGGGCAAGGTCACCGTCGGCGGCGGCTCCTCTCCCGGTGGCCCGGACCACCTCGCGCCCATGCTGATGGCACGGGCGGCCAAGATTCCCCCGAAGGACGTCAACTACATCCCCTTCGACGGCGGTGGCGAACTCCTCGCCTCGATCCTCGGCAACAAGGTCGGATTCGGCGTCTCGGGTGTCAGTGAGTACCTGGACCAGATCAAGTCGGGCGAGCTGCGACTGCTGGCAGTGACCGGAAACGAGCGGGTTCCCGGCCTCGACGCCCCCACCCTGCGCGAAGCCGGACTCGACGCGGACTTCACCAACTGGCGCGGCATCGTCGCCCCGCCCGGCATCTCCGACCGTGAGCGCGAGAAGCTCGTCACCCTGATCGAAGAACTGCACGAGTCCAAGGAATGGCAGGCATCGCTGAAGAAGAACGGTTGGACCGACGGCTTCATGGTCGGCGACGACTTCAGCGACTTCCTCAAGGAGCAGAACGAGCGCGTGGACACCGTGCTGAAGGAGCTGGGACTGTGAACACACGCGACACCCACACGCATGTCCCGCGACCCTCTGACAACCGCTCCTGGCTCCGCGACCACTCCGAGCTCGGCGTCAGCGTCATGCTGTTCGCCCTGGGAGTGCTCGTCCTCACCGACGCCCTCACCATGGACGTCGACATCGCCCAGCGCGGCCCCATCGGTCCCACCACGGTGCCGATCGTGGTCGGCATCGGCCTGCTGGTGATCGCCGCACTGCTGGCGTTCGACGTGATGCGCGGTGGCCGCGGTGAAGCCGAAGGCGGCGAGGACATCGACCTGAGCGAGCCGAGCGACTGGCGTACGGTCCTCCTCCTCGCCGGTGTCTTCCTCGTCTTCGCCATCCTGATCAACCCGATCGGCTTCCCCGTCTCCGGCACCCTCCTCTTCTGGGGCGCCGCCTACGCCCTCGGCAGCAGGCACTTCCAGCGAGACCCCCTGATCGCCGCGGTCCTCTCCGTGGTCACGTACTACCTCTTCAACAATCTGCTCGGCGTTCCGCTCCCCGGTGGCCCGCTGATGGGGGTGCTCTAGTCGATGGACTCTCTCAATTCACTGATCGACGGCTTCGGCACAGCGCTGACGCCGATCAACCTGATGTGGGCGGTGATCGGTGTCCTCCTGGGCACGGCGATCGGCGTGCTGCCCGGCATCGGCCCCGCGATGGCGGTGGCACTGCTCCTCCCGGTGACCTACGGCCTTGAGCCCACCGGTGCGTTCATCATGTTCGCCGGTATCTACTACGGCGCGATGTTCGGTGGCTCCACCACCTCGATCCTGTTGAACACCCCGGGTGAGAGCGCGGCGGTGGTCGCGGCCATCGAAGGCAATCCGATGGCGAAATCGGGCCGCGGCTCCCAGGCGCTCGCCGCCGCCGCCGTCGGTCACTTCGCCGGTGGTCTGATCGGCACCATCCTGCTGGTCGCCCTCGCCCCGACCATTGCCGACATGGCCGTGGACATCGGTGCTCCGGACTACTTCGCCATCATGGTGCTCGCCTTCATCGCGGTCACCTCGGTGCTCGGCTCCTCCCGCATCCGCGGTCTGGCCTCGCTGCTGATCGGTCTGACGATCGGACTCATCGGCCTGGACCAGATGACCGGTCAGCAGCGTCTGACCTTCGGCTCGCTCCAACTCGCCGACGGTGTGGACGTCGTCATCGTCGCCGTCGGACTCTTCGCCATCGGCGAGGCGCTGTGGGTCGCGGCGCACCTGCGCCGCGGTGCTGCGCAGCCGATCCCGGTCGGTCGCCCCTGGCTCGACAAGTCCGACGTCAAGCGCACCTGGAAGCCCTGGCTGCGCGGCCCGTTCATCGGATTCCCCTTCGGCGCGATCCCGGCGGGCGGTGCGGAGATCCCCACCTTCCTGTCCTACGTCACGGAGAAGCGGCTCTCGAAGAACAAGGACGAGTTCGGCAGGGGCGCCATCGAGGGCGTCGCCGGTCCCGAGTCGGCTGCCTCGGCCTCCGCCGCGGGAACGCTCGTCTCCATGCTGACCCTCGGTCTGCCGACCACGGCGGTCGCGGCCGTCATGCTCGCCGCCTTCCAGCAGTACGGCATCCAGCCCGGACCGCTGCTGTTCGAGCGCGAGCCCGACCTGGTGTGGGGTCTCATCGCCTCGCTCTTCGTCGGCATGGTGCTGCTGCTCGCGCTCAACCTGCCGCTCGCCCCCGTGTGGGCGAAGCTGCTGCGGATTCCGCGTCCGTACCTGTACGCCGGCATCCTCTTCTTCGCCGGAGTCGGTGCGTACGCCGTCGGTGGCGAGGCGATCGACCTGGTCATCCTGCTGATCATCGGTCTGATCGGTTTCGGTATGCGCCGCTACGGGCTGCCGGTCCTGCCGGCCGTCATCGGTGTGATCCTCGGCCCGGCCGCCGAGCAGCAGTTGCGCCGTGCGCTCCAGCTGAGCGACGGCAGCGTCTCCGGACTGGTCAACACGCCGTTCTCGGTGGTCGTCTACATCATCATCGCGATCCTGCTGGCCTGGCCCTTGATCAAGAAGCAGTACCAAGCTCGACGTAACGTATCTGCATGATCGAGAGCATTCGCCCCGCCATCGCCGCCGATGTGACCGTGGTGAAGGCCGTGACCGACGCGGCCTACTACCCCTACATCGAACGCATCGGAGTCGTTCCCGCCCCCATGGAGGCGGACCACGCGGCCGATGTGGCGGCGGGGCGAGTGTTCGTCGTGGGAAACCCGGTACAGGGAGTGATCGTCCTGCTCCCCCAGGACGATCACCTCCTCCTGGAATCGGTCGCGGTGCACCCCGAGGCCCGTGGGAAGGGCCTGGGGCGCGCTCTGTTGGGCTTCGCCGAGAGCAGGGCCCGGGAGTTGGGGCTCCCGGAGATCCGGCTCTACACGAACGCCCTGATGACCGAGAACCAGGCGCTCTATCCGCGCTACGGATACGAGCTGGAAGGGCGCCGGGTGGATGGGCCCTACGATCGCCTGCACTACCGCAAGCGGCTCCCCTCGTAGGTCAGCAATCCACCCAGCGCCCCGACGAGCGCCGTACGTTCCAACGCATTCAGCGCCCCGATGGCTGCCTCGGCAGCCTCGGGGTCGCGTTGTGCCAGGCCGCTGGCGGCGAACTCGTCCTCGTCCAGCCTCAGCACCGCGGAACCGTCGGCCGACACCCAGAGGTCGAGCTCCAGGTCCTCCACCAGAAGCTCGCCGCCGTCGAACAGGGCCGGCCTGGTGATGTCGCAGTACCAGCCCTTCAGCCGCCCCTCGCCCGTTCGGACCTCCTTCACCGAGTACCAGCGATCCCGCCAGTAGTGCTCGGTGAACACATCGCCCGGCTCGAAGCGCACGAACCCGAAGTCGCGGACGCCCTCGCCCGCCCACGGCGCCCGGACCACCAGCTGCACACCGTCGTCGGCGAGCAGCACTGCCGGATACCGGATCTTGGTGGTCCCCGCCTTCACCAGTCGTACGGCGACGGTCTGCTCACCCGAGGGTGTGGGCACGACGAACCTCCTTCGCACGGGCCTCGTAGCCGAGCTGGCCGGTGGAATCGCCGAACGGGCAGCTCACGTCGCTCGGCTCGCCCGTTGAACTCCCGGCGAGGGCCTCGCCGCGGTGGAACGCATCGATGGTCACTGTCATGTGCCGTCACGCTACGGGCGCGCGTTCCGTGTCGCCTCTCCATTTCCTCCGTGCGGACCCACCGGGTGGGAGAGAATCACCCGGTGACCTTGAAGATCGACATCGATACCGGTTCGGGCATCGCCCCCTTCGAACAACTCCGCTCCCGCATCGCCGAGCAGGCGCGTACCGGAGCCCTCCCGGTGGGCTACCGACTGCCGACCGTGCGGGGGTTCGCCGAGGAGCTCGGCCTGGCCGCCAACACCGTCGCCAAGGCGTACCGCGCGTTGGAGGCGGACGGAGTGATCGAGACCCGGGGCCGCAACGGCACATTCATCGCGTCGGCGGCGGACGCGGCGGCCCGTGAACTGGCGACGGCGGCGCAAGGGTTCGCCGACCGGGCCCGACGGCTCGGGGTCACCCGCGATGCGGCACGCTCGGCGGCCGAGGACGCCCTACGGGCCGTCTACGGCGACTGAGCCCCAACCGCCGGTGCGTTGACCGGTGGTGCGTTGACCGGTGGTGCGCGGGCCGCTCGGATCGTCGGGCCGCTCGCCTCCCGTCGATTCCTCCCGCTCGGCGCACCCGTCCTGAGCGGCTCAGTAGCCGTCAGCCGCGAGCCGGCTCGCCTCCTGCCATGACATCAACTCCCGCACCCCCAAGAAGTACGGGGCCGCTTCCGCCGGGGTCAGCACCGCTTCGAGTTCCAGCCGGGCCGACACCCGGGGGAGGAAACGTACGGTCGCGTAGTCATGACGGAAGACCGGCGCGTCCAGGACCAGTTGCCGCACTCCGTCGACGACGGGTATCCGGCTCGGTGTGGTCGCGCTCCAGATCCAACGGCCGGACGGTTCGGCGAAGTTGAACGATTCGAGCCGATGGGGCGGCTGCTGCCGACCTGGGTCGAAGGGCGCATCGGTGCTCAGGGCGACGGCCTCCGCACCGGGGGCGTCCCCCGGCAGCTGCCCGCCGCCGATGAGCACCGCCGCCAACAACGTCTGCAACTGGTAGTTGTCGGCGATGCCGCTCATGCGCAACCGAAAGCCCTGCCCGGAGGCGCGGTCGAGGACCAACAGTGGTTCCTCGTCGAGGAGCAGCAGGGCCTTCTGCACGCACTGGAGATCACCGATCTCCGGCTCCAGCCGTTCGGTGAGCGCCACCAACTCGTCACGGTTGCCCAGCGAGCGGCGCACCGCGGGGTCGGCGAGCACGGCGACCGCCGCGCTCTCCCACTTCGCCACGGTGAGCCAACCGAAGTAGGGCGCGTGCCAGACGTCCGCGTAGTCGTCGCCGAACGCCTTCTGCTGCGCGGGGCTGGGCAGCCCGGTCGGGTCCGGCGGTTCCTCGTCCTCGCCATGCGTCTCGCCCCACAACCGGGCGAACTCGATCCCCTGCTCCAGGCTCTCCCGCAGTCCCTCCAGCAGGGGAGGGGCACAGACACCCGCATCGGCGTCCCACTCGACGAGGGCGCCCACCAGGACCGCGTACACGGCGGCGTGCCAGGGCGGCATCTCGGGCAGATGCCGGGCCAACCGGGGGCCTATCTCGGCGGACCGGTCGGCCAGTGCCTCCTTCGGCGCGGAGGCCAGTGCACCGTAAGCGGTCTGTAGTTTGGGCAGATCCCGCTGCGCGATCGCTGCGTCCACGGCTGCGACGGCGGCGTCAACCGCACTGCCAGATGTAGTCATTGGCGGATTTTATGCGATATGGCTGATCTTGCTCGTAGACGGGTACGCGATAGCCGGGCGGTTCACAGCCGCCCGGTACCCCCGCTAGCCCCAACCGCACAGGACAGCACCGGGGAGCGCCTTCCCCCGGGCGCTGATACCCGGGAGAAGACGATCACAGATAGAGACCCGCGTCCGAGCCGGTGGGCTGCTCGGGGATCGAGGCCGGTCCGCTTCCCCTGCGCAGGGCGAACAACTCGGCCAGGGTCGAACCCTCGCGCCCCACACCGTCCTCGGTGCCGAGCCACTCCACCGACTCAGTGCGCGTCAGCGCACCGATCTCGATGCGGGCCAGACACCGGCCCGGCCGGACCACGGCGGGATGCAGACGCTCCAGATCCTCGTTGGTGGTCACGCCCACCAGGACGTTGCGCCCCTGCCCCAGCAGTCCGTCGGTGAGATTGAGCAGTCGCGAGAGTGCCTGACCCGCGGTGTGCTTGGCCTCACCGCGGATCAACTCGTCGCAGTCCTCCAGGAGCAGCAGCCGCCAACGGCTCTTGGCCGTGCCCTCGTCCTCGCCGATCGCGATGTCCATCAGATAGCCGACGTCAGTGAACAGCCGCTCCGGATCGAGTACGCAGTCCACCTGGCACCAGTCCCGCCAGGAGCGGGCGAGCGTCCGCAGTACCGATGTCTTGCCCGTGCCGGGCGGGCCGTGGAGGAGGAGCAGCCGACCCGAGATGTCCTCGGGGGTGACCTTCATCAGTCGGTCCATGGCATCCGCGACGGGGGCGGTGTAGTTGGGCCGCACCTCGTCCCAGGTACCGGCCGAGATCTGTCGTGTCGTGCGGTAGGGGCCGCGCCGCGGGGACACGTACCAGAACCCCATCGTCACATCGTCCGGCTGCGGCTCGGGCTCGTCCGCCGCGTCCTGCACGGCGTCCTTGACGATCTTCTCGGCGAGCTCCGCGTCGACGGCCGTCACGGTGACGTCGGCGCCACGGTTCCAGTGGGAGATGAGCAGGGTGTAGCCGTCGCCCTCGGCGAGTACGGCGCTTCGGTCGTCGTCACGCGAGGAGCGGAGCACCCGTGCACCGGGCGGCAGCATGTTGAACCCGGGCTTGACCCGGTCGATCTGATGACTGTGGCAGTAGGGCTGCTCGCCGTTGGCGAAGCGGCCGAGGAAGAGTGCGTCGATGACATCCGTTGCGGAGTCGCTGTCGTCGATGTTGAGCCGGATCGGCAGTGCGTCGTGGGGAGGTACGGCTGACATGCGCTCCATCTGAGGTCGTACGGCTGACATGCGCCCCATGATCCGGCACGGATCCCGATCCCGCACGGAGTTTTGTCCGGTGGCGCGGCTCCCGACCTGGGCGCCGCGCCACCGGACTTCGCGTCAGCGTCCGCCGCCCCGCAGCAGGGTCGCGGCCCTCCGGGTACGACGCACCATGGCGTACGCCTTGGTGAGGACACGGTCCTTGGCGAAGTTGCGGCCGATCGCGCGGCCCTCGATGAGCCGCTCGAACTCCTCGATGTCCGTCGAGCGCCGAACGGTGACCCGTTCGATGGCGTACGGCCCCTGCACCGGCCGGGCGAGCGCGTTCCCGACGGCGAAGGACTGCGCGAACCCCGCCGTCTTCACCATCTCGCGCACCCGCCTGCTGGAGTACCCGAAGGGGTACGCGAACGAGGTCGGCGCGGCCCCCAGCTCATCGGCGATGATGTCGCGGCAGCGGACGGTCTCGTACCGCAGTGCTTCGTCCCCGAGCTGATCCATCTGGGGATGGCTGTGGGTGTGGCCACCGATCTCCATGCCCGCTGCGGCCAGTTCCCGCACCTGGTCCCAGTCGAGCATGGTGTCGATCGCGCCCCCCTCGTCATGGGCTCCGCGCAGCCAACCGGTCGACACGAACAGGGTCGAGGCGAAACCGTGCTTGGCCAGAACGGGGAGCGAGTACCGGTGCACACCCTCGTAGCCGTCGTCGAAGGTGATCAACACCGGCCGTGCGGGCAGCGCGCGAGCACCGCCGGATCGCCAGCACTCACCCAACTCCGCCGTGGTGATCGGGGTGAAACCGTGCTCGTCGAGCGCCGCCATCTGCTCGGCGAACGCCTCCGGGGTCACGGACAGTCCCAGGGTCGCCTTCGCCGGCTGAGGGGCCACCGCGTGGTACATCAGGATGGGAACGGGCCCGCTCATCGGCTCTCACCACCGGCCGGAGCGGTCGCGGCGGGCGCCGAACCGGTCGCTGCCAGCGGAGTGATCGGCTCGGACTTGAAGGTCACCGACCCCTTGCGGGCCCGGGCCGTGCCCACCACATAGCCGCCCGCGGTGGTCACGAGCCCCACGACGATGGCACCGGCGCGCCCCGCCCCGCCCTTGCGACCGCGCAGGGCGTCGCCCATCCCGCGTGCCACACCCGCCGGCAGTACCCGGGTGGTGTAGCTCCGCTCGGAGGACAGCCCGTCGCCCGCTCCCACGCTCTGCGAGACGAGGGCCTTGGAGAGGCCCTCCGCGTAGCAACGGGTGCGGAAGTAGGCGAACCGCTCACGGGCGGCCGGGACCTTGTGGTGGATCACCGCGCGGTCGTCGATGAGGAGCACGGCGTCCGGGAGCGCGTTGCCCATGCGGATGCAGAGCTCCGTCTCCTCGCAGCCGAGGGGGCGCTTGTCCCCGTCCCGGCCGATGCCGGTGGCGAAGCCACCGGACGCGTCGAACGCGGTACGGCGGAAGGAGGCGTTGCCCCCGAGGACGTTGCGCACCTGCACCTTGCCGGGTGCCATCCCGCGGTAGGAGGCGCCCACCACCCAGTCGAACTCCTCCGGGAACCAGGCCGGGCGCCGCCCTGACGCCCAGGCGGGCGCGGTACGGCCACCGACCGCGACCACCTTCTCGTCGTCGAAGCCCTCGGAGAAGTAGCGCAACCAGTCGGGCTCGGCCACCGCGTCATCGTCGAGGAAGGCGACGAAGTCGCCGCGGGATGCGGCGATACCGGTGTTGCGGCCGGCTGAGAGGCCGCGGGGGCCCGCGTTGGCGAGCACCCGCACCTCCTCACCGCGTGCCACATCGGAGCCGTCGGCCCCGTACTCCCGGTACTCCTCGGCCAGCCGGTCGAGGAGAACGGGGTTGTGATCGACCACCAGAAGTGTTTCCAGGGCCGGATGTGACTGATTCCGCACCGATGCGACGGCCGCGAGGATGTCGTCCCAGCGGTCCTCGGTATAGGCGCAGATCACCACCGAGAAACGGCGGTCGCTCAAGACGTCTCTCCCCGGGCGATGCGCACGTCCACACCTGCTCCACCGCGTCGGGCACCGCCGCGGCGTACGCCCTTCTCCTTGAGGATCACCTTGAGCACTCTGATCCCGTCGCGCACGGCGCTGAGGTTGGACACACCGTGGATGCGGTTGTACTCGTGGCTGGGGACCTCTTGCACCCGCAGTCCGGCCTTGACGACCCGGATGTTCATCAGGGTCTCGATCTCGAAGCCGGTGCAGTCGAGGGTGATGTCGTCGAGGCAGTGCTTCCAGAACGCGTTGTATCCGTAGCAGAGGTCGGTGTAGCGCGCGCCGAACTTGGCGTTGACCACGGAGCACAGGGCCCAGTTGCCGAGCTTGCGGATGAACGTCATGTCGTCGGTGCCACCGCCGTTGGCGAAGCGGGAGCCCTTGGCGAAGTCGGCGCCGGAGACGAGTGCTGAGACATAGGACACAATCTCATCGCCGTGGGCGGAGCCATCGGCGTCGACCATCACGATGATGTCGCCCGTGCAGGCGGCGAAGCCGCTGATCAGAGCGTCGCCCTTGCCCTTGCCGGACTGCTTGACAACCTTGACGTCGGGCCACAGCTCCCGCGCGACCTCGACGGTGTTGTCAGTGGAGTTCCCGTCGACCAGGACGACTTCGTGAATCCAGTCGGGCAGCGTCTTGAACACATAGGGAAGGTTCTCCGCCTCATTCATGGCAGGAATCACAACGCTCACGGGCGGAGTGATGGCCAGATGGGAGGAGATGGGTCGGTAGGCACCTTCTATTCGACTGGATTCCACCGAAGCGATCGACGGATCTTGCCCCGGAGCGGCCGGGTGCAGGACAGAACTCATGGGTTTGTTTTCCCTCTCCACCGGTGGACCGCCCGCCCCCGGGCGATCCGGATGAGTGTCCGGTTTGAAAGGGGGGTTACTTCATCACCTGGCCATGGCGGAGCTACCCTCCGACCTGGCCTGGGTGAGCTACTGAACTGGCCGCACGGTGTTACGGCTCGGTACGAGCACGAAAACCGAGCACGGCACCCCCCTACCGCGCCCCGCAGCGGGATCATCGCGACGCTTGAGCCCTCCCCTTGAGCCGCTTAGCTGATGAACCGTTGCGGGTTGTACGACGGTATTGATGTTTAGGACTGTATGGCAAGTCCCGGATCGTGGTTGTGCTTTTTACATTCTTGGTACCTATTCAACGGCCAGGTCGGGGATCGTACTGACCGCTTCACCTTGATCTTTTCCCGGAATCGATCACTTGGAGCGTTCGGTTCCGGATGATCTTGCAGCGCCTTGCGAACCGTTTCCTCGGAAGCTCCTCCCGAAGGAAGGAACGGTTACCCCGGAGAGTAACCGGAGTCCGCCGGTCCGGCGTCCGGCCGACCAAAGAAAGAGTAGTGCGGTGATCGCCGCGACCATGGCGATGCCGCCACTCGCCATGGGGATGCCGAGAGATGACACCGTGCCGGCCACGGCCAGATCAATTCCGGCCGAACCTGTCGCGGCCGTTGCGGCGCGCGTCACCCGGTCGAGCCCGGGCAGTACGGCGTAGAGCCCACAGGCCGGTCCGGTGAACAGGAAGAAGATCACGAACGGCGCACGGAGCGGTGACTGGGCATCGGTGAGGGCCAGCGCGACCCCTACGCCCGAGACGGCGAAGGCCACACCCGCGAGGACCGGAGGCAGATCCGTCCCGACCGCTGACGGTCTGTCTCTGCTGCTCTGCATGGCCGACTTTGCTCCCAGGGCCCGAATGCCAGTTCCCCATGCTGCTCAGGGTGGGGACTTCAGTCAAGCTGGCCCGTGCATGTTTGGCATGGACATTTCGAGTGAAGTATGCGGTCTGCGCCGAAAGTTCAGGCAGCGGACCTGCTAAACGGAGATGTCATGAAACTCTCTCGCATCGCGGCTCTTTCCTCCTCCCTCGTCCTCACCACCGCACTCGCCCTCACCGGAGCGAACACCGCACAGGCCGCCGAAAGCGCGGCTGCCCTTGACTACGTAGCACTGGGCGACTCTTACTCATCGGGAGTCGGAGCGGGTAGCTACGACAGCGCCAGCGGCGCCTGTAAGCGCAGCGCCAAGGCATACCCCCGGCTCTGGGCAGCCGCGCATTCACCCTCGTCCTTCTCCTTCACCGCTTGCTCAGGCGCTCTTACGAGTGATGTCACGGCCAACCAACTCGCTCCCCTGAACGCTTCGACCGACCTCGTCTCCATCTCGGTCGGCGGCAACGACGCCGGCTTCGCGGACACCATGACCACCTGCGTCCTCCAGTCCGAGGCGAGCTGTGTGAACAAGGTGAACCAGGCCCGCGCCTACATCGACAACACCCTGCCGGCGAGACTGAACAGTGTGTACTCCGCCATCCGCGCCAAGGCCCCGTCCGCACGGGTGGTCGTCCTCGGCTATCCCCGCTTCTACAAGCTCAACGGCAGCTGTGTCATCGGCCTCAGCGAGGGGGAGCGGGCCGCGATCAACGGAGCTGCGGACCATCTGAACACCGCCATCGCCAAGCGCGCGGCCGACCACGGCTATGCCTTCGGCGACGTGGTCCCCGCCTTCACCGGGCACGAGATCTGCTCCGGTGCCTCCTGGCTGCACTCGGTCAACCTGCTCAACCTCACCGACTCCTACCACCCGACGGCCGCCGGTCAGTCCGGCGGCTACCTGCCGGTCCTCAACGCCAACGACTGACGCCGACGACGGCACCGACCGCACCGGCCGTGACGCCCGAGGTGCCGGAGGGGGAGGAGGCTCCACCCGCCGGGGTCTCGGGCGCGCAGTCGACCGAGAATGAGACCCACGCCGAACGGACCTGCACCGGTTGCCGAACCTCCACCCGGATCCGGTCGCGATGCATCTCCCGAGGTCGGTGCGTCACCTCGGTATGGTCGAGCAACCGTTCCCGAGGACCGTCCGCCACGAAGCGCAGTGACTGCCAACCGGGGGCCGACGTCCGTCCGCGCCGGGTCATCCAGCGGTACTCCACGACCGTCGGCGCACGATCGACTGCGACCGCGGCCCGGAAGGCGGGAGCCTGGTCGGGCGCGGGCGCACAGGGGCCGGCGTAGTCGTCCCGGACTGCCCACACGGCCACTTCGACGCGCTGAGGCCGTGGCGATCCGGCTGAGGCCGATGAGCTGCCGGCTCCGCTGCTTTGTGGAGAGGGAGCATCGGTCGCAGGGGTCGTCACCGTCGAAGGAGTACGACTCGGCTTCTGCACACCACCCCCGGGTGTCGAAGTTCCACTCGTGGTGGCCGCCGGCTGTACGGGCCGCTCGTCGTCGGTGGCAGCACGTTCGCGGGCGTCGTCGATCAGCGCCCACACCAGTACGGCGACCACGAGCAGCAGCAGCGCGATGCCGGCGGCCAGCACCGCAACCGCACGGCGGGGCTGGCCGCCGTCGGCTGCCGGTGCTCCTGCCGTTGTGTTGGAGACGGTCGACGGGAGCGCGCTCGCACCCGTACCGGCGCCTGCCGTGTCCGCCCTCGAAGCGCGGCTCGCATCAGGTGTGCCACCCGCGGAGCCTGGCAACGCTCCGCCGGGGCGACCCGTACCGCCGGCGGCCACCACGCGCAGGAGGCGGTGCGCCGCGGCGGCCGTGAGTCGCTCGTCCGGGTTCTTGCGCAACAGCCCCGCGATCACGGGGGCGAGTTCTCCCGCGAGGTGCGGTGCCGACGGTTCCTCGTCCACGACCGCTCGTAAGGTGTTCAGCGCGTCATCACGGTGAAAGGGCGCAACGCCCTGGACCGCTGTGTAGAGGAGTACGCCGAGGGACCACAGGTCCGCCGCGGGGCCGGGGGCGCGGCCCTGAGCCCGTTCGGGGGCGAGGTACTCGGGCGAGCCGATCAGCTCGCCGGTCATCGTCAACGCGGAGGTGCCAGCCACCTCGGCAATGCCGAAGTCGGTGAGCACCACCCGGCCGTCGTTGGCGATGAGCACATTGCCCGGTTTGACATCACGGTGGAGGACGCCCGCTTCGTGCGCGGCGTTGAGGGCGGTCAGGACATCCGCCCCGATCTGCGCCGCCCGCTGCGGAGCCAGCGGACCGTCCGACTCCAGCACGTCGGAGAGGGCGAGGCCGCGGACGAGTTCCATCACGATCCAGGGCCGACCCCCATCGGTGACCACGTCGTAGACGGTGACCACGCCACGGTGGGAGATTCGCCCCGCGGCCCACGCCTCCCGCTCCAGGCGTTGGTAGAGCCGACGCTCATCGGCGAGCGAGAGACCGACCGGGGATCGCACTTCCTTGACCGCGACCTCGCGGGCGAGCACCTCGTCCCGGGCGCGCCACACCACTCCCATTCCGCCCTCGCCCAACGGGCCGAGCAGTCGGTAGCGCCCTGCGATCAGCTGGTTCTCGGGCATGCGAGCCCCCATCCGTTAAGGCGCGGCACAGCACGACATCCACAGCAAGGCAACTCATGGAATCTCGGTGGAAACCCTTCCAAGTTAGCTCAACCAACCGCTTTTGCAGCCCTCTTGAGCGTGACCTGGCTTCACGGTTGCGGTGAACGGCCAGCACGAGGGTGAAGGTGTGATTCCTGTGTTCTCTGGTGTGAGTGTGGTCACTCCTTCGAGGGGACGCCGATGAGTCGGGGTGCTCGGGAGTGCGCTCCCGCGGGGAGGGGAAGGCATGGGGATGGACTCGATGTCGTATGACGGAACCGACCGGAAGCGGACTGAAGGGGCGAAGTGATCGACGGGCACGGGAGCGGGAGGCGGGCGGGCCGGCCGTGTCGAGCTGTCCAACTCGCCCTGGAATCGAATGGATTCGGAGAGTGATCGTCAACTCGCGTACAGCAGTGGTGAATCCTCAGGACGGGATACACGGGTGTCCCGGCGGGGCGATAGGGTTAACCTGCCCGGGCCGGGTGCGTCGTACGGGTGGGGAGTGACATGGAACAGATAGCAATGCGAAGCAGGCCGCGCGTGCCTGCGATCACCTGCGGGAGTAGCGCGACGAGCTCGCGTCTCGACCGACATCTCTCGGTGCTCGGCGGTCCCGCCTTGCCACAGCGGGAGACGGTCGAGGCCACCTCACTGATGCGCGAGTTGACCTCGCGCGATGTGGCGCACGACCGTGCTGCCAGCAAGAGCGGGCGTGTGTCGCTCTTCGCGCCGCTGCGAAGGCTGCGCCGCACTCTCTTCGGTAGCCGCCGCTGACTCCTGGGCCTCCGCTCGGCCATGGCGCCCCCCGGGGCGCGCACCACATGTCACGTGTCACCGCCTGTGCGGCCCCGCGCTCAGGCGACCACGCCCTCCCGGTGTAGCGCTGCTGTCTCCTCCATCGTCATTCCCAAGGACGCCAGCAGCGCATCGGTGTGTTCACCCAGTGCGGGTACCGCTCCCATCAGGGCCTCCGGGCCACCCGGCAGGGTGATCGGAGGCAGGAGCGCCCTGAGTGGCCCGACCGGCGAGTCGATTTCCCGCCATCGGTCACGCGCCGCCAGTTGGGGATGTCCGGCCACATCCCTCACGGTGTTGAGACGGGCGCTGGCGATTCCCGCGGCGTCCAGCCGTTCCACGGCCTCCTCGGTGCCCAGTCGTGACAGTGCTTTGGCGACCGTTTCATCCGTGAGCTCGCGGTTCGCGGTACGAGCCGTGTTCGACGCGAATCGGGGATCGTCGGCGAGGGCGGGTTCATCGAGGACCTGCTCGGTCAGCCGACGCCACTCGCGGTCGTTCTGCACCGACAGCAGTACCTGTCCGCCGTCGGCGGTGGCGTAGGCGTCGTACGGTGCGATGACGGCATGAGCGACACCGGTGCGCACGGGCGGTTCACCACCGTGCATTCCATAGTGCAGTGGGTGGCCCATCCATTCGGCGAGGGACTCCAGCATGGAGATCTCCACCGGGCCGCCGAGGCCCGTGGTGCTTCGGCGGAGCAGGGCCGCGAGGACCCCGGAGAACGCGTACATCGCGGCGGAGATGTCGGCTGCCGGGATGCCCGCCTTGGCCGGCTCGTCGTGCGTACCCGTCACCGACACCAGTCCCGCTTCGCACTGGACGAGCATGTCGTACGCGCGCTTATGGGCGTACGGGCCCCCGGCGCCGTAGCCGGAGATGTCCACGGCGATCAGGCGGGGATGGGCGGCGCACAGGGTCGGCGCATCGAGGCCCAGCCGGGCCGCCGAGCCCTGGGCGAGATTCTGGACGAACACGTCCGCACCCGCGATCAGCCGTTGCACGATGGCGAGGCCGCGGGCGTCCTTGAGATCGACTGCCAGCGACTCCTTGCCCCGGTTGCACCAGACGAAGTGGGAGGCGAGCCCCCGTGCCGCCGTGTCGTAGTCCCGGGCGAAGTCACCGCCGTCCAACCGCTCGATCTTGATGACACGTGCACCTAGATCGGCGAGTTGACGCGTGGCGAACGGGGCCGAGACGGCCTGTTCGATGGCGACCACCGTGATGCCGTCGAGCGGCAGGGGTTGAGTGCGCATGGCCCGTCTTATCGCGTGTACCACCCAAATGTCATCAGACATCCGCTGTGAGGTACGTCCCGGACCTTGTGCGCATGGTGTGCCTCGCGCCCTAAATGGGGCCATTGCGTAGGCGCCCCCACGTCTGGTGCCTCATGTCCCGCGTATGAGGGGAGGGCTACCGGGGTCGTTCCTTTGCATCCTTCGGAAACGACCTAGAGCAGGGCGAACTGTCCCTCCGGGCCCTCCTCGCAGTGGTCGAGGACGGACGCGGGGCGGCGTGCTTCCGTAGGCACGGGCAGCACCTCCGGCACTTCGATGAGATCACTGCCTGCCAGCTCCCGCAGAAAGTCGTCGCGGTCCGAGCCCACCTCGCTGAGCAGGCTCAACACCGTGATCAGTGCCAAGAGCTCGGACGTCCACTCCTGGGGCCAGACCGTTGGCCGAAGAGCGTCCAGCGTCCCCGGTTCGACCGGAGAGGTGCG
This sequence comes from Streptomyces sp. NPDC059256, assembly GCF_042753785.1. Lineage (NCBI taxonomy): Bacteria > Bacillati > Actinomycetota > Actinomycetes > Kitasatosporales > Streptomycetaceae > Streptomyces > Streptomyces sp. NPDC059256. The sequence continues at coordinate 111,529 of NZ_JBHYZO010000011.1, read as the reverse complement.
GTTGTCGAACCAGAGGTCCAGGACCCGCACTCCGCCCTGCTGGAACTCCCACGCACCGATCGGAACAGGAGAGATCCGACCGGTGCCGACCTCCAGCGTCTCCTGTGCACGGTCATAGACCAGCGCGCTGGGCCAGGACGGAAGTGCGGTACGCACATAGGGACGACGGCCCCCAGGCAACCTCGGTCGCTGTCTGCCGTGCACTCCCCGGAGTTGGATCTCCATCAGTCGGCGGCCGATGTCGATGCCCAGGGACCAGAGCGCGGGATCGGCGGGCAGCGGCACCGCACAGCCCGTCGGGGAGTGCTCGCTCGCCGCGGTCACCCAGGCGAGTGCGTCCTCCGGCGCGACCTGCTGGCCGTACCGGCGTTCCAGGGCGTTCAGGAGGCCGGGGGCGAGGTTCGGTTCGACGCCTCCGGGGCGACGGTAGAACGGTCGGATGCGGCCGGGGCGTCCCGCAGGCGCATGGCCGTCCGGCAGCAGCCCGGACACGAGTACGGCCGGTCCCCGGTGCTGCTGGGGCCCGGGCTGTTCCAGGACGAAGACCTGCCGTTCGTCCGCCACGCGCCACAGTTCTGGCCGTGCGGAATCGATGAGCCGGTGGTCGGGGATCAGCCACTGCTGGTCGAAGGGACCGTGCAGGATCCGCACCGGTTCGGGGCAGCGGCCGTCCTCCTGGGCGAAGCGCCCGGTCGCGGTGCGCTGGCCCGGGAGTTGGCCCACGGCGGTACGCGGCGTCCGGCCCCTGGTGCAGCCGAAGAGGGCGTCCCGCTCGGTGCCCCGTGTCGTCACCAGCCTGTCCCAGCGGGCCCTGAGGGTCTCCGGATCCGGAGCGAGCACCCAGGAGCGCCCCGTCCGCAAGGGGCGTACGCCCCACGGCATCAGGTCGTCGAGCATCGGCATACGGACATCCTCCCCGACGCGCCCTCCGCGCACTCCATGGACCAGGAGCCGACGGCCGCCTGCGCGGGCCCTACTCGGCGTCGACGGTCACCGAGAAGGAGAAGCGGTCGCCCCGATAGCGGATGCGGGCCACATCGACCACTCGGCCGGTCACATCACAGGTCACGCCCGTGTAGTGCAGGATCGGACTCAACAGGGGCACTTGGAGGAGTTCCGCCGTCTGTGGGTCCGCGAGCCGCGCCTCCACCGTGTCCGTGATCCGCCCGATCCGGATGCCCACCACGTCCCGCAGCACCTTGGTCATCGGCCAGCGCTCCAGGTCCTTCACATCCAGCCGAGCGGCCACATCCGGTCGTACCGCGTTCTGGGCCCAGTTGGTCGGCTCACCGCTCTCCCCGTCACAGCGCAGCCGCCGGTAGCTGACCACTTCGGTCAGATCGGGGAAGTGTTCGATGAGTTCCCCCGGCACCGGTTCGGGGCCGTGGCCGAGGATCGTCGTCAGCTCGCCGGACTGCTGGGCCACGATCGCGTCGATCGACCCCAGCAGTCGGCGGGGTGCTCCTCGACGGGCGCCCGGTTCGATGAAGGTGCCCCGCCGACGATGCCGGCTGATGAGCCCCTCCTCCTCCAACTCCTTCAGGGCCTGCCTCATGGTCAGCACGCTCACCCCGTAGTGCGCGGCGAGCTGTTCTTCCGTGGGCAGGCGCAGTGACGCATCGGGCGTGCGCCCCAATATGGAAGCGCGCAGCGACTGCGAGACCTGGTACCACAACGGCAGCTTGCGGTTGAGGACCAGTGAGTCGGGAGCGAAGGAGGAGGGCACGGGGACTCCGTATCAGGACCTGAAATGACGCTCAAGACCCTGCCACACCTCGTCGTAACCCTTCTGGAGATGGGGGGCGTTGGCCGCCTGCTCGGTGGCGGTCACGGGCCAGCGGGTCTCGAACATGAAGGCGAGTCCGTCGTCGATCTTCTGGGGCTTGAGCTCGGCCGCACTGGCTCGGTCAAAGGTCTCCCGGTCGGGGCCGTGGGCCGACATCATGTTGTGGAGCGAACCGCCGCCCGGTACGAAGCCACCTTCGCCGGCCGTCTTGGCATCGTACGCACCTTCGATCAGGCCCATGTACTCGCTCATCACATTGCGGTGGAAGTACGGCGGCCGGAAGGTGTCCTCACCGACCAGCCAGCGCGGCGCGAAGACCACGAAATCGACTCCCGCGAGACCGGGGGTGTCCGACGGGGAGGTCAGCACGGTGAAGATCGAGGGATCCGGATGGTCGTAGGAGATCGTGCCGATCACATTGAAGCGCCGCAGGTCGTAGACGTACGGGACGTGATTGCCGTGCCAGGCCACCACATCGAGCGGTGAATGGGGATAGGTCGCGGCCCACAGGTTGCCGCAGAACTTGGTGACCACCTGCACCGGGTGGTCGACGTCATCCTCGTACGCCGCGGTGGGGGCGAGGAAGTCGCGGGCGTTGGCGAGTCCATTGGCGCCGATCGGGCCCAGGTCGGGGAGTTGGAAGGGCTGACCGTAGTTCTCGCAGACGTAACCGCGTGCGCGGGCGTCCAGGAGCTCCACCCGGAAGCGGACTCCGCGCGGGATGAGCGCCACCTCCCCGGGACGCGCTGCCAGTCGACCCAGTTCGGTGACGAGCAGCAGTCCACCGTCTTCGGGGACGATCAGCAGCTCGCCGTCGGCGTTGCTGAAGACCCGGTCCATGGGGGCGTTGGCGTGGTAGAGGTGCACGGCCATGCCCGAGCGCTGGGTTGCGTCGCCGTTTCCACCGAGCGTCCACAGTCCGGTGAGCCAGTCGGTGTTCGGCGCGGGGTCAGGCTGGGGGCTCCAGCGCAGCCGGTTGGGGTCGGGCACGGTCTCGGTGAAGGGGGCGCTGCGCAGCGAACCGTTGTCGATGCGGCTGAAGCGGGGATGGGCTGCCGAGGGGCGGATGCGGTACAGCCAGGAACGGCGGTTGCCGGCGCGCGGCTCGGTGAACGCGGAGCCGCTGAGCTGTTCCGCGTACAGCCCGAGGGCGGCGCGCTGCGGGGAGTTGCGGCCCTCGGGGAGGGCTCCCGAGACGGCCTCGGAGCTGTGTTCATTGCCGAAGCCGGTGGAGTACGTCAGTGAGGCGGCGGTCTTGCGTGCCTGCTCGGTCCTCACGGGCTGCGCCCCTGCCCGTCCGGACTGCGTGTGCTGGGTCTGCCCGATCCCGTTCATCATCCGCTCCCGGTGCCGAAAGAATCCTATGGACAACCGTAGGATTGCAGGAGTGTTACGTCAACGGCATCGCAGTCGCAGGATGCACCGCGAGTCTCATGAGGCGCTTGTGGCCAGAGGTGCGACATTCCGAGGAAAGTGTCCATATCGTGGACTGTCGGGCTCGGTCTGCGGAATGAACGCGGTGTGACGAGCGATCTGAGGGCGCCTCCCACGACAGAGAGGGATGCTCCATGGGGCTCGCTGCTCGGCGGCTCGGTGTCCCTGCGGGAACGACCGGGTGTCGTCGGCCGTTCGGGTCAGGCGGGGGAGCGAGAGCCGCCGGCCGCGAGAGGGTGTGGCGGCCCGTGGGCGTGCGATGTGCCGGGGGTGGACTGGAAGCCATCGGGGCAGTAAGAGAGCAGTAAGAGAGGAGGTCAACGCGCTCACTGGGTTGACCTGGTGTTTTGCTCGTATTGCTCGCATGTCAACACCTTGTTAACAGCTTTTGGTGCCACCTAACGTCGTCCGGACCGCCGAACCGGTGGGAGTTCAAGGATGAACGTGAGGTTCCCCCCATGCTGACAATCCTCGGCTTCACCATGATCGCGACCTTCCTGGTCTTGATCATGATGAAGAAGATGTCGCCCATCGCGGCACTGGTCCTGATCCCGGCCCTGTTCTGTGTGCTCGTGGGCAAGGGCGCGCACCTCGGTGACTACGTCATCGAAGGCGTCGGCAACCTCGCACCCACCGCGGCGATGCTGATGTTCGCGATCGTCTACTTCGGCGTGATGATCGACGTCGGCCTCTTCGACCCGATCGTCCGGGCCATCCTGCGCTTCTGCAAGGCTGACCCGATGCGGGTCGTGGTCGGCACGGCCCTGCTCGCGGCGATCGTCTCGCTCGACGGCGACGGCTCCACCACCTTCATGATCACCGTTTCGGCGATGTACCCCCTCTACAAGCGGCTGAAGATGAGCCTGGTCGTCATGACCGGTGTCGCCGCCACCGCCAACGGAGTGATGAACACGCTGCCCTGGGGTGGCCCCACCGCCCGCGCCGCGACGGCGCTGAAGCTCGACGCGGCCGACATCTTCGTACCCATGATCCCCGCGCTCGCCGCCGGACTGCTGTTCGTCTTCGCCCTCTCCTACGTACTCGGCATGCGGGAGCGCAAGCGCCTCGGCTACCTCTCGCTGGACGAGGCACTGACCCCCGAGTCGGACACCGTGTTGGTCGGCGCCGGTGGCGGGTCCGACACCCTGACCAAGGGCCGCAAGGGCAAGGGCAAGGGCACGGGCGGTACGGCCGACGCACCCGGTGCCTCCTCCGGTTCGGCAGCACCTGATGCCGATGCCGATGCCGACGAGGGCTTCCAGGGGCTCGACCCCAACCGTGAGACCCTGCGCCCCCGCCTCTACTGGTTCAACGCCGGGCTCACCATCACCCTGCTCACGGCCATGATCATGGAGTTGCTGCCCATCCCGGTGCTCTTCCTCCTCGGCGCGGCCCTCGCACTGACCGTGAACTACCCGAACATGGCCGACCAGCGGGCCCGCATCGGTGCGCACGCGGAGAACGTCCTGAACGTCTCCGGCATGGTCTTCGCCGCTGCGGTCTTCACCGGAGTCCTCACCGGCACCGGCATGGTCAAGCACATGGCCGACTGGTTGGTGGGCGCCATCCCCGAGGGCATGGGCCCCCACATGGCCATCGTCACCGGACTGCTCAGCCTCCCGCTCACGTACTTCATGTCGAACGACGGCTTCTACTTCGGCGTGCTGCCGGTGCTCGCGGAAGCCGGTGCCGCCCATGGAGTCTCCCCGCTGGAGATCGCCCGCGCCTCTCTCGTCGGCCAGGCGCTCCACATGTCCAGCCCCCTGGTTCCCGCGGTCTACGTACTTGTCGGCATGGCCAAGGTCGAGTTCGGGGACCACACCCGCTTCACCGTGAAATGGGCCGCGCTCACCTCGCTCGTGGTGCTCGCGGCGGGCGTCGCCATCGGGATCATCTGACGGCTGAAGGCCCTTAGGGACACCCTGTGGATAGGGGCCCGGTGCACACAGAACCCGGCAAGATCCGGAAGAAGCCCTAGAGCGTCAGGGGTGTGGGAACCGATTCGATCACATCGGTTCCCACACCCCTGACGCATTCGTGCTCCGCTGTACACGGGGAACTACTCTCCGTCCCCTTCAGGGGAAGCCGTCCAAGGGGGCACCCGGTCGTATCGCCTGGTGAGATGCCCGAGGTGGCGACGTCTGCTTTTGTCACGCTTGGCGTGCTCCTGGCGGCGGCGATGGCTTCGATCAGGTGTACGGAAGCCAACTCACGGGGAATACAAAGCCGTTCAAGATTCCACCCGCTCAAGGCCGCGGAGAGCCGCTCCGGACCGAAAGCATTGTTTCAATTTGCGTCCATGTCATTCCCCGCCCGGGAGTATTCGACTATTTTCAAGCCCCCAGCCGCTCCCCACATCCCCCGGCGGAACATATGACTCGCGCTATTACCCTGCAGAGTGTCAGCAAGCGATACGGACGAGCTGCCCGTGCCGTCGACCGATTCAGTCTCGACGTCAAACCGGGCGAATTCGTCGTCCTCCTGGGCCCCTCGGGCTGCGGGAAAACGACCGTTCTCCGCATGATTGCCGGACTGGAAGCGATCACCGACGGCGAGCTCCTCCTCGATGGAGAACCCGCCGGACATTTGTCCCCGGGCGATCGATCCATGGCCATGGTGTTCCAGAACTTCGCCCTCTACCCGAACATGACGAACCGCGACAACATCGGCTTCCCCCTCCGGGTGGGCGACCCCCGCGGGGACCGCCGTCCCCACGTCGACGCCACCGCCCGCATGCTCGGCATCGAGGATGTCCTCGACCGCTACCCGTACCAACTCTCCGGCGGCGAACGGCAGCGGGTCGCCATGGGGCGGGCCATCTCGCGGCAGCCCTCGGTCTTCCTGATGGACGAGCCCCTGTCCAATCTGGAAGCCAAGCTGCGCAACCGGCTGCGAGCGGAGATCGCCCAGCTCACCAAGGAGATGGGCGTCACCACCATCTACGTCACCCAGGACCAGGCCGAGGCCATGTCGCTGGGGGACAGGGTCGGGGTGATGCGCGGAGGGGTCCTCCAGCAGGTCGGGAGCCCGCGCGACATCTACGCCGTACCGGACAACGTGTTCGTGGCCGCGTTCATCGGCACCCCCCGGATCAATCTGCTCCAGGCCGTCGTCCATGCGCCACTGGACGGCGGGATGTCACTCGACCTCGGCCGACAGCGGCTGACCATGCCCGAACCGCTCAGCGTGGACCATCAACTGCTGCGCATCCAACAGGGGCGGCAGATCATCGTCGGACTGCGCTCCGAGGCCACCAGGATCGCCGTCCCCAGCCAGGCCCGCCCGGGCGAGGTGCCGCTGACGGGCACGGTCGAGTACACCGAGTACCAGGGGCACGAGGCCCTGTTGTACGTCAACATCGGCTCACGGTCGGCCATCGTGCCCAATCTGGAATCGCCTCGACCCGCCGTGTCCCGGCGCCGACTGCGCAATGCGTCGAAGGACAGCGGCAGCTTCCTGACCAGGTGGAAGGAGAAGATGAACACCTACGTCTCCGGCCCGCCCGCCCTCTTGGAGGAGTCGGGACCCCAGCCGTACGGGCCGCCTGCCGGATACGGACCGCACGACCCGGGGCGTCCCCCCGCCCCCGCGAGTTCGCTCGTCGTCAGGACCAGCCCCAACCTCTGGCTCCAGCCCGGTGCCCGGGTACCGCTGCTGGTCGATCTCGCCCACCTCTACGTCTTCGACCACTACGGCAGACGCATCTGTCCTGCTCCCGCGGAAATGCTCGACATCGAAGGCTGAGGTTGATGGGCCCCTGAGCCCACTGGGGCCGGGGCCCATGGCACCGGAGAGCCCGTAGCCACGACCCGAGCGCATCCGCCCGAACTGCGGGAAGGCGTTCTGGAGACCGACAGCACCACCCCTCTGCACGGCCGAGTGGAGCCACTCGCCACGGCGTTGCGCTACGGCAGTGTGTCCCGCCTCTGGCCCGGGACGATGGAACGGAACGGAAGGCCGCACCGCTGGGACGCCGACCCCCTGCGGCAAGCGCCACCGCAAGCCATGAGCCGAGCCCACCCGTGAAGGGGACCCTTGGTGTGCTCCCGTCCAGCTTCAGTTGCTCATCGACTCCGCCGCTGGTCAAGGTACGGATGTCGCCATTGCTCCCCTCACCACCGGGCTCCCTGTGGCTGCTGTCCCCCGATCGCGCCGCTGGTCGGCGCGGAGATGAGTGCTGGCCGGTATGCATGGCAGAGAACGGACGGTCGTACGGTTCCGATCGGGGACTTTCGCAAGACCCTTTCGTTCCCGGTCTGCGTTTATGTGAATTGCCGGCCATGCTGCGCCGGCCAACTTCCATGGCCGTGCACGTGCGTCGCGGCTTGATTTCGAGGGTGCTGCCACTCGGCATCAGGGAGTGAGTGTGATTGCAGTGACGATTTCACAGCCCTTCGTCGGGCGGCATCGACAGAGGGAACTGGTGGAGTTCTAGCCATTTACCGCACTACGCGAATCGATGCCGATGTGCTCGGTTGCCTAGGCGTTCAGACGGTCCGGCGCGGTTTTGGGGGGAGGTCGCGACGGGAGGGATTTTCGGCTGTATCCATAAATGAAAGAACGTTGTATTTACCGGAGCGCCAAGGTGAAATGGGTGTCATATGCGCTGGGATGCGGTGGCCTCGAACTGAATCCTCAGCCCGTCGATGATCGCCCGCAGACCCGTCTCGAACGCCCGCTCGTCGACCTGCTCCTGTCGTTCCGCCAGCAGGTGCGCCTGCCCCAGGTGCGGATAGTCGGCGGGGTCGTACGCCGCCTGGTCGTCGACGAAGCCCAAGGCGAAGGAGCCGAGGGCCGAGCCGGTGATGAAGTACCGCATCAGTGCGCCGATGGAGGTCGCCTGCGCCGGTGGCCAGCCCGCCCGCACCATCGCCCCGAAGACCGCGTCGGCCACCCGGAGTCCGGCGGGTCGGCGGCCCGGACCCCGTGCGAGCACCGGGACGATATGCGGATGGGTGGTGAGGGTCGTGCGGTAGGCGACCCCCCAGGCGTGCAGCGCGGTGTCCCAGCTCCAGTCGCCGGGGTGCGCGGTCGCCCGTTCGTCGAACATCGAGAGATCGACCTCGGCCTGGACCGAGTCCGCGACCGCCTCCAGGATTTCGTCCTTGGTGCGGAAGTGGTGGTACAGCGAGGGGCCGCTCACGCCCAGCTCCGCCGCCAACCGCCGGGTGGAGACGGCCTCCACGCCCTCCGCGTCGACGAGTGAACCCGCCGTCTCGACGATGCGTTCTCGGCTCAGGAGGGGCTTGTGCGGTCGGGCCATGCGCCACATCGTAGGGCCTGCCCGGCTGCGTCCGGCCGTCGCCGCCGACCAGCGGGCTGCCCGGTGGGTGCGCGGGTGGGATCGCCCGGTCGCCTTCGGATGTGGTCGGCCCGGTGCGTTCGCTTCACCGCGGGCGGACTCGATCCGCAGAGCTGTCCGCTCGGCCCCCAGTCCGTCTCTAAGCGCTTGCTCATGGGTGCGGGTATGGTTTCCTCCAGCGGATAGGAAGGGGCGCGCGATGACTGCGGCCGAGGAGATGACCTGCGACGACGTGCCGTGGGGAGAGGTCTCGCCCGAGGCGGCGAGGAAGCTCCTCATCGCCGCGGTGGAAGCCTTCGCCGAACGCGGCTACCACGCCACGACGACGCGGGACATCGCGAGCCGGGCCGGGATGAGCCCCGCGGCGCTCTACATCCACTACAAGACGAAGGAAGAACTGCTCCACCGCATCAGTCGCATCGGGCATGTCCGGGCCCTGGCGGTCCTGGCCACCGCGGGCGAGCGCGAGGGGACACCCCGGGAACGGCTGGCGGACGCCGTCAGCTCGTTCGTGCGCTGGCACGCCGGTCGTCATGACACCGCCCGGGTGGTGCAGTACGAACTCGAAGCGCTCTCGCCCGAGCACCGTACGGAGATCGTGGAGCTACGGCGGCGCAGTGACGCCGTCATCCGCGGCATCCTGCGGGACGGGGTGGAATCCGGCGAGTTCGACGTGCCCGACGTTCCCGGAACCACACTCGCCGTGCTCTCCCTCTGCATCGACGTGGCCCGGTGGTTCAACTCCAAGGGGCGCCGCACCCCGGAGGAGGTCGGGGAGCTCTACGCCGATCTCGTACTCCGCATGGTCTCGACGCCTGCGGGGCCCGGCGCGGACCGGTGAACTGTTCGGTTCGGTGACCATCTGTTTCCCGCCTGCGGCCGGGCCGTCCTCGATCGCCCGTGGATGCCCCAGGGGCAAGCGGCCGCGGGCGGGCGCAGGCCGCATGGGTCACGGGGCCAACCGTGGCGACTCCTGTGACCCACATCACTCTGGCTCAATCGATGACCTTTGCCTTCCTCCGCGGTCAAACCCACAGGACCACCGCGATGCCCACGTCCCAGCGGGGCACCAACCGCATCGCCCACACTGACTGCACTGACTGCACTGACTGCATCGACTCAGAGGAACCAGCGATATGACGAACGCAGCCAACGGACCCGCCAGCTACTTCCCGTCCATCGAGAAGAAGTACGGGCGCCCGGTGGTGGAGTGGAAGGAACTGATCCGCTCGTCACCCCTGACCAAGCACATGGAACTCGTCGCCTGGTTGAAGGCGGAACACGGGCTGGGCCACGGTCATGCCAACGCGCTCGTCGCCCACACCCTCGCCGAGGACACCGGACGGTGAACGCGCCGGGCCGGGTGAGGCGGCGACCCGTCCCCACCCTCCTTGCGGGTGCCCGGCACCCAGCCCGGACGGTCCGCGTCTGCGAACCGCTCAGGAGTAGTAGCGGAACTGCTCAGAAGTAGTAGCGGGAGACCGAGTCGGCCACGCACACCGGCTTGTCACCGCCCTCGCGCTCGACCGTCACCCGAGTGGTGACCTGGACCCCGCCACCGGCCTCCGTGACGTTCTGCACGACTACCGTCGCCCGTAGCTGCGACCCCACCGGAACCGGCGCCGGGAAGCGCACCTTCTCCGTGCCGTAGTTGAGGCCCATCTTCGCTCCGTCCACCCGCATCACCTGGGGTACCAGGACAGGGAGCAGGGAAAGGGTGAGATAGCCGTGGGCGATGGTCGTCCCGAACGGACCGTCCGCCGCCCGTACCGGATCCACATGGATCCACTGGTGATCGCCGGTCGCCTCGGCGAAGCGGTCGATCCTCTGTTGGTCGATCTCCAGCCAGTCGCCCGGTCCCAACTGCTCGCCGACCGCGGCGGCCAGCTCGGCTGCGGAAGTGAAGGTCCTCGGCTCGGCCATGGCCCTGATCCCTGCCTCTCACGTACTGGCTCCCCTGGAAGCCGCCACGGTCTCACCGTACAGAACCGCGGACACAGGGTCCGGTCGGCGCGATGTGGGGATGTCCTCGGCCCGCCGGTGTAGACGGGGCGGTGCGGACGGGCCGTGCCGGCGGTTCGACGGGCGGTCGCACGAGGGTGTCCGATCGCCGTTCGCGGCCAGGGGGCAGCGGTCGGCGTTCAGGGGGTCAGGGGCGGCCCCGGTGGACCGTGCCATCCCGGGTGCGTCCCCGGCCCAGTAGGGTCGCCGGGTGCCCCAGTTTTCCGAGACCACCCAGGAGCTGACCGTCGGCCAGCTCTCGCAGCGCAGTGGTGCGGCCGTGTCCGCACTGCACTTCTACGAGTCCAAGGGGCTCATCAACAGCCGTCGTACCACCGGGAACCAGCGGCGCTACTCCAGGGACACCCTTCGTCGGGTCGCCTTCGTCCGTGCCGCGCAACGAGTCGGCATCCCGCTGGCGACCATCAGGGACGCGCTGGCCGAACTGCCCGAGGAGCGCACCCCGAATCAGGACGACTGGGCGCGGTTGTCACAGGCGTGGCGCAGCGAGTTGGACACCCGCATCAAGCAGTTGGCGCGTTTGCGCGATCATCTGACCGACTGCATCGGCTGTGGCTGTCTGTCGCTGGAGAACTGTGTCCTGTCCAACCCGGACGACACCTTCGGTCAGCGGATGGCGGGCTCCCGACTCCTGCCCGTGCGCCGCGAGGCTGAGCACACCGAGACCGCCCAGAACACCGCGACCGCCCAGAACGCTGCGACCGCTGGGAACGCCCAGAACGCCGCGAACGCTGGGAGCACAGGGAACACTGGCTGAGTTCCGCACCGCACCCATGGCGTACCGATGCCGACCGGGGGCGGCGTGCCGGTGAGTGCCCCCGTGCACTCACCGCGGGTGCGGACGGCGGTCCACGCGGTACCGAAGGGCGGTCCGCGTTCGATTCCCGCTGCGTGCCGCTCAGGCGACCGACGCCCATGCCACTCGCCCGACGGCCTTGGCCGCGGCCACCGCATCGGACGTCAGTACGGGTCGGGGCACCACGATTCCGCAGCCCAGGCAGACGGGTCCGCTCCAGGGCTCGTGTGCGAGGTTCTTGCGCCACTCGATCTCCCTCGCTCCGCAGGCCGGACAGGACTCACCCGGCTCCCTGCCCAATGCCTCGATCAGCCGGCGCAGCACCTCGTCGAGCGGTGCCGTGGGGTGGACGCTCGGGGTGTCGCAGCGTGCGACTCCATGACCGCCCCAGGTGCGCCGGTGCCAGTCGTCGAAGGACGACGGCCGTCGCAGTCCACCGTGCTTCTCCCGTTTGCGGCGGTCCGCGAAACTCTCCTCGTACGCGAGCCAGACCGCACGCGCCCGTTCCAACTCCTCCAGTGCGGCCACCAGCCGCGCTGGGTCGGGAGCCCGGTCCTCGGGCTCGATGCCGTGCCGGGCGCAGAGGTGATCCCATGTCGCCCGATGCCCATAAGGGGCAAATCGCTCAAGGCACTTACGCAGTGAGTAGCGCCGGAGCGCCAAATCACACCGCGCATCGCGCACCTGTCTCGCAAGACTCCTGAAGCCGGCCATGCACTGCCACCTCCGTCGCTGGTACATCGGCGTTGGTGTATGGACGTACGACTGCCCGATCCGGCTCCATCGAAAATCCGATGGGGCCCATTAATGAAACGTTCCTACGATGGCGGGTGGGGTCGCACCTGCGCCGATGTCCTGTTGTCCCGTCCGTCTCGGAGCCCGAACTGCCCATCCGTGCCCCGAACCCATCGTGGGAAGACTGCCCCTGAAGACTGCCCCGAATGCCCGTGGGCAAGGGAGCGAGTTGCCGGACGTTTCCCATCGCACCGCGCACTTCGGGTCCGTACGGCTCTCGTCGATCGCCGTGCGCCCCCCGACCTTCCATGGGCGACCCGGCACCCGACGGGCTCAGACCCGGCACCCGTCGGGCTCACAGGAGTGCCGAAGCCGCGACCGGGTACCCGGAGTCACGAAGGACCGCGCCCGCAGCCCGGCACAGTCCGCGGTCCGCCCGTGTTCCACGGTTCGTCCGGTGCGGTCCTGCCGGGCTCAGCGGCCCAGACGCCCCGCTGAGACGACCACACGGGCCAACTCCTCGTGGCAGATGTCACTGTGCGCGCCGGACGGCGGCCCCCCGCGCCGCACCACCTCCGCGCAGTCGACGCTCACACAGCCGGAAGCGGGAACTCCGCGCGCCAGGGCCTGGGCGAGCGACAGCCGTACCGAGGGCGAGCGCACGGCCTGGACGCCGTTGTACCCGACCGCCCACCAGCGGCGATCGAGGCCGATCGCATGGCGGTCGTCCCCGGCGAGTCGGGAGGCCAGGGGGTAGATCACGCCGAGCGCACTGTCGTGTCGGGAGTGGCAGGCCACCAAGGGCCCGTCGATCCGCTGTTCCATGCTGCGCAGCGCGCCCGCGTTGTGCGTGGCGTGGGGGAGGCTGGGAGCGAAGGCGTAGTGCGAGAAGGCGCCCTGGAGCAGAGTCACCGACTTCACGGAGCGCACCCCGTCCGGAAGCCCCTTCAAGGCGAAGGACACCAGTCGCGCGCCTTGGCTGTGGCCCACGAGATGGACCCGTATGCCCGGTCGGGTACGGGCCAGTTGGCCGAGGAGCGGACCGAGCCCCAGTTCGCCGACCGCACCGGCCCGGCGCTTCATGGCGTAGTAGGTGGTCTGGCGCAGCAGTTCCTTGGCGCCCTTCCAGGTCTTCTGGAACCCCTCGCCCAGGGAGTCGACGGAGAGTGTGGCGATGTCGGCGGGGTCCTTCTGGTCGCGGGCGAGGGCGAACAGTTGGCACAACTCGAAAGCGTCCTCGAAGTACAGGGCGGGCGGCCCCTGCTCGTCCTGCGGGAGGTCGGTGGTGAAACACGTCTCCAGCCCGCCCGCGGGTGCCTCGGTCAACTCCCGGGCCAGCCGTCCGAACTCGGCGAACGCCTCCCGGGACGCAGGGCGCTCGGTGAGGAGGCCCGCGAGCCGGGCCACGGTGGACTCGTGTCCGGGGAAGACCGCGTTCAAAGCGGTCTGGCTGGGTCCGTCCAGCGTGGTCGGGTCCGTCGCCGCGATCCGGTGTGCCACCGTCTCGGGGGCGGCGAACAGCGAGGGGTCGAAGTTGGGGACGGGTTCGTCGGTGAACCTCATGGAGGGCCAGACGATTCCCCCGTACCCCAACCGTATTTTCGGTCCCAGCAGGGCCGGGAAGGGTGCGAAGAAGGATGAGTACAGCCGCTGGGCGACCGAAGGCGAGTTGTTCCAGCCGTGTGCGAACAGCACGAGATCCGTGACGTCCATCCGCAGCAGCCGATCGCGCTGCGCGGTGTTGACATCCCCGTCCTTGTCGAAGGTGATGTCCTGATAGGGCGCAACGCTCATCCCCGCCATACCGTCCTCCCCCGGGTGGGCCTGCCTGTGTAGGAAGCATCCTGCGTACCGGAGGGAACGGCCAGCCCTCCGACCGGGACAGTCCCAGGTAGTCGACTTCGAGCGGGCCGAAGTCGGCGCGAAGTCGACGAAGTACTGCGGGACGCCCCGTCGCAAACGTGGTTGGACCGACCGGCGGAACTCCTTCCGCCCTGGTCAGAGCAGATCGGCCGGGGCGATCCTGGGGAGGTGGATCAGTACGTCGTACGACGGAGCCAGCCGTACCGCCTGGGGCGGATCGGGCCACACGGCGCCGATGCTGCGGACCGGACGGGCGGTGTTGAGCCAGGTGCGCGCGATGGACGGCACCGTGCGCAGGCCGATCGTGTCGCTCTGCCGGGACACCCGCTCCAGCACCACTTCGGCGCTGCCCGCCTCGGGCAGTCACACCGAGAAGGTGCGCACGGGCTCGGCCGGATCGGTCAGATCAAGGGCGCGGAGAAATCCCTGTCCGAAGGTGAAGCCCACGTTCACGTACACGTCGCCGACCAGGTCCCGAAGGAAGGCACCCTGCACCTTCGGATACTGCGCGGTGTTGCTGGATTCGTCCCACCTGTCCGTTGTGCGCTGACAGCAGTACGCGACGCCCGGTCTGGCGCTGTCACCACACCGTGCCCACTGGGGGCGCCGGGGCCGCGCGGTGATCGAACTGGCACGCCCCCTGGAATTCGCCAGGTAGGTGGGGCCATCCCCCGTGTCAGTACCGCAGATACCTCCTGCGGACCCGGCGGAACGCGGCCAGTTCATCCCGCCAGGACCCCACGACCTCATCGGTGTCCGCTCCGGCGTCGATGAGCGTGCGGACCTTGGTCGATCCGGTGAGCTTGTCGATCCAGTTGTTGTTGACCCACTGGAATCCGGGCCAGACGGCCCGCGCGGTCACCAGGAGGCCGATGCCGGTGCGCACCGGATCGAAGGCGTCCCGGTCATGGACGTGGAGTTGGAGACCGCCGCAGGTCTTGCCGACGTGCTTGTTGAACGTGGGGGTGAAGTACGCCTCGCGGAAGTGCACTCCCGGCAGGGCCAATGACTGCGCCGCCTGCGCCCAGCGGCGATCGACCCCAGGCGCCCCCAGCAGTTCGAACGGGCGGGTCGTCCCGCGCCCTTCCGACAGGCTGGTGCCTTCGAAGAGACAGGTTCCCGAGTAGACCAGCGCGGTGTCCGGGGTCGGCATGTTGGGGCTCGGTGGTACCCACGGCAGTCCGGTGTCCCCGAAGTGGTCCGAACGCCGCCAGCCCGACATCCGTACGGTGGCCAGGTCCACCGGATCGTCCTTGAGGAACTCGCCGTTGAAGAGCAGGGCCAACTCGGCCACGGTCATACCGTGTGCCTGGGCGATCCGCTGGCGGCCGACGAACGAGGCGAAGGCCGGTTCCAACACCGGTCCCAGGGCTGCCCTGCCGCTCACCGGGTTTGGTCGGTCGAGCACGACGAAACGTTTACCCGCGAGCGCCGCCGCCTGCATGCAGTCGTACAGGGTCCAGATGTAGGTGTAGAAGCGGGCGCCCGCGTCCTGGATGTCGAAGACGATCGTGTCCACGCCCGACGCGGTGAAGACGTTCGCCAGCCGCTGCCCGCTCTGCTGGTAGGTGTCATAGACGGGCAGCCCGGTTGCCGGATCGTCGAAGCGCCCCTCCGAGCCGCCCGCCTGGGCCGTCCCCCGGAAGCCGTGCTCGGGTCCGAAGACCGCGACCAGGTCGATCCGTTCGTCACCGTGCATCACATCGACGATGTGGCGCACATCGGAGGTGACGCCGGTCGGGTTGGTGACCACGCCGACCCGCTGCCCGGACAACAGGGCGTACCCGTCGGCCGCGAGCCGGTCGAACCCGGTGTGCAACCGCCTGCGCACCGATGCGTGTGCGGTGGTGGCGTGTGTCCCGGCGGCCAGGGCGCCCACAGCCCCACCGGCGGCCAGTAGTCCCCTTCTGGTCAGCCCCATGTGCTTCCTTCCCAGCCGATTCCTGTCATGCTCACGCACGCTAGCGCTCTTGGTGACGGTAGGGAACGACCCGGTCGAAGCCGCGTCGCCCCCGGTCACGCCGCGCCACCCGGGTGGGCAGAACCAGTGGCCTGCCGGTGTTCGATCGGCCCTGGCGTCGACCCCGTCGTCCGTACGCCCCCGTCGGCGGAGGCGCGACCGTGACCCCCGATGGGAAGATCCCGGACAGATCGGCTGTTGTCCTGCCAGACGAATGCCGCAGACGAATGCAGCAGACGAAATGCCGCGGACGAACGCAGGAAACGGACGAAGGGCCGGTGGCGCACCATGGCCAGGACGACGGACGGGGACCACGGACCCGTACCGCAGAGACTGCTGGCCACCGCCACCCGGCTCTTCGCCCAACGCGGCTACGACCGCACCTCGGTCCAGGAGGTCGTCGAGTCCGCGGGGGTCACCAAGGGGGCCTTCTACCACTACTTCGACTCCAAGGAAGACCTGCTCCACGAGGTGTACGCCCGGGTGCTGCGCCTACAGCAGCAGCGGCTGGACGGCTATGCGGACGCGGGCGGACCGGTGGAGGACCGACTGCGGGAAGCGGCGGCGGACGTGGTGGTGACGACCATCGAGAACCTCGACGACGCCGAGATCTTCTTCCGTTCGATGCACCACCTCGGCCCCCAGAAGCGTCAGCAGGTACGGGCGGAACGCCGGCGCTATCACGAACGGTTCCGGGCGCTCGTGGAGGAGGGGCAGCGGAGCGGAAGGTTCTCCACGGCCACACCCGCCGACCTCGTCGTCGACTACCACTTCGGCTCGGTGCACCACCTGTCCACCTGGTACCGCGCCGATGGGCCCCTGAGCCCCCGCCAGGTCGCCGACCACCTGGCCGATCTGCTGATGCGGGCCCTGCGTCCCTAGCCGCGATGGACGCATCCCCTCCGGTCTGTGGCGACCGAGAAGTAGTGCTCCCGACCGTCCGAGCCCTCAGTGGTCGTCCCAGTGCCCCTCGTGGGCCGCGTGTCGATGCCCGTCGTGGAGGTAGTCGATGTGATCGCCGTGCTCCACGGCGGGGTGTCCACAGCCGGAGCCGTGTTCATGGGCGTGCCCGCTGTGCGAGATGTGCTCGCCCGGTTCGCACTCGTCCCAGTGGCCCGAGTGCTCGCGGTGGAGATGACCGTCGTGGGCGTAGTCGATGTGATCGCCGTGCAGGATTCCCGTGTGGTCGCAGGCCGGTCCATGGGCGTGCTCGTGCGCGGGATGCTGTTGGTGGAGTACGGCCATGACCCTCACCCTTGCCTAGGTTTCATGATGTTTGTGCCGTTCTGCTTACTTCCAGGTTAGTTCCCGGAGCGCGCTGCGCCCGGTGAGCAGCCATTCGGCGGTTCATCCCGTTTCGGCGGTCCATCGCCCAGCTGTTCAGCTGGTGGGCGCTGTTCATCGTCAGAGGACCATCGTGCTGGCGAAGGCGGCCAGGGCCACTGTGCACCCGGCGGCCAACAGGGCCGCCCCGGGCGACAGCGGCGCGGGGTGGGCGTTGCCTCCCAGCACCCTTATCCGTCGGTGGGCCGCCCGCAGGAACACCAGCGAGATCAGTACGCTCAGCGCCACGACGACCGTTCCCGCAGCATCCAGCCCGCCGTGCTCGCTACTGGCCACCTGCCGCCCGGCGAGCACGGCCGCCACGGTGAACGCCAGTGTCGTCCTGCGCCAAGCGAGCCGGGTGCGCTCCGGTTGCAGACCCGGGTCACGGTCCCCGTCCCACGGAAGGCTCCGCTCCGGAGGCCCCGAGCCGGGAGGCGGAGCCGGGGCCGCACCGGACGGCGCCTTCACCGGCCCTGCTCCCACCCCAGGAAGACCACCACGATCATCGCCACCGCGACCACGGCGATCACCAGGCTCACCAGCGCGGGGAAGCGCGACACCGGAAGGTCCTCACCGCGCCGCATCGCGCGCTCGCAACGCACCCAGTGGTTCACCGCGCGCAGCGCGCACAGCACTCCCGCCCCCAGCAACCCAAAGGCCAACCCCGCCCGTACGCCCCAGCGCAGATCGGGCAGGAACTGGTCCACGGCGAAGCCGCCGCCGATCAGCGCGAGCGCCGTACGCAGCCAGGCCAGGAAGGTGCGCTCGTTGGCGAGCGAGAAGCGGTAGTCGGGGGTGTCGCCCTCCTCCCGGACCCGTTGGGGGGCGAACCACAGCCGCAGACTCCGCAGAAAGCCGCTCACTCCACCGCACCTCTCATCGGACCGGGCCTCATCGCGCTCGTCCTCGGTGGGCCTTCAGCCGTTCATACGCAAACGAGCCGTCGGGTACCCAATCCCACTGGTCGAGTCGCTGTTCCAACTCGTCCTCCGTGAGGAAGGAGTGCCAGGCCACCTCCTCGGCCTGCGGGTTCACCGGGCCCTCGCAGCGCACCTGGTAGACGGCCGACCACCAGCTCTGGCCGTCGTTCTCGTAGAGGAAGCGGAACAGGGGCTCGGGCCGGGGGAGAGCGGCCGTGCCCAACTCCTCTTGGGCCTCCCGCAGGGCGGCGTCGTCGTACTCCTCGCCGGCTCCCACCACTCCGCCCACGAACATGTCGTACAGCGAGGGGAAGACCAGCTTGGTCGCCGTCCGGCGGTGCACGAAGATCCTGCCCCGGGCGTCGGTGGCCAGGACGAAGACGCAGCGGTGGCGCAGCCCGCGGGCGTACACCTCGGCGCGCGTGGCCCGGCCGATGACCCGGTCCCGCTCGTCGACGATGTCCAGCACCTCTTCAGCAGGATTCATGTGCGCCATACAACCACCGTCCCGGGCGGGGTACCCCTCGTACCCCTGTGCGGCCCCGCCCGCCCGTAGCTGTTGACGCGGTTACCGGCCCGTACCGAAGATCGGGAGTCCAACCGCCGCCCCCTGCCCACGAAGGACGGAAACCATGGCGTACGACGCTGATGTGATCGTGATCGGGGCGGGGCTCGCGGGACTGGTCGCCACCGCCGAACTCGTCGCCGCCGGACGCAAGGTCATCCTGCTGGACCAGGAGCCCGAGCAGTCGATCGGTGGCCAGGCTCACTGGTCGTTCGGTGGACTCTTCCTGGTCGACTCGCCCGAGCAGCGCCGGATGCGGGTCAGGGACAGCCGGGACCTCGCCCTCCAGGACTGGCTGGGCACCGCGGGCTTCGACCGCCAGGAGGACCACTGGCCGCGCCGCTGGGCCGAGGCGTACATCGACTTCGCCTCCGGGGAGAAGCGCGCCTGGCTCCACACCAGGGGAGTCCGGTTCTTCCCCGTCGTCGGCTGGGCGGAGCGCGGCGGCTACGACGCCCGTGGCCACGGCAACTCGGTACCCCGCTTCCACATCACCTGGGGAACCGGTCCCGGCCTCCTCGCCCCCTTCGAGCGCCGGGTGCGTGAAGGAGTCGACCGCGGCCTGGTCCAGGTGCGGTTCCGCCATCGCGTCACCGCTCTGAGCGGCAGTGGTGGCACCCTCGACACCGTCAGCGGCGAGGTGCTGGAACTGTCCGACGCACCGCGCGGCACCGCATCCGGTCGGGAGGTCGTCGGGGCCTTCGAACTCCGCGCGCAGGCGGTGATCATCACCAGCGGCGGCATCGGCGGCAACCACGATCTGGTCCGTGCCCAGTGGCCCGGCCGGCTCGGCGCACCACCGGCGAGGATGCTGTCCGGAGTCCCCGCCCATGTCGACGGACTGATGCTCGGGGTGGCGGAACGGGCCGGCGCCCACCACATCAACGGCGACCGGATGTGGCACTACACCGAGGGCATCGAGAACTGGGACCCGATCTGGGCCCGGCACGGCATCCGGATCCTCCCCGGCCCGTCCTCGCTCTGGCTCGACGCCCGGGGCCGTCGGCTGCCCGTGCCGCTCTTCCCGGGCTTCGACACCCTCGGCACCCTGGAACACATCATGCGTTCCGGACACGATCACACCTGGTTCGTCCTCGACCGGAAGACCATCGGCAAGGAGTTCGCACTCTCCGGCTCGGAACAGAATCCCGATCTGACGGGCAGGTCGGTCCGCGGAGTGCTGAATCGGGCGCGGGTCGCCGTGCCCGCCCCGGTACAGGCGTTCATGGACAACGGCGTCGACTTCGTCGTCGAGGATGACCTTTCGGCACTGGTGCGGGGGATGAACGCCCTCACCGATGAACCGCTGATCGACGAGGAGGAACTGCGGCGGGAGATCACTGCCCGCGACCGGGAGATCACCAACCCCTTCACCAAGGACCTCCAGGTCATGGCCATTCGGGGCGCGCGCCGCTATCTGGGCGACAAACTCATCCGCACGGCCGCCCCCCACCGCATCCTCGATGCCCGGTCCGGGCCGCTCATCGCCGTACGACTGAGCATCCTCACCCGCAAGTCGCTCGGCGGACTGGAGACGGACCTGTCATCGCGGGTGCTCGACGGGCGGGGGAACGTGCTCGCCGGGCTGTACGCGGCCGGTGAGGCGGCCGGGTTCGGAGGCGGTGGGATGCACGGCTACCGCTCGCTGGAGGGGACCTTCCTCGGCGGTTGCATCCTGTCGGGGCGGACGGCGGGACGGGCCGCCGCCCGATCGGTGGACTGAGGCCCGGCCTCAGCGGGCGGCGATGGCCGGCGAGGACCAGCGGACCGGGGTGGTCGGGATCCCGGCACGCGGAACGCACGCGGACGGGCCCCTCTCGACGAGAGGGGCCCGCGCCATGGATGGGACCTGCGCTACAGCACCAGTGAGAGCAGCAGGACGAAGACGATGCCGACCACCGAGATGATGGTCTCCATCACCGACCAGGTCTTGATCGTCTGTCCGACGGTCATGCCGAAGTACTCCTTCACCAGCCAGAACCCGGCGTCGTTGACATGGCTGAAGAAGAGGGAGCCACAGCCGATCGCCAGCACCAACAGCGCCGACTCGGTCGTGGTCATGCCGGCAGCCAGCGGTGCCACCAGTCCGGCGGCCGAGATCGTCGCCACCGTCGCCGAACCGGTCGCCAGTCGGATCGCCACCGCGATCAGCCAGGCCAGCAGCAGGGTGGGTATCGACCAGTTCTTGGAGAAGTCCAGGATCATCTGGCCCACACCGACGTCGATCAGGGTCTGCTTGAAGCCGCCGCCCGCACCGACGATCATCAGGACGCCCGCGATCGGGGCGAGCGACTTCTCGACCGTCGACGCCATCCGGTCCTTGGTGAACCCGGCGGCCCGGCCCAGGGTGAACAGACCCACGAGCACCGCGGCGAGCAGCGCGATCAGCGGGGAACCGATGACCTCGGTGACCTTCTGGACCGGGTTCTCCGGGTCGTCCACGACGATCTCGACCAGTGCGTTGGCCAGCATCAGTACGACGGGCAGCAACACCGTGAACACGGTCGCACCGAACCCGGGACGCTTGTCCAGGTCCTCGGAGGGGCGTGCCGGAATCATCTTCTCGGGCGCCGGGATGTCCACCCAGCGGGCGGCGTACTTGGAGAAGATCGGACCGGCGATGATCACGGTCGGGATGGAGACGAGCACACCGAGCGCCAGGGTCACACCGAGATTGGCGTCGAGGGCATCGATGGCGACCAGCGGACCGGGGTGCGGCGGAATCAGTCCGTGCATCACCGACAGACCGGCCAGGGCGGGGATGCCGATCCGCATCAGGGAGTAGTTGCCGCGCTTGGCGACCATCAGGACGACCGGGATCAGTAGGACGATGCCGACCTCGAAGAAGAGGGGCAGTCCGATCACGGACGCGATCAGCACCATGGCCCAGGGCATGGTGCGCCCGTTGGCCTTGGCGAGGATCGTGTCGACGATCTGGTCACCGCCGCCGGAGTCGGCGAGCAGCTTTCCGAGGATCGCGCCCAGCGCGATCAGCACACCTACCCCGGCGACCGTGGCGCCGAGCCCCTTGGAGAAGGACTCGATCGCCTTGCCGATGGGCGCCCCGGCGAGGGCGCCGAGCGTCAACGACCCGATGGTCAGGGCCAAGAAGGCGTGGAGCTTGAACTTGGTGATGAGCAGGACGATGACGGCGATGCCCGTCAGGACGGCTATGCCGAGCTGGGCGTTGCCCGCCGAGGTGATCGGCGCTGTGGCGTCCGCTGCCAGCATCTCGACACTGAGACTGGTCACGGTGGTTCCTCACAGAAGGGGGACGGGTGCACGGGTGGGGAGAGGGCGGAGCGGGTTGGTCAGGCGTCCAGTCGGCGCAGTTCGACCACTGCCCTGCCGGCGATGTCCTCGGGGGTGCCCGACACATCGACGGCGACACCCCGCTCGTCCTGCTCCAGCGGCTGGAGGGTGGCGAACTGGGAGTCGAGGAGTCTCGTCGGCATGAAGTGGCCCTTGCGCTCGGCCATCCGCTGCTCGATGAGCGCCCGGTCGCCGGTCAGATGGAGGAAGACCGCGTTCGGGGCAGCCGCGCGCAGCCGGTCCCGGTAGGCGCGCTTGAGGGCCGAACTGGAGACCACCCCACCCGACCCGGCCCGTTCGTGCGCCCAGCTTCCGATCGCGTCCAGCCACGGCCAGCGGTCGGCGTCGTCCAACGGAACGCCGGCCGACATCTTGGCTATGTTCGCCTCGGGGTGGAAGTCGTCGCCTTCGGCGTAGGGAACGCCCAGCGCATCGGCGAGCAGGGGACCGATGGTGGTCTTGCCGGTTCCTGCGACGCCCATCACCACGACGACGTGGGGGGTGGTCATCTCATGCCTCGCTGTCTTGAGTCGACGCCGGTGTCGACATCTGTCCGTCGCGCTACTGAAACCTATTACGTACGACATATTCAAGAGGTCGAGATCTAAACGTCATACTTTTTCTGCGTGAGGGATGCCACGTACTCTTGCCCCATGACCACAGCGGGCCAGACGGCCTCGGCGGGCCAGGGCCTGCACACGCATGTACTCGACACCCTGGGCCTCGCCATCACGGCCGGCGAGTATCCGCAGGCCAGCGTGTTGCGCACCGATGAGATCGCCCAGCGCTTCGACGTCTCGCGCACGGTCGTCCGCGAGGTGGTCCGCGTCCTGGAGTCGATGAGCCTGGTGGAGTCCCGGCGTCGGGTCGGGGTCACCGTCCGCGCCATCGAGGAGTGGAACGTCTACGACCCGCGCGTCATCCGCTGGCGCCTCGCCGGAGTCGACCGCCCACGGCAACTGCGCTCCCTCACCGTGCTGCGCTCGGCCATCGAGCCGGTGGCCGCCGGCCTCGCCGCACGCCACGCCACCCCCGAACAGTGCGCCGAACTGACCGCCTGCGCGCTGGGCATGGTCGCGACCTCGCGCGGACACCAACTCGACGGTTACCTCAAGCACGACATCGCCTTCCACCGGGTGGTCCTCAACGCCTCCGGCAACGAGATGTTCGCGCGGCTCGGCGATGTGGTGGCCGAGGTCCTGACCGGGCGCACGCATTACCAGGTGATGTTCGACGACCCGGATCCGGCGGCGGTGACCCTGCACGTCCAGGTCGCCGAGGCGGTTCGCGCGGGGGACGCCGAACGGGCCGAGCGGATCACCCGTGAGATCGCCGTGGGTGCGCTGGCAGAGCTGGACGTTCTGGCACCCGACCCGTCCGGGTGACGTCCGCGACCCCGGCCGAATGAGCCCGCACCCGTTCCCTCCCAGCCCGAAGGGCCCCACGGGGTGACCCGCGGAGCCCTTCGCCCACTCGATCGATCACTCAGGCGTGATGGCCGCCGTGTCCGGCGCCGTGGTCGAACTTCAACGCCTCGGGAGGCATCACCACGAAGGGCCGCATCATTCCCATGTCCTCGTGCTCCAGCAGGTGGCAGTGGTACATGAAGCGCCCGTACGCCCCGTCGAAGTGCCCCATCACCTTCACCGACTCCGCGGCGGTCACCCGGAAGACGTCCTTCCAACCCTGCTCGTTGGGCGGCACGGCAAGCGGTCGGCCCGGATCGAAGGTGATGGGACGACGGGTCCCGCCGAGCACCGGATCGAAGCCCGTCACGTCGTACGCCTCCCGGGCCAGCACCTGGAAGTCCGCCAGATGGATGTGCATGGGATGCACCACGACGCTCAGATTGAGGAAGGACCACTGCTCGTAGCTGCCCTCGCCGATGGTGAACCCGAGCCCGTCGTTGAAGGTGCGCGACGTGCGTCGATAGGTCCGCAGCTTCCCGTCGGAGCCCTTGACCTGGACGATGCCCTCCGTCGGCGCCGTGATCGCGGCGGCCTCCACGTCCTTCAGCTCCGCCATCTCCCAGATCTCGGGATGCCCACCGCCGCCGACCGTCGCCGGTGGGGTCAGCACGATCAGCCGATGACCGTGGTCGACGTGGTCATGGTCGAAGCGGCGGAAGGAGCCCGAGATCATCGAGGGCAGCGAGAACCGGCTCGGCCGCTCGCACTTGTCCACCCGGAACTCCATCACCTGCGGATGGGGAATGCTGTCCGCGAGGTCAGGCACCCCGGGCGGCTGATTGCGCCCCTTGTTGACCAGTCGCACCTTGCGTCCGGCCAGCTTGCGGAAGTCGATCAGCAGGTCGAACCGCTCGGCGGGCGCCGCGATCAGGGGCGCGCCGCCGATGAAGTCGTGTGTCACCGTTCGGGGCAGCAGCCCGCCGTCGCTACCGATCTGGTGCACCACCCCCGGCACCGGGTCGCCGTCCTCGTCGACCAGGACCAGGTTGTAGACGCGTGCGTTCGATGCGTTCACGAGCCGGAACCGGTACCAGTCGGCATCGACGTCCAGATGCGGCCAGATCACCCCGTTCACCGTGGAGTACGGACCCACGAACGGCAGCGTCACCGGCTTGCCCGTCTCCGGGTGCTTGGCCACCAGGATCGAGGTCTTGTGGAGCAGCCGTCCGTTGAGCCTCCCGTCGGAGTCGGTGTCGATGTTGCGGTCGGCGAGGATCAGGGGCATTTCCCGTTCCCCGGACGGCAACCCCAACGCCTCCTCCTCGTCATCCCTGATCAGATAGGTGCCGACCAGCCCCGCGTAGACGTTCCAACGGGTGATGTTCATCGCGTGGTCGTGGTACCACCACTGTGCGGCGGCGTGGTCGTTCGGGTACTCCGACAGTTGGGCGTCACCGAACCCAACGGCGTTGTCGGCCCAACCGTCGTTGCCGCCGCCGGTCTGTGCGCCGTGCAGATGCGTCACCGACCATGCGGGCAGGGCCGCGACCTCCTTACTGGGCTCCACTCCCTCGCGTCCCGGCCGGTTGTGGGGGAGCGGCTGCCCCGGACGGGCGGGCCCCACCTCCACGGCGGTCACCGGGAACTCGCTGCCCAGGGGAATGCGGTTGGTCCAGGCGATGCGGATGCGCTGTCCGCGCCGCACCTCGATGGTCGGGCCGGGCACGCTTCCCTCGTAGCCCCACATCAGGGTCGGCGGCAGTTGGGAGTGCATCCGCACCCAGGTCGGGCGCAGCGCGATCTCGATCTCCCGGCGGACGTCCGGCTCGTCGGGCCGCAGTACCGGGGGCACCGGCATCGCGTCCAGATAGGGCGTCAGCTCCCGGCTGCCCCCGGCCGTGGCCTGCTCGATGATGCTCTCGGTGATGGCGTGGGCTGGGATGCCCGCCCATGCGGCGGCGCCCGGCCCGTCCGGTGTCGTTCCGCGCTGCTGTTCGACCGATGCGCCTGGTCCTGACGCGGCCTGCTGTACGGTCTCGGTCACTTCGGTCATACGTTCCCCCGTAGTCCCGTGTGTCGTGTGAACGGCTGCTGTGTCGTCGGTTCGCACTCCAAGACTTGTCCTGATCTGCTGGAGTTGCCCGTTCCGGACAATCTGGCCGATATAACACCCGTATGGCCCAGTGTGTAACGTGCATACGAGCCATCGCGGCGCGCCGCCGTGACGGGCCGTAGGGTGGCCTGTCGACGCGTGAAGAAAGGCAGGTCTTTGATGTCGCAGCAGGTGTTGGGTGTCATTGCCCCGGGCAAGAACGAGCCGGTGCGGGTGGAGACGATCGTCATCCCCGACCCGGGCCCGGGCGAGGCCGTGGTGAAGGTGCAGGCGTGCGGCGTCTGCCACACCGACCTCCACTACAAGCAGGGCGGGATCAACGACGACTTCCCGTTCCTGCTGGGCCACGAGGCGGCCGGTGTCGTCGAGTCGGTCGGTCCCGACGTCACCGATGTCGCCCCCGGGGACTTCGTCGTCCTCAACTGGCGCGCCGTCTGCGGCCGGTGTCGTTCCTGTCTGCGCGGCCGTCCCTGGTACTGCTTCGACACCCACAACGCCCGTCAGAAGATGACCCTCCTCGACGGCACCGAACTCTCACCCGCGCTCGGGATCGGCGCCTTCGCCGAGAAGACCCTGGTCGCGGCGGGCCAGTGCACCAAGGTCGACCCGGAGGTCTCTCCCTCCGTGGCGGGCCTCCTCGGCTGCGGCGTCATGGCCGGCATCGGCGCCGCGATCAACACCGGCGAGGTCGGCCGCGGCGACTCGGTCGCCGTCATCGGCTGCGGCGGAGTGGGCGACGCGGCGATCGTGGGCGCGCGGCTCGCGGGCGCGGCACGGATCATCGCCGTCGACATCGACGACCGCAAGCTGGAGACCGCCCGGACCATGGGCGCCACCCACACCGTCAACTCCCGCGGAACCGACCCCGTCGAGGCGATCCGTGAGCTGACCGGCGGCAACGGCGCCGACGTCGTCATCGAGGCCGTCGGCCGCCCCGAGACCTATCAGCAGGCGTTCTACGCCCGTGATCTGGCGGGCACGGTCGTCCTCGTCGGCGTTCCCACGCCCGATATGAAGCTGGAACTGCCGCTGATCGACGTCTTCGGCCGCGGCGGCTCACTGAAGTCGTCCTGGTACGGCGACTGCCTGCCCTCCCGGGACTTCCCGATGCTGATCGACCTCCACCAGCAGGGCAGGATCGACCTCGGAGCCTTCGTCACCGAGACCATCGGACTCGGCGATGTGGAAGCCGCGTTCGACCGTATGCACCACGGTGACGTGCTGCGTTCGGTGGTGGTGTTCTGATGGCGCAGGGACCCGCCCGCATCGACCATCTGGTCACCGCAGGAACCTTCTCCCTCGACGGGGGCACCTGGGACGTCGAGAACAACGTCTGGATCGTCGGGGATGACACCGAGGCCATCGTCATCGACGCCGCACACGACGCAGCGGCGATCGAGGCCGCGCTGAACGGCCGTGCGCTCCGTGCGATCGTGTGCACCCATGCGCACAACGACCACATCGATGCCGCTCCCGCGCTCGCCGCGGCCACCGGGGCACCGATCCTGCTCCACCCCGACGACCTGCCGCTGTGGAAGATGACCCACCCCGACCGGGCCCCCGACGGTGAACTGTCGGACGGTCAGGTCCTGACCGTGGCCGGTGTCGAGCTGACCGTGCTGCACACCCCGGGCCACGCCCCCGGCGCCGTCTGCCTCTACGCCCCGGCCCTGGGGACCGTCTTCACCGGCGACACCCTCTTCCACGGAGGACCGGGAGCCACCGGGCGCTCCTTCTCCCACTTCCCGACGATCATCGACTCCATCCGGGAGCGGCTGTTCTCGCTGCCCGAAGAGACCGTCGTACGCACCGGGCACGGGGACTCCACCACCGTCGCGGACGAGTCACCGCACCTCGCGGAGTGGATTCACCGGGGCCACTGAGCCAGTCGCAGCCGGCTCTCGAAACGACGCGCCCCACCCGTCACCGGATCGGTGAACTCCAGCACCTTCGCCAGGAGCTGGAGGGGGCGGTCGTATTGCTCGTGATCGCCGGGGCGCTGCTCGTGCACCGTGGGATACAGCGGATCGTTCAACAGGGGCAGTCCGATGCCGCTCATGTGGACCCGCAGTTGATGAGTGCGCCCGGTCGTCGGCAACAGCCGGTATCCGCCGAGCTGTCCGCTGTGGGCCACCAACTCGATCCGCGTCTCGCTGTTCGGCTCGCCGTCCTCCTCATAGGCGGCGAGCACCCCCGGCTCCTTGACGATCCGATTGCGCACGGTCTGCGGCAGCACCACCCGCGGGTCGTAAGGAGCCACCGCCTCGTACTCCTTGCGTACCCGTCGATCGCGGAACATCGTCTGGTAGGCGCCACGGTCATCGGGGCGTACGACGAACAGCACGAGACCCGCGGTCAACCGGTCCAGTCGGTGCGCCGGTTGGAGCAGGGGCAGCCCCAGATCCCGGCGCAGCCGCGCCACCGCCGTCTCCGTGATGTGGCCTCCCCGCGGGGTGGTGGCGAGGAAGTGCGGTTTGTCGACGATCAGCAATCGCTCGTCCCGATGGACCACCGTCACCTCGAACGGCACCCGTTCCTCGCCGGCGAAGTCCCGGTGGAACCAGAGGTACCGACCGGGGGCGTACGCCTCGTCCGCGGCCACCGGCCCGTCGGCGTCGACGACACGTCCCCCGTCGAAGAGCGCCCGCACCTGCTCCGGCCCGATCGCCCGCGCGTACCGCGCCACGAAGTGGTCCAGCACGGTCGCCCACGCGCCCTCCGGATCAGCAGGCAATCGGACCCGCACGGGGTCGATGCCCTCCCGCTGGGGGAGCGGGGCGGGCGGGGGCGCTTTTCTCCGTCTCACCCCGTGACCCTATGCGTCCGCCCGATGGGCCCCGCCCAGCCGGGACCGAGCGGAACCCCGGCCGACTAGGCATCGCGCGGTTCCGTGTCGAACGCCACGGTCGACCGGGCCGCAAGGAACACCGGCCGCCAAAAACAGAAGAACCCCAGATCAACTGGGGTTCCTACTGGTGTCCGAGGGGGGACTTGAACCCCCACGCCCGATAAAGGGCACTAGCACCTCAAGCTAGCGCGTCTGCCATTCCGCCACCCGGACAAGGTGTCTGCCGCCTGGCCCGTGGCCGCTGCGACGTGGAAAACCATAGCAAACATTCGGAGTGCTCGATCACGCCCGTCCGTCCGCAGTGAGGGCCCCGTACGGGCGTCCCGTGCGACGCGGTTGGCCCCGCTCGCCCGGCACCACCCGCCCGCGGGGGGTGCGACCCTTGGGGACCTCGATCCGTCGCGGGAGGATGGGTCGGAACCACCAGCAGCGAGAGCGGGAGGAATCAGCGTGAGCGAGTCCGTGAGCGAGTCGACGGCCCGTGCCGTCTCGGGCCAGGACGAGGTCGTCGACCTCTGCCGTGAGCTGATCCGGATCGACACCAGCAACTACGGGGACCACTCGGGTCCCGGCGAGCGAGCCGCCGCCGAGTACATCGCGGAGAAGCTCGCCGAGGTGGGGCTCGAACCGAAGATCTTCGAATCCCATCCGGGCCGTGCCTCCACCGTCGCCCGGATCGAGGGCGAGGACCCTTCCAGGCCCGCGCTGCTCATCCACGGCCACACCGACGTCGTACCGGCGAACGCCGACGACTGGACCCACCACCCCTTCTCCGGCGAGATCGCGGACGGCTGTGTCTGGGGGCGCGGCGCCGTCGACATGAAGGACATGGACGCGATGACGCTCGCCGTGGTGCGCGATCGGTTGCGCACAGGGCGCAAGCCCCCGCGTGACATCGTGCTGGCCTTCCTCGCCGACGAGGAGGCCGGCGGCGCCTACGGAGCGCGTTACCTCGTCGACAAGCACCCCGACCTCTTCGAAGGCGTCACCGAGGCGATCGGCGAGGTCGGCGGCTTCTCCTTCACCGTCAACGAACAGCTGCGCCTCTATCTGGTGGAGACCGCCCAGAAGGGCATGCACTGGATGCGGCTGACCGTCGACGGCACGGCGGGTCACGGTTCCATGACCAACAACGACAACGCCATCACCGAACTCTGCGAGGCCGTGGGCCGCGTGGGCCGCCACAAGTGGCCGGTGCGGATGACCAAGACCGTACGGTCCTTCCTGGACGAACTGTCCGACGCCCTCGGCACTCCGCTCGACCCCGAGGACATGGACGCCACCCTCGCCAAGCTCGGCGGCATCGCCAAGATGGTGGGCGCGACCCTGCGCAACTCCGCCGCGCCCACCATGCTCGGCGCCGGCTACAAGGTGAACGTCATCCCCGGGCAGGCGACCGCCCATGTCGACGGCAGGTTCCTGCCGGGGTACGAGGAGGAGTTCCTCGCCGACCTCGACCGGCTGCTCGGCCCGCGCGTCAAGCGGGAGGACGTGCACGGTGACAAGGCACTGGAGACCAGCTTCGACGGCGACCTCGTGGATGCGATCCAGTCGGCGCTCAGGGCCGAGGACCCGATCGCCCGGGCGGTCCCGTACATGCTGTCCGGCGGCACGGACGCCAAGTCCTTCGACGACCTCGGCATCCGCTGCTTCGGCTTCGCGCCGCTCAAGCTTCCCCCGGAGCTCGACTTCGCGGGGATGTTCCACGGGGTGGACGAGAGGGTCCCGGTCGACGGCCTGACCTTCGGGGTTCGGGTGCTCGACCGCTTCATCGACGCGAGCTAGGCGTACGGCCCCGTGAGGTCGGGGAACCGCATCCGCGCCGGGCGCCGGCCTGGCCGGGGGCGGTGTGCTGAAACGACACTCCCATAATCGTCAATGTGTGCGTGACTGACTGAGAAGAGTGAAAGGCCCCGACGGCTGGTAGCCCCATCCGTCCCTCCTCGTTACAGGTGATGCGGTCCGCGGCTGGGACCGCATTGCCAACGAGGAGGAATAATGATCAAGAAGATCGTCGCCGCTGCGGCTGCCACGGGTGGCCTGGTTCTCGCGGGTGCGGGCGTGGCAATGGCCGACGCCGGTGCCCAGGGCGCTGCGGTCGGTTCCCCCGGTGTGATCTCGGGCAACGTCATTCAGGTTCCCGTCCACGTGCCGGTCAATGTGTGCGGCAACACGATCTCCGTGGTCGGGCTGCTCAACCCCGCCTTCGGCAACACCTGCATCAACTCGTGACGTTCTGAATCGACCCTCAGGGTCTGGGTTTGAACCCGGGCGGTCCCGGAGTGCTCGCCATGCACCCCGCGACCACCCGGGCTTTCCGCTTTCGGGCGACGGGCCCGGAGGCAGACCACAAGAAGGCAAGGAAACAACCTATGCGACAGGTCACGCGCAAGGGCCTGATCACCATGGCCGCCGCAGGCAGCGCCATGGCGCTCGGCGGATACGCACACGCGGACTCCGGAGCTTTCGGGGGAGCGTCCAACTCCCCGGGCGTCGCCTCCGGGAACTCGGTCCAGGTGCCGGTGAACGTTCCCGTCAATGCATGTGGGAACTCCGTCAACGCGGTCGGCATCCTCAACCCGACCTTCGGCAACACATGCCGCAACGACTCCTCGTCCCAGGGCCGACCCGCGCCCGGCAACACCTCCCCGGGAGGCGGTGTGCAGACGGGCGAAGGCCAGACCACCGGCGGTGGCGCGGTGGCCAGCGGCGTCACCAGCAACTCTCCGGGGGTGCTCTCCGGCAACAACGTCCAGGCCCCGGTCGATGTGCCGGTCAACGTCTGCGGCAACTCCGTGAACGTGGTCAGCGCACTCAACCCGACCTTCGGCAATGACTGCACCAACGCCTCGTCCGTGAGCCGGCCGGGCAACCCGCAGCAGCCGCCCGTGACCCCCGTGACACCGGCGAAGCCGCGGCCCGTCGAGCCGCGCCCGGGCAACCCCGTCGAACCCAGCAAGCCGCGGCACGTGCCCCCGAACACCGGTACGCAGACCAAGCCCGAGGCGCCCCAGGAGCGGACCGTCAAGCCTGCGACACACTCCGTCGCGGACAACGACGACTCGGGCACGCTGGCGGCGACCGGTGTTCACACGCTGGGAGTGGCCGTTCCGGCCGGTGCGGCGATGCTCCTGGCCGGAGCGGTGCTGTACCGGCGCAACCGCGCCGCCTGAGAACGGGACAGCCCTTGAGGATGCCCGGGTAGCGCCTTCCCGACGGAGGGCGGTCCCCACCACGGCCGTCGGCGCGTACGACACTCATCCCCGTCGCTGCGCGCAGCCGTAGGGAACCTCCGGGCAGACGAGCGAGAAGGAGCGGAGCGGGTTCCGGGGTGCCGGGGCCTGCTCCGTACTGATGCGGTGCTCACCAGGTGGCGCGCACCTGGCGGATGATACGGCGGCGCAACCGCACCCTGCGGCTGCCGTCGCGGTGCAGGGTGAGTCGGTCCAACTCCCAGTGTGCGTACTCGGCATGGTCGGTCAGCAGGCGGGTCGCCTCCTGGCGGGAGACCCCGCGCGGGACATACACATCGACAAATTCGTATTCCGGCATCGCATCTATTGTGCGGGCATGGGCCCGGTACGGATAGCGTCTGCACTATGTCTGATGCTGCGCAGCCCACCGCTGCCGAGGTACGTGCCGCCGCCGAGGCCGTCAAAGCCGCACTGGACCGTCACCTCGCGGCGGTCGAGAACCGCACGGGAGACGACGATCCTGCCGTCTACGACGCGTTCAACGCTCTGGCCGTGGCGGCGGAGACGTACGACGAGCGCCTCTACGACCGCTACGACGAGGTGACACCCTTCGAGATCCCCGGGGCTGACGAGTCGCTGCCGCCGTACACGGGCCCGGACGAACCCAACGCCCTCAGTGTGCTGATCCGCCGCGACTACGCGGTGGTGGAGCCCCAGCGGCTCCTCGCACAGGCACAGCGCATCACCGCGGCCGATCCCGACGAGGGGCTGACGCGGGACGGCCGGTCCGCGGCCGGCAGTGTCCATGCGGCACTCGGCGTGCTCTTCGGTGAGTACGAGCCGGACGAGATCGTCTCGCAGCACAAGGAGTTCGGTCTCGAAGAGGGCGACTCGACCCTGTGGGTGTCCGCCCTGGACGAGCTCCCGGAGGCGGGGGAGTGGCTGACCAACCCCTTTGAGCAGGCGGACCCGCAGCGGGTGGTGATCCGCTTCGACGTCAGTGCCGTCTTCGACGAGGACGACCTGGGCGAGGACCTCGACGACCTCGACGAAGCCGGCCTCTGACCCGCCGCCCGCCCCGCCGGGCCGGTCGCCGCGCCGTCCGCTGAGGGTCCGATCCCCCGTGCGTTCGCGGGACCGGACCCTTTGCGCATCCTTGGGCTATGCGCCCGCGGTCTCGTCCACCCGCTCCGGCTGGAGCAGCCCTTCGAGCAGGGTCCGTAGCCGTGTGGTGCGCTCCTGGGCGGGGACCTGGGCAACCGCGTGCGACAGCGCCTGGTCCACCCCGTGCACCACGGAGAGATGGCGCGAGGCCCGACCGAAGGCCGTGTACACCCAGGGCCTGCTCAACCCCGGGGCGGCGTCCTTGGACAGGACCACCACGGCAGCGGGCCACCGCATACCGGCCGCCTGGTGGGCCGTCATGGCCCAGCCGTGGCGCACGACGGCGTCGACCCGCTCCCTCGGCACCGTCACCCGTGCTTCCCCGCACTCCAGCCGCAGACCTTCGGCGTCCGCCGAGACGACCGTGCCCGGCAGGGTCCGGCCGATGGCCGGGGCATAGGCGATCCGATCGCCCGGATCGAAGCCCCCGAACCGACCGGGGCCCGGATTCAGCCGTTGCTTCAGCGCCGCGTTCAACACCCTGGTGCCGGCCGCGCCGCCGTGGCCGACCGTGATGACCTGGGTCTGCTCGGTCGGCACCCCGATCGCCCGCGGTACGGAATCGGCGACCAACTGCACCGTGCGGTGCACGGCCTCGCCCGCATCCCGCACCGGCACGATGACGACCTCCTTGTCGGGTGCCGCCACGGCGCAGAGCTCCCCGGCACCGATCCCGGAGACCAGCTCACCGAGCGGGCCGGGATCGGGTGTCCGCGAAGCCACGGTGGGGCACACCCGAGCCGCCAGCAGGTCGGCAAAGACCCGCCCGGCGCCGGCCGAGCCCAATTGGCCCGGGTCGCCGCTGAGCAGCAGCCTGCTCCCGTCCGGCAAGGACTCCACCAGCATCGCTGCCGTCTCCACGTCGAGCAGAGGGGCGTCCAGCACCACCAGGAGGTCGAGTACCAGCGCACCGTCCCCGTCCCGGCCCGGCCCTTCGGCGCCGGAGAGCAGCCCGGCGACGGTGACCGTGTCGCCCTCCTCGACACCACGACCGTGTCCGCTGTGGAATGCGACGACGCAGCGCAGCCCCAATCCGGTCGCGGCGGTGGCCAGTGCGAGCGGCTCGGCGCGTGCCGCCTCCGCGCCGGTGTGAACCACCAGACCGCTCGCCGCCAGTGCCCGGGCCAGCTCGCCCGGCGCTGCCTCCCAGCGGTCGTCCCCCTCCGCACGGGCCAGTCGGGCCAGGCCGTCCGCAAGGCTCTCCTCCGCCAGCGCGTAGCGGTCGAGCCCCCACAGCACCGGGGTTGCCGCAACGGTCTCGTCGGCGGTCTCGGCGTCCTCCGGTGCGCCCTCTTCGGAGAAGTCGTCTCCGGAGTCGTCGAAGAGCAGCACCACCCCGTCGGCCGCCGCGCTCCGCAGGGCCTCCTCCGGTTCGGGCACCGCGTGCTCGGCCAACGCAGCACACAGGGCCGAGGACTCCAGGGCGGTGTGTCCCCGCAGGGCGGAGCGCTCCAGCTGCCAGACCACCAGAGCAGCGGTCCGACGCTCGTCTCCCGGACCGCACGCATCGCCGAGCAGTGCCCGGGCGAATCCATCGGCCTGCTGGGGCAGCACACCGGGCACGGCCAGCAACTGCCAGGGATCGTCCTTGAGCCGTGCGGCGGCGGTGTCCCCGAGCACATCCGCGACCTGTACGGCGAGGCCGTCGGGTGCACCCTCGCCGAGCACGGCCCGGACGGCCGCGACGGTCTCGGGTGTGCTCGGTCGCCCCGCGGCGGCCGGTGTAGACGACGACGCCGATCCCGGCGCCCGGACGGACGGGGTACGCGATGGATCGTCCGCGGGTGTCCTGGCCTGGGCGGGGGAGGGGAAGAAGGCACGCCCGGTGGACTCCCCGCTCTCGACCGCCCGCACGGCGGCCAGCAGGTCGGCCGCCTGTCCGCGGAGCTTGGTCCCGCTTGCGATGGGCCCCTCCTTCTCGGCCTTGCGCTGCTCGATGCGCTCCCGCAGCTCCTGCTGGGCGAGCAACTCGGCCGCTGCCTCAGAGGTCTCAGCGCTCGCGGTGCCGGTTTCGGGGGTATCAGTTTCTGCCGCTCCGGTCTCTGCAGCCCCGGTCTCCGTCGCCCCGGTTTCTGCCGCGCCGGTTTCTGCTGTGCTGGTCGCCGACGTATCGGTCTCCGGCGTTTCGGGAGTGTCGGTCGGTTCGCTCGGCGCTGACTCGTCCGCACCGGGGTCGGCCGCCTCCGCCACGGTCTCCGGATCGCCCGCTTCGGTGCCGGTCTCGGTGCTGATTTCGGTGGGCCCTTCGGTGACCGTCGCGGCGGCGGGGTCGCTCGGCGCGGCTTCGGACACCGCCGCGGGTGCGTCGGTGGAGGCGGGCTCAGCATGGGGACCGGGGCCCTGCCCCTGGGATGACGCGGTCACAACATGCTCCAGTCCTGGTCGGGATAGCGGTGCACGGGCGCCGACACATCGTCGAGGGCCCGCCGGATCTCGTCAGGAAGCGTAAGCGCCTCCACTGACAGTGCGGCGACGAGTTGCTGCGCGTTGCGCGCGCCGACGATCGGGGCCACGACTCCCGGCCGGTCCCGCACCCAGGCGAGTGCCACCTGCAACGCCGTCGTCGCCAGCCCGTCCGCCGCGGTCAGCACGGCCTCCACGATGCCGTCCGCGGTCTCGTCGAGATACGGCTCCACGAAGGGACCGAGGACCTCTGACGCGCCCCGTGAGTCCGACGGCGTGCCGTGGCGGTACTTCCCGGTCAGCACACCCCGACCAAGTGGTGATGACGGCAGTAGGCCGACGCCGAGATCGAGCGCCGCGGGCAGTACCTCCCGCTCCACTCCGCGCTGGAGCAGCGAGTACTCCATCTGGGTGCTGGCGAGTCGGGTGCGCGGCCCCGGCGATGCGAGCTGCCAGGTCGCCGCCTTTGCCAACTGCCAACCGCAGAAGTTCGACACGCCGGCGTAGCGGGCCCGGCCGCTGCTCACCGCGATGTCCAGCGCCTGCAACGTCTCGTCCAACGGGGTCAGTGGATCGAACGCGTGGACCTGCCAGAGGTCGACGTAGTCCGTCCCCAGCCGGGCGAGGGAATCGTCCAGTGAGGCCAGCAGATGCCCGCGCGAGGTGTTGAAGCGGCGGTCGGGGTCGAGCACGCTGCCCGCCTTGGTGGCTATCACCAGATCGCGTCGGGGCACGAGCCGCTCGATCAACTGCCCGAGCAGATACTCCGCGTCCCCGCCCCCGTACACATCGGCGGTGTCGACCAGCGTCCCGCCCGCCTCCCAGAACGCCTTCAACTGGTCGGCGGCGTCGTGTTCATCGGTGTCCCGGCCCCAGGTCAGGGTGCCGAGACCGATCCGGGACACGCGCAGGCCGGTGCGGCCGAGATGCCTCTGCTCCATGAGCGCTGAGATTACTGGCCGGGCGGCGACATCGAGAGACCCTGTGGATAACCCACCCGTCGCCGACCAGCCCCATCGCCCCCTGACGGATCGCCGGTCCGGGCGCTAGAGTCCCCGGAACAGAGAAGTTACTGATCGGTAAGAGGGAGTGTTATGCGACTCGGCATCAACCTCGGCTACTGGGGCGCGGGGATGGACGGCGACAATCTGGCAGTCGCCCAGGAGGCCGACCGGCTCGGCTACGACGTCTGTTGGGCAGCGGAAGCCTATGGATCCGACGCCCCAACCGTCCTCGCCTGGGTCGCGGCACACACCGAGCGCATCGACGTCGGCTCCGCCATCCTCCAGATCCCGGCCCGCCAGCCCGCGATGACGGCCATGACCGCCGCCACCCTCGACTCGCTCTCACGCGGCCGGTTCCGCCTCGGCCTCGGCGTCTCCGGTCCCCAGGTCTCCGAGGGCTGGTACGGCGTGAAGTTCGACAAGCCCCTCGCCCGCACCCGGGAGTACGTGGAGATCGTCCGCAAGGCCATGGCCCGCGAGCGGCTCTCCTACGAGGGTGCGCACTGGACGCTGCCCCTGCCCGACGGCCCCGGCAAGCCGCTCAAGCTCACCGTCCACCCCGAGCGCGAGCACATCCCCCTCTACATCGCCGCGATCGGACCCAAGAACCTGGAACAGACCGGTGAGATCGCCGACGGTGCGCTGTTGATCTTCCCGTCGGCAGACCATCTGGAGGAGACGGCGATCCGCCACCTCCGAGCCGGACGGGCCAAGGCAGGCAAGACGATGGACGGTTTCGACGTCTGCCCCACCCTGCCGCTCGCCCTCGGCGACGACCTCGACGCGCTCGCCGATGTGTTCCGCCCCTACACCGCCCTGTACGTCGGCGGCATGGGCAGCCGCCAACAGAACTTCTACAACCAACTGGCCCGGCGCATGGGGTACGACAAGGCTGCGGCGGAGATCCAGGACCGTTACCTCGCCGGCGACAAGGACGGTGCCGCCGCTGCCGTCCCGAGGGAACTGATCGACTCCACCACCCTGCTGGGTTCCGTCGAGCGGATCGCGGACCGCATGCAGCAGTACGCGGCGGCAGGAGTGACCACCCTGACCCTGGCCCCGGCCGGGTTCACC
The DNA here is from genome assembly GCF_042753785.1 of Streptomyces sp. NPDC059256. Classification (NCBI taxonomy): domain Bacteria; kingdom Bacillati; phylum Actinomycetota; class Actinomycetes; order Kitasatosporales; family Streptomycetaceae; genus Streptomyces; species Streptomyces sp. NPDC059256. The sequence continues at coordinate 74,299 of NZ_JBHYZO010000011.1, read as the reverse complement.
CTCGATGAGCGCCTCGCCGCGCTGCGCGCGGGCACCGCCGCCCTGGAGCGCTCGGGCCTCGCCTGAAACCGCCACCCGGTCCCCGGGGACCTCGCGGGAGCACCGTACGCCCGGTGCTCCCGCGAACGGCCTCCGTCCGACACACTCCGGATGGCACTGACGACACGTACGACACCGCTGGCCCTGACTGCAACCGACCGCAACCGACCGCAGGGACCGCACGGACCGCAACCGACCGCACCGACGGGTACCGGTACCACTGATGGCCTCACATCGCCTCTGATGAGCCTCCACGACCCCTGATGTCGTCCGTTTGGCGCAGTTGGCCGACGCAGATGTTGCCCCGCACCCGGTACCGCACTTGACTCCTTCTTTGCGGACCCTTGCGGACGCCTTCAGGAGGTGGCAGTGATGCTTTCGGCTCGAAGCCTTTTCCAGGAGATCATCGACCACGACGACTCCTTCCAGCTGTTCTGCTCCATCGCCGCCAGCGGCGAGGCCCAGGGAGGTTGGGAGAACGGCCGCATCGCAGCCCTGGTGCCCGACGCGATGGCCGATCTCGCGCCCAAGATCGCCCGGCACGGCGCGGACGAGGACAAGCACGGCCGGATCTTCGACGCGCTCCTGCACAAGCGGGGGCTCGAACCCGTGCCCGTGCCCCCGGAGACCGACTACACCATGCTCCTGGAGCGCCACGGCATCGGCCTCCCCCATGACAAGCTCCGTCGTGAGGAGCCCCTGACCGAGAAGGACATCGTGGTCTACCTGGCACACAGCCGGGTCACCGAGCAGCGTGCGGCCGACCAGATGGACATGCTGGTCAAGCACTTCGGCAACCACCCGGAGTTGGGCAAGGCCATCCGGATGATCTGCAACGACGAGGACAACCACCTCGCGTACTGCCATGAGGAACTGCTCCGCCTCGCGGCTGCCGGACACGGGCGCACCATCCAGGGCGTGCTGCGTGAGAGCGCCCTGACCGAGATCAAGGTCTACCGTGACGTCAGCCTCGCCGTGATGGCCGAGATGGGTCGGGTGCTGCGCTGGCCACGCGCCAAGTCGGCGGCACTCACAGCCGGCATCCAGGCCATGTACGGCTACGAGAGGTTCGGCGGCTGGCATCGAATGATCAGCCTGCGGATGCCGGAGCGGCGGGGAGCCCTCGATGGACCCCCCACCGTCGCCCCGGCATTCTGACCTGCCCGGTTGTCCCTGGTGGACGCTCCGACCGGCCCGCCGAGCCGGTCGGAGCCCGCACGCCCCGGCTCCCTGGCTCCGGCCTACAGCCAGCCTCGGCGTTTGAACAGTCGGAAGAGGCTGTAGACGGTTCCGCCCATCAGGACCAGCACCGCGGGATAGGACCACACCCATCCCAGTTCCGGCATATGCGCGAAGTTCATCCCGTAGATCCCCGCGACCATCGTCGGTACGGCCGCCATGGCGGCCCAGGCCGAGATCTTGCGCATGTCGTCGTTCTGCCGGACCCCCTGTTGGGCGAGGTGCGCGGCGAGGATGTCGGAGAGCAGTCGGTCCAGTCCCTCCACCTGTTCATTGGCCCGGGTCAGATGGTCGCTGACGTCCCGGAAGAACGGCTGTGAGCGCTCGTGGACGAACGGCACCCCCGCCCCCGACAACCGGGCCATGGGGGCGGCCAGCGGACCGGTGGCCCGACGGAACTCCAGCACCTGCCGCTTGAACACATAGATCCTGGCGGCCGTGGGCGGGCCGGCCGTTCTGTCGTCGCCTGCCCGGATCCCCGCGGCCTGCTGTGCCTTCTGTGCCTTCCGCGCCCGCCGGGAGTGATGGACCTCCTTCCGGGCCGGGGCGAAGACCTCGGCCTCCATCTCCTCCAGGTCCACCTGCAACTCCGCCGCCACCTCGATGTACTTGTCGACCACCGCGTCACTGACCGCGTACAGCACGGCGGTGGGGCCGTGCGCCAGGACCTCGGGCTCCGCCTCCAGACGTTGGCGTACGGCGGCCAGCGGAGAGCTCTCCCCGTGACGGACCGTGACCACGAAGGAGTCGCCGACGAAGACCATCAGCTCGTCGGCGGTGACGGTGTCCGATTCCGGCTCGTACGCCACCGGCTTGAGCACCATGAACAGGGAGTCGTCGTAGACCTCCAACTTGGGCCGCTGATGGGCCCGCAAGGCATCCTCCACGGCCAGGGGATGCAGCCCGAACTCCTGCTTGACCAGGTCGAACTCCTTGTCGGTCGGCTCGTGCATACCGATCCACAAGAAGGCGTCGCCACTCGACCTGGCCTCGGCGAGCGCATCGGAGAGATCGGCCGGGCCCTCGGTGCGGCGCCCTTCGCGATAGATGGCGCAGTCGACGATCACGGCGCGTATTCTTCCGCGCGGACCGCCCCTGCGCACCCCGGCGTCGGCCTTCGCCTGCCGTGCCCCGAAGGGTCGGGTCGGCGCCGACACGACCTAGGCTTGCGGACATGGCCACGTTGATCCTGGTACGCCACGGACGCTCCACCGCGAACACCGCAGCGGTACTCGCGGGCTGGACCCCGGGTGTCCATCTCGATGAACACGGCGCCGCCCAGGCCGCCGCCCTGCCCGAGCGCCTTGCCGCGCTGCCGCTCGCCGCCGTGGTCAGCAGCCCCCTCGAACGCTGCCTCCAGACTGTGCAACCCCTGCTGGACGCCCGTCCCGAACTGCGGATCCAGACCGACGAGCGGGTCGGCGAATGTCACTACGGGGACTGGTCGGGGCGCAAACTTCGTGAACTGGCTGACGAACCGCTGATGCAGGTGGTGCAGCAGCATCCTTCTGCGGCGGTGTTTCCTGGTGGCGAGTCCATGCGTGCGATGCAGGCGCGGGCCGTCGACGCCGTACGCGACTGGAATGAGCGCATCGACGCCGAGCACGGTGAGGACGCGGTCTATGCGATCTGCTCGCACGGGGACATCATCAAGTCGATCGTCGCGGACGCACTCGGCATGCATCTCGATCTCTTCCAGCGGGTCCATGTGGAACCTTGTTCCGTGACAGCGATCCGTTACACCCGTACGCGGCCATTTCTTCTGCGCCTGGGGGACACGGGTGAACTGGGCTCGCTGGCGCCGCGCGACAGGGACCACCGAGAGGCCGGGAGCACCGGCGCCGCCGGTGATGACGGCGAGGCCGTCGTCGGTGGCGGCACGGGCACCGCGTGATCGCCTGGCAGTAGGGTGGACGGGCTGAGTGCGCCCGCACCACCCAAGCGCCCCTCAGCCCGTTCGTACAGCTCGTTGCAGGTCAATGCCAGGTCGTTCCCGAGTCTTGAGGGAGTTAAGAGCGTGTCCCGTCAGGTGTTCCTCTATGACCCGCCGGACCGGTTCGTGGCCGGTACGGTCGGGCTGCCTGGACGCCGTACGTTCTTCCTCCAGGCATCGGCCGGAGGACGCGTCACCAGTGTGGCCCTGGAGAAGACCCAGGTGTCCGCGCTCGCCGAACGCATCGACGAGCTCCTCGACGAGGTGGTCCGCCGCACCGGGGGCAATGCGCCCGTGCCCGCGGTGGCGCCGACCGACGTCGCGGACACCGCCCCGCTGGACTCGCCCGTGGAGGAGGAGTTCCGGGTGGGCACCATGGCCCTGGCCTGGGACGGCGAGGAACAGCGCATGATCGTCGAGGCGCAGGCCCTGGTCGAGCTGGAGGCGGAGTCCGACGAGGACCTCGCCGACGCCGAGGAGCGGCTGTTGCGGGACGAGGAGAACGGCCCGCCCATGCTGAGGGTGCGACTGAGCGGGGCGCAGGCCCGGGCCTTCGCCAAACGCGCGCTGGACGTGGTCAACGCCGGTCGTCCGCCGTGCCCGCTGTGCAGCCTGCCGCTCGACCCGGAAGGACATGTGTGCCCGCGCCAGAACGGATACCGCAGGGGAGTGTGACCGCCCTCGATCTCCTGGCGAAGGGGGAGCTCCGAGTACGCGGTCAGGTCCGGGAGGCGTCCAACGCGGTCCTGTTCTGCTCGATCGTCCTCGACGGCGAGGAGACGGCCTGCGTCTACAAACCGGTCGCCGGCGAGCGCCCGCTCTGGGACTTCCCCGACGGCACGCTGGCCCAGCGCGAGGTCGCAGCCTACGAGGTCTCCGAAGCACTGGGCTGGGGGCTCGTGCCCCCGACGGTGCTACGGGACGGACCGCACGGAGAGGGCATGGTCCAGCTCTGGATCGAGGCCGAGGCCGAGGCACCGCTCCTGGCACTCGTGGAGGGTGAGGAGCCGGGCGACGGCTGGAAGGCGGTCGGCTTCGCCGAGGTGGGCGAGGGGCGCACCGCCCTACTGGTCCATGCCGACGACCCGCGGTTGCGCAGGCTGGCCGTGCTCGACGCAGTGATCAACAACGGTGACCGCAAGGGCGGCCATCTGCTGCCCGCCGCGGGCGGTGCGCTGTACGCCATCGACCACGGCGTCAGCTTCCATGTGGACGACAAGCTCCGCACCTTGCTCTGGGGGTGGGCGGGGGAGCCGTTGCCCGATGAGGCCCTGGAGGCCCTGGAGGGGCTTTCATCGGCCCTGGCCGCTGGTGGGCCCCTCGGTGCCCGGTTGGAGCGGTTGCTGACCCCGGCCGAGGTGACGGCTGTCCGCGGCAGGGTGTCGGCGCTTCGGGCCACGGGCCGACATCCGGTGCCTTCCGGCGAGTGGCCGGCGATCCCCTGGCCACCTGTGTGAGGGGCGCGCCGGACGACTGACCGAGAACGGTCGGGTGTCGGCCCGGTCGGCCCGGTCGCGCCGTGCTCGACGGACCGATGACCGGTCGTCCGATCCCGATCGGTCTCCTTCGCGAGCCGACCGGGTGCTGATGGCGTTCCGGCAGTGTGCGGTCTGGTCGCCCGATCCCGTGTGGCTCGTGTGGACCGGGCATCGCCCCGGTACTGACCGGCATCGATTTATCGATTCTGCGGGCTCTCCTGGCTGGCCATGCACAGGGCACGAGGAATTCACAAGAGCGCACAACCGGCCAACCGGCGTGATCCGGTTCGTATCCGGATCACCCGTCCGGTTAGGCTCAGATCATGTATGCCTGGCCCGCTTCTGAGGTCCCCGCCCTGCCTGGCACGGGCCGCGACCTTCGGATTCACGACACCGCAACCGGCGGTCCACTCACCCTGGACCCCGGCCCCGTCGCCCGTATCTACGTCTGCGGCATCACGCCCTATGACGCCACCCACATGGGACACGCGGCGACCTACAACGCGTTCGACCTCGTCCAGCGCGTGTGGCTCGACACCAAGCGCCAGGTCCACTACGTCCAGAACGTGACCGACATCGACGATCCGCTCCTGGAGCGAGCCATCCGCGACGGGGAGGATTGGACCGGGCTCGCCGAGCGGGAGACCGCACTCTTCCGCGAGGACATGACCGCGCTCCGCATGCTCCCGCCGCAGCACTACATCGGAGCCGTCGAGTCGATACCCGGCATCGTTCCGCTGGTGGAGCGGCTCCGCGACGCCGGCGCGGCCTATGAACTCGAAGGGGACGTCTACTTCTCGGTCGAGGCGGACCCCCACTTCGGCGAGGTGTCCCACCTCGACGCCGAGGCGATGCGGCTGCTGTCCGCCGAACGCGGTGGCGACCCCGAGCGCCCCGGCAAGAAGAACCCGGTCGACCCCATGCTCTGGATGGCCGCCCGGGAGGGCGAACCCAGTTGGGACGGGGGCAGCCTCGGCCGTGGCCGGCCCGGCTGGCACATCGAGTGCGTCGCCATCGCCCTCGACCACCTCGGCATGGGCTTCGACGTCCAGGGCGGCGGGTCGGACCTCGTCTTCCCCCACCACGAGATGGGTGCCTCACACGCCCATGCCCTCACCGGGGAGCATCCCTTCGCGCGGGCGTACGTACACGCGGGAATGGTCGCCCTGAACGGCGAGAAGATGTCGAAGTCCAAGGGCAACCTGGTCTTCGTCTCCACCCTGCGCCGGGAGGGCGTCGACCCCGCCGCGATCCGCCTTGCGCTGCTCTCCCACCACTACCGGGCCGACTGGGAGTGGACCGACCAGGTGCTCCAGGACGCGCTGACGCGACTGGAGTGTTGGCGTGCGGCGGTCTCCCGACCCGACGGACCCTCCGCCGACGCCCTCGTCGAGGAGGTCCGTGCGGCCCTGTCCGACGATCTGGACGCCCCCAGCGCACTGCTCGCCGTCGACCGCTGGGCCGAACGCCAGCGCACCGAGGGCGGCACGGACGAAGGGGCGCCCGGACTGGTCTCCCGTACGGTCGACGCACTGCTGGGAGTGGCGCTGTAGGGCTGGCTGAGCCGAGGTAGGCCCGGTCGGGATCGTCGTCGGTACGGCCGAGGGCGTCGGACCACCGACACCCTCGGCCACAGCACCCCAGCAGCCATGTCCGTGGTGCCACGCCGGTCGGCGTTCCCTGAGCCACAGCAACGCCGTGAGGGGCGGCGCATTCGATGCGCCGCCCCTCACTCAGGTCCGGGGGGCACCGGTCGCCCCCACAGCCGCTCACCGCCCGGGAGGGTCCTCCCCGGCGGCATTCTCGGCATCCCCGCTGTCCCCGGCATCCCCGCTGTCCCGGGCGGCCCCGCTGTCCCCGGCGGCCGACCCTTCCGGCCCGCTCTCGCTGGGATCCGAGTCCGGGTCATCAGAGCCCGTGTCCGAGTCCGTGCCGGACCCCGCGCCCGAATCGTCGGCAGGCGCCGAGGAGTCCCGCTCTGCTGTCTCCGCCGCGCTGTCCGCATCCGGATCGTGCGCGGCACCCGGTTGGGACGCACCGTCCGCACCCGGACCCGTCTCAGCACCCGGACCCGGCTCAGCACCTGGACCCGGACCCGGCTCAGACTCCGGACCAGGTTCCGCTTCCGCGTCTGCTTCCGTGTCCGGTTCCTGCTCGGTGCCCGGCCCTGTGTCCGGTTCCGTACGGGCTGCCTTCGACGGCCGGTTCAACCCGCCCGACGGATCGCGGAGGTAGGTGCCGCTGTCACCGCCGTCGGTCGCCAACCCCGGTCCGCTGCCCGGCCCCCCGTCCCGCCGCCGCAGATAGCGCTCGAACTCGCGGGCGATGGCCTCGCCCGACGCCTCGGGCAACTCCGCCGTGTCCCTGGCCTCCTCCAACGTCTGGACGTACTCCGCCACCTCGCTGTCCTCGGCGGCCAGTTGGTCCACGCCCAGTTGCCACGCCCGCGCGTCCTCGGGCAGTTCGCCCAGCGGGATGCGCAGCCCGATCAGATCCTCCAACCGGTTCAGCAGCGCAAGTGTGGCCTTGGGGTTGGGCGGTTGGGACACATAGTGCGGCACCGCGGCCCACAGACTCACCGCGGGCACGCCCGCATGGGTGCACGCCTCCTGGAGGATGCCCACGATTCCGGTGGGACCTTCGTAGCGCGTCTCCTCCAGGTCCATGGTCCTGGCCAGGTCGGGATCGGACGTGATGCCGCTGACCGGCACCGGCCGCGTATGAGGCGTGTCCCCGAGCAGCGCACCGAGGATCACCACCATCTCCACCCCCAACTCATGGGCGAATCCGAGGATCTCATTGCAGAACGAGCGCCAGCGCATGGACGGTTCGATGCCCCGAACCAGCACCAGATCGCGCGGTTTCTCACCCCCGACACGGACCACGGACAGTCGGGTCGTCGGCCAGGTGATCTTCCGTACTCCGCCGTCCAGCCACACCGTGGGCCGGTTGACCTGGAAGTCGTAGTAGTCCTCGGCGTCAAGGGCCGCGAACACCTCCCCCTTCCACTCCCGGTCCAGGTGTGCGACCGCGGTGGAGGCGGCGTCGCCGGCGTCGTTCCAGCCTTCGAACGCGGCCACCATGACCGGGTCGATCAGCTCGGGTACCCCCTCGAGCTCGATCACCCAGTGCCTCCTTCCGAAGTTCCCTCGCGTACGCACCAACCTTACGGGTTACGAGGTGCCCCGCCGCAGCCCTCGTGCACGGGCGGGTGAACTTCGATGACATGCGTAGCGGCTGGAAAGAGCTCGTGCGTGCGCACTGCCGTCCGCTACCTCCCACCAGCGACGCAGCCATGCCACGGGCCACGATGCGCTCCACCGCCCGAGACGGCGTACGCCCCCTTGGCGATCACGCCCGGCGGTCCCCGGGGGAGCGATCGCGGCGTGATCGTCAAGGGGCCTGCGGCGACCGGGCCCCGGACGAGCACCGCCCGCGTCCCGCGCCGTGGTTCAGCGTCGGTGCCGGAGCAGCCCCTCCACCCGGTCCCGTATCCCATCGGTGGCCAGTCCCCGCACCGTGAGCGTGGTGCGCCGCCGCAGCACGTCGTCCGCGGTCTCGGCCCACTCGTGGTCCCGGGCGTACACGACCTGGGCCCAGATCTCCGGGGCGTCGGGGTGGATGCGCTCGGCCAGCGCGGGATCGTCGTTGGCCAGCCGAGCGATGTCGAAGGAGAGCGAGCCGTAGTGGGTGGCGAGGTGGCGTGCGGTGTCTGCGGACATCCGGGGGCCGGGCGCCGGTCCGTCGGCCATCAACCGGTGGGCGACCGCGTTCGGATTGGCGATGCCCGGCAGTGGCAGCTTCCTGGGCAACTGGTCGATCGGTTCCATGTCCTCGGCCAGCGGCTGCCCCGGCAGCGCCGCCAGTTTGTTCATCACCGTCCGACCGATATGGCGGAAAGTCGTCCACTTACCGCCCGCGACCGACAGCATCCCGCCACGGCCTTCGGTCACCACCGTCTCCCGTTTGGCCTGTGAGGTGTCCCCGGGGCCCCCGGGGAGCACCCGCAGACCGGCGAACGCATAGGTGATCAGATCGCGGGACAACTGCTGGTCCCGGATGGAGAACGCCGCCTCGTCCAGGATCTGGGCGGTGTCCTGCTCGGTCACCGAGACCTCGCCCGGGTCCCCCTCGTACGCCTCGTCGGTGGTGCCGAGCAGCAGCATGTCCTCCCAGGGGAGGGCGAAGGTGATCCGGTACTTGTCGATCGGCGTCGCCAGGGCCGCCTTCCACGGCGAGGTGCGCTTGAGCACCAGGTGTGCGCCCTTGGAGAGTCGGATCGAGGGTGCGGCGCCCGCGTCCTCCATCCGGCGCAGATGATCCACCCATGGGCCGGTGGCGTTGAGCACCAGCCGCGCGTTCACCCCGAACTCGGTACCGTCCGTACGGTCCTTGAGCTCCGCACCCGTCACCCGGCCCCGGGTGAAGCGCAGTCCGGTGACCTCGGCGTGGTTGAGCACGGTCGTCCCCGCGTCGACGGCCGCGCGGACCGTCATCAACGCCATCCGGGCGTCGTTCATCTGGTCGTCCCCGTAGACGGCGACGGCCTTGAGATTCTCGGTGCGCAACTCGGGCACGTCCCGCTGCGCTTTGGCCGGGCTGATGACGTGGCCGACGCCGTCTCCGAACGCCGAGAGCGCCGAATAGGCGAAGACTCCGGCTCCGAGCTTGGCCGCGCCGTGCGGTCCGCCCTTGTAGACGGGCAGGTAGAACGTGAGCGGATTGGCGAGGTGCGGGGCCACCTCACGGGAGAGGGCGCGGCGCTCGAAGTGGTTCTCCGCGACCAGTTTGACCGCACCGGTCTGGAGGTAGCGCAGTCCGCCGTGCAGCAGCTTGGAGGAGGCGGACGAGGTGGCGCCGGCGAAGTCGCCGGCGTCCACCAGGGCCACCCGCAGTCCGGACTGCGCGGCGTGCCAGGCGGTGGAGATGCCCAGGATGCCGCCGCCGATCACCAGGAGGTCGTACGAGGCTTTGGAGAGCTGCTCCCGGGTCTCGGCGCGGCTCGGGAGAAAGCCGGATGCCGGGTGCGTCCCGAGGGTCGGAACGCTCTGCAGGGTGGTCATGTCCATTGCTCCTGTCAGTCTTCCTCTTCGAGCCAGCCCATGGTCCGCTGTACGGCCTTGAGCCAGCTCTTGTACTCGCGCTCGCGCTTGTCGGCGTCCATGCGCGGGGTCCATTCGGCGGCCCGGCGCCAGTTGGCGCGCAGCGCGTCCGTGTCCGGCCAGAACCCGACGGCCAGACCCGCGGCGTAGGCCGCGCCGAGGCAGGTGGTCTCGGCGACCATGGGGCGCACCACCGGTGCGTCCAGGAAGTCCGAGAGGGTCTGCATCAGCAGGTTGTTGGAGGTCATCCCGCCGTCGACCTTGAGCGTGGTCAACTCGACGCCGGAGTCCTTGGTCATGGCGTCGCTGATCTCACGGGTCTGCCAGGCGGTGGCCTCCAGCACGGCACGGGCGATGTGGGCCTTGGTGACGTAGCGGGTGAGACCCGCGATCACACCGCGGGCGTCGGGGCGCCAGTAGGGGGCGAACAGCCCGGAGAACGCGGGCACGACGTACGCGCCGCCGTTGTCCTCCACGGTCAGGGCCAGCGTCTCGATCTCCGGTGCGGAGGAGATGAGACCCATCTGGTCCCGCATCCACTGCACCAGCGAGCCGGTGACGGCGATCGAGCCTTCGAGGGCATAGACCGCTTGCTCGTCGCCGATGCGGTAGCCGACGGTCGTCAGCAGTCCGTTGTAGGAGTTCACCGGTGTGTGTCCGGTGTTCATCAGCATGAAGGTGCCGGTGCCGTAGGTCGACTTGGCCTCGCCCTCGGCGAAACAGGTCTGCCCGAAGAGCGCGGCCTGCTGGTCGCCGAGCGCGGAGGCGACCGGGATGCCGTCGAGTACCCCGCCCTTGGCGGTGCCGTACACCTCGGCGGAGGAGCGGATCTCGGGCAGGATCTCGGCCGGTACGTGCATGGAGCTGAGGATCTTGGGGTCCCAGGCCATGGTGTGGAGGTTCATCAGCATCGTGCGCGAGGCGTTGGTGACATCGGTGACGTGCACCCCGCCGTCGACCCCGCCGGTCAGGTTCCAGATGACCCACGAGTCCATCGTGCCGAAGAGGATCTCGCCCCGCTCGGCGCGCTCCCGCAGACCCTCGACGTTGTCGAGGAGCCAGCGCGCCTTGGGGCCGGCGAAGTAGCTGGCGAGGGGCAGACCGGTCTCACGGCGGAACCGGTCCTGGCCGACGTTGCGGCCCAGTTCGCGACAGAGGGCGTCGGTACGGGTGTCCTGCCAGACGATGGCGTTGTGGACGGGTTCGCCGGTGTTCTTGTCCCACAACAGGGTCGTCTCGCGCTGGTTGGTGATGCCGATCGCCTTGACGTCGGCGGAGGTGATGCCCGCCTTCTCGATGGCGCCCGCGACGACCTCTTGCACATTGGTCCAGATCTCGATGGCGTTGTGCTCCACCCAGCCGGGCTTGGGGAAGATCTGCTCGTGTTCCTTCTGGTCGACGGAGACGATCCGGCCGTCCTTGTCGAAGACGATGCAACGGCTGGACGTGGTGCCCTGGTCGATAGCCGCGATGAACGGGCCGTGCCCATGTGAGGCGGCGCCGGTGGTGTGTGCGTCAGTCACGGGGTGCTCCTGCTGGTGGTCGATGGGAGACGGCTGTGGCTCCACCCGTACGGCGTACGGGCGCACGGTCAAGCGAACGCGAGGTTGTAGATTCCCGCGGCGAGTGCTCCGCCGGCCATCGGGCCGACGACGGGGATCCAGGCGTAGCCCCAGTCGGAGCCGCCCTTGTTGGGCAGTGGCAGCAGGGCGTGGACGATGCGGGGGCCGAGGTCACGGGCCGGGTTGATGGCGTACCCGGTGGGTCCACCGAGCGAGAGGCCGATGCCGACGACGACGAGGGCGGTGATGAGGGCGCCCAGTGTGCCCAGCCCGTCGCCGTCGGCGTTGAGGCCCTGGGTGAGCACGGCGAGCACCAGGACAGTGGTGCCGATGATCTCGGTCGCCAGGTTCTGCCAGACCACCCGGATCTCCGGGCCGGTGGAGAAGATGCCGAGGATGGGGCCGGCCTTGCCGCCGCCGCTGTGGCTGCCTTCGATGGGCTTGTCGGCGGGGTCGCCGATGATCGCCCGGTCGGTCAGATGCGTCATGAACTGGCCGTAGTAGGCGACCACGAACAGCGCGGCGCCGATCATCGCGCCCAGCATCTGGCCGGCGAAGTAGATGGGGACGGTCGACCAGGTCCCGTCCTTGATGGCGATGCCGAGCGTGACGGCGGGGTTGATGTGCGCGCCGGAGAGAGCGCCCGTCATATAGACGGCCGTGAGGACCGCGAAGCCCCATCCGAACGTGATGGCCAGCCAGCCCGCTCCGCGTGCCTTGGAATTCTTGAGGGTGACGGCGGCGACCACGCCACCGCCGAGGAGGATCAGAACCGCGGTTCCGATCGTCTCGCCGATAAAGATGTCGGAGTTGGACACCGCGACTCCTTCGTCCTTCGTCCAGGGGAAGGCGAACCCCGGGCGCGCCGGTGGTCCGTGCCCTCAGGTGAGGGCCTTCGGCCTTTGGCGCTGCCACACTCTAACCTGCAATGCCGGTAGGTGTTCGACAATGCCGACCGCTAGACGGCAGTTTTATCCCTGGTCAACACGCCGTCAAGACGCTTTGTCTCGTCACCTGCCCAAAAATCCGCGAAATCCACGAAGAGGGCAGATCGATAACGATGATGCGCCAGAGCGGTCAAAACCGCCCGGCGCCGAGATCCCGCGAAACCGCCCTGGCGCACTGCCGCACCGCTGCGACCAGCTCGGACCTCAGTTCCTGATCCGAACAGACCCGCTCCACCGCTCCCGTGATGGCGACCGCCCCCACGGGCATCCGGCGGCGGTCGTGGATGGGGGCGGCGACCGCGGCCACGCCCTCCCAGGTCTCCTCCACGTCCGCCGCCCAGCCCCGGGCCCTGGCCTGGTCGAGGAGCGACTCGAAGGCGGTCAGCTCCGTCACCGTCCGCGGGGTGAACTGCTCCCGGACAGCCTCGACCGCCTCGCTGTGCGCCACCGGGTCGTAGGCCGCCAGGACCTTGCCCAGGGCGGTGGAGTGCAGGGGTTGCATCGCGCCCACTTCGAGCACCTGGCGGCTGTCGTCCGGCCGGAACACATGGTGGACGACGAGTACGCCGTGCTGGTGCAGTACGCCCAGATGGACGCTCTCGCCGCTGGAGCGGGCGAGATCATCGGTCCACACCAGGGCCCGGGCGCGCAGTTCGTGGACGTCGAGGTAGCTGTTGCCCAGGCGTAGCAGCTCAGCGCCGAGCTGGTAGCGCCCGGACGCGGGGTCCTGCTCCACGAAGCCCTCCGCCTGGAGGGTGCGCAGGATGCCGTGGGCCGTTCCCTTGGCCAGGTCCAGCGAGGTGGCGATGTCCGACAGGCCGAGCCGGCGCTCCCCGCCCGCCAGCAGCCGCAGCATGGCCGCAGCCCGTTCCAGCGACTGGATGTTCTTCGCCATCGGATCGGCCTTTCTGGCTGCTGTTCGACAATGCTGAACGATAGCGGTCGATGTCGACCTAGTGCTCTGAGTGAGTATCTCGTGGGCATCCGATCCACGGGAACCAAGGCGCCAGCTCAGGGACAGGGCGCGGCCCAGCGGTTTCCCGTGCACCCGCGCCCGCCCGAGCGGCCCTGTCCGCGGCCTTCGACCCGAGCCGCTAGGAGGCGGGGAAGGGTGTCCTGTCGGCAGGCCGCGTAGTCCGTCCCGTGGGACAGCCCGCCCCTCGACGCCGTCACCCGGCTACTCTGGCTCCGTGCGCCCTCCGCCGAGGACGCAAAGCCGACAGCCGTCGCATCCCAGGGAGCCCGTCCATGGCCTCGTCGCCTTCCCCTTCCGTACCCTCCGCCGACAGCCGGACCCGCATCGCGGCACTCCGTGAGGCGCTCGCCACGCGGGTCGTCGTTGCCGACGGTGCCATGGGCACCATGCTTCAGGCTCAGGATCCGACTCTGGAGGACTTCCAGGACCTCGAAGGCTGCAACGAGATCCTGAATGTGACCCGCCCGGACATCGTGCGGTCGGTCCACGAGGAGTACTTCGCCGTCGGTGTCGACTGCGTGGAGACGAACACCTTCGGCGCCAACCATGCGGCCCTCGCCGAGTACGACATCCCCGAGCGGGTCCATGAGCTGTCCGAGTCGGGTGCTCGCATCGCCCGTGAGGTGGCCGACGAGTTCACCGAGCGCACCGGGCAGCAGCGGTGGGTGTTGGGCTCGATGGGCCCGGGGACCAAGCTCCCCACCCTGGGGCACGCCCCCTACACCCTGTTGCGCGATGCCTATCAGAGCAATGCCGAGGGCATGATCGCGGGTGGTGCGGATGCGCTGCTCGTCGAGACGACGCAGGACCTCCTCCAGACCAAGGCCGCCATCATCGGTGCGCGCCGCGCCCTGGAGATCAGCGGTCTTGAGCTGCCGTTGATCTGTTCGGTGACGGTGGAGACCACGGGGACGATGCTGCTCGGCTCCGAGATCGGTGCGGCCCTCACCGCGCTGGAGCCGCTCGGGATCGACATGATCGGCCTGAACTGTGCGACCGGCCCGGCCGAGATGAGCGAACACCTTCGCTACCTCGCCCGCCACTCCCGCATCCCGCTCGCCTGCATGCCCAACGCCGGCCTTCCCGTCCTCGGCAAGAACGGTGCCCACTATCCGCTGACCGCGCCCGAGCTGGCGGATGCACAGGAGACATTCGTACGCGAATACGGGCTGTCCTTGGTGGGAGGCTGCTGCGGTACGACCCCGGAGCATTTGCGCCAGGTGGTGGAGCGGGTCCGCTCGCTCACGCCGGCGGTGCGCGATCCGCGCCCCGAACCGGGGGCGGCCTCCCTCTACCAGACGGTTCCCTTCCGTCAGGACACCGCGTACATGGCGATCGGGGAGCGCACCAACGCCAACGGGTCGAAGAAGTTCCGCGATGCCATGTTGGAGGCCCGTTGGGACGACTGCGTGGAGATGGCGCGCGACCAGATCCGTGAAGGCGCGCACATGCTCGACCTCTGCATCGACTATGTCGGCCGCGATGGCGTCGCCGACATGGAGAAGCTGGCCGGTCTCTTCGCCACCGCGTCCACCCTGCCGATCGTGTTGGACTCCACCGAGGTGCCCGTGATTCGAGCCGGGCTGGAGAAGCTCGGCGGCCGTGCGGTGATCAACTCGGTGAACTACGAGGACGGCGACGGCCCGGAGTCCCGTTTCGCCAAGGTCACGCAGTTGGCCCAAGAACACGGCGCCGCGCTGATCGCCCTCACCATCGACGAAGAGGGCCAGGCCCGCACGGTCGAGCACAAGGTGGCCATCGCCGAGCGGTTGATCGACGACCTCACGGGCAACTGGGGCATCCATGAGTCGGACATCCTCATCGACACCCTGACCTTCACCATCTGCACGGGTCAGGAGGAGTCCCGCAAGGACGGCATCCACACCATCGAGGCCATCCGGGAACTCAAGCGCCGCCGCCCCGACGTCCAGACCACCCTCGGCCTGTCGAACATCTCCTTCGGCCTCAACCCCGCCGCCCGCATCCTGCTCAACTCCGTCTTCCTCGACGAGTGCGTCAAAGCCGGACTCGACTCCGCGATCGTCCACGCCAGCAAGATCCTGCCCATCGCACGCTTCGACGATGAGCAGGTCACCACCGCACTCGACCTCATCTACGACCGCCGCGCCGAGGGGTACGACCCCTTGCAGAAGCTGATGGCGCTCTTCGAGGGTGTCAACACCAAGTCGATGAAGGCGGGCAAGGCCGAGGAACTCCTCGCCCTGCCGTTGGAGGAGCGGCTGCGGCGCCGGATCATCGACGGCGAGAAGAACGGCCTGGGGACCGACCTCGACGAGGCCCTCCAGGAGCGTCCGGCGCTCGACATCGTCAACGACACCCTCCTGGAGGGCATGAAGGTCGTCGGTGAACTCTTCGGCTCGGGCCAGATGCAGTTGCCGTTCGTCCTCCAGTCCGCCGAGGTGATGAAGATCGCCGTGGCCCATCTGGAACCGCACATGGAGAAGTCGGACGCCGAGGGCAAGGGCACGATCGTGCTGGCCACCGTCCGCGGTGACGTCCACGACATCGGCAAGAACCTCGTCGACATCATCCTCTCCAACAACGGCTACAACGTCGTCAACCTCGGCATCAAGCAGCCCGTCTCCGCCATCCTCGAAGCCGCCGAGGAACACCGCGCCGATGTGATCGGCATGTCCGGCCTGCTGGTCAAATCGACGGTGATCATGAAGGAGAACCTCCAGGAGCTCAACCAACGCCAACTCGCCGCCGACTACCCCGTCATCCTCGGCGGCGCGGCCCTCACCCGCGCCTACGTCGAACAAGACCTCCACGAGATCTACGAGGGCGAAGTCCGCTACGCCCGCGACGCCTTCGAGGGCCTACGGCTCATGGACGCCCTGATCGCCGTCAAGCGCGGAGTCCCCGGCGCCACCCTCCCGGAGCTCAAGCAGCGCCGGGTGCGGGCCAGTACGAACGTCGTCGTGGAGGAGCGTCCGGAGGAAGGTGCCGTACGCTCCGACGTCTCCGTCGACAACCCCGTCCCCACCCCACCGTTCTGGGGCACCCGCGTCATCAAGGGCATCCAACTCAAGGAATACGCCTCCTGGCTCGACGAAGGCGCACTCTTCAAGGGGCAGTGGGGCCTCAAGCAGAACCGGGCCGGCGACGGACCGACGTACGAGGAGCTGGTGGAGAGCGAGGGCCGACCGCGGCTGCGCGGCTGGCTCGACCAACTGCACACCCAGGGGATGTTGGAGGCGGCCGTCGTCTACGGCTACTTCCCGTGCGTCTCCAAGGGGGACGATCTGATCCTCCTCAACGAGGACGGCTCCGAGCGCACCCGCTTCTCCTTCCCCCGCCAGCGCCGGGGCCGAAGGCTCTGTCTGGCGGACTTCTTCAAGCCGGAGGAGTCCGGCGAGACCGATGTCGTGGGACTCCAGGTCGTCACCGTCGGATCCAAGATCGGTGAGGCGACCGCCGAGCTCTTCGCCTCGGACTCCTACCGCGACTATCTGGAGCTGCACGGGCTGTCGGTGCAGCTCGCCGAGGCGCTCGCCGAGTACTGGCACGCCCGGGTCCGTGCGGAGCTCGGTTTCGCCGGGGAGGACCCGGCGGACGTCGAGGACATGTTCGCCCTGAAGTACCGGGGGGCGCGGTTCTCCCTCGGCTACGGGGCCTGCCCCGACCTGGAGGACCGGGCGAAGATCGCCGAACTGCTGCAGCCCGAGCGGATCGGGGTGGAGCTCTCCGAGGAGTTCCAGCTCCACCCGGAGCAGTCCACCGATGCGATCGTCATCCATCACCCGGAGGCGAAGTACTTCAACGCTCGGTGACGCCGCGCGTCCAGTCACCGCCCTACGGCCCCCTGCGCTGCCCTGCGGCACTCGTGCCGTCGTGGGGTACGTGCCGCCGTATGGCCCCCGGGGTAGCGCATTGGCCGAGCACATCCATCTGACGAGCCGTACACTGGTCGGTCCAGTACAGGCCGGTCGACTGTCTCCGCGGGAAAGCCATGGGGAGAGGCGGCCGGCCTTCTCGTCCCTCATGGAGGTGTGCCGATGACCAGCACGGTCCCTGCGTCCCTGACCCGGTCGGCGGAGAGCTCTGCCCTACAGGCGGTCTTCCTCGACATGGACGGCACCCTCGTGGACACCGAGGGCTTCTGGTGGGAAGCCGAGCGTGACGTCTTCGCCGACCTCGGTCATGAGCTGGACGAAGCCTGGCGCGATGTCGTCGTCGGAGGGCCGATGACCCGCAGCGCCGGATACCTCATCGAGGTGACGGGCGCCGACATCGCCCTCCCGGAACTGACCGTGCTGCTGAACGACCGCTTCGAGAAGCGCATCGCCAGCGGGGTGCCCCTGATGCCGGGTGCCGAACGGCTCTTGGCCGAGTTGGCCGAGCACCAGGTGCCCACCGCTCTGGTGTCCGCCTCCCACCGAAGGATCATCGACAGGGTGTTGGACTCCCTGGGGCCGCAGAACTTCCGGCTGTCGATCGCGGGCGATGAGGTGCCGCGCACCAAGCCCCACCCCGACCCCTATCTGTTGGCCGCCCGTGGCCTGGGTGCCGAGCCCGCTCGATGCGCCGTCATCGAGGACACGGCGACCGGGGTCGCCTCCGCCGAGGCCGCTGGGTGCCGGGTCGTCGCGGTCCCGTCGGTGGCGCCGATCGCACCCGCCGTGGGCCGGGCGGTCGTCGGATCGCTCGAAGAAGTGGACCTCGGCTTTCTCCGTGGGCTCATCACCTCGATGAACTGATGGGCATACGGTCCGAGTTTCTTGAAAGTCGAATTAAACTCGGGCCGTATCCCCTGGCCGGGAATTCGCTTTTCCCCTGGCCGGAACGTCATTTATGCAAGGCCCTTCTCGTATGTATTTTCGCGTGACGTTCATCACTGTAAGCCTTCTGGGGCGTGTCGTTCTGGGTGTTCCGCGCCCCTACCGGGCGATACCGCACGTGCCCTTGTGTCCATATTGATCACGTTGCTCTACGAAAAATTCCATGGTGATGCCATCTACACACAGCCATGAGACATCACTCAGCGAATACACCGCAGCTTCGCGTTGTCCGACAGCACCGTGAGCGCCGACTAATCTCTTCGCGAGCCTTCGTCGCACCACCGACGCACCCCGGCGGCTGCCAACACTGCCGCGAACACGGGGGAGTCGTCCTGTTCATTCGAACGGTGGGACCCGTCCCACCGGGCGGTCGCGACGAAGTCCTCCGTACCCGCTGTATCCCAGTGTCGGATGAGGAGAACGTCCAGGATGAACCGTAAGACTCTGGTGCTGCCGGCCGTCGTCGGTCTGCTCGCGCCCGTGCTCGTCGCGTGCGGCGGGGCAGAGGGCGCCGCTGGTGGCGGTGACTCCATTGTCGTGGGCACCACGGACGAACTCATCGCCGACAAGGACGCCCCCGCACCCCTGGACCCGGCCCACGCCTACGACACCGGCTCGTGGAATGTGCTGCGCCAGACGCTCCAGACGCTGATGCACGCCCCTCGCGGTGGCGGCCAACCCGTCCCGGACGCCGCGAAGACCTGCTCGTTCACGGACAAGGCGAGCGA
The DNA here is from genome assembly GCF_042753785.1 of Streptomyces sp. NPDC059256. Classification (NCBI taxonomy): domain Bacteria; kingdom Bacillati; phylum Actinomycetota; class Actinomycetes; order Kitasatosporales; family Streptomycetaceae; genus Streptomyces; species Streptomyces sp. NPDC059256. Next base: position 55,493 of record NZ_JBHYZO010000011.1, on the reverse strand, counting down.
GAGTTACCGCTGCGAACTGCGCCCCGACCTCACCTTCGCCGACGGCAGTCCCATCACCGCCGAGGACGTCAAGTTCTCCATCGAGCGCGTTCTGAAGATCAACGATGACAACGGTGCCGCAGCCCTGCTGGCCAACATCGAAACCATCGACGTCAAGGGCGACCACGAGGTGGTCTTCCGCCTCGCAACACCGGACGCGACCTTCCCGTACAAGCTCTCCACCCCGATCGCCGGCATCGTCAGCAAGAAGAAGTACGAGGGCGACAAGCTCCGTGCGGGCTTCGGTGTGGACGGCTCCGGGCCGTACACCATGACCACCCTGGTCGAGGATGACGCGGTCACCAAAGTCACCTTCAAGAAGAACGGCTCCTACAAGGGAGACGTCAAACTGCACAACAGCAAGGTCGAACTGCGCGTCTACGAGGACCCGGAGGCCATGGCCAAGGCCCTCGACAAGGGCGAGATCGACATTGCTACTCGCGAACTCGGGCCCGAACAGGTCGCACAGATGAAGGAAAAGCCCAAGGAGAACATCACCCTTACCGAACTCCAGGGCTTGTCCATCTTCTACCTCGCGTTCAACACCGACCACCCGGCGGTGAAGGACAAGGCGGTGCGACAGGCGATGGCGGCACTCGTCGATCGCGGTCAGATCGCCGGCCAGGTGTATTCCGCCACCGCGGAACCGCTCTATTCCCTCATTCCCGCCAGCGTCAGCGCACACAAGAACGCCTTCTACAACCGGTACGGCGAGCCCAGCCGTGCCCAGGCCAAGCAGATCCTCCGCAAGGCCGGCATCAAAACTCCCGTGAAGCTCTCGTTGCATTACTCCAAGGACCGTTACAGCGGGGCCACGGCCAAGGAGTTCGGTCTCCTCAAGACCCAGCTGAACGCCTCCAAACTGTTCGACGTCACCGTCGAGGGCTCCGACTGGGCCACCTTCCGCACCGCCCACAAGCGCGGTGACTACCCGGTGTTCGGTCTCGGCTGGGTCCCCGACTACCCGGACCCCGAGAACTACATCGCTCCGTTCCTGGAGAAGGACAACTTCCTCAACTCCCCCTACGTGAACACCGAGGCGCGCAAGCTCATCCCGCAGTCCCGTCGACAGGCCGACCGCACCGCCGCCGAGCCGACCTTCGCCCGGTTGCAGGAGATCGTCGCCAACGACGTCCCGGTGCTGCCGCTGCGGCAGGACAAGCAGTACGTCGCCGCCCGGGTCGGCGTCACCGGTGTGGAACGACTCCTCAACGGCAGCTCCGACCTCCAACTGTGGGAGCTCGGCCGCGGCGACAGCTGAGCGCCGCCCACGAACGCCAGTGGCGGCCGGGCAATCGCCCCGGCCGCCACTGGCACACCCACACCGCCCACAGGGCCCTCACTGCGCCCCCGGACGCACCAGACCGCTCTCGTACGCATAGACGGCGGCCTGTACCCGGTCCCGCAGCCCCAGCTTGGTCAGCACATGGCCCACGTGCGTCTTGACCGTCGTCTCACTGACGAACAGGTCCGCGGCGATCTCGGCGTTCGACATCCCCCGTGCCACTAGCTTCAACACCTCCACCTCGCGCTCCGTCAGCGTATGGAGGGTGTCGGGGACCGGATCCTCCCCCGAGGGCAGATGCACGGCGTACTTGTCGAGCAGTCGGCGGGTGATGCTCGGGGCCAACATCGCCTCACCCGCGGCGACCACCCGGATCGCCTGCACCAATTCATTGGCGGGCGCGTCCTTGAGCAGGAACCCACTGGCTCCCGCCCGCAGCGCCTCCACCACGTACTCATCGAGGTCGAAGGTGGTCAACACCAACACCTTCGCCTGACCGTCCCGACCCGGGCCGGCGACCTGCCGGGTCGCTTCCACCCCGTCCATCCGGGGCATCCGGATGTCCATGAGCACTACATCGGGCTGGAGCGCCCGCACCTGGTCGAGGGCCTGGAGACCGTCCCCGGCCTCGCCGACGACCGCGATGTCCTGCTCGGCCTCCAAGATCATCCGGAAACCGGTGCGCAGCAGAGGTTGGTCATCGACCAGTAGAACGCGGATGGCCACGGGCAACTCCTCACAATTGGTCAAGACCCATTCTGCCCTGACCATCCTGCGACGGACCGGCCGGGGAAATGCTCAATGGATAAACCGGGGGAGTACCACCGAACTCAGGACAGACCGCCCGATGGTCACACCAGCCGCAGAGCTTCGTCGGCCGCGGACGCCAGTCCCCCGACTCCGTCGCCTGTCTGATCGCATCCCACAACGCCAACAGCTTGCGCTCGACCCGCTCCAGGTCCGCCGGCACCGGGTCGTACGTCAGTACGTCCCCACTGCCCAGATACACCAGCTGGAGCCGTCGGGGGACCACCTTGCGCAGCCGCCACACCACCAGGGCGTAGAACTTCATCTGGAACAGCGCCCCCTCGCTGTACTCGGGCCGCGGCGCCTTGCCCGTCTTGTAATCGACGATCCGCACCTCGCCTGTCGGCGCCACGTCCACCCGGTCGATCACCCCGCGCAGCCGCAGACCCGACTCCAACTCCGTCTCCACGAACATCTCCCGCTCGGCGGGCTCAAGCCGGGTCGGATCCTCCAGGGCGAACCAGCGCTCCACCAGCGCCTCCGCCTCGCCCAGCCAGCGCCCGAGACGCTCGCCGTCGGCATCCCCCTCGAACAGCCCGCCCAGCTCAGGCCGGGACTCAAGCAGCCGGTCCCACTGCGCCGGAACCAGCGATTTCGCCCGCGGCGGCGTACGCTCGCCTGCTGGAACGTCGAACAAGCGCTCCAGCACGGCATGGACCAGCGTGCCCCGGGTCGCCGCCTCGCTCGGCTTCTCGGGAAGCCGGTCGATCACCCTGAACCGGTACAGCAGGGGACACTGCATAAAATCGCTCGCCCGCGAGGGCGAAAGCGACGTGGGCGGTCCACCCGGCGAGGGCTGCTGGCTCGTACTCATGACGCAGACCCTACGGCCCGCCACTGACAGCGAGCGCAATACCATCGACGTCAGAGGCCCCGCACTGCATGATCGAGGTGCCGGGTCGGCGCACCGACAGCGCACCCAAGACGAAGGGAACCCGTGAACGAGGACGACAGGCGAGGCGAGCGCGAGCGAGCAGAGACCGGAACGGAGGGACCAGCCCCCCAGGGCACCCCTCCGGACGGCAAGCCGCGGCGCCCCGAGGGTCGCCAAGGACCGGGAGGCGGTCTCCTCATGGGCCGCCCCTTCGGCGTGCCCGTGTACGTCGCCCCCAGCTGGTTCCTCGTCGCCGCCCTCATCACCTGGGTCTTCGGTGGCCAGCTCGACCGCATCCTGCCCGACCTCGGCGGTCTGCGGTACCTCGTCTCCCTCTTCTTCGCCGTCGCCTTCTACGCCTCCGTGCTCGTCCACGAACTGGCGCACACCATCGCCGCACTCCGCTTCAAACTGCCGGTGCGCCGCATCCAGCTCCAGTTCTTCGGCGGCGTCTCCGAGATCGAGAAGGAGTCCGAGACCCCCGGCCGAGAGTTCATCCTCGCCTTCGTCGGACCACTCCTGTCCCTGGTCCTCGCCGGCGTCTTCTACCTGGGCATGCAGGCCGTCGAGCCCGGTACGGTCCCCGGGGTCCTGCTCGCCGGCCTGATGATCTCCAACCTGATCGTCGCCGCGTTCAACCTGCTGCCCGGCCTCCCGCTGGACGGCGGTCGGATGCTGCGCGCGATCGTCTGGAAGATCACCGGCAAGCCCATGAGCGGCACCATCGCCGCCGCGTGGGTCGGCCGGGCGCTGGCGGTCGCCGTACTCATCGGGCTGCCGCTGCTCACCCACACCGGAGTGCTCGGCAGCCCCGCCCAGGACATGGGTGGCATGGAGACCGTCACCGACGCCCTCCTGGCCGCCATCCTCGCCGCGATCATCTGGACCGGAGCGGGCAACAGCCTGCGGGTGGCCCGGCTCCGCGAGCACCTTCCGGAACTCGAAGCGCGCACCCTCACCCGCCGTGCCGTTCCCGTCGAGTCCGACACCCCGCTCTCGGAGGCCCTGCGCCGAGCCAACGAGTCGGGCGCCCGCGCCCTCGTCGTCGTCGACGGACAGGGCGAACCGATGGCACTCGTGCGGGAGAGCGCCATCGTCGGTGTGCCGCAGCACCGCCGGCCCTGGGTCGCCGTCGGTGGGCTCGCCCAGGACCTGACCGATGACATGAGGCTGCCCGCCGAGCTGGCGGGCGAAGCGCTCCTGGACCGACTGCGCACCACCCCCGCCACGGAGTACCTGGTGGTGGAGGAGTCCGGGGAGATCTACGGCGTCCTGTCGACGGCGGACGTCGAGCGGGCCTTCGTCGCCGCCATGGCACGCCCCGGCAGCTGAGCCCCGAGGCGTCCGGCGCATTCGCCCTGAGGGCGCCGCGGCCCTGCCATCCCACCGGTCGGTGGCAGCCCTGGTCCCCGGGCCTCCAAGTGGCCGGTAGGCTGGTCACATGTCCGAACCGACCGGTGCCGCCCGCCGTCGCGGGCCCTTCAAAGTCGGGGACCAGGTCCAGCTCACCGATCCCAAGGGACGCCACTACACGTTCACGCTCGAAGCGGGAAAGAACTTCCACACCCACAAAGGGTCGTTCCCGCACGACGAGCTGATCGGCGCTCCTGAGGGCAGTGTTGTCCGAACCACGGGAAACGTCGCCTACCTCGCGCTGCGCCCCCTGCTCCCCGACTACGTCCTGTCCATGCCCCGCGGCGCCGCCGTGGTCTACCCCAAGGACGCGGGGCAGATCCTGGCCTTCGCCGACATCTTCGCCGGTGCGCGGGTCGTCGAGGCGGGAGTGGGCTCGGGCTCGCTCAGCGCCTTCCTGCTCCGCGCCATCGGTGACCACGGCATGCTGCACTCCTACGAGCGCCGCCCCGACTTCGCCGAGATCGCCCAGCAGAACGTGGAGCGCTACTTCGGCGGTCCTCACCCGGCCTGGCAGCTCACCGTCGGTGACCTCCAGGACCACCTCGACGACGCCGATGTCGACCGGGTCATCCTGGACATGCTCGCCCCCTGGGAGTGCCTCGACGCGGTGTCCAAGGCGCTGGTCCCCGGCGGCATCCTCTGCTGCTACGTCGCGACCACCACCCAGCTCGCCAGGACCGTGGAGTCCATCCGGGAGATCGGCTGCTTCGCCGAGCCGCAGCCCTGGGAATCCATGATCCGCAACTGGCACGTCGAGGGCCTGGCGGTCCGCCCCGATCACCGCATGATCGGACACACCGGCTTCCTGGTGACCGCACGTCGCCTCGCCGACGGCGTGGAGCCCCCGATGCGTCGCCGCCGTCCCGCCAAGGGTGCCTACGGCGACGACTACGAAGGCCCCAACAAGGGCTGACGCCACGACAGAAACCCGACGCCGCCGTCGAGTTCCGCAACCGCTGCACTTCGCATCGGGGAACTCGACGGCGGCGTTGTGGCGTTGTGCGTCGCAGCATCCGGAAAGGGGCGCCAGATCCCCATGGGTCGGTGTCCACCCCGGTGTTCCCCGTGGCTGTGACGTGTGGCACGATGCAAACCTCCCGCCCGCCGCCGACACCTCCGCCGGCTCCGTATGCTCAGGAGACTTCACGCGTGCAGACCTCCGCCGTCCCGGACCTCGCGCACACGCGGACCCGCCCGGTGCACTGGCTCGCCACCGCGACCGCGATGGCCGCGGTGGTGGCACTCGCCGGATGGCTTCAGCCCGACAGGGCGACGGCGGGAGCGGCCGGATCCAAGTCCGGCAGTGCGATCGCCGCAGCGCCCGCACAGGCCCCGGATCCGACCGGAGTGCAGTTGCCGCTGGAGTGTCCCGGCGTGCCGAGCCTGATAACCCAGCGTGCCAGCGGCGACCTCGACGGTGACGGCAGGCCCGAGACGGTGGTGGCGGCACGGTGTGATGCGGGGTCCGGCACTCCGCCTGCCGGAGTCTTCGTCCTGACCGCCGCCGGCGACCAGGCTCCGCGCGTGGTGGCGACCCTCGTGGAACCGGGCGCCCAGCGCAGTGTGAGCAACCTCGCCCTCAAGGACGGGACGATCACCGCGACCCTGCTCGGCTACTCCTCGCCCGAGGTGCCCAGCTGCTGTCCGGACGAGAGCGAGAACGTGGAATGGCGGTGGAAGGGCGGTAAGTTCCTCCGTACGGTACAGAACCCATCAGATCAGGCTCTGTAGGTCGAAACCCGTACAGAGGGTGCATCTCTCATGTGAGAACGCTGTGTATCTAAATTGTTACTCAGCGTTGGGGCCGTAGATTTCTACGCTGTCCGAAACGCGTCGTACATGGATGCAATCCCCTGGGCACTCCCGCGCCGAGTCCACCACGTCCTGGAGGAGTGGCAGAGGTACGGGCGTTGTCGCTCCGGTGTCCTGGAGCAACTCGTCCTCCGCGCTCTTGACGTACGCGAGGCCGTCAATGTCCAGCTCAAAGACGTCCGGTGCGTACTGGGCGCAGATCCCGTCCCCGGTGCACAGGTCCTGGTCGATCCAGACCTCCAGCGCCTCCGCGGTGGCTTCGGATGGGGCCTCGTGCTGCACGCTCATGTCTCCTGCCGTTTCCATCGCCGAGTGGCGCGACCCTCGGCGATGTGACCGAAAGTGAGGCAAGTCGCGCGGGGTCTGACGGGTGTTGAACGCTTCGACGATACAACCGGCCGCTTTCCGATGTTGATGGGTGGGTATTCCCTTGGCGTGAGGGAGAGCGCAAGGGTGAAGATCGGACACACCCCCATCCTCTTTGTGATCTAGGGGTTTCAATCACCACCCACGCAGGTAGGGTCAGGAAGCGTCCAGCTCCCCTTGGAGGAGGTGAGGACCGTGGCAGCCCACGACGACGACATCAACCGCGGCATCCGGCCGGGGCGGGGGTCTGAAGACCCAGCCGGCCAGGTCGCCTACCTAGAGCAGGAAATCGCCGTCCTGCGCCGCAAGCTCGCCGACTCTCCGCGGCACACGAGGATTCTCGAAGAGCGGATCGTCGAGTTGCAGACGAATCTGGCCGGCGTGTCCGCACAGAACGAGCGACTTGCCAACACGCTCCGTGAGGCCCGCGACCAGATCGTGGCCCTCAAGGAAGAGGTCGACCGGCTCGCACAGCCGCCGGCAGGCTTCGGTGTCTTCCTGCACACCAACGAGGACGGCACCTGCGACATCTTCACCGGGGGTCGCAAGCTCCGGGTGAACGTCAGCCCCAGCGTCGAGCTTGAGGAACTCCGACGCGGCCAGGAAGTCATGCTCAACGAAGCGCTCAACGTGGTCGAGGCCATGGAGTTCGAGCGTGCCGGGGACATCGTCACACTCAAGGAGATCCTTGAGGACGGCGAGCGGGCCCTGGTCGTCGGTCACACCGACGAGGAGCGGGTGGTGCGGCTCGCCGAACCACTGCTGGACATCACCATCCGTCCCGGTGACGCCCTGCTGCTCGAACCTCGTTCCGGCTATGTCTACGAAGTGGTCCCCAAGAGCGAGGTCGAAGAGCTCGTCCTCGAAGAAGTTCCGGATGTCGACTACACGAAGATCGGCGGGCTGGGCAACCAGATCGAGCTGATCCGCGATGCGGTCGAGCTGCCGTACCTCTACCCCGACCTCTTCAAAGAGCACGAGCTGCGTCCGCCGAAGGGCATCCTGCTCTACGGTCCGCCCGGCTGCGGCAAGACACTGATCGCCAAGGCCGTCGCCAACTCGCTGGCGAAGAAGGTCGCAGAGGTCACCGGTCAGCCCGCGGGGAAGAGCTACTTCCTCAACATCAAGGGCCCCGAACTCCTCAACAAGTACGTCGGTGAGACCGAGCGGCACATCCGCCTGGTCTTCCAGCGGGCCAGGGAGAAGGCCAGCGAGGGCACCCCCGTCATCGTCTTCTTCGACGAGATGGAGTCCCTCTTCCGCACCCGTGGATCCGGTGTCAGCTCGGACGTGGAGAACACCATCGTCCCGCAGCTCCTCGCCGAGATCGACGGTGTGGAGGGCCTGGAGAACGTCATCGTGATCGGCGCCTCCAACCGCGAGGACATGATCGACCCCGCGATCCTGCGCCCCGGCCGGCTCGATGTGAAGATCAAGATCGAGCGTCCGGACGCAGAGGCCGCGAAGGACATCTTCGCCAAGTACCTGACGTCGACCCTGCCGCTGCACTCGGACGACCTGTCCGAGCACAACGGCTCCAAGCCCGCCGCCGCCCACGCCATGATCCAGTCGGTCGTCGAGCAGATGTACGCGGAATCCGAGGAGAACCGCTTCCTGGAGGTCACGTACGCCAACGGTGACAAGGAAGTCCTCTACTTCAAGGACTTCAACTCGGGCGCGATGATCCAGAACATCGTCGACCGGGCCAAGAAGATGGCCATCAAGGCTTTCCTCGACCACAACCAGAAGGGCATCCGCGTCTCCCACCTCCTCCAGGCGTGCGTGGACGAGTTCAAGGAGAACGAGGACCTGCCCAACACCACGAACCCGGACGACTGGGCTCGTATCTCCGGCAAGAAGGGCGAGCGGATCGTCTTCATCCGTACCCTCGTCACCGGAAAGCAGGGCGCCGACACCGGTCGCTCCATCGACACGGTGGCCAACACCGGTCAGTACCTGTAGGAGGCACACCGGCTGCGGATGCCCTCGGCCGGGCATCCGCAGCCGGTTGCTTTCCCCACAGGTCCGGCCACACCCCGGCAATGACGCAATTGATCTCCCCACCGGCGCGACAGCGTTCTAGGCTCATCCGTACCGCCGAGTCGCGCGCCGCGGGGTCGGGCACCGCAGCGCGCATCGGAGCACCAGCGGTACTTGAGCGCCGCTCCCGGACGGGGAGCGTCGCAGGGCAAGGAGGGCCGCATGACCGTACGGCGAGTAATGGGCATCGAGACGGAGTACGGCATTTCCGTTCCGGGCCATCCGAACGCCAATGCCATGCTCACCTCGTCCCAGATCGTCAACGCCTACGCGGCGGCGATGCACAGGGCGCGCCGCGCCCGCTGGGACTTCGAGGAGGAGAACCCGCTGCGGGACGCCCGTGGCTTTGACCTCGCCCGCGAGGCCGCCGACTCCAGCCAGCTCACGGACGAGGACATCGGCCTGGCCAATGTGATCCTCACCAACGGGGCCCGTCTCTACGTCGACCACGCCCACCCGGAGTACAGCTCACCCGAGGTGACCAATCCGCGCGACGCCGTGCTGTGGGACAAGGCCGGCGAGCGCATCATGGCCGAGGCCGCCGAGCGGGCCGCCCAGCTCCCCGGCGCCCAACCGATCCACCTCTACAAGAACAACACCGACAACAAGGGCGCCTCCTACGGGACGCACGAGAACTATCTGATGAAGCGGGAAACGCCCTTCTCGGACATCGTGCGCCATCTGACGCCGTTCTTCGTCTCACGGCAGGTCGTCACCGGGGCCGGCCGGGTCGGGATCGGTCAGGACGGCCACGAGCACGGCTTCCAGATCAGCCAGCGGGCGGACTACTTCGAGGTCGAGGTGGGGCTGGAGACCACCTTGAAGCGCCCCATCATCAACACCCGCGACGAACCGCACTCGGACGCCGAGAAGTACCGCAGGCTCCACGTCATCATCGGTGACGCCAATCTCTCCGAGATTTCGACCTATCTGAAGCTGGGCACCACCGCCCTGGTGCTCTCCATGATCGAGGACGGCTTCATCGCGGTGGACCTCGCCGTCGACCAGCCGGTCCGCACACTGCACCAGGTCTCGCACGACCCCGGTCTGACGCGGCTGATCACCCTGCGCAGCGGCCGGACACTCACCGCGGTCCAGCTCCAGATGGAGTACTACGAGCTCGCCAGGAAGTACGTCGAGGAACGCTTCGGCGACGACGCGGACGAGCAGACCAAGGACGTCCTGATCCGTTGGGAGGACACGCTCAACCGGTTGGAGAACGACCCGATGAGCCTGTCCGGGGAACTGGACTGGATCGCGAAGAAAGAGCTGATGGAGGGCTATCGGCGGCGGGACGGCCTGGACTGGGACGCCGCACGGCTCCACCTGGTGGACCTCCAGTACGCCGATGTGAGGCCGGAGAAGGGCCTCTACAACCGATTGGTGGCCCGCGGCAAGATGAAGCGCCTGCTGGACGAGCAGGACGTCCTGAGGGCCGGCAAGAAGCCGCCCGAGGACACCCGGGCCTACTTCCGCGGTCGCTGTCTGGAGCAGTACGCCGACGACGTCGCCGCGGCCTCCTGGGACTCGGTCATCTTCGACCTTCCCGGCCGTGACTCATTGCAACGGGTGCCCACCCTGGAGCCGCTGCGGGGCACCCGCAACCACGTCAAGGAACTGCTGGACCGCTGTCGGACGGCGGAAGATCTGGTTCGGGTCCTCTCCGGCGGCTAAAAGGTTCCCGGCCGGGAATCATCTCCGGGAATCATGGAGGTGGCCCCCGGACGTTGGGAAAAGTGCCGGGCCGATGTCGGACCCGGCTTGTAGGGTCTGATCTTGACCGAACCGACTCACATCAGGGCGAACCGAGCGGGGTGAGGGACATGGCGAAGGACACCGGCGGCGGGCAGCAGAAGGCCACGCGTTCCACGGAGGAGGTCGAGGAGCAGGCGCAGGACGCGCAGGCTTCGGAGGACCTCAAGGAGCGCCAGGAGAAGCTCAGCGACGATGTCGATTCCGTCCTCGACGAAATCGATGACGTCCTGGAGGAGAATGCGGAGGACTTCGTCAGGTCCTTCGTCCAGAAGGGCGGACAGTAGTCCGTCGGATATTGCCGGGGCGGCTGAGAATGCCGGAGTGAAGCGTCTCACTCGCTGTTGACCCGCGCTGTCGCGGGAAGCCTTTGCCGAAAATTGAGGCTTCCCGCGACGAATATCAGGCATATGGTCGACAGTATTCAGCTCTTTTGCATCCGCCCGACTGAGCGGATCCTGGAGCGAGGGCTCCGGCGCATCGGAGGATCGATGCACAGCAGTGGTCGCCGGCCTGTCGTCAGGCACGGCCCGAATCGGATATCCACGCTGTTCACTCCCCGGTTTCGCCCGGGAGCGGAGCAGTCGGGGACCGGTTGGCACCGGCGTCCGTACGGCGTGGGCGCGGCCGGGCGGAGCAGGCTGATCGCTGGCCGGCGAGGATTCCGATGTATCTGCCTCCGCCACACATGTGGATCACCGTCACAAGACGGGTAGTGTCCGTGGCGTATCGTGCTTCAACTGCAATTCGGCCATCGGCGAGTTGGGCGATGAGCCCCGCACCGTCCGTCGCGCTGCCGCTTACTTGGAGGGAAACGCGTGGAAGCCAACACTCGTAGCACCGGGCGTCTACCAGCTGCCTTCCTGACGCCTGGCTCGTCCTCATTCATGGACTTCCTGGGGGCGCACTCCCCGGACATGTTGCCGGGCAAGCGCGTCCTGCCTCCGCTCCAGGGGGCGGTCGAGGCGCCGCACGGCACGACCATCGTCGCCACCACGTTCCCCGGCGGTGTGGTGCTCGCCGGTGACCGACGGGCCACGATGGGCAACATGATCGCGCAGCGCGACATCGAGAAGGTCTTCCCCGCCGACGAGTACTCCGCGGTGGGCATCGCGGGCACTGCCGGTCTCGCGGTGGAGATGGTCAAGCTCTTCCAACTGGAACTGGAGCACTTCGAGAAGGTCGAGGGGACCCAGCTCTCCCTGGAGGGCAAGGCGAACCGGCTCTCCACGATGATCCGCAGCAATCTCGGCATGGCCATGCAGGGCCTCGCCGTCGTACCGCTCTTCGCGGGCTACGACGTCGATCGGGAGAGGGGCCGGATCTTCTCCTACGACGTGACCGGCGGCCGGTCCGAGGAGCACGGATACGCCGCGACGGGCTCGGGTTCGATCTTCGCCCGGGGCGCCATGAAGAAGCTCTACCGCGACGACCTCACCGAGGAGCAGGCGACCACACTGGTCGTCCAGGCGCTCTACGACGCGGCCGACGACGACTCGGCGACTGGTGGGCCCGATGTGGCCCGGCGGATCTACCCGATCGTCGCCGTGATCACGGAGGAGGGCGTTCGCAAGCTCAACGCCGAGGAGTCCGCTGGGATCGCCCGCGCGATCCTGGAGCGCCGCCTCGAACAGCCCGACGGCCCGCGCGCCGCGCTGCTCTGATGTTTCCCTGCCCGCCGCCGGGCGTTGCGCCCATGCCACTGACAGAAAGGGATGGATAGCCGGTGACGACACCGTTCTATGTCTCCCCAGCACAGGCCATGCAGGACCGGGCGGAGTACGCCCGGAAGGGCATCGCCCGTGGACGCAGCCTCGTTGTGCTGCAATACGCCGACGGCATCGTCTTCGTCGGCGAGAACCCCTCCCGAGCCCTGCACAAGTTCAGCGAGATCTACGACCGGATCGGCTTCGCCGCCGCCGGAAAGTACAACGAGTACGAGAACCTGCGCATCGGCGGTGTGCGCTACGCCGATCTGCGCGGATACACCTATGACCGTGACGACGTGACGGCGCGCGGTCTGGCCAACGTCTACGCCCAGACCCTCGGCACGATCTTCTCCAGCGCGGCCGAGAAGCCGTACGAGGTGGAGTTGGTCGTCGCCGAGGTCGGAGCCACCGCGGACGGCGACCAGATCTATCGGCTCCCGCACGACGGGTCGATCGTGGACGAGCACGGCTCGGTGGCGGTCGGCGGCAGCGCCGAGCAGATCAGCACCTTCCTCGATCAGCAGCACCGCGAGGGGATGACGCTGGCGGAGGCGCTCAAGCTGGCCGTCCAGGCGCTGTCCAACCAGCCCAACGGAGCCGATCGGGAGATTCCTGCGGATCGGCTGGAGGTCGCGGTCCTGGACCGCACCCGTCCGCAGCAGCGCAAGTTCAAGCGGATCGTGGGCCGGCAGCTGGTCCGCTTGCTGGAGGCTGACGGCGCGGCTTCGGCACCGACGGACGCGCCCTCGGACACCGAGGAGAGCGAGGGCGGCGAGGAGTAGCACGCTCGACGACCTGAAGGTGCCCCGGTCCCCCACCCGTGCGGTGGGGGACCGGGGCACGCTCATGATCTCCGCCGCCGCACGGGCCGCGGATGCCGTGGGCGCAGCAGGCGGCGTCACGGCCCCCGGGCGGGCCTCAGCCCGAGGAGGGGGAGGGCGCCGCGGTGGAACCCCGGACGACCAGGGAGACCGGTAGATCGCCCTCCGAGACCGTTTCGCCCGCCAGGAGGGCCAGGAGCGCCGACATGCCGCGCTCTCCCACCCGTTCGGCGGGCAGGCTCACGGTGGTGAACTCCGGTTCCACGGCGACGGACAGGGCGAGGTCGTCGAATCCGGTCACCGACACATCACCCGGGACGCTCAACCCCAGCCGACGAACGGCCTTGCAGGCCCCCGCGGCGAGGATGTCGCTGTCGCAGACGACCGCGGTCGCCCGCGCGCCCGGTTCGGTCAGGGCGTGCTGGACCACGTCGCGGGCGGCGTTCACGTCGAAGGGCGCGCGAACCGTCCGCAGCGATGTCCCGGCGACGCCCGCGAGGGCCTCGGCCAGTGCTCGGGCCCGTACGTCGAAGGTCCACGAGGGGATCGCCGACGCCAGATGGACGAAGCGCCGGTGACCGAGTTCGAGGAGGTGATCGGCGACCTGGTGGATACCGTCGCCGATGTCCAGGTTGACGCAGGCCGCCGCCTCCCGGTCGGATGGATCGCTGTCGAGCATCACCAGCGGGAGGTCCGCGTCCCGCAGGTCGGACAGTGCCTTCGCGGCCATGGACGAGGCGATGACCCCGTCGAGCGCGGCGCGTGCGGAGGCGAAGGGGTTCTTCGCCGGTCCGATGCCGTCGGGTGACGGGTAGACGACCACACCGAAGCCATGGTCGGCGGCGAGGGCCGCGGCGCCCGTGTAGACACGGGCGAAGAACTCGTTGGTGATCGCCGGGACGACGAGCAGTGCGGTCCTCGTGCAGCCGAGCCTGAGATTCCGGGCCGCGAGGTTGGGGCGGTAGCCGAGGGTGCTCGCCGCCGCCCGCACGGACTCCGCGGTGCGCACCGAGACCCGGCCGCGCCACTTGTCCCCGAGCACGAGGGAGACGGTCGCCTGTGAGACGCCGGCTACCCGGGCGACGTCACGGCTGGTCGGACGGGCTCCCGGTGTTCCGCCCGAGGCGCCGTCGCCCTGTCGTCGGGCGGGGCCCTGCGAAGAGCCGTTCGCCATCGTTGCCGTCCTCGGACTTGTTGGAGCCGCCCTGTTCCCCATGAATCCGGGGCGGCGGCACAGTAGACCCCCGGACTGTCGACATGGTACGTATAACGGCGGAAGTTATACGTAACACTCCGGTGTTTCGGGGAGAGGGACGAGCCATGGGTGCCAAGGCCACCGGAGCCACCGGATATGCAGACATCCTGAAGGCGCCGCACGCGGCGCGCCTGCTCGCGGGCACCCTCATCGGACGCCTCCCCAATGCCACGGCCCACATCGCCATCGTCCTGTTCACCCGGGCGGAAGGCGGTAGCTACACCCTCGCCGGCGGTCTCGCAGCCGCCTACGGCATCGCCACGGCGATAGGTCAGCCCCTCCTGGGGCGCGCGATCGACCTCCACGGCCAGCCGAAGGTGCAACTTCCCGCAGCCGTCGTATCGGCGCTCGGCATGGTGTTGCTGGCCGTGGTCGGCATCGGCTCGCTGCCGCTGGCGTACCTCGCCGTGGCGGTGGCCGGACTGTTCACCCCACCCCTCGAAGGCGGCTTGCGCGCACTGTGGCCCAGCGTGCTCGGGCGTCAGGACCGGGTGCACCGCGCGTACGCGATGGACGCGGTGGCCCAGGAGATCATGTTCACCCTCGGCCCGCTGTTGGTCACCGTGATCGTCTCCGTCTGGTCCGCCGCAGCCGCCCTTTTGGTGATCAATGTGATCGGGGTCCTCGGGGCGCTCTCCGTGGTCCTGTCCGAGCCCTCCCGCACCTGGCGCTCAGCCCCGCGGGACGCCCACTGGCTGGGCGCTCTGCGCTCGCCGGGACTGCTGGCGCTGCTGGGTTCCTTCTTCTTCGTCGGCCTCGCCCTCGGGTCCATCACGGTCGCGGGGGTGGCCTACGCGGACGACCACGGCCGGGAATCGGTCTACGGGATCCTGATGGCCGCCCTCGGCCTCGGAGCCCTCATCGGCGGCACCTTCTACGGCGCACGGCAGTGGGCCGGCGCCCCCGAGCGACGCTTGATGGTCCTGATCGCCCTGCTGGCGCTCGGCTATCTGCCCCTCGTGCTCACCCCGGGGGTGGTCCTGATGACCGTTCTGTCGGCCGTGGCCGGTGTGTTCCTCGCCCCCGCGATCGCCTGTGCGTTCATCGTGGTGGACCGCCACGCCCCCAGGGGCACGGTGACCGAGGCGTTCTCCTGGTTGGTCACGACGTTCGGCGTGGGAGCCGCGGCCGGAACCGCGGTCGCGGGCCCCGCCGCCGAGTGGGGCGGCACCGACTGGAGCTTCGCCGTCGCGGGTGTGGGAGGCATCGCCGCGCTCGTGGTGCTGGTGGCCACCCAGCGGGTCCTGGCGGCTCCCGAACGCACCAACGACATCGTGGGTTTCGGAGGCGGCCTTTCCGGACAGGGGGAGCCCGCAGCGGAAAATGATCGGAATGGGGCCGCCGAACCCGGTTTCAGCTCAGGGCTTGAGGCGTAATGTTCAGACATGGACCGCCGCATTTTCGGGCTGGAGAACGAGTACGGCGTCACGTGCACGTTCAGGGGACAGCGCCGACTGTCACCTGACGAAGTGGCGCGCTACCTCTTCCGCCGAGTTGTCTCCTGGGGCCGCAGTAGCAATGTCTTTCTGCGGAACGGCGCCCGCCTCTATCTCGATGTGGGTTCGCATCCGGAATACGCCACACCCGAATGCGACAACGTGACCGAGCTGGTCACCCACGACAAAGCAGGCGAGCGCATTCTCGAAGGTCTACTTGTCGACGCCGAAAGGCGTCTGCACGAGGAGGGGATCGCAGGCGACGTCTACCTGTTCAAGAACAACACCGACTCGGCCGGAAACTCCTACGGCTGCCATGAGAACTACCTGGTCGCACGGCACGGGGAGTTCTCCCGACTCGCGGACATCCTGATCCCCTTCCTGGTCACGCGCCAGCTGCTGTGCGGCGCGGGCAAGGTCCTTCAGACTCCGCGCGGCGCGGTGTACTGCGTCAGCCAGCGCGCCGAGCACATCTGGGAGGGCGTCAGCTCCGCCACCACCCGCTCACGCCCCATCATCAACACCCGGGACGAGCCGCACGCCGACGCCGAGCGCTACCGGCGCCTCCACGTCATCGTGGGCGACTCCAACATGTCCGAGACGACCATGCTGCTCAAGGTCGGCGCCACCGATCTGGTGCTCCGCATGATCGAGGCGGGCACCGTCATACGCGATCTCACCCTGGAGAACCCGATTCGGGCGATCCGCGAGGTCAGCCATGACATCACCGGCCAGCGCAAGGTCCGACTGGCCAGCGGGCGCGAAGCCTCCGCACTGGAGGTCCAGCGCGAGTACTACGAGAAGGCCGTGGACTTCGTCGACCGGCGCGGCATCCGTACCGGCACCGTCGAGCAGGTGCTGGAGCTCTGGGGCCGCACGCTCGACGCGATCGACGCACAGGACCTCGACCGGATCGGCACCGAGATCGACTGGGTCATGAAGTACCAGCTCATCGAGCGGTACCGGGCCAAGCACAACATGACCATGTCGCATCCGCGGGTCGCTCAGATAGACCTCGCCTACCACGACATCCACCGCCGGCGCGGCCTGTACTACCTTCTGGAGCGCAAAGGTCAGGCCGCCCGCATCTGCAACGACGTCAAGATCTTCGAGGGCAAATCGGTGCCCCCGCAGACCACCAGGGCCCGGCTGCGCGGCGACTTCATCCGTCGTGCACAGGAGCAGCGCAGGGACTTCACCGTCGACTGGGTCCACCTCAAGCTCAATGACCAGGCGCAGCGGACCGTGCTCTGCAAGGACCCGTTCCGTTCCGTCGACGACAGGGTGGAGAAGCTCATCGCGGGCATGTAGCGACGCGAGCGGTGCCGGACACGTACACACGTCTGGAACGCCACCCGGGCCCCGTGCGTTCTTCGTGCGGGGCCCTTGGCACGCCCTAGAGTATCCGGGACCGTAGTGACGTCTGAGATCTGAGGAACACGTGCGCCGACTAGCCGGCCTTGTTGTCGTCCCCTTGCTGCTGTTGTCGACAGTGGCTTGCGGCAGCGAAGACAAGGGCTCTGACTCCGTCTCGTCCAAGGGCGGGCTGCCCGCCATCACCGCCGGTGCGAAGTTCGGCGAGAAGCCGACGCTGGCCAAGGGCGAAGGCGATCCGCCCAAGCAGCTCAAGATCGAGGTCATCAGCGCGGGCAAGGGCGAGGTCCTCAAGAAGGGCGACCTGACCCAGGTGAACTACCTCGGTCAGGAGTGGGACGAGGACAAGCCCTTCGACAACAGCTTCGACCGCGGCAAGCCGTTCGACGTGACGATCGGTGCGCCCGGCGTCATCGAGGGCTGGCAGAAGGCGCTCGCCAACCAGAAGGTCGGCAGCCGTCTTGAGGTGTCGATCCCGCCGGACCTCGGGTACGGCGCGCAGGGGCAGGGCGACATCAAGGCCAACGCCACGCTGGTCTTCGTGATGGACATCGTGGGTGCGAAGGCCGTGCCGGTCTCCGCGAAGGGCTCCGAGGTCGCGCAGGACAACAAGGACCTGCCGAAGGTCGCCACCAACACCGACGGCAAGGCCCCCAAGGTAACCATCCCCGCCTCGGCCCCGCCGAAGGACCTCGTCTCCTCGTACGTCCTGGAGGGCACCGGTCCCGAGCTGACCGCCAAGGACGGCGTCGTCGTGAAGTACGACGCGTTCGTCTGGCAGGGCGCGAAGCCGCTCGGAGGCACCTACCAGTCGGACGCCACCATCACCTGGCAGCTGGGCCAGCTGCCGGTGAAGGGCATCAAGGACGGCGTGATCGGCAAGAAGCTCGGCAGCCGGATCCTGCTGGTCATCCCGCCCGGCCAGGGCTTCCCCGACCAGGAGCAGCAGGGCATCCCCAAGGACGCCACGCTGGTGTTCACGGTCGATCTGCTGACCAAGCCGTAGCCGACCGCGGACCGGCACCGGCCCCGGGCGGCGTCACCCCGTTTGAAGTGCAAGACTGTCCGGGTTGCCGCGTTCACGATTCAGAGGAGCAGTAGTAGTGAGCATCGAGAAGCCCGAGATCGACTTCCCGGGCGGCGAGCCGCCGGCCACCCTGGAGATCAAGGACATCTGGGAGGGCGACGGCCCCGAGGCCAAGGCGGGCGACGTCGTCTCCGTCCACTACGTGGGCGTGGCCTTTTCCACCGGTGAGGAGTTCGACGCCTCCTGGAACCGCGGCAATCCGCTTCAGTTCAAGCTCGGCGTCGGCCAGGTCATCGCGGGTTGGGACCAGGGTGTGCAGGGCATGAAGGTCGGCGGCCGTCGTCAGCTGATCATCCCCGCCAAGCTGGCCTACGGGGACCGCGGCGCGGGCAATGCGATCAAGCCCGGCGAGACGCTGATCTTCGTCTGTGACCTGATCGCCGTCTGACCGGTATTCGCCGTTCGGCCTCCAAACGGCCGGTAAGGGCCCATGCTCCTAGGAGCATGGGCCTTCGGCTTTTGTCCGGACACCCTGGGGCGGTACGGTCAGCAGGGCGGAAGCGACTCGATCAGATAGAGGTGCAGGGCGTCGATGGCGATTGCCAAGGCCGAGCGGCTGGTGAACCTGGCGCTGTGCCTTCTCGGGACGAGGCGTCCGCTGTCCAAGCGCGAACTCCGCGGCTCCATCGAGGCGTACGTGGAGACGTTCGGTCCGGGGGACGGCGCGGGCAGCTCGGACGAGTCCTTCAACCGGATGTTCGAGCGCGACAAGGATGACTTGAGGGAACTCGGACTCGTCATCGAGACCGTGGAGAACCTCGACGGCGAGATGGGCTACCTCGCCCGCAGGGACAGCAACCGCCTGCCACCGATCACCCTGGACGCCGAAGAGGCCGCCGCCCTGGGCGTTGCCGCAGGCGTCTGGCAGCAGGCGCGGCTGGCCGGTGCCGCCAGCGGCGCGCTCCAGAAACTGCGCGCGGCCGGGATGCCCGAGGCCGAGGACGCGTTCGACAGTCAGCTCACCGCGCTGGAGCCGCGCATCCCGGTCCGGGAGGCCGCGTTCGAGCCGTTGATGCTGGCCTGCCGTGACCGGCGCCCGGTGATCTTCGAGTACCGCAAGGCCACCGCGGCCCGTCCGGAGCAGCGTCAGGTCGAACCCTGGACGCTGGAGTGCTGGCGCGGGCATTGGTATCTGGCGGGTTGGGACCGCGACCGGGGCGGTGAGCGGGTGTTCCGGCTCTCACGCATCACCGGCAAGGTCCGTTCGCGTGCCGGCGCGTTCACCGCCCCGGTGCCCGATGTGGTCACCGTGCGGGAGACCGTGGAGAGCTGGGCGGGGGAGACCGCCACCCGTACCGCCCGGATCAGGCTGCGCACCGACTGCGGCTATCCGCTGCGGGCGCGGGCGACGGCCGTACGGGAGATCGACGCCGACTGGGACGAGTTGGAGATTCCCTACGGACACGGGCTGGACGCGTGGCTCGTGGAGTTCGGCCCGGACGTCGTGGTGGTGGAGCCCGCTGATCTGCGGGCCGAAGTGGTGGACCGGCTGCTCGCCGTGGCACAGGGCTGAGGGGGACTCGTACGACTATGGCCGCCAACGCCATTGACCAGACCCGGCGGATGCTGTCGCTGGTGACCTATCTGAGGGAGCGCCCCGGCGCACGCGTCGGGGATGTCGCCCGGGCCTTCGGGATCACCGAGGACGAACTGATCGCCGACCTCGACGTGCTGCCGATGTGCGGAACCAGCTTCCGCGGCGGCGACCTCCTCGACATCGACACCGACGGGGACCACATCTGGTGGCACAACCCCGACGATGTCGCCGAACCGCTGCGGATCGCCGCGGACGAGGCGACCGCGCTACTGGTCGCGGCGCGTGCGGTGGCGACGCTGCCCGGGCTCCGCGAGGGGGACCGGGACGCCCTGCTCCGCGCCACCGCCAAGTTGGAAGCGGCGGCGGGGGAGGCCGCGGGCGCCAGTTCCCGGCTCTCGGTGACCTTCGAGTCCGAGGGCGGGGTCTTCGCCGATGTGGATCGGGCGATCTCCGAGCGGCGGCGGCTCTGGCTGCGCTACTACTCGCCCGCGCGGGACGAGCTGACCGAGCGCGAGGTCGATCCCATCCGGCTGTTCGCGGTGGGGCACACCTATCTGGAGGGATGGTGTCGGCTCTCGGAGGCCCGCCGTACCTTCCGTCTCGATCGCGTTGCCGAGATCAAGCTGCTCGACGCTCCCTCCGCGCCGCCCGAGCTTGAGCTGCGGGACCTGTCCGAGGCTCTGGTGCAGCCCTCGGCAGATGACCCGGAGGTCGTGGTCGAGGTGGGTCCCGCCGGTCGGTGGGTGGCGGAGTACTACCCGCACGAAGGGGCCGAGGAGCTCCCCGACGGCGGTCTGCGGATCACGGTGCGCACCCCGGTTCCGGCGTCGCTGCGCAGGCTGGCGCTCAGATTGGGTCGCGACGGGCGGATCACGGCCCCGGTCGAGTTGGCGCAGAGCGCCAAGCTGGCCGCACGGCAGGCACTCGCCGCCTACGGGGTGGACCCGGAGACCGGAGAGGGTACGGGAGTCCCGGTGCCGGAGCAGTTGTCCGGCCAGCTCTAGTCGCCCCCGACGTCGGGGTTCCGGACGGTCCGGATCGACCCCGGCGATCAGATGGGGAAGTCACCCCGCCGGTCAGGACAAGGAGAGCCGCACCGCATGTCTCTGATGTCGTCAGTCACTTCCGCACACGGGCCGGTGCTGTTCACCGCCGCCTGTCCCGACTGCCGCGCCCGCTTCGACTTGTCGGCCGAGGCGCTGCGACTGGCGATCGGGGCCAGTCACCGTACGACCTTCTACTCCTTCACCTGTCCCGAGTGCGGTACGTCGGTGCGCAAGCCGGCCGGGGAGCGCATCGTCGAGATGCTCACCGTCGGCGGGGTCCGCACCCTGCGGCTCACCCGGCCGACGGGAACCGTCTAGGCTCGGCCGCATGTTCTGGCCCATGATCGCCATTGCCCTCGGCTTCCTCGGGATCGCCATTCTCGGTGTCCTCGGCGTCCGGGTGTTCATCGAGACGCAGCGGCTCGGGCGCGAGGTCGCCCGGACCACCGATCGCATCGGCCGTGCTGTGGAGGACCTGGAGCGGGCGGCGTCCGACCTCGCCCGCACCGGCGAGACCCTGCGCTAGGTGTACTGATCACAAGCCGCTAGGTGTACTGATCACAAGCGTTGACCACAGGGGCTGCGCCCCGAGCCTGCTGTGGGCCCCCGGGGGCCGGGTGCGTATCACGGAGTGGGACGCCGAACACCCGGAACGAAAGCTTCCGAAGGGGATCGGGCGATGTCCAATCACCTCAGGGGGGCACACTTCGGGAGATCGCCCCCGATCTCGCCCCTGCTGTATGCCTCGGCAGGACGGTACGCTGAGGGACGGCGGTCACGGGTAATGAGGCGCCGGCCGCAAACGGGAGTACGCAAGGGGATTGCCTTGTGTTCACCCGTGAGAGTTACGATCGCAGCCGGTCGCGGCTCGACCACCGCTACCGCAGCTCAGCCCCATGCCGCCTCGGTGAGAAGGTACACGCTTATGTTCGGACGGATCGGCGCTCCGGAGATCATCCTGATCCTCGTCGTCATCATCCTGCTGTTCGGTGCCAAGAAGCTTCCGGACATGGCCCGTTCCCTCGGCAAGTCCGCCCGAATCCTCAAGAGCGAGGCCAAGGCGATGAAGTCGGACGGTCAGCAGACCGCCCCGGCCGCTCCGCCGCAGCCCGGCGCCCCGGAGGACAACGTCCCCGCCCCGCGCACGATCAAGGCAGCGCCAGGGGACGTGAGCAGTTCGCGTCCCGTGGCCGAGCCCACGGACTCCACCCAGCGCTGAGACAGGGCCGCCCACAGGCCCGGTCACCGGTGCGGGCCTGTCGCACGAGATGAGGACGTGGGTTGCTCAAGTCTGCCCGCAAGCAGGAGAAGGACCCCGAGGGCCGGATGCCCCTCGTGGAGCACCTGCGTGAGCTCCGGAACCGCCTCGCCAAGGGGCTGCTGGCCGTTGTCGTCGTCACGGTCGTCGCGGCCTTCTTCTACAACGACATCATCAACTTCTTCACCAAGCCGGTCCTGGAGTCGGTCGGATGCGCCGACTCCTTCTCCGAGCTGAGGAAGCAGCCGGCGGGCACCACCTGCGCCCAGATCACCATCAACGGTCTCCTGACGCCCTTCACCCTGGCCCTCAAGGTCTCCCTGATGGCGGGTGTGGTGCTTGCCTCGCCGATCTGGCTCTACCAGCTCTGGGCGTTCCTCGCGCCCGGTCTCCACAAGAGCGAGAAGAAGTACGCGCTGGCGTTCGTCGGCGCGGGGTTCCCGCTCTTCCTCGGCGGCGGCTGGTTCGCCTACCAGGTGCTGCCCACCACAGCGAAGGTCCTGATCGAGTTCACCCCGTTCGGCGTGGACAACCTGTTGCCGCTGGACGACCTGCTCGATCTGGTCACCCGCATGGTGATCGTCTTCGGACTCGCCTTCGAACTACCGCTGCTCCTGGTCCTGCTCAACCTCGGTTCGGTGATGACCGGGCGCAAGATGCTCGGCTGGTGGCGCGGAATGATCATGGGGATCACGGTCTTCTCCGCCCTCGCGACCCCGAGTACCGACCCGCTGACGATGGTCCTCCTGGCCGCGCCGATCGTCGTCCTGTACTTCTTCGCCACCGCCTTCTCCCTGCTCAACGACCGACGGCGGGCGATCCGCGAGGCCAAGGGACCCGGTGCGGACGAAGCATCCGACCTTGACCTCACCCCCGAGGACGTCGGTGGCATCGAGCCGGTGGGAGCCTCGCGCTCGCTCCCGGAGCAGGCGAGCGGCGACGGCAGACGGGCCCACCAGCTCAACGGGTACGACGACATCACCTGAGACCTGCCCGCTACCGAGGGCGGAACCCGTCACCGTCCGACGCCGCCGAGCCTGCTGGCACGGCTGCGACGTGCAGTAACGTCTCGCGGGTGACCAGCGAGATCACCCTTTTCGTCAATCCCACCGCAGGGCGCGGTCGCGGTGCGGGCGCGGCCCAGCCCGCCGCCCGTGCCCTGCGGGAAGCCGGCTTCTCGGTACGCACCCTCGTGGGCGAGGACGCCCCGGACGCCCTGCGCCGGGCACGTGCCGCCGTCGTCGGCGGTACCGGGGCGCTGATAGCCGTCGGCGGTGATGGAATCGTGTCCCTCGCCCTCCAGGCCGTCGCCGGGACCACCACCCCGCTCGGAGTGATCGCCGTGGGCACCGGCAACGACTTCGCCCGAGCACTGGATCTGCCCATAGGAGATCCAGCGGGTGCAGGGAGGGTGACGGCACGGGCGCTGCGCGACGGCACGACTCGTGAAATCGACCTGGGGCGGGTGGGGCGGACCTGGTTCGGCACGGTCCTGGCCAGCGGCTTCGACTCGCGTGTGAACGACCGCGCCAACCGGATGAGCTGGCCGCGCGGTCGCTTCAGCTATGACATCGCGATGCTCGCCGAACTCATGGCCCTGCGTCCGCTCTCTTACCGCATGAGCCTCGACGATGGACCGCCGCGCACCCTGGAAGCCACCCTCATCGCCATCGGCAACGGACCTTCCTACGGCGGTGGGATGCGGATCTGTGCGGGCGCTGAGATGGACGACGGGCTCTTCGACGTGACCGTGGTCGGACAGTGCACCCGCACCACCCTGCTGAGGGTCTTTCCCCGTGTCTACCGCGGGACCCATCTCGACCATCCGAAGGTCACCGTCCACCGGGCCCGCTCGATCACCCTGGAGGCGGAGGGGATCACCGGCTACGCGGACGGCGAGTCATTGGGTCCGCTGCCCCTGACCGCCACCTGTGTGACCGGAGCGGTGCAGGTGCTCACCCACGGTCACGGGTGACGAACTCCCCGCGGCGATGGATCCGCAGGGCTTCCCCGCCGGACACCGTGTCCCCGACCCGCTGGACACCGTGTCCCCGACCGTTCGGGTCGCCCCTCGACATCCGAGGGCCCGAAGTCAGGCAGGGCGGGCGCCACGGCTCGACGCCCCACGTTTGCCGGTCCATCACCCGACCAGGGCGGCGACGCGCACCCGGGGCGACAATCCGTCGATTAAGGCCGCGCTGACTGTCGTACCCGGCGGGTAGGCTCGTGAGCAAGATGACCGAGGATCTCTCTCCCGCAGAGCGCTACGCCGCCGCCCGCATCCGCGCCGTTGAGGAAGCCACCGCGCTGGCCCCCTTCCGCGAGATGTACGAGTTCGATCTGGACCCCTTCCAGATCGAAGCCTGTCAGGCCCTGGAAGCGGGCAGGGGTGTGCTCGTTGCCGCGCCCACCGGCTCAGGGAAGACCATCGTCGGCGAATTCGCCGTCCATCTCGCCCTGCAACAGGGCCGCAAGTGCTTCTACACCACGCCCATCAAGGCCCTGTCCAACCAGAAGTACACCGACCTCGCCAAACGGTACGGGGCGGACCGGGTGGGCCTGCTCACCGGCGACAACAGCGTGAACGCCGACGCCCCGGTGGTCGTGATGACCACCGAGGTCCTGCGGAACATGCTGTACGCCGGGTCCCAGGCGCTCCGCGGCCTCGGCTATGTCGTGATGGACGAGGTTCACTATCTGTCCGACCGCTTCCGGGGCGCGGTCTGGGAAGAAGTGATCATCCACCTCCCCGAGTCGGTGACGCTGGTGTCGCTCTCGGCGACCGTGTCGAACGCCGAGGAGTTCGGTGACTGGCTCGACACGGTCCGTGGCGACACCGAGGTGATCGTCTCGGAGCACCGCCCGGTGCCCCTGTGGCAGCACGTCATGGCAGGTCGCCGGATGTACGACCTCTTCGAGGAGGAGACCGACCACGGAGGTCGCGGTGTCGGCCGCCGCGAGGTCAATCCCGATCTCGTCCGGCTCGCCCGGATGGAGAACCAGCGCTCGTACAACCCTCGTGACCGACGTCGCGGCAAGATGGTCCGCGAGGCCGACCGTGAGCGCGAGCGGCGTCAGCGCAGCCGGATCTGGACGCCGGGGCGGCCTGAGGTCATCGAGCGCCTCGACGCCGAGGGGCTGTTGCCCGCGATCACCTTCATCTTCAGCAGGGCCGGCTGTGAAGCCGCGGTCCAACAGTGTCTGTACGCCGGGCTGCGGCTCAACGACGACAGTGCGCGGCTGCGGGTCCGCGAGATCGTGGAGGAGCGCACGGCCAGCATTCCCACCGAAGACCTCCATGTCCTTGGCTACTACGAATGGTTGGAGGGCCTGGAGCGGGGCATCGCCGCGCACCACGCCGGAATGCTCCCCACCTTCAAGGAGGTCGTGGAGGAGCTGTTCGTCCGTGGGCTGGTGAAGGCCGTGTTCGCCACCGAGACCCTTGCGCTCGGCATCAACATGCCCGCGCGTTCGGTCGTCCTGGAGAAGCTCGTCAAGTGGAACGGCGAGCAGCACGCCGACATCACCCCCGGTGAGTACACGCAGCTCACCGGTCGGGCCGGGCGGCGCGGCATCGATGTCGAGGGCCACGCGGTGGTGTTGTGGCAGCGGGCGATGGACCCGGCCGCACTCGCGGGCCTCGCCGGCACCCGTACCTATCCCCTGCGGTCCAGCTTCAAGCCGTCGTACAACATGGCGGTCAACCTGGTGCAGCAGTTCGGTCGACACCGCTCGCGGGAGCTGCTGGAGACCTCGTTCGCCCAGTTCCAGGCGGACCGCTCGGTCGTGGGCATCTCACGGCAGGTCCAGAAGAACGAGGCGGGGCTCGAAGGCTACCGCGAGGGCATGACCTGTCACCTGGGCGACTTCGAGGAGTACGCACGGCTGCGCCGCGACCTCAAGGACCGGGAAACGGAGTTGGCCAAGCAGGGCAGCGCGCAGCGTCGGGCCGCCGCGGCCGTCTCGTTGGAGCGGCTCAAGCCGGGCGATGTGATTCATGTGCCCACGGGCAAGTTCGCCGGGCTGGCGCTCGTCCTGGATCCGGGGCTGCCGGCCGGGAGGACCAACGGACACCGCGGGTTCGAGCACCACGACGGTCCTCGTCCGGTCGTCCTGACGGCAGAGCGGCAGGTCAAGCGGTTGGCCTCGATTGACTTTCCGGTGCCCGTGGAGGCCCTGGACCGGATGCGCATCCCCAAGACCTTCAATGCGCGCTCACCCCAGTCCCGGCGTGACCTGGCGTCGGCGTTGCGGACGAAGGCCGGACACATCGTGCCCGAGCGGCACCGCAAGGAGCGCTCCGCCGCGGCCGATGACCGGGAGATCGCCCGGCTGCGGACCGAACTGCGCGCCCATCCGTGTCATGGCTGTGCCGAGCGGGAGGACCATGCCCGCTGGGCCGAGCGGTACCACCGACTCCAGCGGGACACCCGGCAGTTGGAGCGGCGCATCGAGGGGCGCACCAACACGATCGCCCGCACCTTCGACCGCATCGTCGCCCTGCTGACCGAGATGGACTATCTGCGCGGTGACGAGGTCACGGCGCACGGCAAACGACTGGCCCGGCTCTATGGAGAGTTGGACCTCCTCGCGAGCGAATGCCTCCGGGACCGGGTGTGGGAGGGACTCAGTCCTGCGGAGCTCGCCGCCTGCGTCTCGGCCCTCGTCTACGAGGCACGTCAGTCGGATGATGCGGTCGCACCCAAGGTTCCCGCCGGCA
The DNA here is from genome assembly GCF_042753785.1 of Streptomyces sp. NPDC059256. NCBI lineage: Bacteria > Bacillati > Actinomycetota > Actinomycetes > Kitasatosporales > Streptomycetaceae > Streptomyces > Streptomyces sp. NPDC059256. Next base: position 28,859 of record NZ_JBHYZO010000011.1, on the reverse strand, counting down.
GGGCACAGGCCGCGCTCGGTGAGATGGTCCGCATCTGGGGTCGACTGGACGCCCTGGAGGAAGACTTCAAGATCAACCAGGCGGAGGGGGTGGGCCAGCGGGAGCCCGACCTCGGCTTCGCCTGGGCCGTCCACCAGTGGGCGTCGGACAAGAGCCTCGACGAGGTGCTCAGGGAAGCGGAGATGCCCGCCGGCGACTTCGTCCGCTGGTGCAAGCAGGTGATCGACGTTCTGGGTCAGATCGCCGCCGCGGCGCCGACCGAAGACGGCAGCACGGTGTCGAAGAACGCCCGCAAGGCCGTCGACGCCCTGTTGCGCGGTGTGGTGGCGTACAGCTCGGTGGGGTGACGCCCGTTGGTCAGCTGGGGCCGGGGTGCCGTACGGCGCTCCTGCCCCAGCCTGACCGGTGAGCTGCACACCGTTCGCCGACCGGCCGACCAGGACCGTCGCCACTGAACGGCGGATCGACGACGGCCGGGCTGAGCTTCAGGGCGGCAGAGCATCAGGGTGCCAGGGCGTTAGTGGGTGAGTGCCATGGCCAACGACACCAGATCCGGTGTGCGCAACACGGAGCCGAATCCGGGCAACGGTACGTGCAAGGGCTCCAACCAGCGGTCGGGGATCGCCGAACCCCCGTACACCGCCCCCGTCAGCATTCCCGTCACTGCGGCCACCGTGTCCGTGTCGCCGCCCAGGTCGATCGCCGCGGCCAGGGACTCCTCGTAGGAACCGGTCGTCCGAAGCGCCCACACCGCGGATCCGAGGCACGGCCACACCGCGCCGTTGAACTCGGTGGCGTCCTGGGGTTGCCAGTCCGGTGCCAACACCGTGGCCCAACGGTCCCGATGCGCCGAGTCCACCTGCTCCAGGGCGGAGTCGACCGCAGCACCGGGGTCCTCGCCCGCCAGTGCCACGCGGACCAACTCATGCAGGATCGCCGTGCCTTCCCACGCCGCCCGGTCCCCGTGGGTGAGTGCCGCTATCCGGCGGCCGGCCGACATCGTCACCTCACGTCCGGCGGGGGCGAAGTACACGGCAGCGGTGGAGGCACGCATCAGGGAGCCGTTCCCCGCCGAGTGGCCGGTGATCCGGAAGTGGTGGGCCGCCGCCCGATCCCAGGGGAGTCCACTGGTGAGGACGTCCTCCGTCTGTAGCCCTATGTCCTTGGGCTCGCCGGTCACCCACTGTTGGAACCGCCCGAAGACGTCCACCGGGTCGAGGCCGCGGTGCAACAGGAGCGAGTGCCCCACCAGGACCGCCATCTGCGTGTCGTCGGTGGCCTCGCCCGGATCCCAGCCGCCGCCCCCGCACATCACGCCGACCCCGCTCGGGAACTCCCGCGCGAACACCCCTCGTTCACGGAACTCGAAGGGCGCCCCCAACGCGTCCCCGACCGCCGATCCCACAACGGCACCCACCACCCGGTCCAGCCGGTCCTTGTGTTGCATCGCCCCAGCCTAGGCCCAGGCGGCACATGTCAGTCCGGCCCGGGGTGCGGTGGACGCCCAACGACCCAACGCAGCCCCGGATCCAGCTCCCTTGCCCCGATCCGGGCGGCCACAGCCCTGAATCACGCGTGCCCGATGTGATCCGACGGCACATCGCGGGTGTGACAACACGGCGATGAAATGTGGCCCGCACTCCACCCGATCTCAGTGGAGGCCGCGTGCGTGCTCGAACCGGGCCCTGCCCTCCGCCGGGTCGATCAAGGGTTCCGGATAGTCGAGTCGGGCCCGCTCCAGGTCTCCCAGCTCCTGTGGTCGATGGATCTTCGCCCCGGCAAGCTCGGCCAACTCGGGCACCCACCGCCGTACGTAGTCGCCCTTGGGGTCGAACCGCTGCGCCTGCGCCAGCGGGCTGAGGACGCGATTGGGTCGGGTATCCGTCCCCGTTCCCGCCACCCACTGCCAGTTCAACTGGTTGTTGGCCATGTCTCCGTCGACCAGCAGGCTCAGGAAGTGCCGCGCACCCGCCCGCCAGTCCAGATAGAGGGTCTTGGCCAGATAGCTGGCGGTCAGCAGCCGGGCCCTGTTGTGCATCCACCCCTCGTGCAGCAGCTGCCGCATCCCCGCGTCCACGATCGGACAGCCGGTGCGTCCCTCCTGCCAGGCGGCGAGTTCCTTGTCGTCATGACGCCAGTGGTCCTGTCGGGAGCGGTAGTCGGTGTGGGCTGCGTCAGGACGGGCTGCCAGTACCTGATGGTGGAAGTCCCGCCAGGCCAGCTGGCGTACGAAAGCCTCGGCGCCCGGGCCGCCGCGCTTGCGGGCCCGCTGCACGAGTTCGGTCGCCGACAGCGTGCCGAAGTGCAGATGCGGCGACAACCGGGAAGTGGCGTCGCCTTGGAGGTCGTCGTGGCGTTCTTCGTAGGCGTCCGCACCGGCGGTCCGATCGGCCAGCCAGGCGGTCAGCCGAAGCCTGCCCTCCCGTTCGCCACCGCGGGCCAGCCCGGGGGAGAGCCCCGGGACCGCTGAACGCCGAGGCAGCGGATGGCCGGGCAGCTCGGGGACGTCGATCCGGCGCGGCGCGCCCAGCGCCCGGCGCAATCCGATCGCTTCCCAGCGGCGGAAGTAGGGCGTGAAGACGGCGAAGTGGTCCTTGCCCGTGGGAGTGACCTGACCCGGCGGCAGCGCGGTGATCACCCCGTCGTGGACTTCGAGGGTGCAACGCAACTCTTGGAGCGCGCGTCGGAGCTGGTCCTCGCGTTGGCGGGCGTAGCTGCTGACACCCGCAGCGATGTGCACCGTGTGGGCTCCGGTCTCGGTCACCACCCGACAGACCTGCTCGGTGACATCGCCGGTACGGACCACCAGCCGGCCGCCACGCTCCCGTAGATGGGTGTCGAGGGAGGCCAGGCAGTCGGCGAGGAAGGCCCGTCGATTCGGGGCGTCGAAGCCGGCCAGGCTCACCCCCCGGTCCACGACAAACAGGGGGACGACCGAGTCGGCGGTACGGACCGCTGCACTCAGGGCGGGCTGGTCGTGCACCCGCAGGTCGGAGGTGAACAGCATCACGGACACACTCATGCGCCGACCCTCCCGGGGTGCGGCGGCAGGGGTGTACACGCTGGTGCGGGGGGCGTGGGATCGGTCAGGGCGAGCTCCTCGGTGAGAAGGGACGGAGGGACGGGAAGGGACGAAGGGGTGGAGGGACGGGAAGGGACGGAGGGACGGGAAGGGACGAAGGGGTGGGACGGATGGAAGTGCCGGGTGGGGTCGGTACCCACCCGGCACTTCTCGTACGGTGTCGGTTTGCCGGCTGGTTGCACGGCTCACCGGAGCGGTCAGGCCGGGAAGTCCATCACCGCGAGGGGCGCGGACGTCGGCTCAGCAGAGCCGCCCGAGGGTTCCACGGTCAGTCCCATGCCCGATGCGCCGTCCACCGGACCCTTCATCAGTACGGCATTGTCGGACGCAGCCGAGTCCATCAGACCGGCCGAACGCATGGTCCCGTCGTCGTTGAACCACAGTTGGTACACCTTGCCGGCCGGCGGTTCTGGCATGTTGGTGGTGAAGAAGGCCGCCTGGTTGAGGGATCTGGCGACCACGATCGTGCCGCTGCCCCCACCGGGCAGTGCACCGGTGGTGACCTTGGCGTCCGGGGCCGCGAGGACCGCGGCGAGATCGGCCGATCGTTGCTCCGCACGCTGCGCGTCCTGCCTGGCGTCTTCGGCCTGCTGGTGCTGCCAGACGGTGGTGCCGCCGAGACCCACCGCGGCAGCCACGCAGGCCGCGAGGGCGAAGCGGGACAGCGCGCGGCCACGGCCGCCGCGTAGCGGACGGGAACGGCCCGGCCCAGGGGGCACCTGGCGCTCGTTCGATATCCGGCGCATCACCTGCTGCTTGAGCTCGGGCGGAGGCACCATCGCCACGGCCATGCTCAGTCTCCCCGCGGTGGCGGCCAACTCGCGGACCTCCTGCCCGCAGGAGGAGCAGTCGGTGAGATGGCGCTCGAATTCGGCTCGTTCCTGCGGTCCCAGTGCGTGCAGCACATAGGCGCCGGTCAACGTGTGGAGGTCGGCGGCGGTCATGCATTCACCCCCAGGCAGTCGCGCAGCCGGATCAGTCCGTCGCGCAGTCGTGTTTTGACCGTGCCCAAGGGCACCGCGAGCAATTCGGCGACCTCGCGATAGGCCAGCCCTCGGTAGTAGGCGAGGGTCACCGACTGCCGTTGCAGTTCGGTGAGTCCGCCCAGACATCGACGGACCTGCTCCCGTTCGAGACTGGCCTCCACCTGCTCGATGACCTCGTCGTACTCGGGCGTCCGGTCCAGGAGCGCCGCTCGCTGTTCACGATCGGATGCGGCCTGGGCGGAGCGGACCCGATCCACCGCGCGCCGGTGGGCGAGCGTGAGTATCCAGGTCATCGCGGAGCCTCGGGAGGGCTGGTAGCGGGCGGCGGTGCGCCACACCTCGATCAGCACCTCCTGGGCGACCTCCTCCGACTGGGCGGGATCGCGCAACACGGCTCGCACCAGGCCGAGCACCGGACCGGACACCACGTCGTAGACCCGCGAGAAGGCGTCCTGGTCACCGCGGGCGACCAGGCCGAGCAACTCCTGTAGGTCCGGTTGTGCCGGGGCCGGACCGCCGACGAATACGGGTTCTTTCACGCGGTCTTTCCTCCAGTGAGCGGTCTGTCGTCCGACAGTCTTCACCAGGTATTCGAGGCTGCGGCGCCGATGGATTGGTCCGGGTGGGCGGTTGGTTGCAGGGGTATCGCATCGGGCCGGGTCGGGGTACGGCGGATCCTTTCGGCAGACTTCACTCGATCAGGTGAAGTCGCCTGGTGTGTGGGGAGGCGTACGGACAGGGGCACCGCAGTTGCGGCGCCCCTGGTGCACCTCCGTAGGTGTACTCCGTACCGCCGTCGTCGGTTTCGGTTCAGCTCTCCCGGGGCTCGGACTGCTGTGGATCGCGTCGGGCGATCCGTACACCCTGCACCGCGCGCAGCACCAGGAAGACGGGCAGGGCGAACGGGGAGAGCAGGATCGTGAAGACGAGCAGCGGGCCCATCACCAGCGGGTGGATGCCGAGCCGTCGGGCCTCAAGAAACATCCACTGTCCGACCAGCAGGTCCCACGCGATGATCTGGGCCCAGACCGCTCCGGCGCCGTCCGCGATCTCCACCAGGTCCTGGAGCTTGGTCAGCGTCGGCTCGGAGACCAGCGTCCACAACTCGGGCAGGACGGGCAGCACGAGCGCCAGGTACACGACCAGGATTGGCACCACCGTCAGCGGCGAACGGGCGACGCGGGAGGTCACCCGCCAGGTCGGCGCGAAGATCATCAGCAGCCAGACGGGGACCGCCAGGAGGAAGGAGAGGTCGAAGAGGGTTTCGGTCATACGGGCAGCCTCGCTTCGGTGGATTCCTGGCCGCTGCCGTCCTGGTCCTGGGGGGACGGCGTTTCGCCGCGCAGGGAGAGCAGGACGCCCAGCGCGCCGCCAGCGGCGATGACGGCGGCTGCGGTCAGCGTCGCGGCATCGGGGTCGATCAGTGACTGACCGCGCAGAGCCTGCCAGGTGACCAGGGCGAGCACGGCGGAGTAGACGGCCGATGCCGTCAGCACCAGGCGCACCTGGACGCGTTCGTCCCGCAGACGGGGAAAGCGCGTGGCGAGGAGGAGCAGGGCGAGCAGCAGCAGCGGCAGTACCTGGAGGGCGTGCATGCCCACGAAGTGCGGGATCCGCAGGTCCCCGCCGGTCGTCGACCAGCCGGTGAGCGGCATGGACGCGCCTCCGTCGGCCACTCCCACGCTGTGCGCCCCGATCACCGTGGTGGCCGTGCCGTTGTCACTGGCCGACTGCTGCTCGGAGGTGGGCAGGGTCATCAGGACTCCCAGACCTGCGCCGACCAGGGCGATCGCCGAGCCGAGCCGTAGGGCCCAGGTGGAGGCGCGGTCCTCGATGCGGGAGCGGAACAGGAGTACGGCGATGACCAGGGCCGCCGTCCACAAAGCCATGATCGAGAACGCCATGATGTTGTAGAGCAGGATGTCGAAGTCGGTCTCGTTGTTGAAGTGGCTGCGCTTGCCGCGGACGACCTGTCCGGTGATGATCACCATTTCGATGACGCCGGTCGCGGCGATGGTGGTGCCGGCCCACCAACTGGCCCTTGGGGCGCGGGTGACCAGCGAGAGCATCCAGGCCAGGGATACCGCGTACACCAGCAGCGACACGGAGAACTTGAACGGCTTGAACCAGATGCGCGAGCCCACGAGTATTCGGTCGTCCACCAGCATGCCGATCGCCGATACGGCCGCCAGTACGGCCATCGAAGCAGCGAAGAGCATGAGTGGGCGATGCCAGGAACGCCAGGAAGACATGAAGGACCCCCGTCCAGAGTATAGATAGTGGCACTGTCCACTATCCGTGAGCGCCACTATCTATGATGAGGAACGGCAAGAGCAAGGGCGGAGAGGTGGACGGGCTGTGCGTATCGGTGAGTTGAGTCGCAGAACCGGGGTTCCCGTCCCGACGATCAAGTACTACGTACGGGAAGGGCTGCTACCGGCAGGGGAGTTGACCAGCCCCAATCAGGCGTCCTACGGCGACGCCCACGAGCGTCGACTACGTCTGATCCGAGCTCTGCTCGACGTCGGGGGGCTGAAGGTCGCTGCCATCGCCGATGTCCTCGCCGCCGTGGACGATCCCAGCAAATCGGTGCACAAGGTGCTGGGCGTCGCCTCGGACCTCCTGGTCCAGCGCTATCCCGAAGTCGAACCGGACGAGGCACTGGAGACCGCCCGGGAGCAGGTGGCGGATCTGGTCGCCCGACGGGAGTGGCAGGACGTGGACGACTGTCCGGCGATGGAGGCGCTGGCCGGAGCCCTGGCCACCCTGCATCGCATCGGACACGGTGACTTCTCGGAGGTGTTGGACGCCTACGCGGATGCCGCGGAGGGCGTGGCCCGTGCCGACCTGGACTTCGTGGCGACCAAGGCGTCCTTGGACGGCGTGGTCGAGCGAGTGATAGTGGGCACCGTGCTCGGCGAGGCGATGCTCGCGGCGCTACGGCACCTCGCCCATGTGGACCGCTCGTCGCGGATGTACGGGACGGCGGCGGGGCACCCAGCGAAGTGAGCAGGGCGATCGAGGTCGGCCGGTCCGGTGCAGCCGATTGGGCGGCGGTGCCGTCGCCCGGCCGTCAGGCCCGCATGCTCGCGACATGGCGCGGTGGGAGCGGTCCCACCCCAGCGCGAGGTGCGACGGCGTGCGAGGGCGGTTACGCACCGGACGGGGCGGCTTCCGTACGTCCAACCGGCAGGCCGCTTCCGTACGCCCGGCCGTCGTGCCGCGATCCCCGGCCGTCGTACCGCTGATCGTCGTGGAGCGCCGTATGTCCAACACCCCCGGCCGTCAGTCGGCCAGGGGTGTTGGGGGGATGGTGGAGCTCTGTGGTGCGGTCAGGCCGACTGCTCCTGCTCCCGCTCCACCTGCTCGTTCCATTCGCGCTTCACCGCACGCCATGCTTCGTCGTTCTTGCCGTAGCGCCAGTACCCCGAGATCGACAGCTGTTCGCGCGGCACCTGGCGCTCCAGCCGCAGATGGCGTCGGAGCTCCTTCACGAAAGCCGCCTCGCCGTGCACGAAGGCGCAGAGCTTGCCCTCAGGGAAGTCGAGTTCGGTGACCGCCTTCACCAGGGCCTCGCCGACCGGACTCTGTCCGCGGTGGAACCACTGGACCTCGACGCCGTCCGGAGTGATGAGCTTCTGCTCCTCCTCGGCGCTGTCGACCTCGACGAACGCATGGACGATCGCACCGGCCGGCATCTGCTCCAACGCCGCGGCGATCGCGGGGAGCGCGCTCTCATCGCCCACCACGAGGTGCCAGTCGGCCGAGGGGTCGGGGGCGTAGTCGCCATGGGGGCCGAGCACGTGCAGCAGATCGCCGGGCTTGGCGTTGGCAGCCCAGGGGCCGGCGAGGCCCTCATCGCCGTGCACCACGAAGTCGATGGTCAACTCGCCCTGGGCGTCGTCCCAGCTGCGGACCGTGTAGGTGCGGTTCAGGGGCCACTGGTCACGTGGGAACTCCTGCCGGATGCGGACCAGGTCGAAGGGCTCGGGATAGGTGATGCCCTCGGTCAGGAAGATCAGCTTCACATAGCTGTCGGTGTGACCGTCCATGGTGAAACCCGCCAGGCCCTCCCCGCCGAAGACCACGCGCACCATGTGCGGCGTGAGTCGTTCGGTATGGACCACACGAGCTTCGTAGATGTCCCTCGGTGCAGTGCGGGCAGGTCGTTCCGCCACGGTGGTCTCCCTGAATTCTGGCATTGCTTAGGCTTGCCTAAGTTAACACCTTGCTCAGGAAAGTACAGATTGCGCGCGAGACGCATCACTTGTCGAGTGTGGCGAGCAGGCGTCCCAGCGCATTGCCGAGTCCCCAACGCAGCGAAAGTGCCTCCAGCGCCGCCGGATCGCGTGGCACGGTGGGAAGTGCTGCGTCAAAGGCGGGCAGGGCCACATCGGAGGCCACGGCGACGACGGTCGGAGCGACGGCGAGGTACCCCCGGGCCTCGTCGAGTCGCTTGCGCTGTGAGGGGGTGAGCTTCGCGGTCGGATCGTCGACGGCGGCCAGCACTCCGGCCAGATCGCCGAAGGAGTCCAGCAGTTTGACCGCCGTCTTCTCGCCGATCCCCGGTACCCCGGGCAGTCCGTCGCTGGGATCTCCCCGCAACACCGCCATCTGTGCGTAGCCCGGCCCGTCTACCCCGTACTTCTCGTGCAGCCAACTCTCGTCCGTGACCTGGAGCGTGCCGACGCCCTTGAGGGGATAGAGCACCCGTCGTTCCCGGGCGTCGTCGACCAACTGGAAGAGGTCCCGGTCGCCGGTGACGATGTCGACCGGTCCGGTGGCACGGGCCGTGAGGGTGCCGATGACATCGTCCGCCTCGTAGCCGTCGGCGCCGATGCGGGCGATGCCCAGGGCGTCCAGCACATCGGCGATCACCGGCACCTGGGGGGCCAGGGTGTCCGGGGTCTCCTCCTCGTCGGGACCGGTCTCGGTCTCGACGGCGACCCGGTGCGCCTTGTACGACGGGATCAGATCGACCCGCCACTGTGGTCGCCAGTCGTTGTCCCAGCAGGCGACCAGATCGTCGGGCTGGTGGTCCTGGACCAGCCGGGTGATGAATTCGAGCAGGCCCCGCACGGCGTTCACGGGGGAGCCGTCCGGGGCGCGGACGGAGTCCGGAACGCCGAAGTAGGCACGGAAGTACAGGGAGGCGGTGTCGAGGAGCATCAGGCGTCGCGTCACGCCCCTGATGATGCCGTAGCCCACTGACACCGCAGGGCAGCGACGGGCAGGCCGTGCGGGCAGGCCGCACGGGGAAGCCGCACGGGGAGGGGACAGGGAGAGGGAGAGCTCTGCCCCGAGCCGTCGTGTCGTAGGGGACGACGGGTGCGGCGCTCGACCATTTCCCCTCGGTTCGGTCCTCGTCGACTCCCGGCCCTGTTATGCACCCAAGAGCCGCAAACAGGCTATTCGTGATCTGGGTCACCTTTTTGTTTGTCATTGCAGGCCAGGGGCAGGCTCCGCCCCCGGAGCAGCTCCCCATGGTGTCGAGTGCGCGATGTTGTCGAGCACACGATGTGCATGATCAAGCGATCGCGCGATGACCCGGGGGCGTGTGGGCGGAACCCACCGGGCTCCGATGCGATCTGCCGTGCGGGGGACGGCGGATCGTTTCCGTTCAACGCGTGAGGTGTATGTGTCCAGGCTTCAGGCAGAGCATCTGTACAAGGTGTTCGGCAGACGACCCGACGATGCGGTACGCAGGCTCGAAGCGGGCGTCGACCGCGCCGAGCTTCGCGCCGACGGCACGACCGCTGCCGTGATCGACGCCTCGTTCACGGTCGAGCCTGGACAGACGTTCGTGGTCATGGGCCTGTCCGGGTCGGGCAAGTCCACCCTGCTGCGGATGCTCAACGGGCTGCTCACCCCGACCGCAGGCACCGTGCTGTTCGACGGGCAGGACCTGACCGCCCTGAGCCCCCGCGAACTGCGCGCCGTGCGGTCCAGCAGGATCAGCATGGTCTTCCAGCACTTCGCCCTCTTCCCCCACCGCAGCGTCCTCGACAACGCTGCCTACGGACTCCAGGTCCAGGGCGTCCCCGCCGCCGAACGCGCCCGACGCGCGAAGGAGGCGCTGGCACTCGTCGGCCTGGCGGGTTGGGAGGACTCCTGGCCCGATGAGCTCTCCGGTGGCATGCAACAGCGCGTCGGTCTCGCCCGGGCGCTGGCCACGGACGCCGATCTGCTTCTGATGGACGAGTCCTTCAGCGCGCTCGACCCGCTGATCCGCCGCGATATGCAGGACCAACTGCTCCGGCTCCAGAAGACGCTGAAGAAGACGATCGTCTTCATCACCCATGACCTCAACGAGGCCATGCGGCTTGGTGATCGGATCGCGGTCATGCGGGACGGCGCGATCGTGCAACTGGGGACCGCCGAGGACATCCTCGTCACCCCCGCCGACGACTACGTCGCCAGCTTCATCCAGGACGTCGACCGTTCCCGGGTGCTCACCGCCGGCGCGATCATGGCGGACGTGGACAGTGCGTACGGCATGGTGACCGACCGCGGCCGAAAGCTGACGAACGCTCGGGACGTCCTGGCTGCCGCGCCCGCCTCGGTATCGGCCGATGCGCCCATCGTCGAACTCTTCACGCCCTGCTCCACCACCGACGCACCCGTCGCCGTCGTCGACGACCGGGGCGAGCTCACCGGAGTCGTCCCGCGCTCGCGACTGCTGGCCGTCCTCGGGGAGCCCGTGGTGCGGGAAGCCCCGCCGAGCCGTTCCGCGGGCCGTGCGGACGACTCAGCCACCACGAGCCACACGCACCCTGTTGCAGACGCAGACGCAGACGCAGACGCAGACGCAGACGCCCGGGCGGTGGCCCGTGCCTAGGATCCCCCTCGGCGACTGGGTCGACCGCGGCGTCGACTGGCTCCAGTTCCACCTCTCCTGGCTCTTCGAAGCGATCAGTTCCCTGGTCACGGGGATGTACGAGGGCATCGACGCGGCCCTTTCCGCCCCGGAGCCGCTCCTGTTCGCGGGCATCCTCGCCGTGCTCGCCTGGTGGTTGCGCGGGCTGGTCGCCGGTGGTCTCGCCTTCGTGGGCTTCGCGCTGATCGATTCCATCGAGCTGTGGGACGAGGCCATGTCGACCCTGTCGCTGGTGCTCGTCGCCACCGTCGTGACCCTCGCGATCGCCGTGCCGCTCGGCATCTGGGCCGCGCGCTCCACGACCGTCAGCACGGTCATCCGGCCGGTGCTGGACTTCATGCAGACCATGCCGGCCATGGTCTATCTGATCCCCGGCATCATCTTCTTCGGCGTCGGTGTGGTTCCCGGCATCATCGCCACCATCGTGTTCTCGCTGCCGCCCGGGGTACGGATGACCGAGCACGGCATCCGCCAGGTGGACGAGGAACTCGTCGAAGCCGCCGATGCGTTCGGCACCACACCGCGCAACACCCTCGTGCGCGTACAGCTCCCCCTGGCCCTGCCCACCATCATGGCCGGGGTGAACCAGGTCATCATGCTCGGACTGTCCATGGTGGTCATCGCGGGCATGGTCGGCGGCGGCGGTCTGGGCGGAGCGGTCTACCGAGCCATCGGCAACGTCGACATCGGCCTCGGGTTCGAGGCGGGCGTCTCCATCGTCGTCCTCGCCATGTACCTGGACCGGATCACCAGCGAACTCGGCCGTCAGGTCTCGCCGCTCGGCCGGCGCGCGATCGCCCGGGCGAAGGCGGCGGCCGGCGGTCCCTCGCTGTGGAACCACCGTCCCCAACCCGTCGTGGCCCTCGTCGGCGTCGCCATCCTCGCTCTGGTCGCCGGAGGCATGGGCATCGCCAGCGGCGACGACACCCGGGACGGCAAGAGCGCATCCGGGATCGGCAAGGGCCGAGAGGTGACCATCGGCTACATCCCCTGGGACGAGGGCATCGCCTCCACCTTCCTGTGGAAGGAGGTCCTGGAGCGCCGCGACTTCACCGTCAAGACCCAGCAACTGGAGGCCGGCGCGCTCTACACGGGGCTGGCGGGCGGTCAGATCGACTTCCAGACCGACGCCTGGCTGCCGACCACCCATGCCACGTACTGGAAGAAGTACGGCAAGGACCTTGAGGACCTCGGTTCCTGGTACGGCCCCACCTCGCTGGAACTCGCCGTACCCGCCTACGTCAAGGGCATCGACTCCCTCGACGACCTCAAGGGCCGGGCCGGCACCTTCAAGGGCCGCATCATCGGCATCGAGCCGAGCGCCGGAATGATGCGGCTCCTCAAGGACGAGGTCCTCCCGCAGTACGGTCTGGAGGGCGAGTACACCGTCGTCGACGGGTCCACCCCCGGGATGCTCGCCGAGTTGAAGCGCGCCTACCAGAAGAAGGAACCCATCCTCACCACGCTCTGGTCCCCGCACTGGGCCTACAGCACCCACGACCTGAAGAAGCTCAAGGACCCCAAGGGTGCCTGGGGCGAGGGCGACGGCGTCCACACGGTCGCCCGCAAGGGCTTCTCCGCCGACGAGCCCGAGATCGCCCGCTGGCTGAAGGACTTCCAGCTGACCGAGAAGCAGCTGACGGACCTGGAGGCGGAGATCCAGCAGGCGGGGAAGGGCGCGGAACAGGATGCGGTCCGCGCCTGGCTGGCCAAGAATCCGCAGGTGGAGAAGGCGATGACAGCGCAGTAGCCGCAACCGCCGCAGCATCGGCGGGTAACGCATGGTGATGGGGTGGTCTCCGCTGGTCGCGGGGGCCACCCCGGTGCTGCGTACCCCTCGATGCCTGGCCCGTGCACCGTATACGCGCGACCGAGCCCGGAAGCTGCGTATGGTGAGACAGGACCAGGAAGGGGAGCTGGGCGGATGGACACGAAGGACGGCAAGGACCCGAAGGAGACCGAACCCCTTCGGGTGGGCGCGGCCGTGCGTCGGCGCCGCCGCGCCCTTGAGCTCACCCTGGCCGTGGTCGCCGAGCGCAGCGGTCTGTCGGTGCCCTTCCTCAGCCAGATCGAGAACGAGCGGGCCCGGCCCAGCAACCGTTCTCTGGAGCGGGTCGCCAACGCCCTGGAAACCACCGTGGGCCGATTGATCGCGGCCTCCGATGCCGCGCGGACCGTCGCCGTCGTCCGTGCGGACACCCCACCCGCGCTGGACGATACGGATCGTGCCGTTCATGGCGGTACCACCCGGCGGCTGGTGCACGGCCGTCACCAACTGGAAGCCCTGGAGTTCACGGGCGAACACGACACGGACGGCGAGTTCGAGCACCGCAACGACGAGATCATGTACGTCGCCGACGGGGTGGTCGAGGTCGAGGCCGAGGGTCGTGCCTACCGGCTGGGCAGCGGTGACGCCCTCTTCCTTTCCGGAGGGGTACGCCACCGCTGGCGGGCCGCCCTCCCGGAGACCCGGATCGTCGTGGTCACCGTGGCCGATCACCTCGGCCCCCCGGAGCGCTAGACCGTGGCCGGGCCACCTGCGATGCCGCGGGTCGTCTCCCTGGTTCCCTCCCTCACCGAGGCCGTGGCCGTCAGCGCGCCCGGTGCGCTGATCGCGGCCACCGACTGGTGCACCCATCCCGCCGACCTCGACGTACCGCGCATCGGGGGCACCAAGAACCCCGATGTGGCAGCGGTGATCCGACTGGCGCCCGATCTGGTGATCGCCAATGAGGAGGAGAACCGGCAACCGGACCTGGACGCCCTGCGCGCCGCCGGCATCCCGGTGCTCCTGACCGAGGTACGTGATCTGGAGCAGGCCCTGCGCGAACTGGAGCGCGTCCTCGTCGACGGCTGCGGGCTGCACCGGCCGGCCTGGCTGGCTCGCGCCGCCGATGCCTGGTCGGGCGATCTACCGGGCGCGGTGCCCGCCGTGGCCGCTGTGGTGCCCATCTGGCGGCGACCGTGGATGGTGCTGGGGCGGGACACCTTCGCCGGGGACCTGCTGCACCGACTCGGGGTCGACAACGTGTACGCACGGCACCCGGACCGCTACCCCCGGATACCCCTTGACGAACTCCACCGCAGCGGCGCCGACCTCGTCGTCCTCCCCGATGAGCCGTACCGCTTCACTGCTGAGGACGGACCCGAGTCCTTTCCCCGCCTCCCCGCTGCCCTGGTCAGCGGTCGCCATCTCACCTGGTACGGGCCGTCCCTGGTGACGGCGCCCGCGGTGCTGGGCGCGGCGCTGCGAGCAGCTCTGCGTTGAACAGCCCGCGCACCGTACGACCCGCGGCCACCGCCCACGCCGTTACGAGGAGGACGTACAGCCCGCCCGCCAGCAGGGTCAGTGCGGTGAGCTCCGTCCTCTCGCCGAGCGCCGCCGCGCCCGTGACACAGGTGCCGACCGGGAAGGTGAACGCCCACCACCCCAGGGTGAAGGGCAGCCCCCGGCGCATCGCCCGTACCGTCGCCGCTCCGGCCAGGGTCAGCCACAGCACCGCCAGGCCCATGGCCACCACTCCATAGCCCGTGGCGAACGCCGAGACGGTGCTCGGCTGGAGCGCAGGGAACACACTTCGGGACGCGTACGCCATCGCGTCGGCGGCCGTCGTCGACTGCCCCAGGGGCCCGAGGACCAGGAACAGGGCCGGAGTGAGAGCGAGCGGGAGCGGACCGTGGCGCAGCAGCCTGGCGATGACCAACGGCAGGACGGCGAGCGTCGCCAGCAGGCTGAGACCGAACATCGCAGCGCTGGCCAGCAGTACCGCGGTGGGCCACTGGCCTGCGGGCAGTTCGGGGATGAGCGGGGGCCAGGAGGCCGCGGCCACCATCGGAGGGACCACGGGGAGCAGCCACACAGGGGACGCAGAGCCCGGCTCGATCCGCCGGTTGACCACCATCAGCCAGGGGATCACCGAGGCCGTACCCACTGCGACGACGGTTCCCAGGACCAACAGCAGCACGGCGACCGGTACCGCTGTCGCGGCCCCCATCAGGGGCGCGCCCAGGGGCAGTGTGCCGGCCCCCACGGCGAGTGTCGCCATCGCAGCGCACCCGTAGAACGGCGCGATCGTCGGATCCAGCAGATGCGCCCTGGCCCGGTCCCGGTGGTGGCGCCAGTGCAGGAGGCGGGCGATGACCACCGCGATCAGCAACACCGCTGACAGCGCCCATACGGCGGTGAGCAGTGGCCGGGTGCCGGGGATGTCGAGTGCCGCGCCCGCATTGGCCACGATGGCGGTGCCCATGACCGTGGCGTACCAGTTGGGGGTGAAGTGCCGCAGAAGCGGCAGTGGGACGGAGACGGGTGCGGGTACGGGTGGTGCCAGGGCCATGGCGCCACTGTGGGCCGATTCCTCCCGTCCCACCAGGGATCTTCGCGTTATGACCTCATAAGCTGGACTGATGAGCGATGACCGTGTGGAGCGGGGCCCACTGGCCCATCGGGTGCCCGACCTCGGCGCCCTGGAGCTGCTGCTCGCCGTCGCCCGGCACGGCAGTCTGGGCCGAGCGGCCCGCGAGATGGGGATCACCCAACCGGCGGCGAGCAGCCGCATCCGTTCGATGGAGCGTCAACTGGGACTGGTTCTGGTGGACCGCTCGCCGCGGGGCTCCCGGCTCACCGAGGCCGGGGCGCTCGTCACGGACTGGGCGCGGCGGGTCGTGGAGGCGGCAGAGGTCTTCGATGCCGGCGCCCAGGCCCTGCGGGGGCGCCGGGACTCGCGGCTGAGGGTCGCGGCCTCGATGACCATCGCCGAGTACTTGCTACCGGGCTGGCTCATCGCGCTGCGCACCCAGCGCCCGGACACCGTGGTCTCCCTCCTGGCGGGGAACTCCGCGACGGTCGCGGAACGACTGCTCGCGGGCGATGCGGAGCTGGGGTTCGTGGAGGGCCTGTCCGTGCCCGACGGTCTGGACGGGGCCGTCATCGGCCACGATCGACTGGTGGTGGCGGTCTCCCCGCTGCATGAATGGGCACGTAAGCGGGCGCCCCTGACCGCCGCCGAACTGGCCGTCGCCCCGCTGATCCTGCGGGAGCGGGGGTCGGGTACGCGACAGGTGCTGGACTCCGCACTGGCCGCGTACGGGGGACCGGCTGAACCGCTGCTGGAACTGGGCTCGACGACAGCGGTCAAGGCGGCTGCGGTCAGTGGTGCCGGACCGGTGGTGCTCAGCGAACTCGCCGTGCTCGACGAGTTCGCCGCACGACGACTGATCAGGGTGCGGGTGGAGGGAGTGGAGCTCCGGCGGGCGCTGCGGGCGGTCTGGCGACGTGCCCAGCGTCCGACAGGGCCGGCGCGGGACCTGCTGGGACTGACGAAGAGTTGACCGAGGGTTCGGCTCCGGAGGCCACGGCGACGAGCGCGCGCACGATCCGAAGGTCCCGCCCGACCTCGGGGTGCCACTGCACCCCCAGCAGCCAGCCTTCGCCTGGGAATGCCGGTTCCACCGCCTCCACCGTGCCGTCCTCGGCATGGGCGCTCGCCCTGAGAAGGGGTGCCAGTTGGGCGACGGCCTGGTGGTGATAGGTGGGTACCTGTGTGGTCTCCGGCACGATCGACGCGTACCGGGTGCCCGGCACCGGCCGCACCGGATGGGTGCCGAAGATTCCTTCCGCCTCCATGTGTCCGTCCAGATGTTGGAGCAGCGTGCCGCCCAGGGCCACGTTGAGCAGTTGCATGCCCCGACAGATCCCCAGGATCGGGGTGCCCACCGCACGTGCCGCGTCGATCAGGGCCAACTCCCAGTGGTCCCGTTCGGGGGCCGGGGGACCGGCGCGCGGGTCCGGTGTGGCGCCGTAGTGCTCGGGATCGACATCGGCACCGCCGGCGAGGATCAGACCGTCGAGCCGGGCCACGGCCGCGTGGGCGGCAGCGGGGTCCGGGTCGGGCGGCAGCATGACCGCCACCCCTCCCGCCCGCTGGACGAGGGCCGGATAGTCGGCCGGCAGGAGGGCCGCCGGCCGTCGCCACACTCCCCAGGCGGCCGTGTCGAGGTACGTGGTGATGCCGATGAGGGGTCGGGGCATGTCCGTCACTTCCATCACATCCGTCATGTCCGTCGTTTCTCTCGCTTCTGTCGCCTCGGCCGGGGAGTACGGCTGCGGTCGGAGGCGGAGCACCCGGCTGTTGCTTCGCCTGCCCCGCCGGCCGGCGTACAACGATCTCGACGCCGCCCAAGATGCCGGGGCGGGACTGTGACTGCCGTGCGAGGGCCCGAAGCGAAGGCGGCTTGTCGTTGGGGGCGCCCAGAGGGGTGGTTGATGGACCATCCGCTTCAGGTCAGCTCAGGCGTAACCGGCCACCGTCGCATCGGCGCGGCGCCGCAACCTGCGGACGCGGGGCGTCTGAGGAGGGGGAACAGCCGGTGCCTACGGCCATGGGAGCAGCCCTGCCCTTCAAAGGTGTGACTGAGTACCTTTGCTGAAGGTGTGGGTCCGCGCAAGCCTCGTGCGTCGGATGCCGCAGGACGTGGCGGCGCATAAAGCGCGCACCCGAAAGCCGGTAGCCACGGGTCGGCGCAGAGACCAGTACGAGCGTCAGGCAGAGTCCAGTACGAGCGTCAGGCAGCGATCAGTACGAGCGTTGGGCAGAGCCCAGTACGAGCGTCCGGCTCAGGACAGAAAGCCCCGCAGCAGCGCCGCCGTGCCCTCGCAGTGCTCGCGCATCACATCCCGCGCCCCGTCGGCGTCCTTGTCGAGCACCGCATCGACGAGGGCGGTGTGCTGGTGCTGCGAGTGCTCCAGGTTCCGCACGAGCAGCGGGATGCAGTCGAGGAGGTCGTTCAGATCCGCCCGGACGGCGGCGTAGTGCACGGCCAGCGTGGGAGAGCCGGACAGCTCCGCGAGCGTGAGGTGCAGGAGCGTGTCACGGCGGCGGTACTCGTCCAAAGGGGCTTCGTTCGTGGCCAGTAGGGCGCTGCGCAGCCGTATCGCCCCGCCGTCGGTCAGCCCGTTCGACGCGCACAGCCCGGCCGCCCCCACGTCCAGCACCTCGCGGAAGTGCAGGGTGTCCGTCACGTCCACGGTGCCCACCCGGCGGCGCAACTCCGCTTCGCCGCGGGCCTCGGGCCGGCTCAGGACGAACGTTCCGCCGTACCGCCCCCTTCTGCTCTCCACCAGGCCCTGGTCGGTGAGGACCTTGAGCACGTCGCGCAGGGTGACCCGGCTGATCCCCAACCGCTCCGCCAGTGCCCGTTCCGCCGGCAGTCGTTCGCCGGCCGGCACCAGGCCGAGGCGCAGCAGACGCAGGATCTGCTCCAGGGCCTCTTCGAACCCGTTGCCCGCGCGCACCGGGCGCAGGACGGCCGTGAGCCGGTCGGTCACCACATCATTCTTCGCCACGTCGTCGTTTCTTCTTCCCAATCAATGGTCCACAGCAATACCTTAGGGCTGCTGGCTCATCCAAGGAGGCATCATCCCTGTGGCAGATCGCACACCTCCGCTCGGGGTCGACGAGCTTCGCGCACGTGTGGCGAGCGGCGAGATCGACACCGTGGTGCTCGCCTTCCCCGACATGCAGGGCCGGCTCCAGGGCAAGCGGTTCGCCGCGCCGTTCTTCCTCGACGAGGTCCTCGCCCACGGCACCGAAGGCTGCAACTACCTCCTCGCCGTCGACATCGAGATGAACACCGTCGACGGGTACGAGATGTCCTCCTGGGACCAGGGCTACGGCGACTTCGCGATGCGACCCGACCCCGCCACCTTGCGATGCGTGCCCTGGTACGACGGCACGGCCCTGCTCTTCGCCGACCTCGCCTGGCACGACGGCTCGCCCGTCGTCGCCGCCCCCCGGCAGATCCTCCGCCACCAGTTGGCCCGACTCGCCGAACTCGGCTTCACCGCCAAGGTCGGGACCGAGTTGGAGTTCATCGTCTTCAGGGACACCTACGAAGAGGCGTGGGACCGCGACTACCGCGGGCTCACACCCGTCAACCAGTACAACGTCGACTACTCGCTCCTGGGCACCGGCCGCATCGAGCCCCTGTTGCGCCGCATCCGCAGGGACATGGCCGCGGCCGGACTGACGGTCGAGTCGGCCAAGGGCGAGTGCAATCCGGGCCAGCACGAGATCGTCTTCCGCTACGACGACGCCCTGGTCACCTGTGACCAACACGCCCTCTACAAGACGGGGGCCAAGGAGATCGCGGCACAGGAGGGGTACGCGCTCACCTTCATGGCCAAGTACGACGAGCGCGAAGGCAACTCCTGCCACATCCATCTCTCCCTCGCGGATGAGGACGGCCGCAATGTGATGGCGGGGGACGGGCCGGGGGGAATGTCGCCCGTGATGCGGCACTTCCTCGCCGGACAACTCGCCGCCCTGCGGGACTTCTCCCTGCTGTACGCGCCCACGGTGAACTCCTACAAGAGGTTCCAGCCAGGCAGCTTCGCACCCACGGCCGTGGCCTGGGGGTTCGACAACCGCACGTGTGCCCTGCGCGTGGTGGGACACGGTCGCTCGATGCGCTTCGAGAACCGGCTGCCCGGCGGTGACGCCCATCCGCACCTCGCGGTCGCCGGCATGATCGCCGCAGGCATCCACGGCATCGAACAGGGCCTCGAACTCCCGGCTCCCTGTACAGGGAACGCGTACGCCGCCGACTACGCCCAGGTGCCCACCACCCTGCGGGAGGCGGCCGAGCTCTGGGAGACCAGTCCCATCGCCAAGGAGGCATTCGGCGATGAGGTCCTTGCCCACTACCGCACCATGGCCGGGGTGGAACTGGCCGCTTTCGACGCGGCCGTCACCGACTGGGAACTCCGCCGCTCCTTCGAACGGCACTGAACGCCACTGAGACAGCACTGAGGCAGCACTGAGGCAGCACTGGATCGCCGATGCAACGCCGATGAAGAGCCACGGATGCGCACCGGCCCCGTGTGCCGGGTGCTGGAGACCGTCTCCGTACGGCGGGAACCGACCCTTCGGCGGCCGAGCCGCTCGGACCGCCGAAGGGTCGGTTCCCGCCGACACCGTTCTCTGACCCCACGTGAGGAATGTCTTGCCGTACGCGTCGCACCATGAAGTGCTCAATCCCACCACCGGCCGACTCCTCCGCAGCGTCCCGGCGACCACCCTCGACGAGGTCGACGCCGCCGTCGCCCTCGCAGCGAGGGCGCAGCAGCGCTGGACGCGACTGGCGCCCGCCGACCGGGCCCGGCTGCTCCGCCGCTTCGCCCTCGCCGTCGACGCGCACCTCGAAGAACTTGCGCAACTGGAGGTGCTGGAGGCAGGTCACACCATCGGCAACGCCCGTTGGGAGGCCGGTAATGTCCGAGACCTTCTGGACTTCGCCGCCGGCGGGGTCGAGCGGCTCAACGGTCGGCAGATCCCGGTCCCCGGCGGGCTGAACATCACGATCCTCGAACCGCTCGGTGTCATCGGGGTCATCGCGCCCTGGAACTTCCCGATGCCGATCGCCGCCTGGGGTGCCGCCCCCGCCCTCGCGGCCGGCAACGCCGTTCTCCTCAAACCCGCCGAGACCACCCCGTTGACGGCGCTGAGGCTGGCGGAACTCGCTCTGGAGGCCGGACTTCCGCAGCACCTGTTCCAGGTGCTCCCCGGCGCCGGTGACATCGTCGGCAACGCACTCGTCGAACACCCCGGAGTCGCGAAGATCGTCTTCACGGGCTCCACCCGCGTCGGCAAGGCCATCATGGCCCGCTGTGCCGAGCAGGTGAAGCGGGTCACCCTCGAACTCGGCGGCAAGAGCCCCAACATCGTCTTCGCCGACTGCGACCTCGAAGCCGCCGTCGCGGCGACGCCCATGTCCTTCCTCGACAACAGTGGGCAGGACTGTTGCGCGCGAACCCGCATCCTGGTCCAGCGCTCCGTCCACGACCGCTTCCTGGAACGTCTCGCTCCCGCCATCGCCGCGATCACCGTGGGGGATCCGGCCGACGAGAAGACCCAGATGGGTCCGCTGATCTCACGGGCCCAACTCGATCGGGTCCGCGCCTACGTACCCGACGCATTGCCAGGCATCCGTGGCACCGCCCCCACAGGTGCCGGCTTCTGGTTCCCCCCGACCGTCCTCACCGAGGTCGACGCCGGAGCGCCGGTCGCCTGTGAGGAGGTCTTCGGGCCGGTCGCGGTCGTCCTGCCCTTCGACGACGAGGCCGACGCCATCCGCCTCGCCAACGCCACCCCCTACGGGCTCTCCGGTTCCCTGTGGACCCGGGACATCGGCCGGGCCATCCGCGTCAGTCGGGCCGTGGCCGCGGGCAATCTATCCGTCAACTCCCACAGCAGCGTCCGCTACTGGACCCCGTTCGGCGGCTACAAACAGTCCGGCCTCGGCCGTGAACTGGGCCCGGACGCACTCGCAGCCTTCACCGAGACCAAGAACGTCTTCTTCAGCAGTACGGAGGTCTGACCACCCATGACCGAAACTCCCGTGTGCCGTCGTCTCGTCGGCCGTACCGCCGTCATCACCGGAGCGGGCAGCGGCATCGGCCTCGCCACCGCGCGGCGGCTCGCCTCCGAGGGCGCGCACATCGTCTGCGGCGACATCGATGAGACGACCGGCAAGGCCGCGGCCGAAGAGGTCGACGGCATCTTCGTCAAGGTCGACGTCACCGACGCCGAACAGGTCGAGGCGTTGTTCAGCGCGGCCCACACCACCTACGGATCCGTCGACATCGCCTTCAACAACGCGGGCATCTCCCCGCCCGACGACGACTCCATCCTCACCACCGGGATCGAGGCATGGCGGCGGGTCCAGGACGTCAATCTGACCTCCGTCTACCTCTGCTGCAAGGCGGCCATCCCCTACATGCAGCGCCAGGGCCGCGGCTCCATCATCAACACCGCCTCCTTCGTCGCGATCATGGGGGCCGCGACCTCCCAGATCTCGTACACCGCATCCAAGGGCGGGGTCCTGGCCATGACCAGGGAACTCGGTGTCCAGTTCGCCAGGGAAGGCATCCGGGTCAACGCGTTGTGTCCCGGCCCCGTCAACACCCCGCTCCTTCGGGAGCTCTTCGCCAAGGACCCCGAACGAGCCGCACGACGACTCGTCCACATCCCACTGGGACGGTTCGCGGAGGCCCATGAGATCGCCGCCGCGGTCGCCTTCCTCGCGAGCGACGACTCCTCCTTCGTCAATGCGACGGACTTCCTCGTCGACGGCGGCATCTCGGGCGCGTACGTCACCCCGCTCTGAGTCGGGACCGCCCGACCGGTCGGCACGGCAGGGGCCGGGCCCTCACAGGAAGGTCCGCCCCTCGCCTCGATAGGTGTGCACCGTGTCGATGACCTGATCGCCCTCGATCAGGTGCAACTGGGCGAAGCGCTCGCACAGTTCACCGGCCTTCGCATGGCGGAACCACACCTTGTCGCCGATCAGCAGATCGTCGGCCGCCGGACCGAGCAGGGGGGTCTGCACCTCGCCCGCACCCTCGCGGCCGTCGAAGCGCAACCCCGTGGGGAGATGCGGCGTGGGCAGCCGATCCGGGCCGGCCGCACCTGACGCCGGATAGCCACCACCCAGCACCGTCACCACCCCCACACCCGGCCGCCGCACCACCGGGAGGGCGAAGAGGGCGGCGGGCCGCCCCGAGAAGGACGAGTAGTCGTCGAACAACCGCGGTTGGTACAGCCCCGAACCTGCCGCGACCTCCGTCACCGCCTCCTCCGCGGCCGTGTGTTGGACGCTGCCGGTGCCACCACCGTTGACGAACTCCAGATCCGGTGCCACCGCCCGTACCGCCCGTACGGTCTCCGCCCGGCGCACCGCGAGTTCGGCGCGGGAGATCCGCTGCATCAGCGAGATGGCGCGCGAGAGCACGGGCCGGCCCTCGTACGCATCACCGACCCCGGCGATATGCCCCTCGTACGCCATCAGTCCCACCAGCCGAAATCCCGGGCGGCGCACCACCGAACGCGCCAACTCCGCCAACTCGGCCGGCTCGCTCAGCGGGGAGCGCCGGGCACCGATCCGCACCCGTCCGCCCAACAGCCGCAACGCCGTGTCCAACTCCAGACAGACACGGATCTCCTCACGACCGCCGGCGCGCGCCGCGTCGATCAGCTCCAACTGCGCCGTGTCGTCGACCATCACGGTCACCGCCGCGGCCAGTTTGGGGTCAGCCGCCAACTCGGCGAATGCGGACCGGTCGGCGGAGGGGTAGGCGAGGAGCACATCGTCGAACCCGGCCCGCGCCAACCACAGCGACTCGGCCAGCGTGAATGCCATGACGCCGGTGAACCCCTCCTTGGCGAGCACCCGTTCCAGCAGGGCGCGACATCGCACGGACTTGCTCGCGACCCGGATGGGCGTGCCCCCGGCTCGCCGCACCAGATCGTCGGCATTGGCGTCGAAGGCATCGAGATCCACCACGGCGAGTGGAGCGTCGAGGGAGGCGGTGGCCCCGTCGAGACGGGCCCGGTCGGTAGCGCGGGGCATCATGGGCCGAGCCTGCCAGAGCATGCCAGAAGTGGCTACCGATCAGTAGAGGGGATGTTCTGGGCAGATCCCCCCGGAGCCGCTGCGACGGTCCCGTGAGACGGGTTCCAACCCGTAGAGTGACGCACAAGCCATGACCGACGCGCCGGCCTCCTGCAGCCTGCCCATCGGTGGTACGTGGAGGAGAAACGGGGGGCTCGATGAGTACGGAGGCGCAGCCCCCGTCCGTACCCGAAGACTCCTCGGCTGCTCCGGTCACCTCCCGCATCACCGACGCGTTGGTCCCCCAGGAGCAGGCATCCCAGGCGCTGCGGGCCTCCGGGATCACCGATCTGCTGCCGTCCGAAGGACAGCCCGCGGCGGACACCTCAGAACAGCCGGAAGGCGATCCGACACGATCCCGCCGGGCCTCTGTCCCTGGCCCGTCCCGCCCCTTCCGCATCCCCCTGCTCCCCGGACAGTCCGACGTCGACACCCGACGGCTGCGCCGGGATGAGTCCGAGGGCGGCGCGGAACCACGCGCCGGCGCATGCTCGTGCCCCGGTTGCGATAGCGGCGGCGCAACAGACGATGTATCGAGCACATCGAGCACATCGAGCACATCGGTCACATCGGTCACATCGGTCACATCGGTCACATCGGGCACATCGGGCACTGTCTGTACTTGCCCCGACTGTGATGCGGCAGCAGGTCCGTACGCCATCGACCTGCCGCCGTGCGGTGTACGAGGGTGCACCTGTTCGTTGAACGGGCCCACAGCCGCGGCCCCCACTCCGTACTGCCCCGCGGGGGAACCGGGCTGTTTCTGCGCCGGCACCCCGGAGTCGGTGCCGCGCCGACCGGAGTCGGTACCCCCCGTTCCGTCCCGTCCCGCTCTGTCCGCGGCGGCCGGCGATGCCCCGGACGACCGCCCTGCGGCCCGGCCCGCCACGACTCCCCGCTCCCCGGACGCCGAAGCCCAGGGCCCCGACGTCGACACCCGACAGTTGCGCCGTGATGCTCCGCCAGCCCCGACCCGACCCCCGCGTGAAGCCCAACAGGACCACGCCGGCAGTCAGCCGGGGACGACGGCCGATGTGCCGCCCCGCCCGTCCGCAGCCCCCAGGAGCACCCCCGGAGGGCGGCCGTCCGCACCCCCGGCCATACCGGTGCAGCCCAGCGCGCCACCCCGCCCGTCCGCAGTCCCCGGCGTCACAGACCCCCGGGTGCCGTTGCCCCCCGAGCGGTCGACCCCGAAGGTCCCTCCGCCCACCGGTACGCCGGACCCTCTTCCCGCTGCCATGGACCGAACCGCCAGCAGCGGCGGCGGACGCACTCCCCGGGAGTCCGATGACCGCCCGCTGGTGACCGCCCACAGTGCACCGGTGTCGGACGAGCCCACGGCCAGGCTGCGCGCCATCCGTGAGTCCCCTGAGCCCCACCCGTGGGGCACACCCGCCCCCCGGCACGTCTCGTACCCCGGCTCTCCTTGGCCCCCGCCCGAGACCCCCAGCGAGCGAACGGGCGGACTGCAACCCCTTCGGGTCCGCCGTCCCCTGCGCACGATCGGCGCCCTCGCCTGTGTGGTGTTGGGACTCGGGCTGATCGGCGGGGCCGTCACCGGGAGTTGGCTCACCGAGGACTCCAGCGCCGACACCGCCACCGACACCGGCTACTCCGAAGCCCGGACGCTGTGGCACAGCGTTCCCGTGGACACGCTCTTCCCCGTCAAGGTGGAAGGCAAGGGCGCGGGTCCGGGCAAGGCCGATCGGACCTGGTCACGCGTGGCTGTCGCCCCCGACGGCAACTGCACCGCCGCACTCGATCCCCTGCTGGTGAGCACCCTCCAACCCGTCGGCTGCGCCCGTGCCCTGCGCGCGACGTACACCGACGCCACCTCCAGCTACGTCACCACCGTCGGGCTCGTCTTCACCGAGGGCGACAAGACGACCATGAAGACCCTCAAGGCCCGATTCGGCAATGAGGACCTCGCCAAGAGGTCCGATCTGATGCCCCGTGCCTTCCCCGCGCCGGGCACGGTCGCGGCGGGCTTCGGCGACCGACAGCGCGCCAGTTGGACCGTCACCGTCCTCACCCAGGTGCCCGTGATCGTCTACGCGGTCTCCGGATTCGCCGACGGGCGTCCGGTCAACGCGCCCGAGCCCGCGTCCGTCGCCCGGGTCGACCGCGGCAAGACCACGGCGGCGCAGGCCGGCCTCGGGCACGAGGCGGGCGGGCTGGCGGACGGCATCGAGAAAGCCCTCGTACGCGCCCTCAGCACCGCAGCGGAGCCGCCGGAATGACCTCGTCGAGTCCGCTCGGTGTTCTGCGCGTTGCTCGCGCCACCCAGGTGCCCCCCGCTGCTCGTGTTCCTTCTGCGCGCAGCCATTCCCGTGGCTTCCGTGCATCTCGCCGCCGTCGGCGGCTCGCCTGTGTCGTGGCGGCCACGGCCCTGGTGTTCCTGTCCGCCGCACCCGCCCACGCGGACGGCATAAGGCCCCAACAGTGGGGCCTGGACGCGCTGAACACGGACCACGCCTGGCGCACCACCAAGGGCGAAGGCGTCACGGTCGCCGTGCTGGACACGGGCGTGGACGACCAGCACCCCGACCTGGACGGCAACGTCCTGCCGGGCAAGGACTTCATCGGCTTCGGCGCCGGCCCCGGCGACCGCTCCTGGGCCCGCCACGGCACGGCCATGGCCGGCATCATCGCCGCCCACGGCCGGGGACCCGAGGACCGGGACGGAGTCATGGGCATCGCCCCGAAGGCCAAGATCCTCCCGGTGCGCGTGATACTCGAAGGCACCGACCCCGCCCGAGGGAAGGCCCGCAGCTCACGCGGGACCGCCCTGGCCCAGGGCATCCGCTGGGCGGCCGATCAGGGCGCCGACGTCATCAACCTCTCACTCGGCGACGACAGCGAGTCGGCGCACGCAGAGGCCAGCGAGGACGCCGCCGTCCAATACGCCCTGGCCAAGGGCTCGGTGGTGGTGGCCTCCGCGGGCAACGGCGGGGAGAAGGGCGACCGCATCTCCTATCCGGCCGCCTATCCCGGCGTGATCGCCGTGACGGCGGTCGACCGCTTCGGCAGCCATGCCGCCTTCTCCACCCAACGGTGGTACGCCACGGTCAGCGCACCCGGCGTGGACATCGTGATCCCCGACCCCGACCGCAAGTACTACGAGGGGTGGGGCACCAGCGCTGCGGCGGCCTTCGTCTCGGGAGCCGTCGCCCTCGTTCGCGCGGCCCACCCCGACCTGAAGCCCGCACAGGTCAAGAAGCTCATCGCGGACACGGCCCGTGACCGTCCCCAGGGCGGCCGGGACGACGCTCGGGGCAACGGCATGGTGGACCCGGCTGCGGCGATCGACCGGGCCAAGGGGCTGCGCCCCAGGGACCCCAGGCAGTCCACCGCCGGCTACGCCAAGAAGTACTTCGGCCCCGGCCCGCAACTCGACCAACCCGACCATGCACCGGTCGGCTGGCTCGCCCCCCTCGCCGGAGGCGTCGGCGCACTGGTCCTGGTGGGCGCGGTGGTCCTCTGGCGGGCCGACCGCGACGACCTGGGCTGACGGCTTTTCCCGGCCGCGCCGGCGAGTGACCGCCATGACCCGGGCTGTCCGGTCTGAAAGTCCCGGCGAGCCTGCTGGCCAGGGGGCGGGGCCAGCCATCGCCGGGCAGACCCGCCGCTCCACGGGTGCGCCCGGTGCTCAGGGCGCTCGTACTGCTTCCCGCACCGCAGCCTCCACCCGGCAGACACCCGCCGCCAACGTGGGGTGCCCGTCCGAGAGGACCGCGATCAATCGTCCGCCGACCCGGCCCATCGAATGCACCGCCCACAACCCGCTGGGTCGCACCGGCAGCCAGCCGTTCTTCAGGGCACAGGGTCCGCCCGCGGCGGACACGCCCCACCGCTGCCCCTCGACCACCTGCCCCATCAACGTGGTGAGCAGCGGATACCCGCCGTCGAACACGGTCTCCAGCAGCCGGAGCTGATCCGGTGCCGTGGTCCGGGTCAACCCCCATGCCGGCCGCGCCAAGGTCTGCCGCAACCCGAGTCCGGCCGTGGCAGCCGACAGACCAGGGGCACCTCCCAGGACGTGCCACAACTCGGTCGCGGCCTCGTTGTCACTGCGTACGATCATGGCCCGAGCCCACTCCTCCTCCCGCGCACCGAGTCCATCGCGCCGCTGGAGCAGGGCCGCCAGGATGGCGACCTTCACCAGACTGGCGCAGGGGTAGTCGTGTTCATCGCCGTAGGAGCGGCCAGGCAAGGCCACTGAGATGCGGACGGTCACCCCGGGAGCCTAGATCCGTCCGGCAGATTCCGCCCGGCCCTGCGACGCCCGGTACCAGAGGGCGCCGGTCCCGCCTTCGGGACGCGACCCTGGGGCACAGCGTCCCCGGCGAGGAACTAGGCTCGACCCGTGGCGCTCAAGAACATCCCGGACCCCGGTTTCTCCGACGACGACGGCACCGCCGACCCCCGACTGGCTGCGGCGCTCGCCATCTGGGCGAAGGACCGCACCGCAGAGCGGCAGGTCCTTGAGGCACTCCAGGGAGCGCGACTGCTGGTTCCCGTCGTCGCAGTCCTCGGCGAGGTCGAAGTGGACGAGGCGGGGCTGCGCCGGGAGAAGACCAGCGACATGGCCGTGCCGACGCTCACCGCGGGTGATCGTCGGGCCTTGCCCGCCTTCACCTCGCTGGATTCCCTCGCCCGCTGGGACGCCCAGGCCCGGCCCGTCGCCGTGCCCCTGCACCAGGCGCTACAGGCCGCCGCCCATGAGAAGGCCGACACCCTGGTCCTGGATCTGGCGGGGCCGGTGCCGTTCCAGCTGAGCGGTGCGGCGCTGCGGGCACTCGCTGAGGGGCGCACCAGCGCCGATCCGCTGGATGACCCCGCGGTGCTCGATGTGCTGCGGCAGACGGTCAGCGCCGAGCCCGCCGTGCTCCGGGCCCAACTGGTGCGCGGTGGCCAGGGCGCGGACGGAACCCTCGCCCTGGTGCTGGCCGAAGGCGCGCCGCAGGCCGATGCCGTGCGCGGGGTGGCCGAGGCGCTGGCCGGCCACGATGTGCTGAGGGCCCGCCTGGTACGCGGCCTCGACCTGGCGTTGCTGCCGGCCGGTGCGGCGCCCGTGGGCGAGCCCTTGTTCGTCAGGGTCGGCTGAAGCTCGGCCGAGTCCGACTGTGCGGTCTGGCTCAGTCAGTCCGGGCGGTCTGAAGGCCGCCCGAAGGTCGTCTGCGGGCGGGTTCCGGGCCCGAGGGGGTGAAAGCTGCTACAGATTTTCTAGTCATTCATAGTCACTTCTAGTCGCACGTCCCGGATATCTTGATCTTGTGAAGCTTTCGGAGTGGGCGCGGCAGCAGGGCGTGAGTTACCAGACCGCCTGGCGATGGGTGAAGGACGGCAGGATGCCCGTTCCAGTCACTCAGGCGCCGTCCGGGACCTGGCTGGTCGCCGTGCCCGCTCCGGATGCCTCTGCGGTGTCGGGGCGGGTGGTGGCGTACTGCCGTGTCTCGTCAGT